>NZ_CP022881.1:0-609587 GCF_003491325.1 Staphylococcus sp. M0911
ACAAATTGGCTGTGCATAAATCATAGTGTGCTTTAAGTTATCCACTGTCTGTGATTAACTTGTGGATAATTATTAACATGCTGTGATTATTTTTATCCACGGGTGTTATTTTTGTGTATAACTAAAAAATTTTGAGAAAGATGGAGTTATTTATGTCTGAAAAAGAAATTTGGGAAAAAGTATTAGACCTCGCCAAAGAACGAATTTCAAAAATTAGTTTTGATACTTTCGTAAAAGATACGCAACTCTATTCACTCCAAAATGATAAAGCCATCGTATTAGTCAGTGAATCTTTCAATGCGAATTGGCTCAATCAAAAATATAGTGAGATTATGCAAAGCATCATATATGAAGTGATTGGTTATGAAGTCAAGCCTCGTTTTATAACTGAAGAAGAACTGTCAAAATATATGAAGACCGATCAAAAACAACCTGAAGAAACTGCAACTCCAGAAACGCATCAACATCAGAATGTCGATAATCTAGGTGGTATTGAACAATTTAATACACACAATACATTTGACACATTTGTAATCGGACCAGGCAACCGTTTTCCACATGCTGCGAGTTTAGCAGTAGCAGAAGCACCAGCCGAAGCATACAATCCATTATTTATTTATGGTGGAGTTGGATTAGGAAAAACCCATCTAATGCATGCCATTGGACATCATGTTTTGGATAATAATCCTAATGCTAATGTGATTTATACATCTAGTGAAAAGTTTACAAACGAATTTATTAAGTCAATTCGTGATAACCAAGGTGATGCTTTTAGAGAGAAATACCGTAATATCGACGTTTTACTAATCGATGATATACAGTTCATTCAAAATAAGGAACAAACACAAGAAGAATTCTTCCATACTTTTAATGAACTGCATAACAATAATAAACAAATTGTTATTTCTAGTGACCGTCCACCAAAAGAGATCTCTAAATTGTCAGATCGACTCCGTTCTCGCTTTGAATGGGGCTTAATCGTGGATATTACACCACCAGATTATGAAACAAGAATGGCTATTTTACAGAAAAAGATTGAAGAAGAGAATTTAGATATACCAATGGAATCATTAAACTACATTGCAAATCAAATTCAATCCAATATTCGTGAACTTGAAGGTGCATTAACACGTTTATTGGCTTATTCACAATTACAAGGTAAACCTATCACGACAGAATTAGCTGCGGAAGCTTTAAAAGATATTATACAAGCACCTAAATCTAAAAAGATTACTATTCAAGATATACAAAAAGTCGTTGGACAATACTATAACGTTCGCATAGAAGACTTTAGTGCCAAAAAGCGTACAAAATCTATTGCCTATCCACGACAAATTGCAATGTATCTTTCACGTGAACTTACAGATTTTTCATTACCTAAAATTGGTGAAGAGTTTGGTGGACGTGATCATACAACCGTCATTCATGCTCACGAAAAAATTGTAAATGATATTAAAGCAGATCCTACATTTAAACAAGAAGTGGAAAATTTAGAAAAAGAAATCAGAAACCAATAGTTGGGAAATAATTTAAAAAATTAAGCTGTTATAGTACAGTTCGAATTGAAGATTAAATTTGATTATAAAAGGGAATAATTACATGGAAAAGCGCATGTCATTTTGTTGTCGTTTTATTATTCTAGAAAAGATAATCAAGTTGTGGATTGTGGACAATGTTGAAAAGGTGTACACAGTATACACACTTTATCCACATGTGCATAACTTTGATATGCCAGACTTATTGTCACTTATCCACTAATTCACAGGCCCTACTACTATTACTATGAATTTAAAACCTATATAATTATATATAAACGACTGGAAGGAGTTTAAATTTTAATGATGGAATTCACTATTAAAAGAGATTATTTTATTAATCAACTAAACGATACATTAAAAGCTATTTCACCTAGAACAACTTTACCAATTCTTACTGGTATTAAAATTGACGCTAAAGAAAATGAAGTCATTTTAACTGGATCAGATTCTGAAATCTCAATTGAAATCTCAATACCAAAACAAATAGATGGTGAAGATATTGTTGATATCTCAGAAACAGGATCAGTTGTACTTCCTGGTCGTTTCTTCGTTGATATTATTAAAAAATTGCCAGGTAAAGATGTTAAATTATCTACTAATGAGCAATTCCAAACACTCATTACATCTGGTCATTCTGAATTCAACTTAAGTGGTTTAGATCCAGATCAATATCCACTATTACCAGAAGTATCAAGAGATGACGCTATTCAATTATCTGTAAAAGTATTAAAAAACATCATTGCACAAACTAATTTTGCAGTGTCCACCTCAGAAACACGCCCAGTATTAACTGGTGTGAATTGGCTTATACAAGATAATGAATTAATATGCACAGCAACTGACTCACACCGCTTGGCTGTAAGAAAGTTAAAATTAGAAGATACATCTGAAAATAAAAATGTCATCATTCCTGGTAAAGCTTTATCTGAATTAAATAAAATTATGAGCGATAGTGATGAAGATATTGATATTTTCTTCGCATCTAACCAAGTATTATTTAGAGTAGGTCATGTTAATTTCATTTCTCGTTTATTAGAAGGTCATTATCCAGATACAACGCGTTTATTCCCTGAGAATTATGAAATCAAATTAGGAATTAACAATGGTGAGTTTTACCATGCGATTGATCGTGCATCATTATTGGCTAGAGAAGGCGGTAATAATGTCATCAAATTAAGCACTGGTAATGAAGTTGTTGAACTATCATCAACATCTCCAGAGATTGGTACTGTAAAAGAAGAAGTAACAGCAACTGATGTAGAAGGCGGCAATCTTAAAATTTCATTCAACTCAAAATATATGATGGATGCATTAAAAGCGATTGATAATGACGAAGTCGAAGTCGAATTCTTTGGTACGATGAAACCGTTCATTTTAAAACCTAAAGACGATGATTCAGTTACTCAATTAATCTTGCCAATCCGTACGTACTAATCATGACTTAAAAAGCGAAAACGAATAATAGCTGAGACAAGATAAAATGTCTCAGCTATTTTTTATTTAAAGTTCATTTTAAAGTGTGTGAGCCTTTGTTTAAGCGTAAGAAATTATTTTTAGGAGGAATTTATCGTTTTATAGAAAAATAAGCTAATATGCCCTTTAAAATTAAAATGACGTTAATACAACTCCAAAAACGTAAGTAAAATAGCATTGAAATTTAAAATAGAGAAATTATCACTATAAGTAAACGTTTACATTCTTTGTTTCACATGAAATTTGAGCACAAAACAGGTATAATATATTAATGACATAAAAAGAAATGGAGTGATGAATTTGATTCAAGAAGTTGTTGTAGAAGGTGACATTACTTTAGGTCAATTTCTGAAAACAGAAGGTATTATTGAATCAGGTGGCCAAGCGAAATGGTTCCTACAAGATTTCGAGGTTTTAATTAATGGTCAACGTGAAGTTAGACGTGGCAAAAAATTAGAACACCATGATCGTATCGATATACCTGAATTGCCTGAAGATACGGGTGCTTTTTTAATCATTCACCAAGGTGAACAATGAAATTAAATACACTCCAATTGGAAAACTATCGTAACTATGAACAGGTTACAATCGATTGTCATCCTGAAGTGAATATTCTCATAGGTGAGAATGCACAAGGAAAGACGAATCTCCTTGAATCAATTTACACTTTAGCTTTGGCAAAAAGCCACAGAACTTCTAATGATAAGGAACTCATACGTTTTGATTCTGAGTATGCTAAAATAGAAGGTGAGCTAAACTATAGACATGGCACAATGCCACTGACGATGTTCATTACTAAAAGAGGTAAGCAAGTGAAGGTCAATCACCTAGAGCAAAGTAGGCTAACACAATATATCGGACATCTAAACGTGGTTCTTTTTGCGCCGGAAGATTTGAATATCGTGAAAGGATCACCTCTAATACGCCGTCGTTTTATAGACATGGAGTTAGGACAAATATCAGCTGTCTATTTGAACGACCTTTCTCAATATCAACGTATTTTAAAACAAAAGAATAACTACCTAAAACAGCTACAAATTGGTAATAAGACTGACACCACTATGCTGGAAGTCTTAAATCAACAATTTGCTGAATATGCGTTAAAGGTGACGTTGCGTCGTGAACATTTTATTAAAGAACTAGAACAATTAGCTCAACCTATTCATGCAGGCATTACGAATGAGCGTGAAGCATTGGTGCTTAAGTATTTACCAAGTTTGAAATTCAGTCATCAGGATCAATCAGAATCAGAAATGTTAGAAGAGATTCTGACATTACTTAATGACAATCTTCAAAGAGAAAAAGACCGTGGTGTGTGTCTCTTTGGACCACATCGTGACGACTTAGGTTTTAACGTTAACGGCATGGATGCGCAAACTTATGGTTCACAAGGTCAACAGAGAACAACTGCATTGTCGATTAAGTTAGCTGAAATTGAACTAATGAATATAGAAGTTGGAGAATATCCAATTTTATTACTAGATGATGTGTTGAGTGAATTAGATGACTCACGTCAAACGCACTTATTGAGTACAATTCAACATAAAGTACAGACATTTGTAACTACGACATCCGTAGACGGTATTGATCATGAAATTATGAATAATGCTAAGTTATACCGTATAAATCAAGGTGAAATTATAAAGTAACAGAAAGTGATGGTGAATACATTGTCAGATGTAAACAACACAGATAATTATGGTGCTGGGCAGATACAAGTATTAGAAGGACTAGAAGCGGTCCGTAAACGACCTGGTATGTATATCGGTTCAACTTCAGAAAGAGGCTTGCACCATTTAGTATGGGAAATTGTTGATAATAGTATTGACGAAGCATTAGCAGGCTATGCTGACGAAATTAACGTAACAATTGAAAAAGATAATTGGATTAAAGTTACTGACAATGGTCGTGGTATCCCAGTAGATATTCAAGAAAAAATGGGACGTCCAGCAGTTGAGGTTATTTTAACTGTACTTCACGCCGGAGGTAAATTCGGTGGCGGCGGATACAAAGTATCAGGTGGTCTACATGGTGTAGGTTCATCTGTTGTTAACGCCCTATCAGAAGATTTAGAAGTATACGTACACCGTAACGATACGATTTATCACCAAGCCTATAAAAAAGGTGTACCTCAATTTGATTTAAAAGAAATTGGTAGCACAGATAAGACGGGTACAGCAATACGTTTTAAAGCAGATAGCAGTATCTTTACCGAAACAACAGTTTACAACTATGAAACATTACAACAACGTATTCGTGAGTTAGCATTCTTGAACAAAGGTATTCAAATCACTTTAACTGATGAGCGAGACGAAGATGATATCAGACAAGATTCTTATCACTATGAGGGTGGGATTAAGTCTTATGTAGAAATGTTGAATGAAAATAAAGAACCTATCCATGGCGAACCTATTTACATTCACCAATCTAAAGATGATATCGAAGTTGAAATTGCGATCCAATATAATAAAGGCTATTCAACGAATTTATTAACATATGCCAACAATATCCACACGTATGAAGGTGGTACGCATGAAGATGGCTTTAAACGTGCGTTAACGCGTGTGTTAAATAGTTATGGTATGAACAGTAAAATAATCAAAGAAGATAAAGATAGACTTTCAGGTGAAGATACACGTGAAGGTTTAACAGCTATTATTTCTATCAAACATGGTGATCCTCAATTCGAAGGTCAAACGAAAACAAAATTAGGAAACTCTGAAGTACGACAAGTTGTAGATAAATTATTCTCTGAACACTTTGAACGTTTCTTATATGAAAACCCTAGCGTTGGTAGAATTATTGTTGAAAAAGGTATTATGGCATCTCGCGCACGTGTAGCTGCAAAGAAAGCACGTGAAGTGACACGTCGTAAATCAGCATTAGAGATTTCAAGTTTACCTGGTAAACTTGCTGACTGCTCTAGTAAAAACCCTGAAGAAAGTGAAATATTCTTAGTCGAAGGGGACTCTGCCGGTGGGTCTACTAAATCAGGCCGTGACTCAAGTACACAGGCAATTTTACCATTGAGAGGTAAGATTCTTAATGTTGAAAAAGCACGTCTAGATCGTATTTTAAATAACAATGAAATTCGTTCTATGATCACAGCATTTGGTACTGGTATTGGTGGAGAATTTGATATTAGTAAAGCACGATATCATAAAATTGTAATTATGACAGATGCCGATGTTGATGGTGCTCATATTAGAACATTATTATTAACATTCTTCTATCGTTTCATGAGACCGCTAATTGAAGCGGGATATGTATATATTGCCCAACCACCGTTATACAAATTAACGCAAGGTAAACAAAAATACTATGTCTTCAACGATAGAGAATTAGATAAATTAAAAGCAGAATTAAATCCAACACCTAAATGGTCTATTGCCCGTTATAAAGGTCTTGGTGAAATGAATGCCGATCAATTATGGGAAACAACGATGAATCCAGAACACCGTTCAATGTTACAAGTAACATTAGAAGATGCAATTGATGCCGACCAAACATTTGAAATGTTAATGGGTGATGTTGTTGAAAACCGTAGACAATTTATTGAAGATAACGCGGTCTATGCCAACCTAGATTTCTAAGCACTATGAACTGAACTTTTGAAGGAGGATCTCTTGATGGCTGAATTACCTCAATCAAGAATTAATGAACGAAATATAACCAATGAAATGCGCGAATCATTCCTAGACTATGCAATGAGTGTTATCGTTTCTCGTGCATTACCAGACGTCAGAGATGGATTGAAACCAGTACATCGTCGTATACTGTATGGATTAAATGAGCAAGGTATGACTCCAGATAAGCCATATAAAAAATCCGCACGTATCGTTGGGGATGTTATGGGTAAATATCACCCACATGGTGACTCATCTATTTACGAGGCTATGGTAAGAATGGCACAAGAATTCAGTTATCGTTATCCACTTGTGGATGGACAAGGTAACTTTGGTTCCATGGATGGTGATGGCGCAGCTGCCATGCGTTATACCGAAGCGCGTATGACTAAAATTACGCTAGAATTACTACGTGATATCAATAAAGATACAATTGATTTTATCGATAACTATGATGGTAACGAAAGAGAGCCGGCAGTCTTACCTGCACGTTTCCCTAACTTATTAGTTAATGGTGCGGCAGGTATCGCCGTAGGTATGGCGACTAACATACCACCTCATAATTTGACAGAGGTGATTGATGGTGTGCTTAGTTTAAGTAAGAATCCAGACATCTCAATCAGTGAATTAATGGAAGATATTCAAGGTCCAGATTTTCCAACTGCTGGTCTTATCTTAGGTAAAAGTGGTATTAGACGTGCTTATGAAACAGGTAGAGGTTCTTTACAAATGCGCTCACGTGCTGAAATAGAAGAACGTGGCGGTGGCCGTCAACGTATTGTTGTTACAGAAATTCCATTCCAAGTTAACAAAGCACGAATGATCGAAAAAATTGCTGAACTTGTACGTGATAAAAAAATTGATGGTATTACTGACTTACGTGATGAAACAAGTTTACGTACGGGTGTAAGAGTTGTTATTGATATTCGTAAGGATGCTAACGCAAGTGTTATCTTAAATAACTTATATAAACAAACACCATTACAAACATCATTTGGTGTAAATATGATTGCCTTAGTCAATGGCAGACCTAAGTTAATTAATCTTAAAGAAGCATTAGTCCATTACTTAGAACACCAAAAAACGGTTGTACGTAGACGTACAGAATACAATTTAAGAAAAGCAAAAGACCGTGCCCACATCTTAGAAGGTTTAAGAATTGCACTTGATCATATTGATGAAATCATTAGTACGATTCGTGAATCTGAAACAGATAAAGTGGCAATGGAAAGCTTACAAGAACGCTTCAAGTTATCTGAAAGACAAGCACAAGCTATCTTAGATATGCGTTTAAGACGTTTAACTGGTTTAGAAAGAGACAAAATTGAATCAGAATATAACGAATTATTAGCTTATATTGATGAATTAGAAGCGATTTTAGCGGATGAAGAAGTATTACTACAATTAGTTCGTGACGAATTAACAGAAATTAAAGAACGTTATGGTGACGAACGTCGTACAGAAATTCAACTTGGCGGATTAGATGATTTAGAAGATGAAGATTTAATCCCAGAAGAACAAATTGTAATTACATTAAGTCATAACAATTATATTAAACGTCTTCCAGTATCTACATATCGTGCACAAAACCGTGGTGGTCGTGGTGTACAAGGTATGAATACATTAGAAGAAGACTTTGTGAGTCAATTAGTTACTTTAAGTACTCATGACAATGTCTTATTCTTTACGAATAAAGGCCGCGTATACAAACTTAAAGGTTACGAAGTACCAGAATTATCTCGTCAATCCAAAGGTATCCCAATTGTTAATGCGATTGAACTTGAAAATGATGAAAGTATCAGTACAATGATTGCTGTTAAAGACCTTGAAAGTGAAGACGATTACCTAGTATTTGCAACACGTAAAGGTATCGTTAAACGATCATCATTAAGTAACTTCTCTCGTATTAATAAGAATGGTAAAATTGCGATTAACTTTAAAGAAGATGATGAGTTAATTGCAGTTAGACTAACCGATGGTGAAGAAGATATCCTTATTGGTACTGCACATGCTTCATTGATTAGATTCTCTGAAAAAGCATTACGTCCACTTGGCCGTACAGCAGCAGGTGTGAAAGGTATCACATTACGTGAAGGTGATGAAGTAGTCGGTTTAGACGTCGCACATGCGAATAGTGAAGATGAAGTATTAGTTGTTACTGAAAATGGTTACGGTAAACGTACACCAGTTGCTGATTACCGATTATCAAATCGTGGCGGTAAAGGTATTAAGACGGCAACAATTACAGAACGTAATGGTAACATCGTATGTATTACAACTGTTACAGGTGAAGAAGACTTAATGGTTGTAACGAATGCAGGTGTGATTATACGTCTAGATGTACATGACATCTCACAAAATGGTCGTTCTGCACAAGGTGTTCGACTTATGCGTCTAGGTGATGACCAATTTGTTTCAACAGTAGCTAAAGTAAAACAAGAAGATGACGCTGATGAAGCAGAATCAGATATTGAAAGTGATAATGCTCAAGGTGAGTCTAATAGCGAAGAAGTTATTGAAGGTGGCGCACCAGGCAAAGCGATTCAAACTGAAGTTACTGATGAAGAACAAGGTTCAGAAGACAATCAAGATGGCGATGAACGAATCGATGTAAGACAAGACTTTATGGATCGCGTAAATGAAGATATCGAAAATGATTCAGACAATAATGAAGATGAATAAACAATAATATAAAGTAAAAAAATAAGACTCCCCTATCACCAGGGGAGTCTTATTTTTATGTAATAAAAAGGGATATGGTGACTGTTAAATGTGACCATATTCCCTATATAAGCTATTCTTCTAATTGTTTCATTGCGAATGGAATTTCATTGATTAAACGTGATGGTGGTACGACATACATCGTTTCAGAAAGCTTTTCTCCGATATAACTATGTGTATATGTGGCGCTCATTACCGCTTCTTTAATACTATCAAATTGACCTACGAAGCTAGTAATCATACCTGCTAAAGTATCACCCATACCACCAGTTGCCATAGCTGGGCTACCGATAGATAGTTTATAATCTTCGTTTCTAAAGTAAACCTCAGTACCATGTTTTTTTAGAACAACTGTCGCGCCAATACGATCAACCGCTTCACGATTACGCTCATATGTTTGTTCTTCAATTGGGATACCACTTAAACGTTCCCACTCTTTTTGATGTGGCGTAAAAATTACTCGACATGAAGGTAGTTGAGGTTTAAGTTTACTAAAAATCGTAATAGCATCACCGTCTACTATTAAATTCTGATGAGGTTGGATGTTCTGCAATAAGAAAGTAATCGCATTATTTCCTTTAAAGTCTACGCCAAGTCCTGGACCAATTAAGATACTGTCTGTCATTTCAATCATTTTAGTAAGCATCTTTGTATCGTTAATATCGATAACCATTGCTTCCGGGCATCGAGAATGTAATGCAGCATGATTAGTTGGATGTGTAGCTACAGTAATCAATCCACTACCACTGAATACACATGCACGTGCTGCTAACATGATTGCACCACCTAAATTGGCAGATCCTCCAATTAATAGGATTTTACCGTAATCCCCTTTATGAGACTCTTCTTTTCTTTTAGGAATATTA
Organism: Staphylococcus sp. M0911; assembly: GCF_003491325.1. NCBI lineage: Bacteria > Bacillati > Bacillota > Bacilli > Caryophanales > Staphylococcaceae > Staphylococcus > Staphylococcus sp. M0911. The sequence goes on from NZ_CP022881.1 coordinate 10,225, forward strand.
ATAGTATCTAAAGTTTCCATCTACCTAAACCTCCTTTTACCGGATTATTTATTTCTATTATACTGACCGGTCTATGTTCAATGATTCATTTTATATTGAATATAAGTCACAACGATGCGTGTGCTTTTAAATACAATTATGAATACTATACCTGTAATACACTTTCGTCAATAGAAATTTAAGAAATGTAACGATATAGAAACCTAATATAACAGTGACAATATTTTAGTGTATTAAATAATTAAATTGTTAATGTATTATAAAAATTGTAAAAAGTATTGTTTATATAAAAATGAAAACGTATACTTTTTGATAATGGAAGTTTTAATTCTACATAAAGGGGAGCTGTTTCTATGACTTTATTTTTAAATGGAGATGCTTTAACGATTGAGGATATTAAACAATTATTACACCAAGATTTAAAAATTGAAATCACTGAGGAAGCATTAGAAAGAGTTAAAAAAAGTAGAAGTGTAGTAGAAAGAATTATTAATGATAAAGAAACCATTTATGGGATCACTACAGGGTTTGGTTTATTTAGTGATGTGCGTATTGATTCGACTCAATATAATGACTTACAAGTTAATTTAATACGTTCACACGCTTGTGGGATGGGCGAACCATTTTCTGAAGAAGTATCACTCGTGATGATGATTTTACGTCTTAATACATTATTAAAAGGAAATTCAGGTGTAACGTTAGAATTGGTCGATCAGCTCAAATATTTCATTAATGAGCGTATTATACCTGTGATTCCTCAACAAGGCTCACTCGGTGCATCAGGGGATTTAGCACCATTATCTCATTTAGCTTTAGCACTTATTGGTGAAGGGCTTGTTTACTTTAAAAACGAAGAAGTTGATAGTCGTTATGTCTTAAATGAATTAGGAAGAGCACCATTACATTTACAAGCTAAAGAAGGATTAGCATTAATTAACGGCACACAGGCTATGACTGCTCAAGGGGTCATTAACTATATTGAAGCGGAAGACCTAGGTTACCAAGCAGAGTGGATTGCGGCGCTCACGCATCAAGCGTTAAATGGTATTGTTGATGCATATGATCATAGAGTGCATGCAGTTAGAAACAGTCAAGAACAAGTAGATGTCGCAGCACGTATGCGTGATTGGTTAGAAGATTCAAAGTTAACAACAAGACAAGCTGAGATTCGTGTTCAAGATGCGTATTCTTTACGTTGTATTCCACAAATTCATGGCGCTAGTTATCAAGTGTTTAACTACGTAAAAGAAAAGTTAGAGTTTGAAATGAATGCTTCAAATGATAATCCACTTATCTTTGATGAAGACGGTGAAACAACAGTTATATCTGGTGGTAACTTCCATGGACAACCTATCGCCTTTGCGCTTGATCATTTGAAGTTAGGTGTCAGTGAATTAGCGAATGTTTCAGAACGACGTGTGGAACGACTAGTGAATCCGCAATTGAATAACGGTCTACCTGCATTCTTAAGTCCTGAACCTGGTTTACAAAGTGGCGCGATGATTATGCAATATGCGGCAGCAAGTTTAGTATCAGAGAATAAAACACTAGCACATCCAGCGAGTGTAGATTCTATCCCATCTTCAGCTAACCAAGAAGATCATGTATCTATGGGTACAATTGCTTCAAGACATGGTTATCAAATGATTGAAAATGCACGACGTGTTATTGCGATTGAATGTATTATTGCGTTACAAGCAGTTGAGTTAAAAGGGGTTAATCAACTATCACCTAAAACACGAGACAAATATGACGAATTTAGAAACATTGTGCCATCTATCAAACAAGATAGACAATTCCATAAGGATATAGAAGCCGTAGCACAGTACTTAAAGGATAGTGCGTATCATTAAGACATTCATAAAATGAAAATGATTGAATTTTAAAATAACTTGAAAATTACAAAAAACTTTGCTATATTGTGAGTAAGTTAATAAAACATTGTTCGTAGGCCAAGTAGTATTATTGATGGATTTCAGAGAGCTTGTGGTTAGTGAGAACAAGTAATCCACTTTAATGTGAATCTACCTACATTTAGTGAGCAATCGGCGAATAACCGTTATTTTAGTTAAGTGCAAATGAAGTAACATTTTATTAAGTGTTTGCTTTGTTTGTTAAATAGGGTGGCAACGCGTAGACCACGTCCCTTGTCGGGGCGTGGTCTTTTTGTATGCTTTTATATACATAGTTGGCATGCTAAATATATATTTTTTATGGGAAAGGATGAAGGTTTCATGTTAGATATTAAACTTTTTAGAACAGAGCCAGACAAAGTTAAGAGCAAAATTGAATTAAGAGGAGACGACCCTAAAGTAGTCGATGAGGTATTAGAATTAGATGAAAAGCGTCGTACATTAATAAGCAAGACAGAAGAGATGAAAGCGAAACGTAATAAAGTAAGTGAAGAAATCGCTCAGAAAAAACGTAATAAAGAAAATGCTGATGATGTTATTGCTGAAATGCGTCAATTAGGTGATGACATTAAAGAATATGATACACAATTAAATGAAATTGATAATAAAATGACAGACATTCTATGTCGTATTCCAAACCTTATCAATGACGATGTGCCACAAGGTGCTTCAGATGAAGAAAATATCGAAGTTAAAAAGTGGGGTACACCACGTGAATTTGATTTCGAAGCGAAAGCACACTGGGATATCGTAGAAGATCTTAAAATGGCTGACTTCGATCGTGCCGCTAAAATTTCTGGTGCACGTTTCGTTTATCTAACAAGAGACGGTGCACAATTAGAACGTGCATTAATGAACTACATGATTACGAAACATACAACACAACATGGTTACACTGAAATGATGGTACCTCAATTAGTTAACGCTGATACAATGTATGGTACTGGTCAATTACCTAAATTCGAAGAAGATTTATTTAAAGTGGAAAAAGAAGGATTATATACAATTCCAACTGCTGAAGTACCTTTAACAAACTTCTATCGTGATGAAATCATCCAACCAGGTGTCTTACCTGAAAAATTCACTGGACAATCTGCATGTTTCCGTAGTGAAGCGGGTTCAGCTGGTAGAGATACAAGAGGTTTAATTCGTTTACACCAATTCGACAAAGTTGAAATGGTACGCTTTGAAAAACCTGAAGATTCTTGGGATGCTTTAGAAGAAATGACTACAAACGCTGAAGCGATCTTAGAAGAATTAGGATTACCATATCGTCGTGTTATCTTATGTACTGGAGACATTGGTTTCAGTGCTAGTAAAACATACGACTTAGAAGTATGGTTACCAAGCTATAACGACTACAAAGAAATCAGTTCATGTTCAAACTGTACTGACTTCCAAGCACGACGTGCCAATATCCGTTTCAAACGTGATAATGCAGCTAAACCTGAATTAGCGCATACGTTAAACGGTAGTGGTTTAGCTGTAGGTCGTACATTCGCAGCAATCGTTGAGAACTACCAAAATGAAGATGGTACAGTAACAATCCCTGAAGCCTTAGTACCATTCATGGGTGGTAAAACTCATATTCAAAAGCCAACTAAATAATTTAGATTGTTAGCGAATAAATAAGCTATACAATGCGCGGTAATGAAGAGCCATCATTGCCGCGTATTTTTTATGCGAATAATCAAAAGTAAGAGGGTAGGGGAGGGTCATTAAGTAAAATTTAGATGCAAAAATAGAGGAGGGTCTAATTGTTTACGGAAAATTCTGTCATATTATAAACGCTGTATTTACGACGTTTTTAAAATGAGGGTTGTCTTACGTCACACATACCGACGTCTAAAGTGATTGCCGTTTTCATCATTGTATATTAGACTTGAGTTTATTATTTAAACGTAAATGCATTTGGTACTAGAAAGGGGAGGCAAGATGACCCATCTCACATTTAGACAAGGTGTTAAAGAATGTATTCCAACATTATTAGGATATGCAGGTGTTGGTATTTCATTCGGTATTGTTGCTGCATCTCAAAAGTTTAGTTTATTAGAAATTATATTACTTTGTTTAATTATTTATGCTGGTGCGGCGCAATTTATTATATGTGCGTTAGTCATAGCTGGAACACCGATAACAGCGATAGTGTTGACAACGTTTATTGTTAATTCACGTATGTTTTTATTAAGTATGACGTTAGCACCTAATTTTAAGTCTTATAGTTTATGGAATCGAATTGGACTTGGTTCTTTAGTGACCGATGAAACGTTTGGTGTAGCCATCACACCTTATGTAAAAGGAGAACCTATTAATGATCGTTGGTTGCACGGTTTAAACATTACAGCATATTTGTTTTGGACCTTTTCTTGTGTAGTTGGTGCTATATTCGGCAAATATATTTCGAATCCAGAGATGTTAGGATTAGATTTTGCGATTACGGCTATGTTTGTATTTTTAGGTATTGCTCAATTTGAATCTGTTAAAAAGTCTAAGATCAACATCTATCTCGTGCTTATTCTATGTGTCATTGTGATGATGTTAACGTTAAGCTTTGTTATGCCTTCATATGTAGCGATTATTATATCTGCGGTTGTCGCTTCTACATTAGGGGTGGTGATGGACAGATGATGACAGATCAACATATGTTAATCATTATTATTCTATGTGGTATTGTTACGATTTTAGTCAGAGTGATTCCATTTATGATGATTTCACGAGTGAATTTACCTGACGTTTTGATTCGATGGTTATCCTTTATTCCAATTACACTTTTTACAGCACTCGTCTTGGACGGTTTGATTCAACAACATGAGGGTAGTGTAGGCTATACACTCAATGTGCCATTCATTATTGCATTAATACCAACTATATTATTAGCCATCTATACGAGAAGTCTAACCTGGACGATTTTAGGTGGTATTGCATTTATCGCTCTGTTGAGATTCTTTCTATAGAAATCAAGGTCTATATATTGAATTTCGCAAATGAGTTAGTTAAAATTTAAGTAGTTAGAAAATTTAGATAATTAATGTATTTATTCAAAACTTAATCATAAAATCTTATTCAGAGAAGTTGAGGGACTTGGCCCATAGACGCTTCAGCAACCGGCTACAAAGAATACGAGTACGGTGCTAAAACCAACGAGCACTCGAATGATAAGTACTGAACCGCTTCTTACTTTTCATAGAGTAAGAAGCTTTTTTATTTAAAGGAGGATGGATTCATATATGTCGAATTATACAGTTGATACATTAGAATTAGGCCATTTTACGACAGAGTCAGGAGAAACGATACAAAATTTAAAATTAACATATGAACATGTAGGTTATCCTGGACAACCATTAGCATTAGTTTGCCATGCACTAACTGGCAATCATCTTACATATGGTACAGATGAACATCCAGGTTGGTGGCGTGAAATTATTGATGGCGGATATATACCTATTAATGATTATCAATTTTTAACATTCAACGTGATAGGGAGTCCATTTGGTTCAAGTTCAAAGCATAATGACCCACATTTTCCAGATCATTTAACATTAAGAGATATCGTACGTGCACTTGAGAAGGGGATAGAAGCACTAGGATTTAATAAAATAGATATTTTAATCGGTGGTAGTCTAGGAGGTATGCAAGCACTAGAATTACTTTATAACCGACGATTCCAAGTGGATAAAGCGGTCATACTTGCTGCTACAGATAAAACCTCATCGTACAGTTGTGCCTTTAATGAGATTGCTAGGCAAGCTATTCATATCGGTGGTAAAGAAGGTTTAAGTATTGCCCGTCAATTAGGATTCTTAACTTATCGTTCTTCTAAAAGTTATGATCAACGCTTCACGCCTGAAGAGGTAGTTAGTTATCAACAACATCAAGGTAATAAGTTCAAAGAATCATTTGATTTATCATGTTATTTAACACTGCTGGACGTCTTAGATAGTCATAATATTGATAGAGGTAGAGATGATGTTGATGAAGTGTTTAAATCATTAGACACAAAGGTATTAACGATGGGATTCATAGATGATTTGTTGTATCCAGATGATCAAGTATTAGCGACAGGGCAACGCTTTAAATATCACAGACACTTCTTTGTACCAGATAACGTGGGTCACGATGGTTTCTTACTTAACTTTGAAGATTGGGCGCCTAATTTATATCACTTTTTAAATGCGAAACATATTCGACGATAATGACTAAAACCATGTTCTAATGTTAATTTTATAAGGTTGAATATCGATGTTAAAAGTATAGTATATAAAGAGAATACAAATCGAGAAATTAAATAGGTGGCTATGAGATGAAACAATTGATAATTATATTAAATGCATTGAATTATATAGTTATAGCATCATTAATAATATTCAACTTCAATAATCTATCTGAAAAGGGATTAGATATATGTAGATATTTCCTTTTTATTAGTTGTGTTTTATTTATATTTTCCTTAATTATGTATTTACTAACTAAGAAAGAATTTGTTTTAAAAAGTAGTTTTATTAATCTAGTTAATTTAATTGTAATATTTCCAATTCTACTATTAATAATGATTTGATTTTCATATTACTATGCTTGCTTTTAAAAGGTTTATCGTAATGAATTTTAATTAAAAATTTGTAAAAACTATAGATTATTTCACTCTAAAGTACTGCTGGAATTGACCGACATAAATACCAGTAGTACTTTATTGTTTATTTTTTTCAAAGAGGTTAAAATGGTAATTATAGTCAAAAAAGTATGGGAGTGGCGTGTGTGTTTTCAAAAATACAACCTAAAGCAACTATGATAGGTACATTAGCATTAGTGATAGTCGCTTTAGTAACACATGTATTACCTATTCTCGGCTTAATTTTATGTTTATTTGCAACAATCCCAGGTGTCGTATTATGGAACAAATCTATTCAGTCATTTGGAATTAGTGCCTTAGTAACAGTTATAATTACAACATTATTAGGTAATACATTCGTCTTAAGTATAATGGTTTTAGTGATTTTAACGAGTTTAATCATTGGACAATTACTTAAGGAAAGAGCAACAAAAGAAAGAATTTTATATGTAACAACGGTATCTCTAAGTTTAATGACATTGATAGGATTCATGTTATTACAAGTATTTGATAAAATCCCAAGAGCAGCCGCATTAGTTAACCCTGTTAAAGAAACCGTTCATAACATGTTATTAACAAGTGGAGCAGATGCTGATTACAGACAGATGCTTGAAGAAAGTATCCGCCAAATGACGGTCCAACTCCCTAGTTATCTCATTATTATCGTTTTTCTTTTCGTTTTAATTAATCTGATCATAACATTTCCAATCCTGCGCAAATTCAAAGTAGCTACGCCAATATTTAAGCCGCTATTCGCTTGGCAAATGAATCGTACGCTATTAACAATCTATATTATTGATTTACTTTGTGTAATGTTTGCGACCCAACCAAGTACGTTCCAGAGTATCGTCTTAAACTTTGAAGTTGTGTTATCATTAGTGATGTACATTCAAGGGATGAGCGTGATACATTTCTTCGGAAAAGCGAAGCGACTACCGAATGTAGTAACTATCATATTAATGGTTATAGGGACATTATTAACGCCAATGACTCACATTGTAGGGTTATTAGGTGTCATCGATTTATGTATCAATTTAAAACAACTAATGAACAATAATAATAAAAAGTGATGAGAGGTGGAAGAATGAACCGTCAATCCACTAAAAAAGCTTTGCTCATACCATTTATCATAATGGTACTGACTGCTATAGCATTAGTCATCGTTTGGTTTATATTTAACCAAATCGTGGCAGGCATAGCTGCAGGAATATTACTAGTAATGATTATTGCTAGTGGATTCTTGCTAAGACAAGCTTTTATGAAAATGGACAGTTATGTGGATGGTTTAAGTGGTCATATTACAACAAGTAGTAATAAGGCGATTAAACACTTACCGATCGGGATGATTGTGTTAGATGAGAACGACCATATTGAATGGGTTAACCAATTTATGTCTGAACATTTAACAACTAATGTTATTTCAGAATCGGTAAACGAAATATTTCCTAATATCTTAAAGCAATTGGAGAAAGTTCAAGAAGTAGAGATTGAACATGAAAATTATCATTATAGAGTACGTTATTCAAGCAATGAACATTGCTTATACTTCTTCGATATTACAGATGAAGTGCAAACGAACCAATTATATGAAGATTCAAAACCCATTATTGCAACATTATTCTTAGATAACTACGATGAAATTACGCAAAACATGAATGACACACAACGTTCTGAAATTAACTCAATGGTTACACGTGTGATTAGTCGTTGGGCATCAGAATATAATATTTATTTCAAACGTTATAATTCAGACCAATTCGTAGCCTATTTAAATCAAAAGATCTTAGCGGAAATCGAAGACTCAAATTTCAACATTTTAAGTCAATTACGTGAGAAAAGTGTTGGTTACCGAGCACAATTGACATTAAGTATTGGTGTCGGTGAAGGTACTGAAAATCTTATCGACTTAGGTGAATTATCACAATCAGGTCTAGACTTAGCACTAGGTCGTGGTGGTGACCAAGTCGCTATTAAAAACATGAACGGCAACGTACGTTTCTACGGTGGTAAGACTGACCCTATGGAAAAACGTACACGTGTAAGAGCACGTGTTATCTCACACGCATTAAAAGATATCTTAACCGAAGGCGATAAAGTCATCGTAATGGGACATAAACGACCTGACTTAGATGCCATTGGTGCAGCCATCGGTGTGTCTAGATTCGCTTTAATGAATAATCTAGAAGCATATGTTGTGTTGAATGAATCTGATATCGATCCAACATTACGTCGTGTCATGGATGAAATTGATAAGAAACCAGAACTTAAAGAACGATTTATTACATCTGACGATGCATGGGATATGATGACATCTAAAACAACGGTTGTTGTCGTTGATACGCATAAACCAGAAATGGTTCTAGATGAAAATGTCTTAAACAAAGCAAATCGTAAAGTGGTAATTGACCATCATAGACGTGGTGAAAGCTTTATCTCAAATCCACTACTGGTTTATATGGAACCTTATGCAAGTTCAACAGCCGAACTTGTCACAGAGTTGCTAGAATATCAACCAACTGAACAGCGTTTAACACGTCTTGAATCTACTGTTATGTATGCAGGTATTATTGTTGATACAAGAAACTTCACATTACGTACGGGTTCAAGAACGTTCGATGCCGCAAGTTATTTACGAGCGCATGGTGCCGATACTATTCTTACACAACACTTCTTAAAAGATGATGTGGATACGTACATTAATCGTTCTGAATTAATTAGAACAGTCGAAGTACAAGATAACGGTGTTGCCATTGCACATGGCTCAGACGATAAAATTTATCATCCTGTTACAGTTGCACAAGCAGCCGATGAGTTGTTAAGTTTAGAAGGTATAGAAGCTTCATATGTCGTTGCCAAACGTGAAGACAACCTAGTCGGTATCTCAGCCCGTTCATTAGGTTCAGTTAATGTACAATTAACAATGGAAGCCCTAGGTGGCGGGGGTCACTTGACGAATGCAGCGACACAATTAAAAGGTGTCTCAGTGGAAGACGCCATCGTACAATTACAACAAGCAATAACAGAACAAATGAGTAGGAGTGAAGACGCATGAAAGTAATTTTCACACAAGATGTTAAAGGTAAAGGTAAAAAAGGCGAAGTTAAAGACGTACCAGTAGGTTATGCAAATAACTTCTTATTAAAAAATAATTACGCCGTTGAAGCTACACCTGGTAACTTAAAACAATTAGAACAACAAAATAAACGTGCTGAAGCAGACAGACAACAAGAAATTGATGATGCAAAAGCATTAAAAGAAAAATTAGCTAACATCGAAGTTGAAGTATCTGCTAAAACAGGTGAAGGCGGTAAATTATTTGGTTCAGTAAGTACGAAACAAATTGCCCAAGCCCTTAAAGATCAACATGACATTAAATTAGATAAACGTAAAATGGATTTACCACAAGGTATCCACACATTAGGTTATACAAACGTACCTGTTAAATTAGATAAAGAAGTTGAAGGTACTATTCGTGTGCATACAGTAGAACAATAAAGATGGATTGAAAATAGAGGTGTAATCAATAATGGATAGTATGTACGAGCAAAATCAAATGCCACATAGCAATGAAGCCGAACAATCTGTCTTAGGTGCCATTATTATTGATCCGGAATTAATTAATACAACTCAGGAAGTGTTACTTCCTGAGTCATTTTATAGAGGCGCCCATCAACATATTTTCCGTGCGATGATGCACTTAAATGAAGATAATAAAGAAATTGATGTAGTGACGTTAATGGATCAATTAACGACTGAAGGAAGTTTGAGTGAAGCGGGTGGCCCGCAATACCTTGCAGAATTATCTACTAATGTTCCTACAACAAGAAATGTTCAATATTATACTGATATCGTATTTAAGCATGCGCTTAAACGTAAGTTAATACAGACTGCTGATAGTATCGCCAATGACGGATACAATGATGAGTTAGAATTAGATACGATCTTGAGTGATGCAGAACGACGTATTTTAGAGCTATCATCAACACGTGAGAGCGATGGTTTTAAAGATATTCGAGATGTATTAGGACAAGTGTATGAAACTGCTGAGGAACTCGATCAAAATAGTGGTCAAACACCGGGTATTCCAACAGGTTATAGAGATTTAGACCAAATGACAGCAGGTTTTAACCGAAATGACTTAATCATTTTAGCTGCACGACCATCTGTTGGTAAGACTGCCTTCGCACTTAATATTGCCCAAAAGGTAGCGACACATGAGGATTTATATACAGTAGGTATCTTCTCTCTTGAGATGGGTGCAGACCAATTAGCAACACGTATGATATGTAGTTCAGGTAACGTTGACTCAAACCGATTAAGAACCGGTACAATGACCGAAGAGGATTGGAACCGATTCACGATTGCAGTTGGTAAACTATCTCGAACAAAAATATTTATTGATGATACGCCAGGTATTCGAATCAATGACTTACGATCTAAATGTCGTCGACTTAAACAAGAACACGGTTTAGACATGATTGTGATTGACTATTTACAATTAATTCAAGGTAGTGGTTCACGCTTCTCAGATAACCGTCAACAAGAAGTATCTGAAATTTCACGTACGCTTAAAGCTATTGCACGTGAGCTAGAATGTCCTGTCATCGCACTGAGTCAGTTATCTCGTGGTGTTGAACAACGTCAAGATAAACGTCCGATGATGAGTGACATCCGTGAATCAGGGTCTATCGAGCAAGATGCTGATATTGTTGCCTTCTTATATCGTGATGATTATTATAATCGTGGCGAAGATGAGGATGACGATGATGATTCAAGCTTTGAGCCACAAACTAATGATGATAACGGTGAAATTGAAATTATCATCGCTAAGCAACGTAACGGCCCGACAGGTACCGTGAAATTACACTTTATGAAACAATACAACAAATTTACTGATATAGATTATGCTCATGCAGAAATGTCATAAAATATTTTTAAACATATTTTCCGTACAATAAACAAACATTATGTTTTATTGTACGGTTTTTGTTTTGTATAAAGGTATTTAAAAACCACTAAGTATGTGTCTTGGAATTTCGAATAAACATTTTAAATACCGTCATGAAAGGTTTTATATACATTTTGACTTTCATTATAAAGAAAAACAGATGAATTTGATTGTACGAAATCAATGTTCGATTTTTATTTGCATTATAGTATCTATATTGGTAAAATACTTCATGGTTAAATGAGAAAAATTTGGAGGTGCTCTTATGTCATCAATCGTAGTAGTTGGGACACAATGGGGAGACGAAGGTAAAGGTAAAATTACAGATTTCTTAGCAGAACAAGCAGACGTGATTGCACGTTTTTCAGGTGGTAATAATGCAGGACATACCATCCAATTTGGTGGAGAAACATATAAATTACATTTAGTACCATCAGGTATCTTCTATAAAGACAAATTAGCAGTTATTGGTAATGGTGTGGTAGTTGATCCAGTTGCATTACTTAAAGAATTAGACGGTTTAAATGAACGTGGTATTTCAACAGATAACTTACGTATTTCTAACCGTGCTCAAGTGATTTTACCTTATCATATTGCACAAGACGAGTATGAAGAGCGTCTTCGCGGTGATAATAAAATCGGTACAACTAAAAAAGGTATCGGCCCAGCATACGTAGATAAAGCACAACGAATTGGTATCCGTATGGGAGACTTAGTCGAAAAAGAAACATTCGAAAGACTATTAAAACAAAATATTGAACATAAAAATGCATATTTCAAAGGTATGTTTAATGAAACATGTCCAAGCTTCGATGATATATTTGAAGAATATTATGCTGCAGGTCAACGTTTAAGAGAATTTGTTACAGATACACCTAAAATCTTAGACGACGCAATTGTTGCAGATGAAAAAGTACTATTCGAAGGTGCCCAAGGTGTGATGTTAGACATCGATCACGGTACATATCCATTCGTCACTTCAAGTAACCCAGTAGCAGGTAACGTTACAGTAGGTACTGGTGTAGGTCCAACATACGTATCTAAAGTCATTGGTGTATGTAAAGCTTATACATCACGTGTTGGTGATGGTCCATTCCCTACAGAATTATTTGATGAAGATGGTCATCATATTAGAGAAGTTGGTCGTGAATACGGCACAACAACTGGTCGTCCACGTCGTGTAGGTTGGTTCGATTCAGTAGTATTACGTCATTCACGCCGTGTAAGTGGTATTACAGACTTATCAATCAACTCAATTGATGTGTTAACAGGTTTAGATACAGTTAAAATCTGTACAGCATATGAATTAGATGGTAAAGAAATTACTGAATACCCAGCTAACTTAGATCAATTACAACGTTGTAAACCAATCTTCGAAGAGTTACCAGGTTGGACGGAAGATATTACAGGTTGCCGCACTTTAGAAGAACTTCCTGAAAATGCACGCAAATATTTAGAACGTATTTCTGAATTATGTGGCGTACGCATTTCAATCTTCTCAGTAGGTCCAGATCGTGAACAAACAAACTTATTAGAAAAATTATGGTAATTAATACCGATAGCCGTTAAATGATGTAACAATCATTTAACGGTTTTTTTATGGGAAAAATGCTTGAATATACTACAAAATAACGCATCAATGGTGCTTTATGATTACTGTCTCAGTCCTAATTACAAATAATGTTAAAATTATGTAAAAAATATCTTGTCATTCAAATATTGGCTGTGCTATAATCTATCTTGTGCTTAAGAACGGCTCCTTGGTCAAGCGGTTAAGACACCGCCCTTTCACGGCGGTAACACGGGTTCGAGTCCCGTAGGAGTCACCATTTTTTAGGTCTCGTAGTGTAGCGGTTAACACGCCTGCCTGTCACGCAGGAGATCGCGGGTTCGATTCCCGTCGAGACCGTATTGCCTACCCAAGAGGGTAGGCATTTTTTTATGTCCTTTTATTATCAATGAAAGTAATGCCACTTTATTTAATGATTGTTCCCCATTTTACAAGTCGATGACATTTGGCAATCGAAACTTAACATTTCCCCAATTATCGTTAGAAACAAATGAAAAACATTGAATTAATCGGTTTTATACTAAATTTTAATATTACAAAATTATGAAATTAATATCTTTTGAATTCTCAGCTTACTGAAAGCATTCAACTTATTTTGTGATATAGAATTTTGGTGGTAAACTTATATATAATATTATTCTATAATTTTTTATACAAAAATAGAATTAACCGTTCATAAATGGTAAATTAGATAGTAGTAACTGTGTTGAAAAAGCACATGCGTTTGAGCCTCGTGAAAGGTCTCAATCGATACGAATTAAGATAAGTCGAACGGTAGAATTATACTTTGAGAAATGAGGTTTATATATATGGCTAGAAAAGTTGTGGTAGTCGACGATGAAAAACCAATTGCTGATATTTTAGAATTTAATCTTAAAAAAGAAGGATACGATGTATTTTGTGCGTACGATGGTAACGACGCTGTAGATTTAATTTATGAGGAAGAACCAGACATCGTATTATTAGACATTATGTTACCTGGTAGAGACGGCATGGAAGTCTGTCGTGAAGTACGTAAAAAATTCGAAATGCCTATCATCATGTTAACTGCGAAAGATTCTGAAATTGATAAAGTTTTAGGATTAGAATTAGGTGCAGATGACTATGTGACGAAACCATTTAGTACACGCGAATTAATTGCACGTGTAAAAGCAAACTTACGTCGTCATTATTCTCAACCAGCGCAAGAAGTCAATGACGCAACAAATGAAATTTCTATTAAAGATATCGTCATTTATCCAGATGCGTATTCAATTAAAAAACGTGGTGATGACATCGAGTTAACACACCGTGAATTTGAGTTGTTCCATTATCTTTCTAAACATATGGGCCAAGTAATGACACGTGAACATTTATTACAAACTGTGTGGGGTTATGATTACTTTGGAGATGTACGTACTGTAGACGTAACGATTCGCCGTTTACGTGAAAAAATCGAAGACGATCCATCACACCCAGAATACATCGTGACACGTAGAGGCGTTGGATACTTCCTCCAACAACATGATTAGAGGTTTAGTTGAATGAAGTGGCTAAAACAACTCCAATCCCTTCACACGAAACTGGTCATTGTCTATGTCTTACTGATTATTATTGGTATGCAAATTATTGGTCTATATTTTACTAATAGTTTGGAAAAGGAATTACTCGATAATTTTAAAAAGAACATTACACAATATGCAAAACAATTAGATGTAAGCATTGAAAAAGTATATAACGAAAAAGGTTCGGTCAACGCTCAAAAGGATATACAAAATCTTTTGAGCGAGTATGCCAACCGTCAAGAAATTGGTGAAATCCGCTTTATAGACAAAGACCAAATTATTATGGCAACAACTAAGCAGTCTAACCGCGATTTAATCAATCAAAAAGCCAACGATAGTTCTGTTCAAAAGGCATTATCACTTGGTCAAAGTAACAACCATATGGTGTTAAAAGACTATGGTAATGGTAAGGAACGGGTTTGGGTTTATAACATACCAGTTAAAGTTGATAAACAAACGATAGGTAATATTTACATAGAATCGAAAATCAATGATGTATATAACCAACTTAACAATATTAACCAAATCTTTATCGTAGGTACCGCTATTTCATTATTTATTACTGTGATACTCGGGTTCTTCATTGCGCGAACCATTACCAAACCTATTACCGACATGCGTAACCAGACAGTCGAGATGTCTAAAGGTAACTATACGCAACGTGTTAAAATCTATGGTAATGACGAAATCGGTGAACTCGCACTTGCATTCAATAATTTATCCAAGAGGGTACAAGAAGCACAAGCAAATACTGAAAGTGAGAAACGTCGTTTAGACTCTGTTATCACACATATGAGTGATGGTATCTTAGCGACAGATAGACGTGGACGTGTCCGTATTGCCAACGATATGGCACTTAAAATGCTAGGCATGGCTAAAGAAGACCTTATTGGTTATTACATGCTAAGTGTATTGAATTTAGAAGAAGAATTCTCATTAGATGAAATTCAAGAAAATAATGACAGCTTTTTATTAGATATTAACGAAGAAGAAGGCATCATTGCGCGTGTAAACTTCAGTACGATTGTTCAAGAAACAGGCTTTGTGACAGGTTACATCGCCGTATTACATGATGTAACAGAACAACAACAAGTAGAACGTGAACGTCGTGAATTCGTAGCTAACGTATCACACGAATTACGTACACCATTAACTTCTATGAACAGTTATATTGAGGCACTTGAAGAAGGTGCTTGGAAAGATGATAACTTAGCACCACAATTCTTATCCGTAACACGTGAAGAAACAGAACGTATGATTCGACTTGTTAACGACTTACTTCAATTATCTAAAATGGATAATGAATCAGATCAAATTACCAAAGAAATCGTCGACTTTAACATGTTTATTAATAAGATTATTAACCGACATGAAATGGCTGCTAAAGATACAACATTTGTTCGTGAAATTCCACAACAAACGATTTTCGCTGAAATAGACCCTGATAAGATGACGCAAGTATTTGATAACGTCATTACTAATGCAATGAAATATTCTCGTGGTGATAAACGCGTCGAGTTCCACGTGAAACAAAATGCACTTTACAATAGAATGACAATTCGTATTAAAGATAATGGTATCGGTATCCCTATTAATAAAGTAGATAAAATTTTCGATAGATTCTACCGTGTCGATAAAGCACGTACACGTAAAATGGGTGGTACAGGTCTTGGACTAGCCATCTCAAAAGAAATTGTTGAAGCACATAACGGTCGTATTTGGGCCAATAGTGTGGAAGGCCAAGGTACATCTATCTTCATAACACTACCATGCGAAATCATTGAAGACGGTGATTGGGATGAATAGTAAAGAACACATCAAAACGATTATCCTCGTCTTACTCGTGCTAATGAGTATCGTCTTAACTTATATGGTTTGGAATTTCTCGCCTGATTTATCTAATGCAGATAGTACACCAGAGAATAAGAGAGACAACACTAAACCCATTAGTAGACCAGGAACGGCTAAAATGGATAGTACCATCACACCGTTTCAAATTATTCATTCTAATGGTGAGAAAACAGAAGGTATGCCCGCAACAGGACATGCTATTTCGAATATAATTAGTCCTTTAAAAGATAAAGATATTGTCTCAGTACAACATTTAAAACGAAATCACAATTTAATTATTCCAGAACTGAGTGATAATTTTATCGTTCTTGATTTTACGTATGATCTACCGTTATCAACATATTTAAGCCAAATTTTAGATATTGATGCTAAGACACCGCGTCATTTTAACTTTAATCGACTACTTATAGATCAAGACCATGAAGGACGCGTCGTGTTATATGCAATTAGTAAAGATAGACATCAAGTCGTTAAAATGAAGACATCTGTTAAAGGTCAAGATGTTAATCAATCATTAACTAATCTGAAACCAGATATGGAGAAATATACTGAAATCATTACTAATAAAGAAACAATTGATAAAGCCACACACATTTTTGCGCCTAAAAAGCCAAAAGATATTAAGACATATCGTATGGTATTCAATATTATTAACGTTGAAAAAATGAATTCCGTATTATTCAATGATTCAACGATTGTGAGAAGTGCACAAAGTGGAGTGACAACTTACAACAATAATACAGGTGTAGCCAATTACAATGATAAGAGTGAGAAATATCATTATAGAAACTTATCAGAAGATGAGAAGAGTTCAACTAACATGGAAGATACTATTGGTGGGACATTCGAATTCCTCAATGCTCACGGTGGTTTCTTAGGCGAAGACTACCGTCTGTTTAGTACAGATAATATGAGTGGTGAATTAACATATCAACGCTTCTTAAATGGTTACCCTACGTTTAACAAACAAGATTTAAATGAGATTCAAGTCACTTGGGGTGAAAAAGGCGTCTTTGATTATCGACGTTCATTGCTAAGAACGGATGTAATCTTGAATAGTGGTGATAAAAAGTCACTTGAAAGTGCTGAATCTGTTCGTTCAGGACTTGCTAACAATAGTAATATCGACTTCGAGCGTGTGACTAACATCGCGGTAGGTTATGATATGGATGATCGACCTAACAATGATGATATCGAAGTGCAACGCAATAGTGAGTTTACACCTCGTTGGTATGTCGAATATGACGGTAAGTGGTATGCGTATAAAGATGGGGGGCTAGAATAAATGAACTGGAAATTGACCAAGACCTTATTCATTTTCGTATTTATTCTTGTAAACATCTTCCTCGTCGTGATTTATATTGATAAAGTAAATAAATCACAAATTAATGAAGCGGAAAGCGATAATCGCGTAAACTTCCAACAAGAAGAAATTAAAGTCCCTGAAGACGTCTTGAACAAAGATGTGAAAGATACGCAGATGCAACAAATCACAGCAGAATCTAAAGATTTCTCAAGTTATGCCAAAGAACGTTCAAGCTTGAGCGCATCGGAATCAGGAAAGTTACTTGATGGCGATATCTGTAGTACCGTTAACGTCAGTGATAAAAACCTTAAAGATATTAAGAATTACATGAAAGACAATGTTTATAAAGGTAAATATTATCAATTGAGTAAACTCGGTTCAGATACAATGACTTTTGAGCAAACCTATCAAGGTTACCCAATTATGAATAACAGTAAAGCTAGACTTAGCTTCAATATAGATAATGGCAAAGCAACAAGCTACAAACAGACAATGATGGACAACATTGAAGCGGCTAAAGGATCAAACAGTAGTAAAAACCAAGTCATAGGCCCGAGAAAGGCTATAGAAGCTTTATATTACAACCGTTACCTCAAACGTCATGATGAAGTGATAGACGCACGTTTAGGCTACTATTCAGTCGTTAAAGAAACAAACGTGCAACTACTACAACCTAACTGGGAAATCAAAGTCAAACACAACGGCAAAGACAGCACACAGACTTATTACGTCGAAGCCACAAGCACTAATCCCAAAGTAATAGACAAGTAAAAGGTCTGTAGAAAAGCGTTTAGAGTTTGAGCAGAATCGAAACGGCGAGCAAAATTGTTTTTCAAATTTTGTCGAGCTGTGAGTACTTCTGCCGATAACTCTGCTTTTCGAAAGCCGTCAATTATAGAATTATTATGATTAGTCTTGCTCCGGTAAGGTTGACTAGAAAAGAAAAAAGCTTGATACATTAGACCGTCTTTGTAATTTATTACTTAGACGGTTTTATGCATGAACTTTAGTTCATGTATACCTCTAAAGCTTAATTTGAACACATGAGTCAATACGCATGTGTAAGTCATTCTAATTTCTATAAGAAAAAGAATGACTTTACAGTCAACTACTGCCTAATTTTGAATGTAACTTGAAATATATTGATATCCTAGCTTGGAACCCTCAAAAGTAATACTTCGTATTGTATGACTTCGCATTCTTAGGGTACAGTTTCAGCGAGAAATACTGCACAGATAAATCTGTGAAGATTTTTAAGATCTTTAACTAGTACTGTTCCCTCAGGAGTCTTCGCCATAAATACTTCTTATTAATATATAAGTTTAACTGTCTACAAAGTTTCGTAATTTGTAGACAGTTTTTATATGTTTACTTGTATTTTGAACTAGTGTGAAATTAAATAAATAATCTAGCTGAAAACTTTAATTTAGCAATACACCGGTAGTTTAAAAAACGGAGTATTGGCAGATTAATATAAGAATTGGTATAGTATAATATAAGCTATTTTAAGAACGGGTGGAAGTGGGACAGAAATAACATTTTATTAAAATTGATTTCGTTGTTCCACCACGGCAAGGTTGACTAGAATTGAAAAACTTGATTTAAGTGAAAATCAATTCAGCCAACTACTGCCAATACAAAATGATAGCCTGAAACATTTGTTTATGTCTCCGGCTCAAAAAGTTAATTACTAACTAAAAGAATAATAGAAAAATGATACGGAAGGCACTCTTACGTCACTAAGAGGGATGAGTGCTTCAATTAGAAAGGATGAGCCGCTTGATACGCATGAGTGTATTAGCAAGTGGTAGTACTGGTAATGCCACATTTGTTGAAAATGAAAAAGGAAGTATCCTTGTCGATGTAGGCCTAACGGGTAAGAAGATGGAAGAACTCTTTGGCCAAATCGACCGAAATATTAAAGATTTAAACGGTATATTAGTGACTCATGAGCACATTGATCATATTAAAGGTCTAGGAGTCTTAGCACGTAAATATAACTTGCCTATATATGCGAATGAAAAGACATGGCAAGCAATTGAGAAGAAAGATAGCCGTATTCCAATGGATCAGAAATTTATTTTTAATCCGTATGAAACGCAATCAATTGCTGGGTTTGATATTGAGTCATTTAACGTCTCTCATGATGCGATAGATCCACAATTTTATATTTTCCATAATGATCATAAGAAATTTACGATTTTAACTGATACGGGTTATGTGTCAGATAGAATGAAAGGTATGATTCGTGGTAGTGATGCCTTTATCTTTGAGAGTAATCATGATGTGGATATGTTACGTATGTGTCGTTACCCTTGGAAGACGAAGCAACGTATTTTAGGAGATATGGGACACGTATCGAATGAGGATGCAGGTTTAGCAATGACTGATGTGATTACCGGTAATACAAAGCGTATATATCTATCACATTTATCTCAAGATAATAATATGAAAGATTTAGCGCGTATGAGTGTAGGACAAGTGTTAAACCAACATGATATAGATACTGAAAAAGAAGTATTGTTATGTGATACGGATAAAGCACAAGCGACACCTATTTATACTTTATAATGACATTTTAGACGGGAGTGAGACGGAAAGTCTCGCTCTTTTTTTTATACTATTTCTGTGGAAAAGTGGTAGAAGTAAGTCTTAAAAGTCATATTTATAGGGGATAACTTGATAAAAATAATTAAGACTATCGGGAAGTTATCCACTGAATTGTTCATAGTTACCCACAACTGTGTACAATACACAAAGAAATACCCACATTGTACACATACTTATCCACAAAATAACAGGTTATTCCACAGTTTTTGTGCATAAATCATAAAAATTTATAAAAAATACGAGGAGAAACTGATACAATAAGAGGGAATAGTGTGAACAAGTTGATAACTTGTGGATAACTCTAACAAGTACATCTCGGAGGATATTATGAAAATTACAATTCTGTCAGTTGGAAAACTTAAAGAAAAATACTGGAAACAAGCAATCGCTGAATATGAAAAGCGATTAGGTACATATACCAAAATTGAAATGATAGAAGTGCCAGATGAAAAGGCACCAGAAAATATGAGTGATAAAGAAATTGAACAAGTCAAAGAAAAAGAAGGCCAACGTCTATTAGCTAAAATCAAGCCACAAGCAAGTGTGATTACCTTAGAAATTGAAGGTAAAATGTTGTCATCAGAAGGCCTCGCTAAAGAACTCAACCAACGCATGACACAAGGCCAAAGCGACTTTGTATTTGTGGTAGGCGGATCCAACGGCCTACATCAAGACGTCTTACAACGCAGCAATTACGCCCTATCATTCAGCAAGATGACCTTCCCACACCAAATGATGCGCGTCGTGTTGATAGAGCAAGTATATCGAGCATTTAAGATTATGCGAGGAGAGGCTTATCATAAGTGATAAGGTTTTTTCATTCATTACATAAAATGAAAGTTTCACATTAATATATGTAGAAATATATTACACAGTGTATTACTATAAATTTATAGTTTAAATTATATGATTTAAAACATTATATAAAATATAAATAGGTTTTTAAAAGGGGAGTGTAGATTATATTTTATTTTCCTGATTATTTTGATTTGGATGAAGTTAAAAAACATAGTTTCTATATGTCTAGGTACTTCAACGATAATGTAATAGAAAATATGAGAGACCTATATAAACAAGACAAAAATATGTTTAATCAATTTCGTAAAGAATTACATATTAGAGGTATCGGGTTTAAGGAAGAATTACAAAATAATTTTTTTAAAGGTATAGAATACAGCGTATATCCTTATATTAAAATTAATGATAATAAAGATAGATACAAATCTTTTCCTTTCGAACTTTTTGGGTTAACACAAATAGTGACTGATTTAAAAATAGATTCAGATAAATTTTTTAATTATGTGCCAGTTAATGGTTTTGATAAATTTATAATGCCCGAGCGAAAAGAGTTATTTATCTCGAAATTAAAAGAATACGGGTTTGAATTATTTTATAAGCAAGAGGAAGTTATTGAAAAAAGGGTATATAACGAACTTGATATATCTAACTATGTTCCTTATCAATTATTTTCTCACTTTATTAAATATTGTAATAGAAAAGACTATACCATTAATGAGATTGATGAGGCATTAGTAGAATATAAAAATGCAAAAGGTACTAGAAAGAAAACATGGGAAAAACTATACAAATACTGCGTTGAAAAAAATTAGCAAAAAATTGTAGTAGTATAAAATATAATTTTCATAATAAAGAATTAGATGGACTATTAAGTTATTATAATAAGAGCTATTTGAAGTTTATGGATACATATTTTAGTGAAGATAATTTATTATCGAAAAGACCTTATGTATATGGACAAACTGTAATATGGGATATTTTTGAAAATTATAATGTATCAAACGAACATTATTTATTTAATCTTAATCATAAGTTGGCAGAATTAAAAAATCATGTCAATTATATATATATTAAGGATATTCCTATTTCTGATATTATAAATTTTTATGAGTTATCAAATATATTTTTAAATGAAAGAAGATTGGTAAACGAGTTAGGAATAGAACTTTATGATAAAGCTATTATCAAAATATTTTTAGATTTTATGGAGACATTACCTGATTTAACAAAAATTAAGAATGAGATTTTAAAATCGTTATCTGAAAGAGAATTTAAAGTACTTAGAAATAGACATAAAGGTAAAACTTTAGCGGAAATAGCTAAAGAAATTAATGTTACAAGAGAAAGAGTAAGACAAATAGAATCAAAAGCTAAACGTAATCTGAAAGATTCTAGCGAATTGAACAAAATGATAAATTTTGTTTTATTTAAATTCAGAAATAAATCTATTATTCAAATTTCACAAATTATAAAATACTTAAATATAGATTTAGAATATTGCTTTATAATTGCTATTTTATTAGAAGGAAACTCGATATATCTAGTAAAAAATGAATATATGCTATTGATTTCACATAAATTATATAAAAATATGAGGAATGAAATAGAATGGCATATTTCAAATGGCAGTGTGGTAATACCTTTGAGTGAATTAGAATATTTACATGAAGAAAACATGGAATTCGCTACAAAATGGTTGAATGAATTTAATTATAAATTAGTTAATAATAAATTTGTTCAATCTAATATATCAATAGTAGCTGCATTAGAGTACATTATGTATTCGAACAAAGATAAAATATTTATTAATAATGATGAAGGGTATAAAACTTTGAAATATCAAATCGAGACTTTATTTGATAAGGAAATTAATTCTAATCCCAGAGCGCTATTCTCAAGAGTAGCTGATGCTAAAAATGTTATTTTAATAGATAGAAATGCTTATAAATATGAAGATTTTGAAGATATCGATGGTGAGTTTTTGGTTGCAATCAAACAACTTGTAAATGAAGAACTTAACCAAGGTAAATATGCAGATCCTAGATTAATTTATAAGAATAATCCAAAATTAATGCAAGACAACAATGTTTATTCTTATTCACATTTGTATTCTATAATCAAAAATTTTTACTCTGAAGACTTTAAGGTTGGTCATCAAAACACACTTTATGTTTATGCAAAAGATTCTAATAATTTAACTGCAGAAGATATTTTAAACGATTATCTAAGAGAAAATTCACCTGCAAAAATTGAAGAAGTAATAAAAGATCTAAAATGGAAGAAGATCAAATTAGAACAAATGATTCCTAGGCTCGATGATGTCATAATAAATGGTAACCAAGAAATTATTCAAATTAGTGGAATTGAGGAAGAAATACAATATCAAGCACTACATAATTTAGTGAACAATGAAATAGAAAAAGGATATATAATTACTGCTGACTTGTATACGACAGTAGCTTTTGATGATAAGTTATCTGTATTGATAAATAAATATAATATTAATGATCTTCATAGTTTTGCGCAATTTATAAAATCTAAGTTCATGTTTATGCATGGTCATTCCCAATTCTTATATAGTAAGTATTCCGAATATAGAAATATCGAAGACATTATAGTATTTAAACTACCTAAGTTCACTACTTTTAAAAAATTACGTGATTTTATTTTTGAAAAAGGATATTCTGAACAGCGGTATTACAAAGCTAAAGATATATTAATAGAAACAAATAAAATTGTTCCATATAATAATGACTTTTTTCTTAATCTTGAAAAATTTGATTTTCCATTAAATGTTGAAAGGAAAATATTAGAAATACTTAAACTCAAATTCGAAGATAAAATATACATCAGTAAGTTACAACTTCAAGATATAGATATAGAACTTAATGATTCACTTATGGTTACTCCTGAAATCATAGCTAACGTCGCAAAAGCGAATGGTTATCATTTACTTGATGCTTATTATGGATCAACCTATGAATTACCAATTATCACAGTAAAAAAATTTAATTCTTATGCTGAATTTGTATATAAAATTATTAAAGAAGATTTTAAAGATATATATAATGAAGAAAATTTATTATTGTTTTTAAAAAGTTATGGATTAGTTCATCAAAACTCAGATCAAATATATTTTACACTTAAAGAAAGTGATTATTTTACTTTTGATAATCTTGTTTTTTTTTACTTAAATGAAAGAGGTGAATAAATGTTCGATAGTTTAGAGTTCAAATTACAATATAGGTCAAGTCATGATAATTTATTTGAACATTTTTATAAACCTTGTTTAAATAATGCAATTAAATATGATAGAGCTTCAGGGTATTTTACGAGTGAAAGTTTGAAATTATTAGCCGAGGGTTTAGATATATTTTTACATAATGATGGTCAAATTAGAATTGTAGCTAATCCTAAATTATCTCAAGAAGATATTGAGGCTATTGAAAAAGGTTATGCTGCAAGAGAGAGTGTAATCGAAAGACGTTTATTAAAAGAAATTGAATTAAGTTATAAATCAATTGAAGATGACACACTTAATGTTTTATCTTGGCTAATTTATCGAGGACAATTAGATATTAAAATTGCATTTACTACTAATGGCTCAATATATCACGAAAAATTTGGGATTTTTACTGATCAAAATAATAATTCAATTGCATTTTCGGGTTCCGCTAATGAAACATATAATGGATTAAGTCAAAATTTTGAAAAAATAGATGTCTATTCAAATAAACAAGATAAACATAGAATTGATAACGCAATAATGGATTTTGAAAAATTATGGTCAAATGAAACTAATGAATTAAAAGTAATAAATTTGCCAGAAACTATAAGAAAAAAATGATTGAATACAAATCTTTAGTACCACCGCCTGCCTTAAAAGATAAGGGGTTAGAAGAAAATGAAAGAAGAATTGAACCTAGAAAATATCAAAAAGAAGCAATCAATAGCTGGAAGAAAGCGGGATACAAAGGGATATTAGAAATGGCTACGGGAACAGGTAAAACCATAACCAGTCTATTAGCTGCAAAAGATTATAATGAAAAAGTGAAAAACTGTGTGACTGTTATTATTGTACCATTTCAACATTTAGTGAACCAATGGATAAAAGATATTGATTTTATATTAGGAACAGAGGTAGTTAGATGTATGGGATCTCAATCTTCATGGATAAACAGAGTGAGAGAAATGGTCCAAGAATATAATTTGGGGCTTGTTGATCAATTTGTAGTTGTGACGACTTATAAAACTGCAACTTCCTCATATTTTAAAAATTTATTTAGAAAATTGAATAAACCAGCAATGCTAATTACAGACGAATGTCACTACATCACTTTTAAAGGATTTAAAGATTTCCCATTTGAGAAATTCAATGCTCGACTAGGTTTATCAGCAACACCAGACCGTTGGTGGGATGAAGCAGGAACTACTTATATGAAAAAATCAGTCGGTGAAGTAGTCTATGAATATACTTTAGATCAAGCTATTAGTAATGAAAAATTAACAAAATATGATTATTATCCGCACCTTGTCGAATTTAATGAATCAGAAATGGTGGAATATAATAAAATTACACAACTAATTATTAATAATTTGAATAAAAAAGATAAAGATGAGGTTGATGCGAGAGAAAAATTAGAATCTTTATATAGAAAAAGATCTAATTTAATAAATAAAGCTAATAATAAGATAAATGTTTTCTTGCAAGATTTTAAAACTGAGGATCCTACAAAAATATCTCATACACTGGTTTATTGTGCTCCTGGAGATATAGATATGATTGTCAAATCAATTTCAGACTTAGGTGTAAAAGTTTCTAAATTTAATTCTGATGTTAAAAACAAGGATAGAGAAAAGTTGCTAACTATGTTTGAACAAGAACAAATACAAGTTTTAGTTGCTATTAAATGTTTGGATGAGGGCGTAGATGTGCCTGCAACTAAAACAGCATATTTTTTAGCAAGTACATCTAACCCGAGAGAATTTGTACAAAGAAGGGGACGAATTCTTAGAAAATATAAAGGAAAAACTTTTGCGGTAATACATGATTATATTGTATTGCCAATTGGGTTAACTTATGATGATTTTTATAAAATTGCAATAAAAGAATTACCTAGATTTTCTGAATTTAATGATAGTGCTATAAATACAACACAGAATAAAATAGAGATGAGTAAAATATTAGAAGATTATAATCTAACTCCCCTGATGTATAAAAAGCCATGGGATGTATATAAAGAAATGAAGGAGTTGTTTGATAATGACAGCATTAAATAATGAATTAAGTAAAAGATTATCAAATTTGGACGAGGAGTATGAAATATTATTAAGACCATTACTTAACGACTTAGCAAGTGCGAATACAAGTACAGAAGAAACATTAGCAAAAGATAAGTTCAAAAAACAATTAAGCGAATTTATTAAAGAAAGAGGTGAACAATGATATGAAACTTATTAAAATGGATTTAGAAAATTTTAGACAATACTATGGTAAGCAGTCTATTGAATTTGCATATCAAGATAAGCAAAACACTACTATTTTATTTGGGGAAAATGGTAAAGGAAAGACAGGTATATATAGAGCTATTATGTTTGTTTTATTTGGTTCAAAGAAAATTTCTCAAGATACAGCTAATGAAACTATACATTTGACGAACTTTAAGGTTATCGATGATGCTGCGGGTACATCTCAGTCTTCTGTTACCTTAAAATTTGAGCATGAAAATAATGTTTATGAAATCAAAAGAGTAATGAAAGCTACAAAATGGTCTTCAAATTTAATTCAAGAACAAGAAGGTGATGTCAGTCTTCTTGAAATTGATGCAAAAACAGGCCTAATGCTTTAACGGATAAACAAGAAATCAATATAAAAATAAATAAAATAATTAATGAAGATATTAAAGATTTCTTTTTATTTGACGCTGAAAAAATAGACACAATAGCAAAAGCAGATTCTAACGTGAGAAAAGAAGTTAGAAGTGCAATATTTAGTTTACTACAATTAGATAAAATTGAAACAGCTAAAACATTTGTGAAGGATATTAGCAAAGTTGTTCGTCATCGCTTATCTGAAAGTATGAAAGATGGTAATGCAAACCAAATATCAAAAAAAATGAGTGATATCGATTTAGAGTCAGAAGAAATCAAAGGTTTGTTAGTTAAACTAGATGAAGATAAACAAGTGATGGATGAAATGATCGCAAAGCATTCATTAACATTAGAAAAAAATAAGCATATTGTTGAAATTAAAGATAGAATCAAAGAAAAAGAAGAGCAAATTGAAATATTACAAACTCAATTAGAAAATAATAAGGCACAACTAAGTCGTAGTTTATTTGAGTCAGGACCGTCTTTATTAGTAGAAGGTTTTCTAGATGAAAATAAAAATTATTTTGATAATTTTCTAGGCGATAATAAAGTAAGTATACCTAAAGAAATATTAAATTTATCATTGCTAAATGATAAATGTATCGTGTGTGACAACGATTTAAAAGAACATGAACAAAATAAGAAATACATAGAGTCTTTACTAGAAACATATAAACACTCTGAGTCTTATGAACTAGCTAGAAATTTATTGAAAGAAGCTCAAGATTGTCTAGATGATCATAAAAAAAGTGAACAAGATTTTAATAACAATTTAAAGAGTTATAAAAACTTGAGTAACCAAATTTCAAAAGAAGTAGATGTTATTAGGGATTTAAAAGATGATATTGCTAACTCAGCGAAAAATTCTGTGGATTTAGCAGATATTCAAAGCATGATAGAACAAGAGGAAACAAAAAAAGAAAACATCATTAGAGAAATTGCGCTTAAAGAAAATAAACTTGAAGAATTAGATGTAGAACAAGAAAAACTTGAAAAACAATATCAAGAACTTATGAAAAAGAAAAGTAGAAATGTATTTGATCAATCACAATTACAAATATTGGTAACTCTGGAACATGAATTAAAAGATATTTCAAAAACATTTAGTGAGGATGTAAGAATCTTACTAGGTAGGTATACTTCTGAAATTTTCAAAAAATTAATTGATAAAAAAGATATCGATGTTATTAGTAACGTTGAAATAGATGCAAATTTTCAAATTGTTGCTCTTAATAATAATGGATATAAAATTACTCAAGATATTTCACAAGGACAGAGACAGATACTTTCTCTTTCTTTTATAACTGCATTAGCTAAATTAGCAGTTAGAGAGGGTTCTGTTGATAAAATTGACTACCCGCTGTTTATGGACTCTCCTTTTAACCGCTTGAGCGGAATGAACAGAGATAATTTAATTGAAAAAATACCGAACCTAACGGCACAGTGGATACTACTTGTTACTGATACTGAATTAACTCCAAGTGAAGAAAAAGTATTTAAATCCACAAATCGCTTAGGCAGATGGTATAGAATAAACCAAGTAGACGTACACCATTCTGAAATTGAATCTGTAGATTTAAACGAGACAATGTCTACTAGAGGAGGATTATAAATGGGTATATTAAAAGATAATCAAATGATATTTTTTACTGACAGTAAGTATAATGATGTTTTTGATACTTTTAACAAAAAAGAAGCCAAAAATAAAATAGAAATTAAACACTTATATATACTGGCTGCAACATTAGGATTTAAAAATTCAAAACGTGTTCAAGTTTCAAGTAAAGGTAAAGAAACAAGAACTAGTTACTTATCATATAAAGAAGAAGCATTATTACTTAATATGGTCTTTACTGATAGTGAAATAAATTATAATATTGATAAAATTGTAAATTTAAATAATAAAATGAAAGTCAAAAACATAATAGATGAATACGCAAATGGAGGATTAGAACTAATAGTTGAGAGAGGACTACCTCATAGATGGAATGGCGAGTTTCTTGACAATGAAGATGGAAATTTAACATTTGATTTATCAAAATATATACTTTCTGAAATTCAAAATATCCCATTTTAATAATTTTTATTTGAAAATTTTGTATTTAACTTAAAGTATTTTCGAAAATAGTTCTAAATGATTACTGGTTAACTGTAAGGCAATGTTATAATAATATATAAAGAGTAAGTCCTATAAATTTCAATAGAAAAAATTAACTATACTATCAGTATATTAAAGAATATAAAAATGAGCGATATATTACACTAGTTATCTGAAAAGAAATAAAGATAGAAAAAGTTCACTAAAAAGCATAAAACTGTTAGAAGGACAACAATCACAGTATTCGAATTGAATAGGATTGTTGTCCTTATTGAATTTGTTGTTTTTACTATTAAAATCTTTTAACATTTCGTACCATGTTTCTTCAAAATTTTGTTTAACCTAGAGAGGATGTTACGTCCTAATATATTTATATTATGAAGGATATTTTTATATAAATATCTAAATTATAAGAAATATTGACAAAATAATATTGTATTGAAAAACTCATTATCGTCCGACACGCAGAAGCGTATCATAAGTGATGCGGTTTTATATATAATTTTAATGTAAAATAATAGATAGACAATAAATTAATACACATTTAGGAGATAAAAAAATGAACCAAATTGACCAATGGAAACATAAATTTAACGCATTACCACGTTTACCTAGATCACAATCTAAATTTGGGTATGTAGATACAATAAAGACTATTTTTCATAAAATAATTACTAACACAGAACTAGAAACTGTTGTAAAAATTGAAGGTAGTGAAACAGAACATACACTAAAACATTACATAGAAATACTATTAAGATATCAATTTATAAAAAAAGATAATGAAAATAAG
This sequence comes from Staphylococcus sp. M0911, assembly GCF_003491325.1. NCBI lineage: Bacteria > Bacillati > Bacillota > Bacilli > Caryophanales > Staphylococcaceae > Staphylococcus > Staphylococcus sp. M0911. The sequence continues at coordinate 40,133 of NZ_CP022881.1, forward strand.
TATTACCTCACTGAGAGTTTAATAAATTTTGAAGAAGAAAGTTTTAGAGAAAATTTAGCTGAATTTTTGCAATTACATGTGAAATATATATCTGAGTTATTGTTTTTTATAAAAGAACCTAAAACTACAAAAGAAGTCTTAAACTATGCAAATGAAAATTATAATATGTCTTGGAAACAAAACGGACAGATTCATGAGCGACTAGCGTGGTTAAATGATTTAGGCTTAATTAATTCAATGAGTTATAAAAAGTTATATGTTATTAACCAAGAGGGAAGAAATTTTATAGAAAAATATCCACCTTTGAAATCTTTTAATATATCTGAATATATTCAAGATATAACTGCAAATGAAAAATTAATTAAATTACCAGAATGGATTGAGGAGTTAGGTTGGAACGTCAACAACATTGATAGAAAAGATGGATTAGGTTATATTCCAGGAGGTAGAGCAAAAGCAACTGAACTGATATTAAACATAATAGAATTTACTTTAAATGCTAAAGATACAGAGTCATTAAGTAATTATATTAATGATAAGTTCAAGTGCAAGGAATCATCTGTGAATAGTTTTTTAACATTTCTAACTAATTTAAAAATTATAGATAGAATTGGAGAAAAAGTTTACGAAACTTCAGAATATGGTATTAAACTTTTAAATTCTGACCGTCCAGATTTATATCTATTATTTTTTATAAACAAAGAATATAAGTATATTTTTGAAATACTTTTCGTGTTAGAAGAGTCTCCTCAAGAGCCTAAAGAATTAATTGCTAGAGGTGTAACTGAGTTTAATATGAATTCTGAAAGACTTGATAGAATTAGAGAAAGACTAGCCCATTTAAAAAATGCTAAATTGATTTTGAATGATAAAGGTAAAAAGTTAAAATTATCAAATCGTGGGCAGTTATTATTATCAGTATTAAAAGGTAAAATGAGTATTAATAACTCTTCAACTAAAGAAATTGGGTTATTAAAAAATAATGAAGAGAGTTATCAAAATTTATTAAAAGAAGTTCGCTTAGCTTCAACTAATTCTTCTAGTCCACACGATTTCGAAAAATTATTAGAAAAAACATTTATTGAACTAGGTTTTAAAACTAAATTGTTAGCGCAATCAGGCACTACAGATATTTTATTAACTGCTAGAACAGTTCCAGATTATACGTATAAGGTAGCTATCGAGGCAAAGACAAATAAGGAAGGTAAAATTACTGAAAACTTAGTGAATTTTGATGCGCTTAAAGAACATAAAAAGAAGCATGATGCAGATTTTATAGTAATAGTTGGCAAAAAATTTAATGGAAGATTAAAAAGATTTGCTGAAAACAATCAAGTTTTATTATTGGATATAGATAATCTTGAATTATTAGTGAAAAGGCATCAAGTATACCCTTTACAAGCAATTGAATATAAAAAATTATTTAATCAAGTAGGAGAAGTAGATATAAGCGTTTTGGATAGTACATATAATAGAATGCGTAGATATAATGTACTATTTAAATCGATTATACAAACTTTAATAGAAAATAGTGATGACGAATTTACAAAGGGTATATTAACTATACGTGAAATTTATATGCTTATAAAAAGCATAGATGAGTTTAATGATGAAGATTTAACTAAAGAAGAAGTAGATAATATGTTAAATTTACTTTCAAATCCATTAATTGGGTGTGTAGGAAAGGAAAAAAATGGTTATTATGCGAAAGGATCTTTAGTTGACGCTCAATTAAAATTTGGGTTTTACTATTCTGCATCAATAAAATAAGACACTATTTATGATTTTATGCTTTTTAATCATTGGATACCTTATTTAATTTGAGATGTTTTTGTATAATTTTATCTAGATGTTGCTATTCTATCTGTAATGTTTCTGTATTTTCTTTTTACTTTACAGTGTCGAAAGTTTCTATAGATCCGCAAAAATTAAACCAAGATTTATTTCACTCGTAAGTGTTAATGTAAATCTTGGTTTTTTGATTATAATTCGATTTTAGTTTCATAGTCTATAGCTGTTTTAGGGCCATTCCAAATTTGAACCGTTCCATCATCTTTAACTACGATAGTATTAGCTCCTGCACCGGGTTTATTATTAGCGTTAATTGTCCATTCTGAACCATTGTATTCAGGTTCTTGAAATTTTAATAAATCTGCATTCCCCACTTTATTTATAGCTGCAATAGCATAATCAAAAACGTTATCTCTAGTTACCTTTTGTTGATTCTTTGCAGTTTCGTGGGTTGTAGTTTGCGTTTTTTCTTGACTATTACTTGGACTTTCATTTGATTGATTCTCATTATTAGAGGTTTCACTAATACTTCGAGAGTTACTTCCAATATTTTCTTTTTGCTTAGCCTGTAATTTATTTTTTTCAAATTCTACTTCTTGATATTTGTTGTAACAAAAAACAACAGGTGCTAATATGCCAAAAATTATAATTATCGCAATTGTAGCTAGTGCTTTTTATTTTATTGTTTCTCCAGGTTCAGGAACTTCGCCACGAGCAGCTTTTTTGTACATTTCTTGTTGTTTTTTATATGATTCATCATAGTCATATGTATTATCTACATTATTTTTATTCTTAGTCCACTCTTCAACCATTCTATCTGAAGATGGCTGTAGTTTACCTTCATCAACTAATTTTTGAGCTTCTGGTGTTACTTCACTAGTTGAGATAAATCCATCTCCGTTTGTATCAAATCTAAGCACACCATTAGGATCATTTTTATCCGTACTTTTTTCTTGAACTCCTAGGTTATTGCCATATTGTGCTTTTTCATTTGTTGCTGTAATTGTTTGATTATTAATCTGGTTTTGATTTTCATTTTCTGTAGTTTTGTTTTTATCAATTTTCTTATTCTTCTCATCCTCTAACTTAGCTTCTTCTTTTTTAAGTTCTAAATCTTTGTAACTCCCATATGCAAATACAACAACAACGCCCAATATTACAACTAATAAAATAACCCCTAAACTCGCGAAAACTTTCTTCACATAATCATCCCCATTCAATAATTAGTTTAAATTTAATTAATATATTTTTTCTACGCTTTTCTATATAAATTTTAAAAATCAATATAGAAAAGATGTATTTATAAAAACAATGGTTTTGCTAGATAAATTTAGATTAATTTAATTTTTCAGATTGAAAAGTATGTTTAAATATATAGAATTAGTTTTGATATGACTATTCTGATGAAAACTCAAATCTTTATTAACTTGCGTGAAATACTTAGACATCAATAGAAACACTTGATAATTCGTATAAAGATGATTATGAAGAAGGTAGTTTTATTAAAAAAATAGGTGATATGTATAAACGTATAATTGTTGTGTATAAATAATATAAAACAATCCCCTGTTAACCATATGATTAACAGGGGATTAGTATATGATCTAATTAAGATTCTGAACGTTGTGCTCTTTGTGCTTCGAATTCATCTAATAACTCACGTGCTTCAGCGATGGATTGTGTATTCATTAATTGATGTCGTAGTTGACTCGCACCTTTAATGCCACGCACATAAATTTTAAAGAATCTGCGTAAACTTTTGAATTGTCGGTCTTCATCTTTGTCATATTTTTGGAATAATGATAGATGTAATCGTAATAGACCTAATAGTTCTTCGCTTGAATGTTCGCGTGGTTCTTTTTCAAAGGCAAATGGATTGTGGAATATGCCTCTTCCAATCATCACACCATCAATGCCATATTTTTCGGCAAGTTCAAGTCCAGTTTGTCTATCTGGAATATCGCCATTAATTGTTAATAAAGTATTTGGTGCTACCTCATCACGTAGTTGTTTAATCGCTTCTATTAATTCCCAATGCGCATCAACTTTACTCATTTCTTTACGTGTACGTAGATGGATCGATAAGTTCGCGATGTCTTGTTCGAAGACATGTTTTAACCAATCACGCCATTCATCTATTTCATAGAAACCAAGACGTGTTTTAACACTTACCGGTAGACCTCCCGCTTTCGTTGCTTGAATAATTTCAGCGGCCACTTCAGGTCTAAGAATAAGGCCAGATCCTTTACCTTTTTGAGCAACATTTGCAACAGGACAGCCCATATTTAAATCAATACCTTTAAATCCCATCTCCGCTAAACCAATACTCATTTCACGGAACTGTTCAGGTTGATCGCCCCAAATATGCGCTACCATAGGTTGTTCATCTTCACTAAACGTTAGGCGACCACGCACACTGTGAATACCTTCAGGGTGACAAAAGCTTGCAGTATTCGTAAATTCAGTGAAAAACACATCAGGTCTCGCAGCTTCACTTACCACATGACGAAAGACAATATCCGTCACGTCCTCCATAGGTGCCAAAATAAAAAATGGACGTGGCAATTCACTCCAAAAATTTTCCTTCATAATATATTTAAACCTTCTTCTTTATTAGTATCTCGCATTTTTACGCATAATGATATTACCATAAAGGGGGGAGATATACAAAGTGAAGTTGACTATTCATAGTTTATAAAAATGAGATGAAAAGGAAACAGATTGATTATTTTTCAGGAGTAATATTAAATTTATTTTTGATTATTACTGTAATCATATAGTAATATATTTTATATATAAATTATATAATTTGACGCTCGCTATATTGTTATATCTACAAATTGGATATAAATACATTCAAATAAGCAAAAAGAGACGTGCGATATACATTGTAAATTACAATTAAACTATAGGTTAGAAATTTATAAATAATATAAAATAGGGGTGTTAATATGGCGGAATTTATCGCAGCAATAATAGGTGGTATTTTATCTTTAATCGGTACTTTTTCAGCAATTTTTCTTCAATTTAAAAATCAAAAGAAAGAAAAGGATGAAGAATATCATAATGATTTAGTCAGTATGATAGACATCATTACATATAAAGCTGCTAAAGTAAGAAATAATGAGTTGAACTTTAAAAATGCAAATTATAGTAAAGAAAATACAATTGAAATTTACACGGATATTGAACAAGATTATAAGTCATTAGATTATCAGATACAGGATTTGATTACTATGATGAGTCATCATATAGATCGTTCAAATACTGCTATTCAAGAATTACTTAGTTATTACGAACCTTTTGAGCGTCAGTTTAACAAATTTAAAGTTGCATATAAGATATATAATCAAAGATACGAAGATGAAGCATTTGATAAAAATGCGATTGCATTTTCAAAAATAAAATTAGATCAAAGTATTGAAAAATTTGTAAATAATATGAAAAAGTTTGCTAAAGAGAACTATAATCATGAGATTTATGAGCCAAATTTAAATAAAATTATAGATAAAAACGAAGCTATTAATGTTCAAAAATATAAGAAGTCATGATTAATTGAGAGAGCATTAAAAGTAGAATATTCGTATCATAAGTTGAAAAGAAATTTAAATGCTATATAATAAATCGGGTTGGTATTTCAACCCGATTTTGTGTTGAATAGGAAAATTAACATTGAATACTAAAAAAGCTCATTAAGGAGAAAAAATGAATAGATTTACGCCTGAAAAGTTAAGTGAACAGTTTTCTAAATTGTTGTTATTAGCGGTTAATATTTGCATTGGTTTCATTGCGATAACACTTGTTATATTTTTATTTACCGAGTGTTTTGGTTTCTTTCAAAACTTATTTTTACAAGATAAAGACTTGAAATATAGCCAAGTTATTGAAGATTTATTGGTATCGTTCATGTATATTGAGTTTATTCTACTCATTATTCAATATTTCAAACACAATTATCATTTTTCGTTACAGTACTTTATTTATATCGGTATTACAGCGATTGTCAGAATTATTATAGTAGAACATAGCGATGCTACTGAGACAATCTTGTTAGTCGCTAGTATATTTATACTAACGATTTCACTATACTGTTTACGAAAATTTACGATTGATTAAAATCAAATACTAAACTTTAAGAGGGAAGCATGTGTGAACGCACTGTTCCCTTTTTTTATTTATAAAAGGGAATGGAATAATTATGACTTATTCTTTGGAGTGTTTTTCGTACATGGAATTGAATTATGCAATATCGTTTCAGTAATATCGTAAATATGTAGTAATTAAATATATAATTATTTGTATAAAATGGATGAGTTATCCCTTTGATATAGTTATTTTCTATACTGAATTATTAGAAGGTATAAAAAATTATGTAAATTGTGCGTCGGTTATTTTTCGATAAAACTAATTGTATCCTAACTTCTTATGAAAATAGTATTTAAAACAACTAAATAAAGTATGGTATTGCAACATTAATGCATGTAAAATGTATATTAAATGCATGTTATTTAAAAATATAGGGGTGTACTATGAGATGTATGATTATGAGTTAAAAGAAGAGAGTACAATAAGTCATCAATCTATCGATAAAACATGGATTGAATTTTATAATGAGTTTGCTATGAAGTTATTAAAGTTTCGTGAGCATCGAGAACAATTAATTCAAAATGTAAAAAAGGCATATCAGATTGCTGATATTAAATTGCCTACTTTAGAAAAGGATAATCAATTAATAGATATTGATCCTTTTACTGTACTTGCATTATTTAATAAAAGTTCTTTAAAAACATCAAATAAGATAAAAATTGCAGAAGCATTTTCAAAGATTTTAGAAATTGAAGCCAAGGTTCCTAAAGATTTTGAAGGGATACCAACGGTCAATAATATGAATGCTACTTTTTATGATTTTATAGGTCTACGTAAAGATAACGATATTGATGAGTTATGGTCATTATTTGAAATTGCAATAAAATATTCAATTGAAAAAAGTGAATATAATAAAGATCAATTTATACGTTATTTTGATTTCATTATAGATAAGAGAGGAATAGGAAATAGTAAATTAACAAACGCTTTATTTTGGATTTCACCTGAAGATTATTTAAACCTTGATAAACGAACGGTTTGGTATATTTACCAATCAGGAAAAGTCCCTGAAATGATTATTAATCAGTTACCTAATGTTTCAACTTATCTGAGTGGAAAAGATTATTTAAAAGTTATCGATGTTATAAAGGAATATTTATCTAGTTCTAAAACCGTATTGAATCAGATAGTTGATTTAAGCTTTGAAGTTTGGAGATATTCCAAAGAAATAAATGAACTTAAGAATAAAACATCTAAAGTAGTGGCAGGGTCAACTGATACAGATCAAGATATTCCATCTAAAAATCATTGGATGTTATGTTTAGATTCAAAAGAAAGAACTTGGGATTGGTTCTATGATAATGGATGTATTTCTATAGGATATAATGAACTTAATGATTTATCCAAATATTTCAAAAAAGAAGAAATAGAAAAGAAACTTCAAAATACTTATGGTGATGAACTCAATTATACTAACGTTACTAATACCATTTATCAGTTTATTAATGAAATGGCTATAGGTGACATAATATATGTAAAAAATGAGCAAGATATGATACTTGGTTGGGGAATTGTTTCTTCAGATACTAAATACGTGCTTGATAAAGAATTTTCTAATATACGTTATATTGATTGGAGAAACAAAGGTGAATGGAAAAGCGATCTTGAAACTACAGATAAAGTATTAGATGATATTACCCCATATAATGAACTTATTAAAAAATTAAACATGTTATTCAATCAAGATAGTATGAATGAAATTAATTCTGTAAAGGAAAATTATCCTGTTTATGAAGTTACAGATTTCTTAAATGAAGTGTATATGAATGAAGATGAGTATTATAGATTAATTCAGTTATTGGAAATGAAGAAAAATGTTATATTGCAAGGCCCTCCTGGTGTGGGGAAAACCTATACTGCAAAGCGTTTAGCGTACTCTATGATGGGAGTGAAAGATAAAAGCCGTGTTAAAATGGTTCAATTTCATCAAAGCTACTCATACGAAGATTTTATTATGGGGTTCAGACCGTCTAAGAATGGATTTGAATTAAGAAATGGAATCTTTTATAATTTTTGCAAACAAGCTGAGGAAGATAGCGAGAATAGTTACTTCTTTATCATTGATGAAATCAATCGTGGGAATTTGAGTAAAATATTTGGTGAGCTATTTATGTTAATTGAAAATGATAAACGAGGTGCTGAGCTCGAATTATTATATGCAGATGAGAATTTTTCTGTTCCACCAAATATTTATATCATTGGTATGATGAATACTGCTGATCGCAGTTTAGCAATATTAGATTATGCGCTTCGCAGACGTTTTGCTTTCTTTGATATGACTGTATCGTTTGATAATGTTGGATTTAAATTGTATCAAGATAGTTTATCGAGTGAAAAATTTGATGCTCTTATTCAATGTGTTCAAAATTTAAATCTTGATATTGTAAACGATGATTCACTTGGAGAAGGATTTACAATTGGGCATAGCTATTTTAGTAATTTAAGTTATGTTACTGATCTTATACTATCTAATATTGTAGAATTTGAGATCATACCTCTAATTAAAGAATATTGGTTTGATGAACCGTCTCAAGTAGATTTATGGACTGATAAATTAAGGACCTCGATAAAATGATAGAAATAAGAAACATTTATTATATGTTGACTTATGCTTTTTCTGTTTTGAAAGAAAATACTTATGTAAATGTCATCGCAGAAGATTTTGATAATGCTAATGAGTTATATACAGCTATTTTAATAAAAGGTGTTTCAAATCAAATTAAGCGTGGTTTACACTATGAATATATTGAAAAACAAGAAGCATTAACAATGGTTCGAGGAAAAATTGATATTTCAGAGTCTATTAGTAATTTGGATATATTAAATAAAAAACTTAGTTGTGTATATGATGAATATTCAATAAATAATTATTTAAATCAAATTATTAAATCAACAATGTTACTTCTGATTAATGAAGATATCTCAAAGGAAAGAAAAAAGAAATTGAAAAATCTATTGATTCATTTCAGTTCTGTTAATCAAATAGATTTAAGCAGTATTAATTGGAATATGCGTTTTACACGAAATAACAAGACATACAAAATGTTAATTGCCATATGTAATTTAATTGTCGAAGGTCTTTTACAATCAAATAACGAAGGAAATAGACAAGTACTGGACTTTAAAGATGAACAACGTATGTCACACTTATATGAAAAGTTTTTATTTGAATATTTTAAGAAAACTTTTCCACAATTGAGTGTAACTGCAGCACACATACCATGGAAATTAGATGATGATGAATCCTCAATGTTACCAACTATGAAAAGTGATATTATGATTTCTAATAAAAAGGATTACTTAATCATAGATGCTAAGTTTTATAAAAAGTCCTTGCAAAACTATTATGATACTTATAAAATACATTCTGCAAATCTTTATCAGATATTTACTTATGTAAAAAATCATGCTTTTTATATAAGGGAGAAAGAAATAAATACAAATGTATCTGGCATGCTCTTATATGCTAAAACAGATGAGGAAAAGACACCTGAAAATAAGTTTCAAATGAGTGGCAACCTTATTAGTGTTAAATCATTAGACTTGAACTGTGAATTCTCACAGATTAAAAAACAATTAAATCAAATTATTATGGAACATTTTGAAATATAAATGTTTGATACAGTTCTATTGTTTACGAAAATTTACGATTGATTAAAATCAAATACTAAACTTTAAGAGGGAAGCATGTGTGAACGCACTGTTCCCTTTTTTAGTTTAAGGAATTGATACGCTTAAGATAAAAGATATGTGTGTGTCACTTACAGTCTATGTAATAGTTGATTATGACGGGGCTTTTTAACAACTCACATTATATAGCTCAAACAATCATATCAAATAACTGTTGCTATTCTAAAAAATCATGGTATTATAATCATAACTTCAAACACTTTCGTATAAATTCATACGTTTATGTATGAGTTCGGCGAGAGTGTTTTTTTATTAATAAGGTTTGTTATCACGTGCTTTAAAATCAAGAAAGAAACTATGAGGTATTTGAATTATGGGCGAAAAACAATGGATTACACCCAGATCATTTTTATTTAATATATTAAATGGATTAGCGATAGCAATCGTTGTAGGTATGCTTCCTAACGCGATTTTAGGAGATTTGAGTAAATACTTAAGTCAGTATAATGAGATATTTTCAAAAATAGCAGTTGTAGTACAAGGCATTCAATATACGATTCCCATATTAACGGGTGTCTTAATTGCGATACAGTTTAATTTAACACAATTACAAACAGCTGTGGTTGGTGCAGCAACATTTGTCGGTTCTGGCGCAACGACAATTACAAATCACCAATGGGTCATTACAGGCATCGGAGATTTAATTAATACCATGATTACCGGAGCGATTGCAGTAGGTATTATTTTAATTATCGGAGATCGTGTAGGCAGTTTAAATATGATTATCTTACCCATCGTTGCCAGTGGTATTCCTGGTCTCTTAGGATTATTATTACTGCCTTATACCAAATTGATAACAGTGGGGATAGGTAATGTTGTTAATAGCTTAACAAATACACAACCTATCATTATGACAATTCTAATAGCAGTGATATTCTCTATTCTTATTGTGTCACCGATATCTGCGATTGGAATTGGTATTGCCATTGGTATTTCAGGGCTCGCAGCAGGTTCAGCCGCTGTAGGTGTCTCTGCCAGTGCTATTATGCTAGCGCTAGGGGCATGGCGTGTTAACAAAGTAGGTGTTCCGATTTCAGTGTTACTCGGTGCCGTTAAATTAATGATGCCTAATACCATTCGACATCCTATTATATTTTTACCAATTACTTGTACCGCTGCAGTATCAGGACTCGTAGGCGGGTTACTTAATATTAAAGGTACACCTGATTCGGCTGGATTTGGTTTAATCGGATTAGTAGGTCCGATTAAATCATTAAACTTACTAGGTACTAGTATGGGCAGTGGTTTGCTATTGGTTGCGATAACTTATGTCATCGTACCAATCGTATCAGCGCTCTTTTTCAATTATCTGTTTGTGAAAATATTGAAACTCTATAAACCAGATGTATTTATTTTTAAATAACTTTATTTAGTCAAAGGCAATTTCTATGAATGAGATAGAAGTTGCCTTTTTTCTATATAAAATGACTATTTCAAATATATTTTAGGGTATAGTTTTATTAAGAAATAAATAATCATAAAAATGAATTCATAAATAATTTAAAAGTTCAGTCTGATTAGAACATTATTAATCGTAGATACTAAATTAATGAGAGGAGAAATATGATGGAAATTAATTTAGAACACCCAGTATATAAAGTTCAAGTTTCTATGAAATTACTTACATCTCAAGGCGTGCCCGGGACACTATATTTACTAAAAGACATGATTTATTTTGAAGCAGATGGATTACTGAAGGGTTCAGAGATTAAAAACGAATTTCACTTTAATGAAAATTGGATATTTGATTACGTGTCACGTAAAGAAGGTAAAAAATTTGTAGAATTATATGAGGCTATCCAAGAAAGTAACGCATAGATAACGTGCAATAGTAAAAATGCCAATTCACCTTTAATGATAGGTGGATTGGCATTTGTTTTATATTATGACTTTCTACAACTCACACTACTAATCAGTCACTTTTTCGTTTCTTATAGCATCGTTTTTCCAACATACATATCAATATATGACCATTTTTTATTTATAAATGAAAACATTTTAAGTTATAAGAAATATTTATACATAACTTTAAAAAATATATAGTAAGTTGTTACAAAATAAGATAATATAAATTTAATAGACTTAAATTTATAAAAAGGAGTACAACCAAATGGTTTGTTGTCAGGTTCCAATGAAGTAGGTCAGAATGATAAATTTTGTCAACATTACGGTACCGATTTAACGGTGATAGAGACTATTATGTAGGTATTTTAATAGTTTATAACAATATGAAAAGGAATTTGGAAGAAAAAACGGGGGAAAACGATGAAAATATTTTTGTCTATCTTAGCATGTGTATGCTTAGTTATTATAATCTTGGCGACTGGTTTATGGGGATATTCTTCTTATAAAAATATTATAACTAAAGAGAAAGAAATGCATAAAACAGAACATAAAGAATCAAAAAAGAAAACAACTAAAGAAAATAATAAACAAACACCTGAAGATACAATGCAAAATAATCAAAATACTGTTAATCAACCAGTAAGCCAACCTCAACAGCCTGTAACAAATATAACGGATACTCAACCTAAAACAGAAAGAAAAATCGATGAAAAGGAAGAACATTCTGACGAAACGATGCCTGAAATAGAGGTTTATGACTATACGGATGATAACGGAGATGGTAAACCAGAAACGATTAATGGTAGTCCAGCTGGGGATGTTGGCCAAGGTGGCGTCCCAGGAGAAACCGTTCATTAGATGAAGAATTTATATAGTTTCAAGAATAAAAGTAAATCATTAAATATATCTTTAAAATAGAATAATAACCCCTTCTATATTGACTATTTGTTTAAATATAGAAGGGGTCTTAATTTTTATAAATGTTTATTGATCAGTCTCTTTTTCGTTTCTTACAGCATCGTTTAATAGATTATCCCAGAAGCCTTGGAATTGCTCGATTGAGATGCCGTTTTCATCTTTTTGTGTTCCGACAAAGTCGCCATGGTCCCAATCGTGTTGGACAGGTGTGACTTGCCATACGCCTTTTTGAATTTGATCTGTAGCATCGACATATTTTTGATTAGATGGATGTTGTGCCGAAACTACTGATACTAGACCGTCATTTTCTCGCCAAGCTTTATCGTCTAATTTACCAATTACATTTGTAGTTGGTAAATATTTAATATTCATATGACTATTACGATGATGGATACCGTTTTTATCTGGGTCAGATGATTCGCCAGTATATGTTTTATAAACTATATTTGGGTTGAGTGACGTATGATTATTCAACTCTTGTGCACCTTCAGTTGTTAAATCATAGAATCCATTATCTTTTGTCTTCCATAAGTTACTATTTTCAACGCGTTTTACATAGTCTATATAAGATTCATCAGGTCTCTGTTTTAATCCCCATTGAGTTAAACCAAGATCGGCACGAGAGAATTTATTACCTTGTGATTTCGCAAAATCATAAACAGCTTGTCTTACAATCGCTTCATTACCTAGTAAATCAGAGGCGTGTGTGCCGTTATGAGGTGACGCTAACGTAGTAATGGAAGAAATCATGTTATCTTGTCCACCTTTATATAATGGTGAAATGTCACCACCATGTTGCTTTTGATATTCGATTTCTTCAGGATTTCCATTACGTAACATTTCTTCTAATAAACGAACGGTTTGTCCACCCATACTATGGCCAATTAAATGGATTTTCTGGCCGGGTTTCCAATCTCTATAGGCACCTGCATAAGATTTGCCATAACGTTCATGACCATATTTAGCTGCATGTGCCGCACCATAATCTACAGTGCCACCTTTGATATAGTAGTACAATTCAACCGCACGATCATAGTTACTACCTAATGCACTAACACTAGCTTCACTCACGTTATAACCTTTTGCACGTGCTTCTTGTGTGATGTTAAGACGTTCGCCACCCCAATAATTACTATCTCCTAAACCAGGTCCATTATCAGCTGTAAAACCATTAAATCCATGTACAAGTATAATAGGGTCATGATTTTTATACTGTTGTTGAGGCGCTACCTTATTTGTTTGGTCTTTAGTAGGTTGAGTAGCCTGTGTTTTGGATTTGTTGTTATGTATGGCTACCGCATTTTTAGTTAATGTATTTAGACCATCTTTAGATTGATCATCGTCATTATCTGCAGGTGTACTATCTTTAGTCGCTTGTTTATCTAGGTTATCTAAATTGATATGGCTCTCAGTCGATGTTGTGTGATCTGGTTTAGATGAATCTAGTGAATGAACTGGCACCTCTTGTGAAGCACTAGCATCTTTAGCCGTGATATGTTGTGTTGTAGATGGATGTTGTGTTGATGATGACTTTGATGGTGCTACATTTACATCTTTATGTGAGTCAGTCTGCGGAACCTCTTGTGTACCTTGCTTCTCTAAAGATGAATCTTCTTGTGATACATGTTTATTTTTTTGAGCATTATCCTCAACAGGTTCTTTAGAAGACTGTTCTTGTTTATCTGCTTTAGATGTTATATTTGACTTTGATGGTACAAGTTTTGAATCTTCATTAGGTTTAGATGTTTCATCAATATCTTGCTTTGTATTGTTAGGTTCTTGTTTGCTTGGAGTTGATTTGTCATTTGAAGCTGGTGTCTCATTTGAGTCGACTTCAGGAGATTGTTCTGATTTGTCTTGAGATGACGTTTGATCTGTATCATTTGTCTTTGTAGTTTCATGTGAAACGTCATTAGTTTTATTAATAATATGTTTAGAATTTTCGTTTGTTTGATTAGTTGATGTATCCTGTATGTTTTCAGTATCTTCTTTTGATGTTTGTGTCGAATTAGACTTAGGACGTTCAACATTCGTATTATTTGTATCAGAATCTTTCGCTTTTGTAGATTCTAAAGGTTGTTGTTGCGTTTGATCAGAGTTAGATGATTCAGTTGTTTCTTTAACATTTTGTATAGTAGTTTGATCTTGTGGTTCAGTTTCTGCTGCTTGTGCAGATTCCGCTCCAACAAATAACATAGATGCAACGATGATGGAAGATGCACCTACACTCAACTTACGAATACTATAAGAATTCTTTCTGTTTTTCATGTTATTAGCACCTCTATCTGTTAAATCTGGATTATGACCAACATTAAAAAATAAAATGCCGACAGATTAACAACGTATTTCAGAAAATCCGACGACACCCCCATCATAAATTAAGATTATGAACGTAATATAAATTTCTCTTTACAACTTCTTAAAGTTCCATCAAACAAAGGTACGTGTGAGCAACAATACACTTTACTTATTGTACAGGTTTTTGTACAATTTATTAAAAGGAGGTACAGATTATGGCAATAGTATCGTACTCAATAGCTAGAAAAAATTTTAGAAGTTTAATAGATAAAGTTAACAATGATTCAGATGCGGTGACTATAACAACTAATGATAGCAATGCTGTATTGATTTCTGAGTCAGATTACAATGCGATGATGGAGACATTATACCTCCAACAATCCCCTGCCAATGCCCAACACTTGGCTAAATCTATAGAAGATGCTGAGCGTGGAAATACAATAAAGGTAGATTTAGAATCATATGAGTAGATTAAATATTTTATTTACACCTGATGCATTTGAAGATTATAAATATTGGCAAATTCATGATAAAAAATTATTAAAAAAGATTAACCATTTAATTAAAGGTATAAATCGTAATGGCCCACTCGAAGGTGAAGGAAAACCTGAAGCTTTGAAAGGTAATTTTAAAGGATATTATAGTAGAAGAATCAATTTTGAACATAGGTTAGTTTATAAAGTACATGATTCAGAAATAATTATTGTTTCTTGTAAATATCATTATTTTAAATAATTTACTATGGTCTCTAAACAACAGATTGATATATTTCAGTCAACTACTGCCTAAATATGAATGTAACTTGAAATATATATTTATGTCCTAGACTGTTTTAATATAGATGTTTAATGATCCAATCTATTTCCCATACGAATTACATATTTCCTCATAAACCATGTTATGATAAAATATTTTAAAGCGCTTACATTTTTCTAAAAATTAAAACGATTTGGTATTTTAGTATTTTGTAATCAAATGCAATATCGTCGTTTCAATATTTAAAGGGGGATGTTAATCATGCAAGGGGATAGTATGTGGTTAACGATTGTTGGTTTAGCAATTATTATTTCAATTGTAGGATTGCTAATTGCTAAGAAGATTAGTCCGGTTGTGGGTATGACATTGATTCCATGTATCGGTGCTTTAATTTTAGGCTATAGTGTTGCCGATTTGGTGAAGTTCTTTGATAAAGGGTTAGCGCAAGTGATGAACGTTGTCATTATGTTCATTTTTGCGATTATTTTCTTTGGTATTATGAACGATAGTGGTCTGTTTAAACCACTTGTGAAGCGGTTGTTACTGATGACACGTGGTAATGTAGTCGTCGTTTGTATTATGACGGCATTACTTGGAACGATTGCACAACTCGATGGCGCAGGTGCGGTAACGTTTTTATTATGTATTCCTGCCTTATTACCATTATACAAAGCATTAAATATGAGTCGCTATTTACTGATTTTATTATTAGCGCTCAGTGCAGCAGTGATGAATATGGTGCCTTGGGGTGGTCCAATGGCGCGTGTCGCAACCGTATTAAAAGCTAAAAGTGTCAATGAATTATGGTATGGTTTAATACCAATTCAAATAATTGGTTTTATTCTCGTTATGTTACTTGCAGTGTATTTAGGTTTTAGAGAAAAGAAACGTATTCAAAAAGGGATCGCAAAGGGAGAAATTGAACAAACTCAAGATATTGATATACATAAGCTTGTTGCACATTATGAACATGAACAAGATATTAAGTTTCCCGTAAGAGGTCGTGCCAGAGAGCATGGGTCTATTAAGTGGATTAATACATTGTTAACTTTATTAGTTATGGTTGCCATGTTAACGAATATCGCTCCGCCAGAATTCGCATTTATGATAGGTGTCTCTATTGCTTTAATCATTAATTATAAGAGTGTAGATGAACAAATGGATCGCTTAAAAGCACATGCACCTAATGCATTAATGATGGCTGTTGTCATTGTAGGAGCAGGGATGTTCTTAGGTATTCTCGATGAGACGGGTATGCTTAAAGCAATCTCTACAAGTTTCATTCATATTATTCCGCAACCAGTCGGACCGTATATTCACATTATTGTAGGTATCTTTGGTGTACCACTTGATCTATTAACAAGTACAGACGCCTACTATTTCGCATTGTTACCTATTGTTAAGCAAACAGCCGCTGAATTTGGCGTATCACAAGTGTCTACTGCTTATTCAATGGTGATTGGTAATATTATAGGTACTTTCGTAAGTCCATTTGCGCCAGCAGTATGGCTTGCACTTGGTCTAGCCGAAGCCAACATGGGCACATATATTAAATATGCCTTCTTCTGGGTATGGGGCTTTGCTATTGTATTGCTACTTATTGCAATGTTAATAGGTACAGTAGCCTTTTAACTACAGGGAAGTGTTAAGGCAGTCTAAAAAATAAGCGTAGTACAGAACATGATAGTTAAGTACTACGCTTGATTTATGCGATTATTGATATTTTATGAATAAAATGCGTCAAAGACTTGATCGATATCTTTAGCTGCATCTTTGATAATATCTTCTTTAGGTAAAATGGATGTACCTTGTGCACGTGCAATGTAGAATTCATCAAAGCCCATAACTTCTTTGAACATTTCTCTTAAATAATGGTATGAGAATTCAAGAGGTGTATAACGATCTTCATTGGTATAAATACCACCACTTGCTTGTAATAGTAATGCTTTATAATCATCTGTCATTAGTCCAACTGAGCCATCGTCTGTATATTTAAATGTTTCTCTAGGAATCATAATATTATCGATGTAATCTTTTAAACGAGATGTGATATTGAAGTTGTGTAATGGTGTCAAAATTACAATACGATGATGTGCTTTAAATTGTTGTACTAAAAATGTAGATTTCTCAGCAACTTGTTGCTCTTCTTCAGATAACGGTGTACCCGCGCCAAGTTTATTCCACACGTTTAATAATTGCTCGCTATCAAGACGAGGTAATAAACCTTCATATAAGTTAAGTTCTTCAATCTCTCCGTTAGGAAATGCTTCATTATATTTTTCTAAAAACATAGCTTTCATTTGAGCAGTATAGGTACTGTCATTATTAAAATCAGGGTGTAAGTAACGTCTTCATAGTTAAATACTCCTTTGTATGTAATATGACAAGTATACACGGTTATATCATAAAATCCTATTACTATTGACTCTCAAATACATTATAAGTAATTAGTATCCTATTCACGTTAAAAATAAACGACATCATAACATTCACGTTGTTCAATTTCACACATTTTATTTCAACACACACAAATATTTTCAACAGTTAGGAATAATTTAGCGTCTTTTAAGTAAAATGGTTTGCTAAGCTAACTAAAAATGATACAGTTTTTCGTGGACAATTTTAAGAAAGGAGTAGGGTGTCGTGTCGAGTAGTGAAATGACAATAGCAAAACGAAATACGATTGTAGTAGTGATGTTAATCAGTGCATTCGTAGCTATGTTAAATCAAACCATTTTGAATACTGCATTACCGGCGATTATTTCAGGTTTAGGTATTCCTGAAACTACAGCACAATGGTTGATTACAGGATTTATGTTGGTTAACGGTGTTATGATTCCACTTACTGCATTTTTAATGGATAGATATTCCACACGTGGTTTATATATTTTCTCTATGGCTGCCTTTTTAATTGGATCTTTAGTGGCAGCACTTTCCCCAAACTTTAGTATTTTAATGGTGGCTCGTGTGATTCAAGCAATAGGCGCAGGTATCTTATTGCCGCTCATGCAATTTACGGTGTTCACCTTATTCCCAGTAGAAAAACGTGGATTTGCGATGGGACTAACAGGTATTGTCGCACAGTCTGCACCTGCGATTGGACCAACGTTAACGGGATTACTCATTGATGCGTTTAGTTGGAGAATGCCGTTTTACGTCGTCGCAACGATTGCTATTATTGCCTTTGTGATTGGTTACTTCTTCGTTGAAAACCATAGCTCTCCAAAAGATACTGCTTTAGACAAGATTTCTGTTGTATATTCTACCTTTGGTTTCGGCCTCATTTTATTCGCGTTTAGTAGTATCAGTACGGTGGGTATCACGTCACCAGCTGTAATCATTACATTTATTTTAGGTGTAATCGTGATTGCCATCTTTACATTCCGTCAGTTAAATATTGACCATCCATTGTTAAATTTACGTGTCTTTAGAAGTAAGACATTTACCTTATCAGCAGTAGCATCTATGTTGCTATTTATTGGTATCGTTGGTCCTGCATTACTCATTCCTATGTATGTACAAACAGGTTTAGGACTATCAGCGGTATTGTCAGGTCTTGTGATTTTACCAGGTGCTGTGTTTAATGCATTTATTTCTGTTTATACAGGTAAGGTGTTTGACCGTTTCGGATTACGTGTCCTAGTGATACCTGGCTTCACACTGTTGATTATTATGACGATTCTTCATACATTTTTATCAACAGATACGCCATTTTGGTATGTCGTCGTTATTTATGCGATTCGTATGTTCTCAGTCGGTTTATTAATCATGCCATTGAATACTGCAGGACTTAATGCATTACAATCGGAAGAAATTTCTCATGGTACAGCAATTATGAATTCATTACGTATTATCGCTGGGGCAATGGGTACCGCAGTTAGTATTACGATTCTTTCCATTGTATCTAAAAATGATCTAGCGGGTAGTCATACCGGGCAGTCTAAAACTGAAATGATGCGAGCAGCTACGGTGCATGGTGTAGATGCAGCATTTATATTTACAACCATCTTGATTGTGATTGCATTTATTCTATGTTTATTCATCAAAGATAAGACAAAAACTTCTAGAAAATAATAAAATTATAAAGGAGTATTTGACATGAGTGTATTTACAAAAGAGGACCATTTACAAATTTTAAAAGATATCGTAGAAATCAAAACAGTGAATGATAATGAAATAGAAGTAGCAAAATATTTAAAAGATTTATTAGAAAAGCATGGTATCAAAGCAGATATCGATGAAATTAAAGGTCATAACAATCGTGCTAACCTAATTGCTTCTATTGGTGAAGGTCACCCAGTCGTGGCGATTTCAGGACATATGGACGTGGTATCAGAAGGCGATTCTAATAATTGGCAATTCCCACCATTTGAATTAACAGAACAAGATGGCTTTTTATATGGTCGTGGCACATCAGATATGAAAGCAGGCTTAGCTGCACTAGTCATTGCGATGATTGAAATTAATCAAAGTGGCGCGTTAAAACAAGGTACTATCAAGTTAATGGCGACAGCTGGAGAAGAGATGCAACAACTAGGTTCAGAACAATTATATAAAGAAGGTTATATGGATGATGTGGATGCATTAGTCATTGCAGAACCATCCGAATCAGGTATTGTTTATGCGCATAAAGGTTCTATGGATTATCAAATTGTATCTCGCGGACAAGCAGCACATAGTTCTATGCCTGTGGTTGGACAAAATGCGATTAAACCATTACTAGATTTTGTACGAAATATTGATGAGGAATACGAAGACATTAGAAAAGAATTACAGTGTGAACAATTTGATTTCAAACATGTGATTGAGAGAATAAAAGGACGTGTGGGTGACAAAGTTGAGGAAGAAGAAATCGAGCGCGTCATTAATGGATTGGTAATTAACCATACAATTATTCAAGGTGGCAACCAAGTCAATTCTGTACCTGATATGGCAACAACAGACTATAACATTCGTACCGTTCCAGAGTTTAATAATGATCAAGTAAAAGCTTTATTTAAAAAGCATATTGAACAGATTAATAATGAAGGCGGTCAACTGGAAGAAGATATGTACTTAGACTTAGATCCTGTACTTACAACAGGGGAAAATCGTTTAATCGCGCTAGGTCAACAAGTGGCAGCCAATATTTTCAAGAGAGATGTCGTTGCAACACCAACAGTTGGTGTGACTGACGCATCTAATTTACTACGTGATAAAGATGAACATTTCTCATTCTTAATGTTTGGCCCAGGTACAGTACCACATCAAGTCAATGAACATGTGAATAAAGAAACATATCATCAATTCGTTGATTATTATATTGAATTATTAACATCTTATTTAAATGAAGCTTAAATAAACATATATAGGAGTAGCTATTGATTGCATGATATACGTATGATCAGGGCTACTCCTTTTATATTATGATAATAAGAGTGGCGTAGAAAATAGAATGAGTAAGATGATATTTAAAACACCTAATACAATGACAGTTAATTTGTGTTTACATTTTGAAAGTAAGGCTAAAAGGATGATTAAAGTCATGAAAATAAGACTAGCACCTGGCCAATACCAGAACGAGAATGTAGAATTGTTAAATAAATTAGTGAAAAAGGTCGTATAAACGATAAATAAATTCAATACTGTTAAAATAATTGAAGTGACATATAGTAAGCGGATGTTGGTCATGATGTTTATCCTTTCTAATCATGTTGTTATATTAATATCATATTATATATGGTTATTACTCAAATTTCAAATCAATTTAATTATTAAATTATATAAAGTGAAGGCACTTTAGCTTTAGGAAAATCGAGAGTTTTTCAAAAGGGAGAGAGATGAATGAATGAACGAAATGAAGTTATTATCAAGTTGCTAGATAGAGCAGATATTAAACCAGGCATGCGCATATTAGATATTGGATGTGCGACTGGGGAAGTCACTCAATTAGTAGCTGAACGTGTTGGATCACAAGGTGAAGTCATTGGTATTGATATGAATCAAACACTGTTGGAAAAAGCAGTTGAAAATAATCAATATGATCATGTGTCTTATCAACAACATGATATTTATCAATTGCCAGAAACATTAGGCCAATTCGATGTCATCATTGGTAGAAGAGTGCTCATGTATTTACCAGACGTGGCATGGGCGTTACGTATATTAAAGGACTTCTTAAAACCTGAAGGAATATTCTGCTTTCAGGAAAGTGATGCTATCAATGGCGGTACGGGTGCAGATGAACTGCCACTACATCAAACATCGATACAGTGGATATGGCAAACTGTAGCGCAAGAAGGTGGCGATATTCATATCGGCCAAAAGTTATACAATTTGTTGAACGAAATAGGTCTGAAAGACATTGATTACTTTGCGGAAGCGGTCATTCATACATCCGACAACAATGATTTAGAATGGCTTTTAGGCATTATGCTACCAAGAATGAAGGCACATCATATTGTGGACGAGACCTTCTCAATAGAAACGTTCAAAAAAGAATTAAAAGCAGAGGCACAACACAATCATAGTGCCTTCATAAGAGATATGGCATACGGAATTATAGGGAAAATGAAGTGATAAAGAAGGGAGAGGGACAGAAATAAAATTTTCTTAAAATTTATTTCGTTGTCCCACCCCGGCAAGGTTGACTAGAAATGAAAAAGCTTGGTACATTAGACCGTCTTTGTAATTTATTACTTAGACGGTTTTATGCATGAACTTTAGTTCATGTATACCTCTAAAGCTTAATTTGAACACATGAGTCAATACGCATGTGTAAGTCATTCTAATTTCTATAAGAAAAAGAATGACTTTACAGTCAACTACTGCCTAAACATAAATGTAACTTGAAGTATATATTTATGTCCTAGCTTCTCTTTTATATATGGAAGGTATAATATTAACTAGCTTTAAGATGTTTATGATACGTTGGCTTTAGTGACATATCCGTTTTCAATTGCAAACGCAATATGACCTTTGCCTACTTGATAACTATAAATGCCATCGCCTTTCTTTTTAGCAGGTCCTGTTAATGGATTTTGATAATCATAGTTATTACCATATTTTTGTTTCACTTGTTTTAAGCTAATTGAGTTTGGTTTTACTTTAATATCTACATTGTTTGCTTTGTGATTTTTATACTGTTGGAATGTTTGATCATAAATGACTTTAGAATTCGTTGGTGCTTGATATTTACCGCTAACTTTAACACCGTTGAACTCTAAATTATCCGCTTTTAAACCATTATAGAATGATTGGCTCAATACAAAGTTACCTCCTGAAGCAGTGTAACCGTTATATTTATACCAATACTGTGATGACGCCGCGTGTGCTTGGTGAGATGATACATTATCTGTAGAAACGCTTACTCCTAGTGCTGTGCCTAATACAATACTTCCCGCAACAAAAGTTTTAGTTAATTTCTTCATAAAGCATCACTCCTGTGTAATTTTCGGTAGTGAAAACGCTACCAACTTTAAAGTACAACAAATTTATAAAAGATTCAAATTTAAAGTATAAAATGATTGTCGATTTTAGCAATATAACTATTAATTTAAAAATACATTTTTGCATATACGGTATAAATATAAATGATTTCTGTTTGTTGGCCATATTTTTATAAAAATATAGTATAATTGCCTCGTATAAAGAAGTAGTAATAATATATATTTGGGAATTTTTGAAAAAACATTAAACAAAGGGGATTTATCATTGAAGAAATTTTTATTTTTAAGTGGAACAGCATTATTACTTTTGTCAGCTTGTAACAATGGCGATTCATCTAGTGATTCAAAAGGAGCATCGAAAGTAGAAGATACACAAAAGAGTGAAGACAGTAAAAAAGGGAACGATTCTAAGTCATCATCAAGCAAAGAAAGTTCAAACCAATCAAGCAAGTCTAAACAATCATCTACGAATGATATTTCGAATCTATCTGAAAAGGAAAGAATAGCGTTAATCTTTTTATCTAACGAATCAGGAGAGTACACTTATACTAAAAATGATATATTGACAGGTAGATATACTGAAAATAATTCACAAGGAAAAGAAACAAAAACTTTGACTGAATTAAAAATAAGTAAGGATGGTCAACAAATTCCGGGTGCACCTGCAGGCATGAAATTTTATAATGTTACACCATCAAAGGTTATGGCCGCTACAATTATTGGTATTAGTGATGACAAGATATATATCGGTGTTACTCAAAGTCAAATTCCTTCATATAAAGATGCCTTAAAAACTGGTGAAGAACACGATACGAAAGATGTTTATAATAAATACAAAAGCGATAGTGCTTTAAAAACAATAGCTGATAAAATTAGCTTATACGATAAGATGCCTACTTCATCTGACGACGAAAGTGATGATGATTCAAGTTCAGACGACAATAGTTCATCTGATAGTAGTTCAGATTCTGAAGAAGTGACACGTGATAATGTCATTGATAAAGTAGAATCTTACGAAGGTGAAAAGTTAGATACAGATACGTATACATTTAAAGAACCTGAAAAAACAAGTGATGGTAAATGGGGATTCTCATATGATGATAAAGAAGGTAATTTAGCCGGCTCATATACTGTTGATACAGATGATGGTTATGTGACTAAATTTGATGAAAATGGTGACAAAATCGGTTCAGGATATTAGGACTTGAATTAAATTAGAAAAGTTCGCTAAATTTGTAAAACTTTGTGTAAATATTGATTGTTAATAAGATATAAAAATAACTCCCAGCCGCGATAACAATCGCATGGTTGGGAGTTGTTTTTGTATTATGAGTGTTTCGTATTTTTTTGCCAAGGCATTGGTATGTGTAAGTGCATTAAATCGAATTTTTTAATGAGTGTACCAATAATAAAGGCGAGTACTAGACTTGTGATAGCTACGGCAATAATTGTAATCGCTGATGAAACTGGATTGTTAAAGCCAAATAAGACAATCGCACCTGCGATAGGTGTTGCCATACCAGTGACACCAATTTTCAGTCCACTAAATGCAATAATACAAGCATTGACCATACCAATAAGAGCATTCGTACCGTATAAAACGGGCGCATATCTTACGATTAAATCAATTTGTGTTAAAGGCTCGATAAAGACTGCAAATCGATTTGGTTTTTCGCCAATTTTCAAAATGTTGAATAATGTGAAGTTTACAAATGACGCACCTGTACAAGTAATAGCACCAATGGCCATTGGTAGTCCTGTAAGGCCTAAGATACTTGCGAGCACCATTGAACTTAATGGCGTCATACTTGTAACTGGAATAATTAAGCCTAAGATGATCGCTAGAGCATATGGACTACTGTCGCCAACTGAGTTCACGGCACCTGCAATTTGATTTAATACGGCTGTAACACCTGGATTAATCAGTGATGCAAGTCCATATACTAATGCCGGTGCAATGAGTATCACTGCGATTAAATCTAAACCTTCAGGCACTTTCTTCTGAATCAATTTAATAATAAATGCAACTATATATGAAGCGATAAACGCTGGTAATAAACTGAAATCCTTTAATACAAGACCGACGATAATAGCGAAGACAGGTGATACACCTAAATTGATACATGCGAGGATACCTACTGCAATACCACCTAGACTACCCGCAAGGTCCCCGATGTCTTGTAAGAATTTAATATGTAAGATACCACCAATTGCATAACTTAAGAATGCTTGAGGTAGGAATGTAGCACAAGCAGCACCAGATAAAGCTTGTAAGCCTTCCTTACCATATGGTGCGAATTTAAGGAACAATGTCATAATGACCAACACGATAACGAGTGTTCCGACGCCTAATATAATATTCATGTCATTAAACCCCTTTAGTAGAAATAAGAATTGTTCTATAAAAAATCATTTGACAATTGTAACATAATGTTCAAAAAATTAAATCGTCCACAAACCATTATTAATCAATATTTAATTTTTTTGAAAATTCAAATGAAATGCCTCTAACCTCCTTTGATAGACACGTCGAGGGAATGTAAATGAAACAATATACTTCAATATTCAAAATAATATTTTTAACAATATAGACAAAAAAGATGGCAATTTACATGAATAAAATGATGATTTGGGGTATATAATAAACACGTAAAGAGGGGGAGATAGTCATGAAATTTTTTAAACTAGATTATCAACATCATAAAGATATTGTAGATGATAATGTGTTAACAATGTTTGTGCTTGCAAAAGATAAAGATGAAGTGGAAGCATTCGCAAAGAAATTAGGGTATGCGGTCGAAAATATTAAGAAATTAACTGAAAAAGAATTCGAACATGAAAAAGAAGTGACAGAACATTATAGATTAGAACATGCAGATCAATATTTATAATGTTGTAATACGATAATTGAGGTATTAAAACGAGGAGCTGTGGATGATTGATCTACAGCTTTTTGAATATAAAAAAGAATCGATGATGAATAAGATGAATTCATTAAAAGGGTGTGTTACATCATGTATATTGGTAAGCATTCACAAATCAATGATTATGAAGAAATAAAACGATTTATGCAGCACAACAATTTTGCGACGATCGTAACGAGTAACGACGTAAAACCCATCGCGTCACATATTCCCGTGATGATTTCAGAACAAGATGATCAATTAGTGATTACAGGACATTTAGCGAAACATAATGAATTGGTACAAATGATAGAACATAACGCACATGTATTAGTGATCTTCCAAGGACCAGACTCCTATATTTCCTCTACATGGTACGAGACAGAAGATGTACCGACATGGGATTATCAAAGTGTGCATGTATATGGGGAAGGACGATTATTGAATCATGACGAACTAGTATCTGATTTGAAGCAATTATTGAATCAATATGAAGGCCATAAAGATGATGGTGCAACTTGGAATCATTTATCAGAAGATACTAAGAGACAAATACATGGGATTGTCGGATTTCAAGTTAAAGTGAATGACATAGAAGCAGTATATAAACTTAGTCAAAATAGAAGTAAGCAGGAAAAAGTGAATATTGTTAAGCAATTAAAGGCGTCGGGCAATCAAAAGGAAAGTAAAATTGCTAAAGAAATAGAGAAATATTAAGACATTATTTTATAGAATTCATGAATAACATAAACTTGGGAGGATTAGGTAGCAATGAGAGAAATAGACAAATTAGATAAAGGTATGCCGTATCATTTTGATGATGAGGAAGTGGCGGCACGTAAAGCTAGAGCAGCACAATTATGCCAAGAATTTAATGCCATTCCTGCTACAGAACCGGCACAACAAGAAAGCAAAATCCGCCAGATATTAGGGTCTGCTGGTGAAAACATTTCATTCCAAGCGACATTCAATTGTGATAACGGGAAAAATATACATGTCGGACATGACGTCTTAACAAACTATAACCTTACCATTCTAGATATAGCGCCAGTGAATATTGGGAACCATGTGATGATAGGTCCTAATGTCGATATTTATACTGTTAACCATCCATTAAGCGCAAAAGGAAGACGAGAGTATTTAGCTCAAGCAAGTCCTGTAAATATAGGCGACGATGTTTGGATAGGTGGCAAAGTCACGATTACTCCAGGAGTGACTATTGGAAATAATGTAGTGATTGCCTCAGGTGCAGTAGTCACAAAGGATATACCAGATAATACCCTTGCAGCAGGTGTACCGGCAAAAGTCATTAAAGAATTAGAAGAATAGCAGTTTGATAACTGATTGATAAAACAAATATATGAGAATGAAGTGCTATACAAATGGTGTATAGTACTTTTTTTAAAAATATCACTCAATGTGTTATTTTACATTTTATAAAGTAATAATGATGTATTATTGTCTAATTTTTTAAAATTTTCTTGTTATTTACATTTTTCCTTTACAAAATATCATGTATAATGAATAAAAAATAACTAGGAGAATAAACAGACATGATGAAAAACAAATTGACTTTAAAAGAGAACATTTTTATCGGATCAATGCTATTTGGTTTATTCTTTGGTGCTGGGAATATTATTTTCCCAATTCATCTTGGACAAACAGCAGGGTCAAACGTATTTATTGCCAATTTAGGCTTTTTAATTACTGCTATCGGATTACCGTTTTTAGGTATTATCGCTATCGGTATGTCTAAAACAAACGGTATTTTTGAAATTACGTCAAGAGTTAGTAAAACATATGCATACATATTTACGATTGGTTTGTATCTAGTCATTGGGCCATTCTTTGCGTTACCTAGGTTAGCAACAACATCTTTTGAAATTGCATTTTCACCATTCATTTCACCTGATGTTGCGAAGATTTACTTACCGATCTTTAGTATTATTTTCTTCTTATTAGCTTGGTTCTTTGCGAGAAAGCCGTCTAAAATTTTAGATTACATAGGTAAATTTTTAAATCCAGTCTTTTTAGTTTTATTAGGTATTGTTGTAGTCTTAGCGTTCATCCATCCATTAGGTGGGTTAACGAATGCGCCTGTGAGTGCAGATTACGATAAGAGTCCATTACTTAAAGGATTCATTGATGGTTATAACACGTTAGATGCATTAGCATCATTAGCCTTTGGTATTATTATTGTATCTACGATTAAAAAGTTAGGTATCACAAATCCTAACAGCATCGCCAAAGAAACATTTAAATCAGGAACTATCAGTATTGTATTAATGGGGATTATCTATAGTTTACTTGCGTTTATGGGTACAATGAGTATCGGTAAATTTAAAGTGAGTGAAAATGGTGGTATTGCATTAGCTCAAATCGCGAGACACTATCTTGGAGATTACGGAATTATCGTATTATCTCTAATCGTAATTGTCGCATGTTTAAAAACAGCGATTGGTTTAATCACTGCTTTCTCTGAAACATTTACAGAGTTATTCCCGAAACGTAGTTACTTAATGTTTGCGACAGTGGTAAGTATCTTAGCATGTATTTTTGCTAATGTTGGTTTAACTAAAATCATTATGTATTCAACGCCAGTATTGATGTTCATTTATCCATTGGCTATTACAATTATTTTATTAACTTTAGTAAGTCCATTATTCAATCATTCGAAAATTGTATATCGATTTACGATTTTCTTCACAATGATCGCGTCATTTATCGATGGTGTTAAGGCTAGTCCAGAGCCATTTTTGAAAACATCATTCGCTAAATTTATCATTTCATTAGGTGAAAAATACCTACCATTCTTTGATATTGGTATGGGTTGGATTCTACCGGCATTAATCGGATTTATCATTGGATTGATTGTTTATAAAATCCGCTCGAATAAGTCAACGACAACAGAATAATTGACTATATAGCGTCTATCTTACATTTGAGATAGGCGCTATTTTTTAAACAATGACAGAGCGACAGCGTATGACTTAAATAAATATTTATTTGCGCTTAACAATGAGTTAATAATCATTAATTACGCTTAATCTAAAATAAAATAAGGGATGGTTAATATGGAAATTGTGAAGTCAAAGCAAGATTTATATCGAATCATTGATGACGCGGACAAACAACATACATCCAATATGTTGTTATTGATGATATTAGGAACGATATTTTTAGATGCATATGATATTACCATTTTAGGAACGATGACAGACCAAATCACGAAAGAATTCAATTTATCTCCAACCATGCTATCATTCGTGATGACATCATTACCTGTAGGTGCATTAATTGGTGCGATTTTTGGAGGGACACTCGCGCATCGATTTGGTAGAAAGCGTATCCTTTCAATATCATTGTTAATATTAATGATTACGTCTTTAGGTGCAGCATTTTCGCCTAATATTATGACCTTATTGATATTTAGATTTCTGATGGGCATTGCGATAGGTATGGACAGTCCAGTAGCGTTTACATTTATTGCAGAAATTAGTAACAAAGTCCAACGAGGTCGTAACGTTAACTACTGGCAAGTCGTATGGTACATAGCGATTGTGACATCGTCGTTAGTGGTCATTGCATTTTTCTTAATGGGAGCAGGAGAAACATTATGGCGTATGGCAGTTGGATTTGGGGCTTGTATTGCTTTAGTGCTATATATCATGCGATTAAAGTATTTACAAGAAAGTCCGACTTGGATTATTGATCACTTTTCACTTGAAAAGGCGACACACTATATTCAGAAACATTACGATGTGCAGTTGAAATTAGATGAAAGACAAGGAGAACATCAATCAAACGCACAACAACAATCATATAAAGTACTACTTAAAAAACCATATTTAAAGAGATTAACACTAGCAACAGCGATATCAACATTACAAGGTATGCAGTACTACGCAGTGGGATTATATATTCCAATTATTGCTAAATATATGATAAGTGAGGATAAGTTAGGGGTCTTATTTGGTACAGCAATTGTCAATGTTGCTGGTATCATCGGTGCGTACTTAGGTGCACAGTATACATATCGTCTAGGTACAAGAAAACTTACAATGATAGGTTTCGGTATTGTCTTATTTGTTATGGTTGTAACAGGCCTATTTTACAATAACTTACCAATGGTGATTAATACATGTTTAATTGCATTGTTCTTATTCGGTCATTCAGGTGGACCAGGAACGCAAGGTAAGACAATTGGTGCATTATCATTCCCAACACATTTACGTTCACAAGCGACAGGTATTGTGGAGTCAGTGAGTCGAACGGGTAGTATTATAGGAACGTTTGTATTTCCGATTATATTAGCAGCAGTCGGATTAAACCAAACGATGTTATGGATTGGTCTCGTACCACTAATCGGTCTTGTCATTACATTTGTATTGAAATGGGAACCTGTTGGTAAAAATGTTGAAGATGAATAATTTAAGTATAGGCTAGAAAGTGAATCAATGAGAGTATAATTGTATCAATCCACTATAAAGATTGAAATGACAAGGGTTATAGAACTAAGGGTAAGACTTCCGTATGTCTGAAGGTAGACAAACGGAAGTCTTATTTGTTGAGTAATTCTATGCAACTTCCCCTCCCCTACTACCCTTTGAATGTTCAAACATATCCCTTTATATCATCTGTTTATCGTAATAATTCCAATTAATAAAAATATACACATTTTAATATATTTTGTAACTTTAATTGTGTTAATATTTAGATAACTTGATAATCAGTCATAACTAACTTTCATATGTAAGGGGGAAGGGCATATGCCTAAAAAGTTATTTAGTATTGATTTAAACAAGAAGATGGATCAACAAGCACATCCAGGACACAATCGATGGCATCCAGATATTCCAGCAGCATTTTCAGTAGATCCAGGAGAATCATTTAGAATGGAATGCTTAGATTGGACAGATGGGCAAGTAGCCAATAATGATGATCCAAGTGATATCAAACACGTGAACTTAAATCGTGTACATGTTTTAAGTGGTCCAGTGCATGTAAACAACGTACAACCGGGTGATTTACTTGTAGTAGATATCTTGGATATCGGTGTTTTTGATGAACATCAATGGGGGTTCAATGGTATTTTCGATAAAACAAATGGCGGCAGTTTCTTAGTTGACCATTATCCAAATGCACAGAAATCAATTTGGGATTTTAATGGTATTTATGCGACGAGTAGACATGTACCAGGTGTTGAATTTGTAGGACAGATTCATCCAGGATTGATTGGTGTGGCACCTACTCAAGAGATGCTAGATGAATGGAATCGTCGCGAGAAAGAATTAGTGGATACGGATCCAAATCGTGAACCAGTCTTAGCTAACTTACCTGATACGGATGCGGTTGTGGCCGGAACCTTAACTGGTAAAGACTTTGATAGAGTGGCGAGAGAAGGTGCGCGTACTGTACCACCTCGTGAAAATGGTGGAAACTGTGATATTAAGAACTTATCAAAGGGCTCTCGTATCTATTTCCCTGTATTTGTTGAAGGCGCAAAACTTTCAGTCGGAGATTTACATTTCTCTCAAGGGGATGGAGAAATAACCTTCTGTGGTGGTATCGAAATGCCGGGATGGATTGATTTAAGAGTTAATGTTATTAAAAATGGTATGGAAAAATATCATATTAAAAAGAACCCTGCGTTTAAACCAGGACCAGTAATGCCGAATTATACAGATTATATTGTGTTTGAAGGTATTTCTGTAAATGAATTCAGTGGTAAACAAACATATCTAGATGCCAATACTGCGTACCGAAATGCGGTATTAAATGCAATTGAATTCCTAAAAACACGTGGATTTACAGGTGAACAAGCTTATATGTTATTAGGTACTGC
Organism: Staphylococcus sp. M0911; assembly: GCF_003491325.1. Classification (NCBI taxonomy): domain Bacteria; kingdom Bacillati; phylum Bacillota; class Bacilli; order Caryophanales; family Staphylococcaceae; genus Staphylococcus; species Staphylococcus sp. M0911. The sequence continues at coordinate 71,752 of NZ_CP022881.1, forward strand.
ACCGGTACAAGGTACAGTCGCAGGTATAGTGGACGTGCCTAATGCATGTTGTACGATTGCGATTCCAAGAGAGATCTTCAAAGATGACATCGTACCGAATTTGGAGCCTGATCAATAATGCCTCAATATACTTATGAATGTAAAGAATGTGGCGAATTTACCTTACGCCAATCTATGAAGGAACAACATGATATGGCAGAATGTCCACAATGTCATCATGATGCAAAGCGCGTATTCTCGACATTCCAAACCTATAAAATGGATGGCAAACTGAAACAAAGAATTGAACGAGGGCAAACACCTCGCATCATGTCCAAAGATCAATTACCGAAAATGACACCAAGACCAACCAAACAAAGCAGACCATGGATGGCAGATCATTAGTCTTTGTAGACAACCAAATGACATAATAAAAACCCTCCCACTACAGTTCATGTGAGAGGGTTAACTTATTAGGAAAAAGTGAGATTATTTTAAGTTTGATAAAAATACAGTTGTAGTAGTAACTACTGCAAAGTTAGATAATGCTGAAATAAATGCGTTTTGTACATCTTTGGCCTCTGCCATTTGTCCTTTATATTCAAGGTTACATGTTGCAGTTGTATCTTCGATAAGAATAGGTTCATAACCTAATTCTGCAGCAGCTCGTGTTGTAGAATCGATAAACATGTGCGTCATCATACCAGTGATGACAAGTTGTTCGACGCCATATTCTTGTAATGTATCTTGTAACGTTGTTCCTAAAAAGCTATTAGGATACTGTTTTTCAATAACAATATCATCAGATTGTAGGTTAAACTTTTCATGGATTTCTATGCCATCTGTGCCAGCTTCAAACAAAGGTGCGTCCTCGGTATGATCAATGTGTTGAATATAAATAACAGGTCGTTCCAAGTGTTTGAATTTATCCTTTAATTGCACAGCGTTGTCTGTCGCAAGCTCTGGATTGACTAAAGGATTTTTACCTCCTTCAAAGTAATCGTTTTGTATATCTATAATAATAAGTGCTTGTTTTTTGGTCATGATATCTCCCCCTTAAATTTTTCTTATTTCTAGCGTAAATCATTTTAAATAAGGTATAAATAGACTATTGAAAGAAATGACTATGAATGACTTTCACAATGAAAAGAGTGAGACAAATGGATCAGATAGATAGACAAATTATCGAATTATTAGAAGAAAATAGTCGATTAACGAATAAACAAATTGGTGATCAAGTGCATATGACAGGACAAGCAGTCGGTAGTAGGATTAATCAATTGATTGACACAGGTGTTATTAATCATTTCACGATTCGCAAATCATACCAGTCTACACAGTTCATCAGAATATTTTTGAATGGTGTATATTTTGATCAAATAAAACAAATAACGATGGATTTTGATCATATTGAACAATTTTATAAAGTGAGTGGAGAAGCTTGTTTTATCGTATTAGCCCATTTCGATAATAAAGAACTAGATCAATATTTAGAGAAAATATCAAATTATGCTCGATATACGGTGGAACACACAGTAGGTGAAAATTTAGTTTGAAATGAGACGTTGTAAGCTGGTAAATCGTATATAAAATACAAATATATATTGACTATTTTTATAGAATAAGGTAACTTTTGATTCTTACATAAAGATGAGAAATGAGTTGGAAATGAATGTCAAAAAGTAGAGTTGAAGCATTTAGTGATGGCGTTATAACCATTATTATTACGATATTAGTATTAGAACTTAAATTACCAGAACATCATCATAGTTTAGAAGCTATTTTAGAATTGAAATATAACTTTATAGCGTATGCAGTTAGCTTTATAGCCATTGCAACAATTTGGATTAGTCATCATCATTTATTAAACCAAATTAGTGAAATCAACAATAAAATATTATGGACGAATATTAATTTCCTTTTTTGGTTATCACTACTACCAACCATCACTGCATGGTTTGGTCATGATATTATGTCATGGCAAGCAGCGTTATTGTATAACATAGATATTATCGCGTTTAATTTGTCATTCATGTTACTAAGAAACCAAGTAATTAAACTATCACCTAAAACGCAAAATCATCATTTGAGTGAAACAAGAGTCAAAGAAATGATTTCATTTGCTAACAATGTTATCACATTGATCATTTCCTTTTTCTTCCCACCGTATGCACTCATTGGATTGTTACTTAATATCTTAATATGGGTGATCCCATTTCATAAACAACATTCATAAATGATAGGTCGAAAATAAGCCTGTTCTAATACGGATATGACTCCTTATTAGAATAGGTATTTTTTATTGTGCTAAAACAGTCGTCCGAATGAGATTGTTTATTTTTACTTTAGAAATCAAATCTTTTGTAATTTAGAAAAATTTTTCTCATAATAAACGGATAGGTGTCCGAATAAAATTTTTAAGGACATTGAATGACTTTTACAATCGATTGGGTCAATGGTTGACGTATCAAACAGAGTCTATATAAAAGGAGTATATTAATGATGAAGAAAATAGATTTACATTCACATTACCTATCACCTGGGTTTGTGAAATTTTTAGATGATTATTTTGATGGTAAAGGAGACGGTGTACCAACGCCAGCATTCTCTGTCGATGACTATTTGAAATTAATGGCAGAAGAAGACATTGATTATGGTGTGCTTTCTATTTCAAGCCCCCATTTGAGTGCTGCACCAGATGAAGTGATGCTTGAACTCACAGAAGAAGTTAATGCCTATGCTGAAGATTTACATCATGCACATAGTGATCAATTAGGTTACTTTGCTTCATTACCACTACCATTAGTTGATGAAAGTATTCGCATGATTGACCATGCTTTAGATGAACAACACGCTCTTGGGTTTACATTGCCAACGAATGCACGTGGTATTTATCTAGGAGATGACCGTTTAGACCAAGTGTTAGCGAAATTGAATGAACGACAAGCGACCGTAGCAATTCATCCTAATGAGCCTAAACCAGTGAATGAATCCATTAAAGCACAAATTTTATCACCATTAATGGAATTCTTTTTCGATACTACACGTACAATCATTTTTATGAGTCAAAACAATGTATTTAGTAAGTATCCTAATATTAAATGGATTGTACCGCATAGTGGTGCATTATTACCTGTCATTGCGCAACGTGTTAATATTGGTAATAAAATGTTTAACGTTGAAAATGGTCCAGATGATATTGAACAAGTGATGCAAAGTTTATACTTTGATTTAGCAGGTATGGTTTTACCACATCAACTTCCAACCTTATTAAAAATGGTAGATGAAAATAAAATCGTATATGGTGCAGATGCGCCTTTTACAACAGATCAAGTCATTAAGCACTTAGTTAAAGATATTGAATCTACAGATTTACTAACAGAAGAGCAAAAAGAAAAATTCTTACATCGCAATGCGAGTCAATTATTAGGATTTTAAAATAAAGCTAACAAAGGAGCCTTCCAATTGGAACGCTCCTTTTTATATTATTTTAATTTGTGCCATCTAATTCCTTATTAGAAAGAACCTCCGCAAAGTCATACGGTGAACGATCACTTAAATGTTTGCCTAACATTTGGTCGGCTCTTGCAGCAGCTTTTTCACTACGTGGGAATAAAGCTTGTTCATATTGTGCGAATGCTGTTTCAATATCATTAGGATGTTCAATAATTGCTTGTGCTAATTCGGATCCGTCAAACATCGCTAAATTAGCACCTTCACCAGCTGGTGTCATGACATGTGCTGCATCACCTAAAATCGTAACTCCAGGTACACGATCCCATTGATGACCTACAGGTAAGGCATGTATTTTACGTAGAATTGGACCTTTTTCACTTTCAGTGATCAGTGCTAATAAGTCATTGTGCCATTGGTCAAATTGATCAGCTAATTGTTTAAGTGCAACGTTAGAATTATTAAAATCAATTTGATCTAATTCTGCCTCTGTTTGTCTTAAAGCAATATAAGTGTGAATGACATTTCCTGGTTCGCGATGTGCTTGGATCCCTTTACCAGGTGCAAGAGCATACATAGCGCCTTGACCTACTATATTGGCTGCGGAAGGATGTTGATTGTCTACATCATATAAATACGTTTCAATTAATGATGTACCTACGTATTGAGGTTTAGCATCAGAGACTAAAGGACGTATCTTAGAGAAAGTACCATCTGCGCCGACAAGGATTTGGGTTGTTACCGTTGTTCCATCAGCAAAGGAAAGTCGGTGTTGGCCGTGCTCTAAACTTTGAATGTCTGTTAATTTTTTATCCCATTGGATGGTATTCGGTTTAAGTGATTGGAGTAGTATTTGTCGTAAGTCACCGCGAAGTACTTCAGGGCGTCCATGATTACCATAATCTGGGATATCTACAATAGTATTGCCGTCTTTATCAATACTTTAGCAGCTGCACCGCCATCATGGATAATTGATTGGAATTGGTCGAAAAGCCCGGCTCTTTGTAATGCGATTTGACCGTCACGTTCATGGATGTCTAACTGCCCACCTTGCGTGCGTGATTCAGCTGAAGGTTCTTTTTCGTAAATTGTCACTGGGATAGAATTTAATTGCAGTACGCGGGCAAGTGTAAGTCCACCAAGCCCCGCACCGATAATTGTAATGTGATTGCTTTCAGTTTGAGACATCATATTCATTCCTTTTCTTTTTTAATTAATGAATCTAAAATAGCTATATTTATTTTCCATCAAGTGTTTCAGTTAAGATTTCGGCTAATTGATATGGTGTGTTCTCTCCTAATAAGATATCTAAGAATTGGTCTGCATGTGCTGCAGCCTTTTCACTTCGTGGAAACATGTCTTTTTCATAACTTGCAATGGCTTGATTGATATCGTTTGGGTGGTTTGCAATTGCTTGTCCTAACATGGCGCCATCGTACATCGCTAAATTAGCACCTTCTCCTGCAGGTGGCATTAAATGAGCTGCATCACCAATCAATGTGACGCCTTTCATTGGATTCCAGCGATGCCCTATTGGCAATGCATAGACTTTACGTAACACAGGCTGACGTTCTGTTTGATTGATGAGTGCTGTTAATGATTCAGGCCATCCATCAAACTCTGATTCGATATGCTTAATTACATGTTGAGTATCGTTAAAGTTGATTTGATTAAACCATTCCTTTGAACGTTGTAAAGTGACATAGGTATGAATAACCTGATTGGGTTCACGATGTGCTTGAAGCCCTTTACCGGGTGCGAGTGCATACATAGCACCATCACCAACCATTGCTGCTGTATCCGAATATTTTTCATCAACATTATAAAGATAAGTTTCAACTGAAGCTACACCAGTATACTCAGGTTGAGCCTCTGATAAGATTGGTCTCACTTTAGAGAAAGCACCATCTGCTCCTACGAGCATATGTGTCGTAGTTGTTGTGCCATCTTCAAATGACAATTCATAGTACCCTTCGGAAAGTGTAGTGACAGACTTCAATTTTTTGTTCCATTGAATCATATGGTCAGGTAATGCGTTAAGTAAAATGTCACGTAAATCACCTCGTAGTACTTCAGGTCGACCGTGAGTACCATCATCAGGATTATCTAGGAGAATACGGCCTTCTTGATTAATTACTCGAGATGCTTCGCCGCCATCTTGAATAATAGCTTGAAAGGCTTCTGTTAAATTTGCTATTTCAAGAGCAATTTGACCATCACGTTCATGGATATCTAACTTTCCACCTTGTGTTCTTACATTTGCTGAAGCTTCACCTTCATATATGACTACAGGAATATGGTTTAAGTAAAGTACGCGCGCTAAGATGAGTCCTCCCATCCCCGCACCGATAATTGTGACTGGTTCTTGTTTATTAAAATTCGTCATAATTTACCTCTCTTTAAAAAATGATTTTGTTTTCAAAAGAAAAATCAAAATATATAAAATGTCTTGTACATTATAAAGAGACTGATGTTATAGATACAACAAACAAGTTAAACATCATTGTAGGAAAATCAACATATTGTTTGAAAATGTAGAACAATGATTTTTGGTTATTTAATAAAGCGGTGGTCATTATGGAATGATATATGTATCGTTTATTAGAGTAGAGTCAAGAGGATATAAGTCTATTCAGCTACTCTGTTTAGTGATAAGATGTAAGCAATATATTGTGATATAGGACGTGTCAGTAAGGGGTAAGGACGTATGAAACGAGTATCAATTAAAGATGTGGCGAAAGAAGCGGGCGTATCAGTAACGACGGTGTCGCACATTTTAAATCAAAATGAAACAAGGTTCTCTAAAGAAACCATTCAAAAGGTATTATTAGCGAAAGACCGTTTAGGCTATATTCCCAATAAAAATGCCCAACAACTCAGAGGCCAAACAAGAAAGTTAATAGGTGTTGTCTTGCCTAACTTAACCAATCCATTCTTCTCTGCGATGATGCAAAGAATGGATGATTGTAAAGCAGATGACGTTGATCTATGTTTTATAGCAACATCAAGTACAGACTTCAAAGATAATATTCAACATCTTGTAGAACGTGGCATAGATGGTCTCGTTATCGGACGATATGTGAATGATCCACATCAATTAAATGATTATCTTAGTAAACATCATGTACCATATGTCTTACTAGATCAAAGTGAAGACCAAGGTTATACCGATATTATTAGAACCAATGAAATAGAGGGGGGTCAGACTGCCGCCCGACATCTTATCGATTTGGGACATCAACAGTTAGCGATTATTCAACCTCACGAGCTGATGGCTAATATGAAAGATCGAGTGAAGGGATTTGAACATACGTGTCAAAGTCATCAGTTGCCAGCCCCTGTCAGAATTTGTACTGAATTGTCTAAAGCGGGGGGACGTGACATTGCTACAAAACTGTTTGAGCATCATGTTACGGGTGTCTTTGCGATAAATGATGAATTAGCGATTGGATGCATACGTGGTTTAACAGAATGTGGTAAATCAGTACCGGATGATTTGTCGGTTGTTGGCTATGATGATATAGACATGGCAGGTTATATGACACCAGCACTCACAACTATTGCCCAATCGGTCGATGACATTGTTCATATCTCGTTGCAATTAATTACCGATAAAATCAATGGCAGACTACATGAAAATAAAAGAGTAGAACTGCCTACTCAATTGATTCAACGAGAAACGACACGACAATTATAAAGATTGCCCCAAAATTAAATAGTGATGTATACATACAAGCCATACAATCAGTCATTGATAAGTATGGCTTTTTTATCGTGTTTAAGAAAGCGTATACATTTACAAATAGAAGTGCTATAATTTAGTAAAACGTTTTACTAAACGCAACAGATAAAAAATATATCAATAGAGGTGTTGAATCATGAATTTAGTTGCATTGTTAATTGGTTTAGGGCCATTAATCGGTTGGGGTCTATTTCCAACGATTGCATCCAAATTTGGTGGTAAAACAGTTAACCAAATTATAGGTGCTACAGTCGGGACGTTAATCTTTGCCTTTGTATTCTTTATCTCCACAGGCCATGGCTTCCCAACAGGTATGGATTTGTTCTTTGCATTATTATCAGGAGCTGGTTGGAGTTTCGGTCAAATTATGACATTTAAAGCATTTGAATATGTAGGGTCATCACGTGCAATGCCAGTTACAACGGCCTTCCAATTATTAGGGGCATCACTTTGGGGCGTCTTTGCATTAGGTAACTGGCCTGGTGTTACAAATAAAATCATCGGCTTTTTAGCGTTAGTAGTTATCTTGATTGGTGCTTGGATGACAGTTTGGAGTGAACACCCTGAAGCTACAAATAAAAACTTATTACGTAAAGCGGTAGTGATTTTAATCATTGGTGAAATTGGTTATTGGTTATATTCAGCAGCACCACAAGCAACAGATATCGGTGGTAAAGCAGCCTTCTTACCACAAGCGATTGGTATGGTGATTGTTGCAGTTATCTACGGACTAATGAAAATGAAAAATGGTAATCCATTTACTAATAAAGTGACATGGTTACAAATTATTTCTGGTTTCTTCTTTGCCTTTGCAGCATTGACGTATCTCATTTCTGCGCAACCTAATATGAACGGTTTAGCGACTGGTTTCGTATTATCACAAACATCTGTAGTACTTGCGACATTAACTGGTATTTACTTCTTAAATCAACGTAAAACATCTAAAGAAATGTTAGTCACAGTGATCGGATTAGTTCTCATCTTAGTAGCTGCGACAGTTACAGTATTTATAAAATAATCAACTGGAGTGATATAAATGAAGAAAACAGCATTACTCAATAGTCATGTATCTAAAGCCATTGCGACAATCGGACACTATGACTTATTAACTGTCAATGATGCAGGCATGCCTATTCCTAATGACGATAGAAGAATTGATTTAGCAGTAACGAAAGAATTACCTAGATTTATTGATGTATTAGAAACAGTATTATCAGAAATGAAAATTCAAAAAATCTATTTAGCTGAAGAAATTAAAACAAATAATGCAACTCAATTAAAACAAATCAAAGCATTAATTGATGATGACGTTGAAATTGAATTTATTCCACACAGTGAAATGAAAGCATATTTAAGTCATCCATTAAATAAAGGTAACATTCGTACAGGTGAAATTACGCCATTTTCTAACATTATTTTGGAATCAAACGTGACATTTTAACATATAGAAATGGGGACATGATTATGACAAATAAAGTCGTTATTCTAGGATCTACCAATGTGGATCAATTTTTAACAGTTGAGCGCTACGCTAAACCAGGGGAAACATTACATGTAGAAGAGGCACAAAAATCATATGGTGGCGGTAAAGGGGCAAACCAAGCCATTGCAACGGCACGTATGAAAGCTGATACGACATTCATTTCCAAAGTGGGCAATGATGGATTAGCACAATTTATGTTTGAAGATTTTAAAGCAGCAGGTATGAATATGGACTATATTTTAGAATCCGAAACAGAAAAGACTGGCCAAGCCTTTATTACTGTGGATGCACAAGGTCAAAATACGATTTATGTCTATGGTGGTGCAAATATGTCGATGACACCAGACGATGTGAAAAGTGCGAAAGCAGCAATTGTCGATGCAGATTTCATTGTGGCACAATTAGAAGTACCAGTTCCGGCAATTATAGAAGCATTTAAAGTTGCGAGAGCGGCAGGTGTGACGACCGTCTTAAATCCCGCACCAGCCAATGAGATTCCCCAAGAGTTATTAGAATTAATCGACGTGATTATACCGAATGAATTTGAAGCTGAAATATTATCAGGCGTACCCGTCACAGATGAAAAATCAATGGCACAAAATGCAGATTACTTCTTAGGTTTAGGTGCCAAAGTTGTGATTATAACATTAGGTGAACAAGGTACGTACTATGCAGTTGAAAATGATTCAGGACTAGTACCAGCGCAAAAAGTAAAAGCTATTGATACAACAGCAGCAGGCGATACGTTTATCGGTGCCTTTGTTAGCCGCTTTAATATGAAAGATCGTAATTTAGTTGAGGCTATCGACTTTGCCAATAAAGCCGCATCACTAACAGTTCAAAAGTCAGGTGCACAAGCTTCTATACCATTAGCAGAAGAAGTTCAATCATAGATATGATAAATCCCATTCCAGCTAGTTTCAGTTGGAATGGGATTCTTTAGTACAAAAGCATAAATCATCCCTTTTGGTAGCATAGTCATATCGAATCGACTATCTATCAAAAGGGATTGTTTCATTTATATTTGAATTTAATCGCAAAATGTATCGCTACGTTATCCACTAAAGTAATTGTATTAAGAGTGGTGATGGTTTAACTGATAAAACTCAATAGCATTACCTCTTAAAATGCCGTCAATCGTGTCTGGATCAATATTACTGTTTTTAATATAGTCAACACCACGTGTATATTTCTCGTCTTGGAAGTAAGGGAAGTCTGACCCCATCATGAGCTTATCCTTACCGAATGTATCAAGGGTATTGATTAAAGAAGGTTCATGGAAATTAGCAGTATCATACCAAAATTGGCGATTTAATACTTCATATGGATCAATGTTAAAGGCATTCCAATCTTCATAATTGTCTTTAATACGAGTCATGAAGAATGGTAAAGCACCACCTAAGTGTGAAATATGGAATTTGATATTAGGATATTTTTGTGGAATCTCATTTTTAATTAATTGTAACGTAATGAATGTAGATTCTAATGGTGCACCAATTACCCATTCTAATTGATAGTCGTTCACGAGTGGACTTTGGGCACCGCAACCAGTTGGATGAATATAAAGTGTTGCGTTTAATTCGTTCATAGCTTCGAAGAAAGGTTCGAATTGTTTATCGGCCACTGACACTTTATCTTTTACAATAGTTGGAATCGCAATACCCACAAAGGCATCTTTTTTAAGTAGTTCTTGCGCTTCTTTAATAGCTTGATCGACATATGGAAGTGACACTGCACCATATGCTAAGAAACGGTCTGGGTATTGTTGAACCAATGATTCATATAAATCGTTAATCTCTTGTGCACTTTGATGTGCTTCTTCTTTTGTACCCCATTGTGGTGATTGTGGTGTGGCAGAAATGATTTGCATATCAACGCCAGCATCGTCCATCATTTTAAAGCGCTTGTCTAAATCTTCTTTAGAGGCAGATTGATTAATCCCTTTAGCAACCTCAGTACCTTGACTACCTAATTTGCCTAATTTCTCTAAATAGTCTTCATTCCATAAATGTGCATGTGTATCAATCGCTTTTGCATTTGACATATGATTGTCCTCCTTTAATTAAATGACTATATTAAATATTTATCCAGTTTTAAAAAATATAATCTTTTATTGACGACGATTTAAACTTAAAACTTCGATTAAGCTAAGAACATTTAACATAAAGAATTTAGAAGCGGCTTTGGCCCCTTGGTGACCATGTCCTGCTTTATAGTGATTGTAGATTGCTGTCCCCATCACAATGTTGATCATTAAAGTACCCACAACGACTAATTTTTGGCCAAGTTTGCCTAAAATTGAACTAAATAAAAAGATAGAACCTACAAATTCGAATAATCCTGCTAATCGCATTGAACGACGTGATAATCCAAATCCTTCTTTAAATTGTTGTGCCATAGCATCATCATTTTTTACTTTTGGTAAACTACTTTTAAAAATTTCTTTTCCTACGTATGCGTTAATAACATGTCTTAATAACATGCTTAACACCTCCTATTAAGTTATTTTAAAGTTTTAGTGTGTTGCTTTTGATTGTTTTTTTCTGAGAAGAGTGCAATGAATGCACCTATCAATGCCACAAAGGCAACGATATAAAATGTCATATCTAGACCCTGAATAAGACCGGCTGCACCGTGTAATGGTGAAAGGTGACCGAAACCAGTCATCAGTGTCACAAGTATACCCGTACCAATAGCTGCTGAAATTTGGCGGATTGTATTATTCATTGCCGTTCCATGTGCAATCAAGGATACAGGTAAAGCGTTTAATGCTTGTGTAGTCATTGGCGTCATAATCATAGAATTACCTAACATCAAGATTGAGAATGTCACAATGACATACAATGCTGATGTTTGTGGATTGAACTGTGCCATGAATAAGGCACCTATCATAATCAATAACATGCCAGTGATACTTAAACTTCGGCCGCCAACACGGTCGTAAAATTTACCAGTGACTGGCGACAACAAGCCCATGACGAGTCCGCCAGGTAGTAAGATAAGTCCAGATTCTAAAGGTGACCAATGCATCATGGTTTGCATGTAAATAGGTAAAATAGTCAAATTACCAATAAATAGTACAAACATTAATACAATTAAAGTCATCGAAATGGTGAAACTACGGTATTTAAATACTCTAAATTCGAGTAAAGGAGACGTAAGTTTCAACTGACGACGTATGAATAACGCAAGTATAATGATGGCAATGATGATCGTAATGTAAACAGCTGGGTGGGACCAACCAAGGTTACCGGCTGAACTAAAGCCGTAAAGTAAACCACCAAATCCTAGTGTAGACATGATAACTGACAAGATATCTAACGATGGTTGTTGTGTCTCGGTAATATTTTTCAAATATAAAAAGCCGAAAATAGCGTCAACCACACTAATTAAGAGCACGACTAAAAATAGGTAGCGCCAATCAAATAGGTGGATGAACCAACCTGCTGCTGTAGGACCAATCGCAGGTGCAAAGCCGATGACAAGGCCGAAGATACCCATTGCCATACCACGTTTTTCAACAGGAAAAATAATAAATAATAGTGTTTGAGACAATGGCATTAAAATACCTGCACCTAACGCTTGAATACTACGCCCAACTAATAATAGTGGGAACGTAACACCCAACATACAGATTAAAGAACCAAGTATTAAACAGGTCGCAGCCGTAAAGAATAATGTACGTAATGAAAATCGCTCAATTAAGTAGGCTGTGACAGGAATCATAATACCATTCACTAACATAAAGATGGTCGTTAACCACTGTGCTGTACTACTAGATATCGCAAAGTCCTTCATGACCTCTGGCAATATCGTTGTAAGTAACGTTTGGTTTAACACACCGATGAAAGCACCAATCATCATGACCGCAATCATTAAATTACGTTGTTTTAAATTTAAATGTGAAGGTTGTGTCTGAGTCATAAGTTCACCTCTTTTCTTAAATGGAATCGACTATCACTTATTTTATTCGGAATGCGTTCCGTTTGTCAAATTTATGGATTCGATATAATATAGATAGTGTTAAAAAACGAAAAAGTAAAAAGGAGATGCTTAGTAATGAATATTGAAGGTCTTGAAAAATATTTAAATATAGATCCAAATAAATATAATGAACCAAGCTTAGAAGCATTAAATTATTATTTAAAACGATATATGTTAACAGTGCCTTTTGAAAATATAGATGTTCAAAATGGTGTGAGAATATCAGTAGAAGTAGATGATATCTATGAAAAAATCGTTAATCACCAACGTGGTGGTTTCTGTTATGAAATGAATCATTTCTTCAAAGCGTACTTAGAAGCAAAAGGCTTCACAGCAAATATGGTATCTGCAACTATTCATACACCAGGGGGCGGACGTAGTCTTAAAGGCTCTCATATGTCATTAATCGTGCCGATTGATGGTGTCAATTATGTCGCTGATGTCGGTTATGGTGACTTGCCAATAAGTGCTATGCCAATTAATAATCAAGATAGTGATGCCATCATTGAGGATATTAACGGAGAATATCGTGCCATTTATGTAAATGATAACTTATTCTACATTCAAAAATGGAAAGACAATGAGTGGGATACAGAATACGAAGCTGAGTTAGAACCTAGAGACATTCATGATTTTGACTATAATATTGAATACAATCAAACTAGTCCTAACTCTACATTTGTTAAACGTCTGCTCGTTACAATGCCTAAATCATATGGTCGTGCGACAATGTCTCAAAATAATTTAACGTTAACAAAACAACGCGATAAAGAAAAATATGATGTGACAAGTCAAAATTATCGTCAATTTTTAAAAGAAGAATTCAATTTAGATGTTAAAATTAATAGATTAGAACCATAAAAGGGAGCACATCATTTGGAAGGGGATAAGATGACTAATCAACGGAAAAAGCGTAGTGATGCAACGCATAACAAAGCAATCATCTTACAGACAACGACCCAATTATTAGCACAAGGTGAAGATATTAGTGAGATGAATATGTCGGAAATCGCAAAGAAAGCGGGCGTAGGTGTAGGGACTTTGTATCGTCACTTTGAAAGTAAATCGTTACTATGCCAAGCGATGATGGATGAAAAGGTTCATGATATGTTTGATGCGATGGATACGTTTCTTCATCAACATCATGATGCGACTGTGAGAGATAAAATATATGGCATTTTATCTATTTATTTAGATTTAAAAGAGGCAAATTTTAAAGTCCTCAACTTTATTGAGAAATCTAATTCTCAACACCAGTCAATGATTAATATTCCATTCTACGAGCAACTGAAAGAGTTGATTAAAGACCAGTTCACTAGTCAACAGCAGACCCAAGATTTAGAGTTTAAGATTAATTTGATGCTGAACTCATTTTCATCAGATTTCTATTACTTTGCCAAACATGACCAACAACTGACTAAAGACCAATTTTTAAGCCGCTTATTAGATATATTTATAGGATAGACAAAAGCTTGTTCGCTGATAGTATGATCAGTTGAACAAGCTTTTGTTATATATAGAATGCTTTACCACCCCACTTTTATATCAACACATTCCCATTCACGATGTATTAAATGAAAATAATTATCATTTATATTGACAATATGATTCTACTCGTATATTATCTTCTTTAAATCGTAACCGTTACGATTTGTTTTGTGCAATTGTTTTGAGAATTAGGATAGGTTGATTTGAAAAACAACCTATCCATCAAAAATTCAAAAGAATATACAACATTAAGGAGCGTCGTATGAATCGACAAGTGATTGAATTTTCCAAGTATAATCCGTCAGGGAATATGACCATACTTGTTCATTCACAACACCATCCAAGCGACTATGCCAAGATTGCGAATCAATTAATGGCGTCGACACATGTATGTTGTGAGCAAGTGGGATTTATTGAATCTAACAATCTAAATCATGGGGATGATTGTCGATTAGTAATGAGCGGAAATGAATTTTGTGGTAATGCGACCATGTCATACATGCATTATTTACAAGAACATCAACGATTAACGGCACAACAATGTCATTTGAATGTATCTGGTTGTGATGATTTAGTGCCTTGTACTATCCATGGTCACCAGCAGTATGAGGTAGGGATGCCACAAGCACAATACGTCACAACTGATTATTTACACATTGCACAGCATATGTGGCAAGCGATCAAGATTACATACGAATCATACGTACATTATGTGATCCCAATCGAAGAGATCACAGCAACATTCAAACAACAAGTGGCACAATTTGTGCGTGAACAACAATGGGATGAACAGTATAAAACCATTGGTGTCATGTTGTTTAATGTTCAAGATCAATATTTACACCCGTTAATATTCATACCAGAAGTAAAGAGTCTGATTTGGGAAAATAGTTGTGGTTCTGGTGCAGCTTCGATTGGTGTATTTAACAATTATCAAAGTCAACGGTCATGCGAAGATTACATCGTTTATCAACCAGGTGGCAGTATTTCAGTTACATCTGCATATTGTTCTGAAGACGGATATCGCACCTCTATTAAAGGTCGTGTATCAACTGTTGCTAGAGGACAAGCTTATATAGAAGAGGAGACGATGACCCATTGATGCATTCAAATATAAAGATAGAAACACTTTTACAACAATATTTAGAACAATTCGAAGCACGATACCAACATGTTCTTAGTGATCCAAATTCGATTGACGCATTAGAATCATTAGTTGATGACTATAGTCAGTTGATATTAAATCCAACATATCAACAACAATATGATTTATGGCATGACGAACCACGTAAACAACTAATCACACAACAACTGCAAGATATCACTGCGCAATGTGTGAAACAAGTTGAGATGATTAGAGCAAGACGATTATTAGACGGTAAGGCGTCTACGTCAGGTTACTTTGACAACATAGAACACTGTATCGATGAGGAGTTTGGACAGTGTCATATTGGTAAAGAGGACAAGTTACTACTCGTTGGATCGGGCGCGTATCCAATGACATTAATTCAAGTAGCTAAAGAAACTGGTGCCTCAGTCATTGGTATTGACATTGATCCGCAGGCAGTTGATTTAGGCCAACGTGTGGTCAATGTGTTGGCGCCTAATGAAGATATCCAAATATCTAATCAAACTGTAGATCAGTTGCCTGATATTAACGAGGTAACACATATTATATTTAGTTCTACGATTCCAGTTAAATATGATATTTTAGCGCAATTATTTGAGTTAACTAATGACCATGTAGTGGTCGCTATGCGTTATGGAGATGGGATGAAGGCCATCTTTAATTATCCATCTCAACCTACGGCGTCAGACCAATGGCAATGTGTACATCAACTCGTTCAACCCAACCAAATATTTGATGTGGCACTCTATCAAAAGGCGTCATCAAAGGAAGGGATTACTTATGTCTAACATCTTGATTATTGGAAGCGGGCCTGTCGCTATTCAACTTGCTCAATTATGTGACCGTGTATCGGAAGATCGTATCGACATGGTTGGTAGAGCAGCAACTTCAAAGAAATCATTGGATGTCTATCAAAGCTACCAACAAGCAGGTACATTCACAGTTACCACACAGAATGATACACATCATCAATTTTCTGGTCAGTTTCAAATACGTCATTTTTATCAAGATATTCAACAGATTGACCAAAGCTATGACACCATCATTTTGGCATGTACTGCAGATGCTTATCGACCGATGCTACAGCAGTTGGCACCTACGATATTACAACATGTGAAACACATTATATTAGTATCACCAACATTTGGTTCACATATGTTGATTGAGCAATTATTGGTAGACATCAATACTGATGTTGAAGTTATTTCATTTTCAACTTATTTAGGAGATACGCGAGTGGTTGACACGTCTCAACCACATCGTGTATTAACAACGGCTGTGAAATCGAAATTATTCGTTGGATCTAACAAGCCATCATCCCAGTTGATTCCACAATTACAAACTTGGTTTGAATCATTACACATTCAACTTGCCGTGATGGACACACCCTTACAAGCCGAGATACATAATAGTTCGTTATACGTTCACCCACCATTATTTATGAATGACTTTGCATTAAAGGCGATATTCCAAGGGACTGAGGTACCGGTATATGTCTACAAATTATTTCCAGAAGGGCCTATCACGATGACTTTAATTCGAGAAATGCGTCAAATGTGGCAGGAAATGATGACGATATTACAGAAATTAAGTGTGCCCTCCGTCAATCTTTTGAAGTTTATGGTTAAGGAAAACTATCCCGTACGTTCAGAAACATTAAGTGAGTCGGATATCCATCAATTCGAAGAGTTACCTGCTATACATCAAGAATACCTACTTTACGTCAGGTATACGGCAATCTTAATTGATCCATTTTCCAAGCCAGATAAAGATGGACGTTATTTTGACTTTTCGGCGGTACCATTCAAGTCACTTTATCAAAATGAACAAGGTGTCGTTCATATACCAAGGATGCCAAGTGAAGACTATTATCGTACGACGGTCATACAAGCAATTGGAAAAGCATTAGGTGTGTCGACACCAATGATCGATACGTTATTACATCGATACGTCGGCTATTGCGAACGTTATCAAATCGAGCACCCACAACAATCTGTGTCGTCACAATTTAACCTTGATGATTTTGAAGAAGATATATCACTAGTCACAACGTATTTAGCAAACAGTTCAAATAAGTAATTCGTATGTCGTTTGAGACATGGCAACACATTTTTCAATCCATATAGAAAGAGGAAAAATAATGAATAAACTAACAAAAATGAGTGCAGTTTTACTAGCTTCTGGAATCATATTAACAGGATGCGGTGGCAACAAGGGATTAGAAGATAAGAAAGAACAGAAGACTTTATCTTATACAACAGTTAAGGATATTGGAGACATGAATCCCCATGTTTACGGAGGATCTATGTCAGCGGAAAGCATGATCTATGAACCGTTAGTACGCAATACGAAAGATGGAATTAAACCATTATTAGCTAAGAAATGGGATATCTCAAAAGACGGTAAGACCTATACTTTCCATCTAAGAGATGACGTCAAATTCCATGACGGTACGAAATTTAACGCAGAGGCAGTAAAGAAAAATATTGATGCTGTGCAACAAAATAAAAAATTACATTCATGGTTAAAAATCTCCACATTAATCGATGATGTCAAAGTGAAAGATGACTATACTGTACAGATTCACTTAAAAGAAGCCTATCAACCAGCATTAGCTGAATTAGCAATGCCTCGTCCTTATGTCTTTGTATCTCCTAAAGACTTCAAGCACGGTACAACGAAAGATGGTGTCAAAGCATTTGATGGTACAGGTCCGTTTAAAATGGGCGAACATAAGAAAGACGAGTCGGCTACATTTAATAAAAACCAACACTATTGGGGTGAAAGGGCTAAATTAAATAAAGTAGAAGCCAAAGTGAAACCAGCTGGCGAAACAGCATTCTTATCAATGAAGAAAGGTGAAACCAACTTTGCTTTTACAGACGACCGTGGTACAGATAGCTTAGATAAAGATAGTTTAAAACAACTTAAAGAGACAGGCGATTACAACGTTAAACGTAGCCAACCTATGAATACGAAAATGATTGTTGCCAATGCCGGTAACAAAGGCAGTGCTGCCAGTGATAAGTCAGTCAGACAAGTCATTGGACATATGGTTGATAGAGACAAAATCGCGAAAGACATTTTAGATGGCCAAGAGAAACCAGCAACGCAGCTCTTTGCGAAGAATGTCACAGATATTAACTTCAATATGCCAACACGTCAATTCGATACGAAGAAAGCTGAAAAGCTATTAGATCAAGCCGGTTGGAAAATGAATCAAGACAAACAAATTCGTCAAAAAGATGGTAAAGATTTAGCGATGACGATGTACTATGACAAAGGTTCTACAAGTCAGAAAGAACAAGCTGAATTTTTAGAAGCTGAATTTAAAAAGGTTGGCATCAAATTAAATATCAATGGAGAAACGTCAGATAAGATTGCAGAACGTCGTACATCAGGCGATTATGATTTAATGTTCAATCAGACATGGGGATTATTATACGATCCACAAAGTACCATTGCAGCCTTTAAATCTAAAACAGGCTATGAAAGTGCTACCTCAGGTATTAAAGATAAGACAAAGTTATATAACGATATCGATGAGGCATTCAAGATGAAAGATGAAAAAGCACGTTCTAAAGCTTATCAACAAATCTTAAAACAAGTGGATGACGAAGGTGTATTTATACCTATTTCACATGGCAGTATGACTGTCGTTGCACCTAAAGATCTGAAAAATGTGTCATTTACTCAATCACAATACGAATTACCATTTAACGAAATGCAATATAAATAAAGGAGCGTCTCAATGTTCAAATTAATAATAAAACGTATTGCACTCATGTTTCCGTTACTGATTGTAGTGAGTTTTATGACATTTATGATGACGTATCTAACGAATGAAGATCCAGCGGTAACCATTTTACATGCGCAAGGTACACCGAATGTGACACCGCAATTAATAGCTGAGACAAAAGAAAAGTATGGGCTCGATGCACCGATTCTTGTTCAATATAAGGATTGGCTGCAACAAGCCGTTCAGTTTAAATTTGGGACGAGTTATATTACAGGCGATCCAGTATCAGAACGTATCGGACCTGCATTTGTGAATACACTGAAATTAACATTGATTTCAAGTGTATCAGTCATGGTGACATCCATATGTCTCGGTGTGGTAAGTGCCTTGACGAGAGGACAACGTACAGATCGTGTGATTCGTTCTGTCGCATTCTTTTTAACGGCCTTACCTTCGTATTGGGTCGCATCCATGCTCATTATTTATGTATCAGTAAAGTTAAATCTATTGCCAACATCTGGATTAACAGGCCCAGAAAGTTACGTATTACCAGTTATTGTAATCACGATGACCTATGCAGGTATTTACTTCAGAAATGTGAGACGTGCCATGATTGAACAACTTAATGAAGATTATGTCCTCTATTTAAAAGCAAGTGGTGTAAAGACCATGACCTTATTGCGACATGTTTTACGAAATGCATTACAAGTGGCAGTGTCTATCTTCTGTATGTCGATACCAATGATTATGGGCGGCCTTGTCGTTATTGAAAATGTGTTTGCGTGGCCGGGATTAGGACAGCTGAGTATTAAAGCGATTGTTGAGCATGACTTTCCAGTAGTACAAACGTATGTGTTAATCGTGGCGGTGTTATTCATCATCTTTAATACATTAGCCGATATCATCAATGCGCTTTTAAATCCTAGATTAAGGGAGGCATCACGATGATGATTGTAAAACGATTATTACAAGATAGAGGAGCAGTCATTGCGTTAGTGATTATCGCGACATATTTCTTGCTCGGATTCCTAGCGCCAGTGATTACCTTTCATGAGCCGAATCATATTGACACGGCACATAAATTTGCAGGTATAAGTGCGACACATTGGTTGGGTACCGATCATTTGGGTCGCGATGTATTGACGCGATTGATTTACGCTATTCGACCAAGTTTACTCTATGTCTCAATCGCATTAGTCATATCAGTTGTGATTGGTGCCATACTGGGGTTTATTTCCGGATATTTCCGGGGTTATATTGATGCACTGATTATGCGATGTTGTGATGTGATGCTAGCATTTCCAAGTTATGTAGTGACTTTGGCTTTAATTACATTATTTGGTATGGGTGTGGAAAATATCATTTTAGCTTTTATACTCACACGTTGGGCGTGGTTCTGTCGTGTCATACGTACGAGTGTGATGCAGTACACGTCAGCTGATCATGTCAAATTTGCTAAAACGATTGGCATGAGTGATTTTACAATCATTCGCAAACATATTTTACCGTTAACTTTAGGAGATATCGCAATTATTTCCAGTAGTGCTATGTGCTCGATGATATTGCAAATGTCAGGGTTCTCATTTTTAGGTTTAGGTGTAAAGGCACCGACTGCAGAATGGGGCATGATGTTGAATGAAGCACGTAAAGTGATGTTCACTCATCCTGAAATGATGGTCACGACAGGTATCGTCATAGTCATTATCGTCATGGCCTTTAACTTCTTATCAGATGCATTACAAGTAGCGATGGATCCACGTATCTCTTCTAAAGAGAAAATGCGTGCAGTTAAGAAAGGTGTGATGCATGAATGACCTTATTAACAGTTCAACAGTTAACGATTCGCGATGAATGGACAGATACAACACTTGTCGATGATATTAACTTCCATGTTAAGCGTGGTGAGACATTAGGAATTATTGGTGAAAGTGGTAGTGGTAAGTCGATGACATGTAAGGCATTAGTAGGGCTTAATCCAAGTCGTCTCAAGGTTACAGGGAAAGTCCATTTTGACGGTCATAACTTGTTAGCATTATCAGAAAGGCAATTACGCCAATACAGAGGACAAGCGATTGCGATGGTCATGCAACAAGGTGCACGTGCCTTTGACCCATCTACCAAAGTCGGAAAACAAATGATAGAAACCATGCAGGTACATACGTCATTATCGACACCAGAGATTGAACAAATATTGATTGACTATATGACCTATATGAATTTAACAGACCCGCAAACGATTTTGGCGTCTTATCCATATATGTTATCAGGTGGGATGTTGCAACGATTGATGATTGCATTAGCTTTGGCATTAAAGCCTAAATTGATTATTGCAGATGAACCCACCACAGCATTAGATACGATTAATCAGTTTGATGTGTTAGAAGCATTCGAAGATATTAAACAACATTTTGATTGCGCGATGATATTCATTTCACATGATTTAACCGTCATTCATAAAGTGGCTGATCGTGTCATTGTTATGAAAGAAGGGCAATTAGTCGAAGAAGGAACAACAGAAGCGGTTTTACATCATCCACATCACAGGTATACGCAATATTTATTATCGACGAAACAAAAAGTAAATGACCATTTTCAACGTGTCATGCGAGGTGATAGCCATGATTAAAATCAATCATGTTGAAAAACATTACGGCAAGCGTAGTTTGTGGGGACCTAAACCTAAACCGATTATTAAAGATGTGAGTTTAGACTGCCCTGTAGATGAAGCGATAGCTATTATCGGTGAAAGTGGTAGTGGTAAATCGACATTGAGTCGCATGATATTAGGGATTGAAAGGCCAGATAAAGGTACAGTGACATTAAATGACCAACCGATGTACAAGAAGAAGGTCAGACGTCATCAAATTGGCGCCGTATTCCAAGATTACACCTCTTCACTTCATCCATTTCAAACTGTGCGAGATATTCTATTTGAAGTGATGTGTCAATGTGATAAACAAAGCACTGATGAGATGGAAGTAGCAGCTAAGACACTATTAGAAGAAGTGGGATTATCAGAAGATTTTCTAGATAAATATCCCAATATGTTATCAGGTGGCGAAGCACAACGGGTTGCTATTGCTAGAGCGATATGTATTAACCCAACTTATATCTTGTTCGATGAAGCAATCAGTGCGCTAGATATGTCGATACAAACACAAATATTAGATTTGTTGAAGCGGTTAAAGCATACACATCATTTAAGCTATATCTTTATTACACACGATATTCAAGCCGCTACATATCTGTGTGATCGTTTAGTTATTTTTAAAGACGGTCAAATTGAAGAACAAATCGCAACACGTGATTTACATACAACAACCAATGCTTATACCCAAGCATTGATAGACAAACAACTATCATTCTAAGGAGTGAGACAATGAAAGGTGCCATGGCTTGGCCATTTCTAAGATTATATATACTCACACTCATGTTTTTTAGTGCGAATGCCATATTAAATGTATTCATTCCATTAAGAGGACATGATTTAGGGGCAACCAACACAACCATTGGTATTGTGATGGGTGCTTACATGTTAACAGCAATGGTCTTTCGTCCGTGGGCAGGCCAAATTATTGCCCGTGTCGGACCTATCAAAGTATTACGTATTATTTTATTGATTAATGCTTGTGCGTTAATACTATATGGACTGACTGGATTAGAAGGCTATTTCATAGCCAGAGTGATGCAAGGTGTGTGTACGGCATTCTTCTCAATGTCACTACAATTAGGTATTATAGATGCTTTACCTGAAGAACATCGATCAGAAGGTGTGTCACTATATTCATTATTCTCTACAATACCTAATTTGGTTGGACCACTTATTGCAGTAGGCATTTGGCATTTAGATCGCATAGCAATATTTGCTATAGTGATGATTGCGATTGCCTTAACAACGACATTCTTCGGTTCTCGTGTCACCTTTGCTAGTGAAGAACCTGACACGCATAAGAAGGTTGAACCATTGCCATTTAATGCAGTCACAGTCTTTGCACAATTCTTTAAAAATAAAGAATTATTTAATAGCGGACTCATTATGATTGTAGTATCAATTGTCTTTGGTGCAGTGAGTACCTTTGTGCCGTTATACACAGTCAAATTGGGGTTTGCAGATGCCGGAATCTTCCTAACCATTCAAGCTATAGCTGTCGTGTTAGCACGTATTTATTTACGTAAATACATTCCTTCAGATGGTATATGGCATCCGGTTTATATGGTCAGTGTTTTGATGCTACTTGTCATTGCATCGATGCTTGTAGCCATAGGGCCACATATACACGTACTTATATTCTACAGTAGTGGAATATTGATTGGTGCCACACAAGCTTTAGTATATCCGACACTTACGTCATATTTGAGCTTCGTTTTACCCAAAGCAGGTCGAAATATGCTACTAGGATTATTTATAGCCTGTGCAGATTTAGGTGTCTCATTAGGCGGTAGCTTGATGGGGCCTATATCCGATTTAGTAGGATTTAGCTGGATGTATACCATTTGCGGTATGCTGGTTGTAGTTATGATGTTAATGAGCGCATTAAAAAGTGTACGACAAAAGTAATTGTCGACAGTGTTGAGTTTATGGAAAGTGATTTGGAAGTTAGAAAATAAGTGAATGTAAAGCGATGAATTAGCATCCCCCTTACTTTATTCGAGTAAGGGGGACTTGTATATTGCGATGTATATACTCGCAGACATCAGTGGTTGTATTGTTGCGATATTTAAGCATTGGCTACGTAATCGCAATGATAAAAAGGATGACAAGTAGTCAACACTAAAGATTCAATAGCCAAGGCTTTAGTGTTGCAACAATAACATTTATTGTAAGTACCATTGTCACTATAATAAGTGGCTGCATTGTTTCAGTATTTACATACTGGTTACATACTAGAAACAATAAGAATAAATAGACGATTTGTAACCAGCACAATAAAACCCCCTTACTACGGCAATAGTAAGGGGGGTGGTGCATTTTAAGCGATGTAATTACATTGTTATTGTAGCAAGTCATGTATGATAATAAAATCATTTATAAAATTTCTGTGTATAGGAATGCAATTTATAATTAAATGACGTTTGAGCACGCATGTCAGAATGGAATACGTTTGATTATAGGATTTGATTTTAAAACAGAGAAGTTGCTAAATACATACAAACACTATTTAATAGATGAAAAGATAGAGTTAGAGGAGTGGTTGGTATGACAATAGTAGGGCACCATCATATTTCGATGTACACCAAAGATGCGGTCAAAAATAAGGCGTTTTATACTGAGGTACTTGGATTAAGATTAGTAGAGAAAACAGTTAATCAAGATAATACAAAAATGTATCATTTATTTTATGGTGATAATGCAGGTCATCCTGGTACATTATTGACATTTTTTGAAATTGAAAATGTTGGTAAGCATAGACCGGGAACAGATTCGATTCATCGGCTAACGTTACTTGTACCATCGGAAGCGGCATTGGACTATTTTAAACAGCGTTTAGACCAAAACAATGTGGAATGGACGTCACTCACCTATGTAGGTCAGTCTGCGGTATTGCTAAAAGATCCGGATGAACTTGAAATCATTTTAATAGTGAACGATCATTATCAAACACCAGAACAATGGTCGGCCAATGATGAAACGGACATACCTAAAGATGTTCAAATACTGGGAATGGGACCAGTTGAATTACGTAGTAGAAAGCCAGAAGCATTAACTGAATTTCTTGAATATATCTTAGGTTATCATCAGCGTAATGATATAGAAGTAGATGATAATACAACCATCATGACATTAGACGAACAAGGGTTATATACAGACTTTGTCATCGTTAATCAACAAGGTCATCGTGTTCGACCAGGGCAAGGCTATGTACATCATGTAGCAGTCAATCTTCCTACAGATACAGACTTAAATGACATTTATGAAAAAATAGCACGACAACCCAACCCTAACTCCGGCATTATCGATCGATACTTCTTTAAATCATTATACTATCGACATAACCAAATACTATTTGAATTTGCGACAGCAGAGCCAGGATTTACCGTTGATACACCCGTCGATAAACTAGGTCAACAACTCAACCTCCCCGATTTTCTAGAGGACAAAAGAGACGAGATTGAAAGCCAATTGAGAGAAATATAGAGGACAATGTTAAAGCACTCGCTATTACGGCGCGTGCTTATTTGTGGTTATAAAAGTAGATTTTTATTTGTTTAAGATATATATTTAGATTATCAAGTAGATAATACGAAAAATGGATTACTAAAATTTTTAGTAGT
Organism: Staphylococcus sp. M0911; assembly: GCF_003491325.1. Lineage (NCBI taxonomy): Bacteria > Bacillati > Bacillota > Bacilli > Caryophanales > Staphylococcaceae > Staphylococcus > Staphylococcus sp. M0911. The sequence goes on from NZ_CP022881.1 coordinate 97,022, forward strand.
AGAGTTTTATATGCTAGAGGTTTTAGTACTCTGTAATTTTAGGTATGAGTGAAACAACTGCACGTTGTAATACAAGCCTTCTTCTGTTTTAGTACTCTGTAATTTTAGGTATGAGTGAAACATATTTGCTATAGATAGAAGATGCACCTTGGTTTTAGTACTCTGTAATTTTAGGTATGAGTGAAACAAATAAAAGGTGAATTTAAAGGTGCTGAGTGTTTTAGTACTCTGTAATTTTAGGTATGAGTGAAACGACAAGTGGACCAATCAATAACGGTACTGGGTTTTAGTACTCTGTAATTTTAGGTATGAGTGAAACCGTGGCGCTTGCTAGGTAACCGTATCTTAGTTTTAGTACTCTGTAATTTTAGGTATGAGTGAAACGTGGTAATCCTACCGCTACAGTGCATTTATGTTTTAGTACTCTGTAATTTTAGGTATGAGTGAAACTAAAGTAATGTGACTGCTCTTTTTTACTAAGTTTTAGTACTCTGTAATTTTAGGTATGAGTGAAACCAGATAATTATTCTAATGCGGCTGTTATTGGTTTTAGTACTCTGTAATTTTAGGTATGAGTGAAACTTAACTTCTAGTATATTCAATCCAGTATCTGTTTTAGTACTCTGTAATTTTAGGTATGAGTGAAACTCACTCCTTTCTGCAATAATGGGTGGGGTTGTTTTAGTACTCTGTAATTTTAGGTATGAGTGAAACGGTGTTTTTAACAAGTCTAATCCCGTATGCGTTTTAGTACTTTGTAATTTGAATATTGAAAGTATAATATTTTAGTTGCAATGCTATTGAATAACAATTATAATTTAATTACAGAGAACAAGTTTAGCTAACTTGTACTCATACCTAAAATTACAGAATCTACTGAAACAAGACTATATGTCGTGTTTATCCCACTAATTTATTAGTGGGATTTTTTGTGTTTTAGTACAACTTCTGTAGAAAAAATATAAAAAGTAGTGCCACGTTTATTGGTTTTAAATTATAATAAAATAAAACAAATAAGGTGGGTGTAAACTATGAAAGAAAAATATATTTTGGGTTTAGATTTAGGTATTACATCAGTAGGATATGGAATTATTAATTTTGAAACTAAAAAGATTATAGATGCAGGCGTTAGGCTTTTTCCAGAAGCAAACATAGATAATAATGAAGGTCGTAGAAGTAAAAGAGGATCTAGACGATTAAAAAGGAGAAGAATACATAGATTAGATCGAGTGAAATCATTACTCACAGAATATAACTTAATAAATAGAGAACAAATACCAACATCAAATAATCCTTATCAAATTAGAGTTAAAGGACTAAGTGAAATATTAAGTAAAGATGAACTTGCTATTGCTTTATTACATTTAGCGAAAAGAAGGGGAATTCACAACATTAATGTTAGTAGTGAAGACGAGGATGCCTCCAATGAGTTATCTACAAAGGAACAGATTAATAGAAATAACAAACTATTAAAAAATAAATATGTTTGTGAAGTACAGTTACAAAGATTAAAAGAAGGACAAATAAGGGGAGAAAAAAATAGGTTCAAAACAACAGATATATTAAAGGAAATTGATCAACTCCTTAAAGTACAAAAAGATTACCACAACTTAGATATAGATTTCATTAATCAATATAAAGAAATAGTTGAAACACGTCGAGAGTATTTTGAAGGACCAGGACAAGGTAGTCCTTTTGGATGGAATGGTGATTTGAAGAAATGGTATGAAATGCTAATGGGATACTGCACGTATTTCCCTCAAGAACTACGAAGTGTAAAATATGCATATTCTGCTGATTTATTTAACGCATTAAATGATTTGAATAATCTCATAATACAAAGAAATGATTCTGAAAAATTAGAATATCATGAAAAATATCATATTATTGAAAATGTATTTAAACAAAAGAAAAAGCCAACTTTAAAACAAATTGCTAAAGAAATAGGGGTAAATCCAGAAGATATTAAAGGATATAGAATAACAAAATCTGGGACGCCACAATTTACAGAATTTAAATTATATCATGATTTGAAGTCAATTGTGTTTGATAAAAGTATTTTAGAAAATGAAGCCATTTTAGACCAAATTGTTGAAATATTAACAATTTATCAAGATGAAGAGAGCATAAAAGAAGAGCTAAACAAACTACCAGAAATCTTAAATGAACAAGATAAAGCTGAAATAGCAAAACTAACAGGATATAACGGAACACATCGTTTGTCATTAAAATGTATTCATTTAATTAATGAAGAATTATGGCAAACATCTAGAAACCAGATGGAAATCTTTAATTATTTGAACATTAAACCGAACAAAGTTGACTTATCCGAACAAAATAAAATACCAAAAGATTTGGTGGACGAATTTATTTTATCTCCTGTAGTTAAGAGGACTTTTATTCAATCAATCAATGTTATCAATAAAGTGATTGAAAAATACGGTATACCTGAAGATATCATTATAGAATTAGCTCGAGAAAATAATAGTGATGATAGAAAAAAATTTATTAATAACTTACAAAAGAAAAACGAAGCAACTCGTAAGAGAATAAATGAAATAATCGGCCAAACTGGTAATCAAAATGCCAAAAGAATTGTAGAGAAGATAAGATTACATGATCAACAAGAAGGTAAATGTTTGTATTCATTAGAAAGTATACCTTTAATGGATCTGTTAAATAATCCTCAAAATTATGAAGTTGATCATATTATTCCTCGTTCTGTAGCATTTGATAACTCAATTCATAATAAAGTATTAGTTAAACAAATAGAAAATAGTAAAAAAGGTAATAGAACACCATACCAATACCTTAATTCTAGTGATGCAAAGTTATCATACAATCAATTTAAACAACATATCTTAAATTTAAGTAAATCGAAAGATAGAATTTCTAAGAAAAAGAAAGACTATTTATTGGAAGAACGCGATATTAATAAATTCGAAGTACAAAAGGAATTTATCAATCGAAATTTAGTTGACACAAGATATGCAACTAGAGAACTTACTAGCTATCTAAAAGCATATTTTAGTGCTAATAATATGGATGTAAAAGTTAAAACAATAAATGGAAGCTTTACTAATCATTTACGAAAAGTATGGCGATTTGATAAATATAGAAATCATGGTTACAAACATCATGCTGAAGACGCTTTAATAATCGCGAATGCAGATTTTTTATTTAAAGAAAATAAAAAATTACAAAATGCAAATAAAATTTTAGAAAAACCAACAATTGAAAATAATACTAAAAAAGTAACAGTTGAAAAAGAAGAAGATTATAACAACATGTTTGAGACACCTAAGCTTGTTGAAGACATTAAACAATACAGAGATTATAAATTTTCTCATAGAGTAGATAAGAAACCGAATAGACAACTTATTAATGACACTTTATATTCTACAAGAATGAAAGATGAACATGATTATATTGTTCAAACTATTACTGATATTTATGGGAAAGATAATACTAATCTAAAAAAGCAGTTTAATAAAAATCCAGAAAAATTTTTAATGTACCAAAATGATCCAAAAACTTTTGAAAAATTATCAATTATAATGAAACAGTATTCTGATGAAAAAAACCCGCTAGCTAAGTATTATGAAGAGACCGGAGAATATTTAACAAAGTATAGTAAAAAAAATAATGGTCCAATTGTTAAAAAGATAAAGCTTTTAGGAAATAAAGTAGGGAATCATTTAGATGTAACAAAAAAATACGAAAATTCTACAAAAAAATTAGTGAAATTATCAATTAAAAATTATAGGTTTGATGTCTATTTAACTGAAAAAGGATATAAATTCGTAACAATTGCTTATTTAAATGTATTTAAGAAAGATAACTATTATTATATCCCTAAAGATATGTATCAAGAGTTAAAAGCAAAGAAAAAAATTAAAGATACAGATCAATTTATTGCTAGTTTTTATAAGAATGATTTGATTAAACTAAATGGCGATTTGTACAAAATTATTGGTGTGAATAGTGATGACAGAAATATCATTGAATTAGATTATTACGATATTAAATATAAAGATTACTGTGAGATAAATAATATTAAAGGTGAACCACGTATAAAGAAAACAATTGGTAAAAAGACGGAATCAATTGAAAAATTAACAACAGATGTTTTAGGTAATTTGTATTTGCATAGTACTGAAAAAGCACCACAATTAATATTTAAACGAGGTCTTTAATGATGAGTTGGCGAATCGTGTATGTTTCAGATGTAAACCATATGTCTTTAAATTTAAATAGTTTAAAAATCATGAAGGGTGATTTAGAAACTAAAATACCATTATCCGATATATTTGCCTTAGTAATAGAAGATTTAACTACAACGATTACGGCAAGACTTCTAGTTGAATTATCTGATTACAATATATTAGTCATATTCTGTAATCAAAAGCATCTGCCTGAATGTACATTACAACCAGTTTCAGGACATTTTAATCAATATACACAAATGAAAGAACAATTGAAATGGGATGAGGCTAGAAAAAGCGAATTATGGAAAATTATTATTGAAAATAAAATTCAAAATCAAATTGAATGCATGAAATACTTATCAATTCAAAGTGATAGAGTAGATAAGATGATAGAATTAAAAAATTCTGTAACTCTTTTTGACAGAAATAATATTGAAGGACAAGCAGCGAAATATTATTTTAATAGTTTTTTTGAAGACTTTACTAGAGATAATGAAGAAATTATAGAGAATGCAGTATTAAATTATGGATATACAATTTTGAATTCAGCGATAGCTAGAACGATTGTTGCAAAAGGCTTAATTCCAGCAATTGGGATACATCACATAGGAGGGAGAAATCATTTTAATTTAGCTTCTGATTTGATCGAACCTTTTAGACCAATTGTAGATTTATTTCTTTTAAAACACCCGCCCCAAGACTTTTTAACCAAAGAATACCGGGTAAAAATTATTAATTTATTACATGCACGTATTGAAATTGATGGGAAAATGCAGACTGTAATTAGAGCAATTGAAATCATGATTCAATCTATCATTGACTATTTTAAAGATGGACAACTTGATAGAGTTAAATTTCCTAAATTAAGTAAATATAGTTTTTATGAGTTATAGGTTTATGAGAGTATTATTAATGTTTGATTTACCAACTGAAACGAAAAAACATCGTAGGATTTATAGTAAATTTAGGAAAAATTTAATTGAAGATGGATTTTTGATGATGCAATACTCTATTTATATAAAAAGTGTTGTAAATAAAGACGCTGCGAACCAAACGATTAAACGTGTAAACACATTTTTACCATCAGAAGGGCATGTCAGGGCTTTGATCATTACCGAAAAACAATATGAACATATGCAAATATTATTGGGCGAGGAAAATCAAAATATTGAAATATTAGGTGACAATCGAACAATCATATTTTGAATGAGGTATTATCATGACAAATTTACAATGGTGTATTAAAACAGACAGTTTACCAACAATAACATTAAATATTGGTAAATATACGGCTATTTATAATGAGTATGAAACGATAGAAGAAGATTTGCTAAATGTAATCAATCAATATTTTAAAAAGAGAAATTCTAATAAAAGTAATGTGACCATCGCGGAAATGTTAAATCAAGAAGAAATTTCACCACTTTCTTATGAAAGTATAATCATTGATAATAGAGCGATAGATAATGAGTTTTTGTTAAGTAGCAATTCAATTATAAATAAAAAGTTGCAACGTGATTTTTATGAAAACATTGAAAGTAATTCTTATATAGAATCTATTAATGTATTATTTGAAGATTTATTAAATTTGATTAATAAAGCAGAATTACCTTTGAAAAGTAAAACATTTGATATCAAACAATTTATTAAATTATTAAGCTTTGAGTATAGTTTGAATGAAGATTATTCTAAATTAATCGTCAGAATCGAACAAATATTACCGCTTTTAGTTGAGGAGTTAAATAAACAATACGGTGGCAAGTTGCTATTAATATATTTGTATCCTGAAGCAAATTTAAGTCCAAAAGAACAAATACGTTTGAAAGAGTTAATAATATCACTTGGAATTGATATTATAGTATTAACAGGGTCATTGCATTTTTTAGCTAAGGATTGGAAGTATAATAACTATATTAGATGTGATAATCAAAAAATATCATCTGAATTGGTAGATAATCTACTTTGGAATGCCCCATTAAATTTTGAAAGAAGTGAAATAGAGCAGAGTTTAAATCAATTTATATTAGCTTACCAAGATAAAATCGAAATAAAACCGATTATCTCTAATTATCAAATTGCTCAAATTATGTTATTTAGTTCAATTGATTTATATGTAGGAGTTTCATATATGCAACATTGCAATCATGAATTTATATTGAATATAGATGAGACGAAATTACCCTTAAGTATGGCTAAATATTTAGAACAGTTTGTTAAAGAAAATTAACTATAATTTTGCGCTAGAGGTTTTAGTACTCTGTAATTTTAGGTATGAGTGAAACGAGATTTTAAAGTTTTATAGCCTTCGTTGAGTTTTAGTACTCTGTAATTTTAGGTATGAGTGAAACGTTTCACATCATCTATCCATTCCAGACAGAGTTTTAGTACTCTGTAATTTTAGGTATGAGTGAAACGACGTCGAATTGTTCTGTGTACGCTGCGAGTTTTAGTACTCTGTAATTTTAGGTATGAGTGAAACTAACATCTCATTCTGTTCCAGGTACTTATAGTTTTAGTACTCTGTAATTTTAGGTATGAGTGAAAACGTTACTGAACGTGGAATCGACTTCGAGGAGTTTTAGTACTCTGTAATTTTAGGTATGAAGTAGATTGGAGGATATTTATGAGTAGCATGAGGAAGCCGATTATAAAAAATATTAGTTATTCTAATGAAGAGCTAGTTAATTCATTAGGCGAGTGGCAACAGAGTGATGATTCCAAATTTTTACTCAGATATCCCACCGTCTATATTATAAATGATAAAAATAAGTCTGATCATTTTAATTTGTATGTTGGTGAAACAACGGATATCAAAAATAGAACAATTCAACATTTGAAAAATGATGTGAAGCTTAAAGACTATTGGAAATCATTTTACAGTTCTGATACGTCTTCGATGTATGTCATCGGACATCCGTTCTTTAATAAGTCTTTAACTTTAGATATAGAAAACAAGTTTATGCAATATTTGTCTAGTGTAGATGCTGTGACTTCAATATTTAATAGTAGAACAAATCAGCAAAATGAATATTATACTTCTGAAAAATTAGATGAAATATTCACAAATATTTGGCAACAATTACATAAAGAGAATAGTAAACTTTTTCCTATTGAAAGTGTAATTAAAGACTCAGCGATTTTTAAAGCATCTCCATTTCATAAATTAACGAATGAGCAACAATCAGTTAAAGATGAAATTTTAAATAAAATAGAACATGCTATTTTAAGTGAAAGTGAAGAAAATCAATTGATTTTAGTAGAAGGAGAAGCTGGTTCTGGTAAAACTGTATTAATGAGCACATTGTTTTTTGAGCTAAAGCAAATGATGGATTTAGATGAGATGAAGAATTTAGATATTCATCTATTGGTTAATCACGATCAACAATTAAAGGTATATAAGCAAATTGCTAATAAACTTGGTTTAGAAGGAAAAAATCAGAATATAATCAATAAACCCACTAGTTTTATTTTGAATAGAGATGTTGAAGATAAAGCGGATGTTGTTATTATTGATGAAGCACATTTACTGCTTACGCAAGGTAAAATGTCTTATCGAGGAGAAGGACATCTAAAAGATATTCAAAAAAGAGCTAAAGTCGTTGTTGCAGTCTTTGATAAAAAACAGATATTAAGTAAACAACAAATATGGGAATTTGATACACTAGATAAATTAATACAGTATTCTAAAGATCAAAATAATCATTTACTACTTAAGAACCAACTAAGAATCAATAGTAGCATTGAAACAATGAATTGGTTAAGACATTTAATAGATGATCATAAAATTGACCCAATCCCCCATGATAGCAAAGGATACGATATTAAAATTTTTGATACACCAGCAGAATTAGAAAAAGCGATTTTAAGAAAATCTAAAAATATTGAATCAGGTTTGTCTAGAATGCTTGCGACATTTGATTGGGAATTTAAAAATGGAAAATCACCGAATGATGGATTATTTTGGGAAGTTAAAATAGGACAATGGTCTAGACCATGGAACTTACAATTAAAATGTCCTAGAGGCGAGAAAAATTTAGCATGGCCAGAACAGAGTCAAACGATTAATGAAATAGGATCAACATTTACAATTCAAGGATTTGATTTAAATTATGCTGGTGTAATTATTGGACCATCAGTGAAGTTTCGAAATGGTAAGATTATTTATGATAAAAGTGAAAGTAAAAATATACAGGTAACACAAAACCGAAAACTCTCTGATGATACTATGAAAAATTTTGGCGAAGAATTATTAAGAAATGAATTGAACGTTCTGCTTACAAGGGGCGTCAATGGTTTATATATTTATGCGGTTGATGATGAACTAAGAAATGCACTTAAAGAAGCTTCGAAAGGATGATAGAAATGAGAACTGAAAACAGTGTTATGGAAAAAATTAATCAATTTAGAGATGAACGTAATTGGAGACAATTTCATAATGAAAAGGATTTGGCGTTGTCTATAACACTAGAAGCTTCGGAGTTATTAGAATTATTTCAATGGAAATCAGCAGAAGATGTTGTCGAAAGTAAAAGAGAACGATTAGCAGAAGAATTGGCTGATATTTTAATATATAGTTATATGTTTGCCGATAATCTAGATTTCGATATCAATGAAATTATAGAGCAAAAACTTGTTAAAAACGCAGAAAAGTATCCTGTAGATAAAAGTAAAGATAATAATTCAAAATACAATGAATTATAATTACTCATTTCATTAAATTACTGAACAGTACATTTAATTGCCGAAACTTCCTTTTAATTCTAAAATATGGTTTGAAAGCGTTATTTCAAATGAATTTTAGATGAAAGGGGGTTTTTTAATGATTGAAAGACAAATTAAGCTTATAGAATTATTGCGTAATAAGCGAAGTGATTATCTAAAATCTGATGATATAGCGGCCTATTTAAACATTTCAAATAGGACAGCTAGAACCGATATCAAAATCATTAATAATCAATTTATGCCAGAAGTGATTGGGAATATTAAATCTAAAGGGTATTTTTTAAATACGACACGCTATTCTCTTGAAGATATTGATCATCAACTGAGCAATTATTTAAATCAAGATGGTAAGTTGTTGATTAAAATAGCATACCAATTACTCATGTATAGTAAATCAGTATTAATAAGTGAATTAATGGAACAATTTCAATTGTCTAAGAAAGAGATTTTGGATTATATGAGTAGAATTCAAATGTGGTGTGAGAAATATGAAGTTAATATCATTATCAAGAGAAAGACAGGTATTACGGTAACAGGTAATGAAAAAGATATTAATAATGCGATTTTACATTTGAACCAGTTATCAAAGCAACATCACCGAGTTGAAGATTTGATATTAAATGAATTGCCCAAGGCTCATATACAAATGATTAAACAAATAATTGAAGACAACTTAAGCGTTCATGATATTCGTACTTCACATCTTCAAATAGAACAACTTGTCATACACCTAATATTAATTTTAAAAAGGCAATCCATATCAGAAGAATCATGGAATATTAATGATGAATCACTAGTCATTTCAAATGAAATTATAAAAGATATCAATCAGCGCTTAGGATATCATTTAAATACGCAAACGGTACATTTATTCTCATTTTTTATTAGTTATCATTTTAATAAATTTGATTTAGGTTTTGAGAAAGTTTTCATTGAAAGTTACATACAGCAGTTGATTACAAAAATGGAACAAAAGATGCATCTTAAATTTGGTTCGGATAATGTTTTAAAGGACAATTTACTTGCACATTTTAGTCGTACCTATTTAAGAATTATGAAGGAAGTTTACTTAAATAATCCATTAACAGGTGAAATAAAAATACTTTATCCATATGTATTTAACGTATTATACGATATTATCCATGAACTTGCTAAAGATACTGGAATCAATTTAAGTGAAGATGAAATTGCATTTTTAACGATACATTTTCAAGCATCTATAGATCGAAATGAAGTATCACAGGTTAATATAGCTATTTGTTGTTACTATGGATTAGGTATTTCTCAATTATTAGAAACCAAAATATCGAAAGTTAACCAGCATGTTAAGGTTACAGATATACTAAGATTTGAAGATATTGAAAATGATGCATTTGAAAATATAGATATACTTATTACAACGCATGATATTCATATGCAATTACCACAAGATTTAGATGTAATTAAAGTTTCTCCACTATTTTCAGAAGATGATCAATTTAAATTGAATCGAATCGTTAAAGGTAAATTAAACCCGATAGCTAAAAATAATGAATTAAATGAGATACCTGTTACGATCGTTAACAATGATTTTATACAAACCATACCAGGTGTGTTTGAAACGGCGCATCAAATTTTGAATAACTATAAAGCGATTAGTAGTGGATATATAGAAACAGCATTAAATAGAGAAAAAGCTTCCTCAACATATATCGGTAATAGCATGACAATGCCCCACGGTGATCCTACAAAGGTATTAAGCTCACATATTATTATATTTAAGAGTGATAATGGATTTTATTGGAAAGAGCATAAAGTAAAATTAGTGTTTTTCTTAGCGATTGCTAAACCAGATATCCATTTGATGAAACAAATGATGCAAAACTTGTCTTTATTAGATGAAGAAGATATTCATCAATTAGCACATCTTGAAGAAACAACATTTCAAAATAAAATATTAAAACTAATCAAAGGATAATTACCACTAGTAACGGTAATTATCTTTTTTTATAGCATTCTGACAACGCTTACACTATAAGTAAAGGAGCGTGAAGACGATGAAAATATTAGCAATAACATCTTGTCCAAACGGTATTGCTCATACTTATATGGCTCAAGAGAAGTTAGAACAAGCAGCCAAGAAAATGGGTGTAGATATTAAAGTTGAGACACAAGGTGGCGTAGGTGCAGAGAACGTTTTAACTGCAAAGGAAATTAGAGAAGCTGATGGCATTATTATTGCAGCTGATAGACAAGTGGATTTATCAAGATTTAATGGTAAGAGATTGGTTAATGAAAATGTAAGAGAAGGCATCCATCATCCAGAAAACTTAATACAAAGGATTATAGATCAAGATGCTAAAATTTATCACGATAAAAATGCAACAACACAATCTAATGATTCGGATGACGAAGAAGATCGAAAAAGCGGTATTCAGATGGTGTATCAACATTTAATGAATGGTGTTTCATTCATGGTTCCGTTTATCGTAGTGGGTGGTTTACTGATAGCAATCGCTTTAACTTTAGGAGGACACCCTACATCTGAAGGTCTCAAAATTCCTGATGATTCATTTTGGAAATCAATTGAGAATATAGGTAAATTATCATTTGGCTTTATGGTTCCAATATTAGCAGGTTATATCGCATATAGTATTGCTGATAAACCAGGTTTAGTCCCAGGTATGATTGGTGGTGCTATTGCAGCTGATGGAAGCTTATACGGCAGTGAAGCTGGCGCAGGTTTCTTAGGTGGTATTGTGGCAGGTTTCATAGCAGGATATGTTGCTAAATGGATTAAAAATATTAGAGTACCTAAAGCAATGGCACCTATTATGCCAATTATCATTATTCCAATACTTGCATCTTTAGTAGTGGGACTTATCTTTATATTCCTTATAGGAGCGCCTATTTCAGGTATATTTATAGCTTTAACTGGATGGTTGAAGGGTATGCAGGGCGCTAACATTATTATATTAGCTCTTATTATAGGTGCGATGATTGCATTTGATATGGGAGGTCCGGTGAATAAAGTAGCTTTCTTATTCGGATCTGCTCTTATTGCAGAAGGAAATTATGCTGTGATGGGAATGGTAGCAGTTGCCGTTTGTACACCGCCAATTGGATTAGGGTTAGCAACATTTGTTCAAAAACATAAATTCAATCATGCTGAACAAGAAATGGGGAAAGCCTCATTTACTATGGGATTATTTGGTATTACTGAAGGTGCTATACCGTTTGCTGCACAAGATCCATTGCGTATCATACCTTCTAATATGATTGGTGCAATGGTTGCTGCAGTCATTGCTGCTATGGGTGGCGTTGGAGATAGAGTTGCGCATGGTGGTCCTATTGTTGCTGTTTTAGGTGGTATCGATCATATTATTTGGTTCTTTATAGCAGTCATTATCGGTAGCTTGGTAACAATGATTACCATTTTAATTTTAAAAAGAAATACACCTGTAACTGATGTAGAAGAGGATCAAGAAGATGCGCATTTAGAAACAAGTACAAATAGTAGTCAAGAAAGCACAGATTCAGAGTCTAAAGTGGATGAAAGTGTTGAACATAACGATAACGTATTTCAAAAAGACGTTATCAATATAAATACTAATGTGAAAACTAAAGAAGAAGCTATTGATTATATGGTGAAAAATTTAAAAGAACATCGCTTTATCGACAATGAAGATGTTGTTAAACAAGCTATTTTAGATAGAGAAGCGGAATCAACAACAGCCATTGGTATGAATGTGGCAATCCCTCATGCTAAATCTGATGCAGTTAACCAACCTACTGTAGCCGTTTTACAAAATAAAGAAGGCGTAGATTGGATTAGTTTAGATGAGACACTTCCGAAAATACTCTTTATGATTGTCGTACCAAATGACAGTAATAATACACATTTGAAATTACTACAAAGACTGTCTAGAAGCCTGATGGATGACAAAACAAGAGAAGCACTTATTAATGCACCATCCAAAGACGATATTTACGACATTTTAAAAAAGATATAGAGGTGAATTAAAACATGGCATTATTTTTAAAACCAGTATTTCAGGAAAAAATTTGGGGTGGCACTGCATTAGAATCATTTAATTATCACTTACCTAGCAATAATGTTGGAGAATGTTGGGCCATTTCAGCACATCCCAATGGTCCCAATGTGATAGAAAATGGTCATTATAAAGGTAAAACGTTAGATGAAGTATGGTCAATTGATCGTTCATTATTTGGAAATGATCAAAGAGATAAATTTCCATTATTAACTAAAATCTTAGATGCTAATGATAAATTATCGGTACAAGTTCATCCCGATGACGATTATGCTCAAAAGTATGAAGGTGAATACGGTAAAACTGAATGTTGGTATATCTTAGATGCCAAAGAAGATGCAGAAATCATCTACGGCATTAATGTTGATAATAAAGAAGATTTGGTTGAGTGTATTAATAATCGAGAGTTTGATCGATTATTTAAAAAGGTGAAAGTTAAACCAGGTGACTTCTATTATGTGCCTGCGGGGACAGTTCATGCTATTGGTTCAGGTATATTGATATTAGAAACTCAGCAATCTTCTGATACAACTTACCGTATATATGATTATGATCGTAAAGATAAACATGGGCATTTAAGAGATTTACACTTAGAACAAAGTAAAGCAGTCATCAATATTAATCAAGAGAACCCTAATGTGGTACCTCAACAAAGTGAAGTTCAAGGACAGACAGTAACTCAATTTGTATCAAACGAATTTTTTACAGTAGAAAAATGGAGAATTAATGGGAAATTAAATTACAATAAACCACATGCTTATTGCTTAGTTTCAGTCATCGATGGGACAGGTAGTGTGATTATAGATGATGAAAGATACGATATACAAAAAGGTAGACATTTTATCATTACAAATGAAGATCAAAATATTTTATTTGAAGGTAAATTAGAAATAATAATAAGTTACTCGTAAATTTAGGTAAGGGTTTAAGTGAAGTTAGTGAAAGGGGGAGAAGCACTGTGATGTCGGTGTTCTCCATTTAAGTATGATTAAACTAATTAATAGTTATGTAAAGTCAATTTGTAAGAATTATATATTTTCACTTTAATTTAAATTCTTTTTTTAGTAAGATGACTTTAGTAATTTTTTTACACTTTATTGTAATATTCACAGGCAACCTATATGGTTGCTTTTTTAATTATTTTGTTGAAAGGATACATAAAAATGAAACTAAAATATGTGATTTTAGTATTATTAGCACCTGTATTTTTATCAGCTTGTAACTATTCTAAACCAGAGAATCGAAATGGCTTTTTCTATAATACTTTTGCTAAACCAATGGATTTATTTTTAAATTGGATGGGAGAACATCTTAATCATAATTATGGTCTAGCTATTATTATTATCGTATTAGCGATTAGATTAATAATGTTGCCATTTATGTTATCACAAACTAAAAATGGCCAGTTTATGAGAAAACTAATGAAAATCGCTAAACCAGAGTTAGATCCTATTCAAGAAAAAGTGCGACGTGCGCGCACACAAGAAGAAAAAATGGATGCTAATAAAGAGATGATGGATGTATATAAAAAATACCATATTAATCCAATGAAAAGCATGTTAGGTTGTCTTCCTATGCTTATTCAAATGCCAATATTATTTGGTCTATATGCATCATTAAAATGGCCAGTACATAATCATTTATCACAATATCCTCACTTTTTATGGTTTGATTTATCCAATCCAGATATTTATATAACACTCATTGCGGGTATTTTATATTTTATCCAATCTCTAGTAAGTTTAGGTAACATGCCCCAAGAACAAAGACAAATGGGCTATATGATGATGGTAATTTCACCTATATTTATTATTTATATTTCATTCACATCAGCATCTGCTTTAGGACTATATTGGTCCATCAATGCATTATTCCTTATCATTCAAATGTATTTTTCAAATCAATATTATTCAAAAATTGCAGACGAGTATGTAAAATCATTTGAAAAACAAAATGATAAAAAGTCACAGAAAGCAAAAACAATTAAAAAGAAGAAATAATCAATAATAAAAAGGGACTCTGCAATGACCCAAAATTTGGGAAATAACTAAAAAACACTTTCGTTGAATTCATATTAAAATGAATCATGCGAAGGTGTTTTTTCTATGAAAAGAGTAGTTTATTCATTAGCAACTAAAAATAAAGTGATTGAAATGAAAGTAGTTATTTATATGACAAAAGAATTATGAAAGCATAAAATATTAGGAATAGAAAACAAGTGAAAACTTGATGTCAATGATATTGAGAAGAGTGAAAGGCATAGGTTTAACCAACAAGACGGTAAACTATATGATTATAGTAAGGGATTGGAAGAATTATTAGAATTAGAACAATTGAATTTAGAGAATAAGAGAAAAGATGTTGAAATCGCATTCAATAAAATCTAGGCAACTTATCACTATGCATAAAAAGGTTTAAAATAGGATGCTGATTGTTATAAATTCATAAAGATATGCGTATAAAATAGAGAAATTACTATTCCTAATGTTCTGAATAAAAATACTAGAACATAATTTTTAATGTTTAATACTAATAATATAGAAACGATTACTAATGGGATATAACCTAATATATTTTGAAATTGATAATCTATTATCATTCCTATATATTCCATAGGTAAAATTGACAAAATACTAACATAAATAAACCAAGACTTTTTCATTTAATTTTTCTCCTTTCTTCTATTTAATTATTTTAAGTTTACTTATATAGTCATTAATTTTTGAATAAAAGTATTTTTGTATTTATTGATATTCTAATGTTAGACTGAAATTAATCATAGTAGATTTGGCAAATTTCTTTGTATTTTCCATGAATTTTCATTAATAGTTAAAGGAGAAGGTTATGTTAAATATAAGTGATAAGCAGTATGTTCAAAGGACTATGAAATGGTTTGTATTTTCGATGATTATTTTGATTATAAGCTTTATTTTATCTAGTATATTTAGTCCATCTCTTGATACTTTTAAAAGTATCGGAGACCAAATACCATCTAGCTTAGATAAAGCTACTGGTTTAAATAAAGTATGGGAATTCATCATAAATAATGGTTTTAGAGTCCCTTTACAAATGCTAATACTCTCTTTAATTCCTATTCCATTTTTATATTGCGTAAATTTAATTTTTACAAGTACAATTACCGGAATCATGTTTGGATTCGTAATCAACTTTGACTTTCATAAAGGTTCGATAGTGATTTTATCATCAATTCCACATATCGTTGTTGAAATATTTGCGATGTGCTTTGTTGTCAGTAGTTTATTTAAATTAAATCAAGCAATTGTTAGAAAAATCAGCAATTTGTTTAGAAAAGAGAAAAAACAAAATGTTTCATTTAAACAAGCGTTAATTCAATTAATTAAAACATATATCTTAATTGCGCTACCTTTATATATTATTGCAGCTTTTTTAGAAACTTACTTCACTGAATGGATATATAGTATATTGATATAAACTAAATGATGATGTTTATTTGAAATTTTTACGAATAGAGGAGATATACTTGTTACTCTTTCCTATGAGCCTTTTTATGATTGTGGTAGGTATTTTATATAGTAAAACCTATCCAAAAGAAAGAAATCGATGGTATGGTTTTAGATCAAAAAAATCAATGAAAAATGATGAAATATGGCTTAAAGCACAATTTTTATTTATTCAGTACAACAAGAGTATATTTAAATATAGTGCCATATTTTCAATTGTTTTCGTAATATGTGATATAGCATTGATTATATTGAAATTAGAAGACCAATTAATGGGGTCTATATTAATACAGACAGGAATTATTTTTATATTATTAGGTGTACTCCATTGGAGTGTGAATAGAAAACTATAAATGGAAAAATATTATGAAGGTAGATGATGAAATTTTAAGTATACATAAATGTAATATTAATATAGGTATGAAAAATCATTATATGTGAAATAGACGACAAAATGAGGGCAAGGAACTTGAAAATAGTAACTATGAGATTTAAAGGTAGAATACTTAAAAATTATTTTAAATGACGGACGTATGGTGTCCATTAAGATGTATATAATACATCTTAATGTCTAGTTAAAATGCATAAATATATAGAGAAGGTTAAAAATTTAATATTTAGTTTAAGCGACTTAACTCATCATATTTGTATAAGTTGCACTTTAAATAGTAAAAAAGTGGGGGTTTAATGAAAAATTTGAGTATCCAAAGTGTAGATAGTTTCAAAAGTAAATACAAAAGCGTACCCGATAATAAAGTCTTGCGAAATATGAATAGTGATGAATTAGAATCATACTTTTTAATGTTATATAATATAAGAAATACTATTAATCAAGGACAAGCACAATATAATAAATTATTGAAAAATAATAATGATAAGAAAAATAGAAAAATAGAGACTATTACCAGTGAATACAATGAAAGGCAAGAAACATTAAAATATTATACGCCTGAGACTGATAAAATTGATGCTAAATATAAGCAGCGTAGGGATTCGATTGTAAAACCTATCAATATCATTTGTAAGGTGTTATCAGTAATCATTGCAGTAATAGTATTTCTTAATCTCTTTTTTATTTCAAAAATCCTGGCTACTATTTTATGTTTTGTTACTTATAAAATGGTAGATTTGATATTAAGTTTTGTTGGTGGATTTATTGAAAGAAGAATATACAAAGCTAAATATAGAGAATGGACTGTAGCAAGAGCGCTAGATCAAGATTACTTTAATAGAGAGATTGCTAGGTGTGAGGCACAGTTTGAAAGTGACAAGCAATATATTTTATCTGAACATAAAAGGTTTGATAGTAAAATAAGGAATGATTATCAATCGATTTATACCCATTTTGAGAATGAAGCGCAAAAATTAGAAACATATCTTCCATCTGAGTTTAGAAGTCTAGATATTTTATCTACATTATTTGCAATTTTAAATGCTGGATTTGGTGACAGTTGGAAAGAAATCATCAATGTATATAGAGATCAAAAAATATGAATGAATTGAAATCTCATATCAATGATATTCAAAATACATTAAATAGTATGAGTAACAATCAAAAAGCAACTATTCAAGCAATCAATCATCAAGGTCAGCAACAACAAAGGTTATTAAATGAACTTAATGTAGGGATACAACAGTCAAACAATAACATCGAGAAGTTGACTAATGATATCAACAGAGGTTATGAAAAAGTACAAAGAAATCAAAAAGCTATACATGATGAATTAGCTGATATGAATCCTCATAATCCTAGAAGTAAATATTAAATCAATATATACAAAAAGAGTACAAAATTGTACTCTTTTTGCATATTATTAGAACTATTTTTCTTTTGAAAAACGTTTGAAAGTAAGTAATGAACCAATAGCTAATAATACCGTAGCAATTGATGCTACTAGACCATTGTTTGTTGTTTCACCAGTAGCTGGTAGTTCTGATGCTTGTGTGGCATTATTTTGAACTGCTTGTTGTTGGTTATTATTTTGAGTAGTTACTGTGTTATCAGTTGCTTGTTGTTGACCTTGTTCATTATTGTTTGAATTATCAAATTGATATTTACCATTCTTATAAAATTTACCGTCATCAGCTGTTGCTAAAACACCTTCTCCTGTTTCTACAGTGCCATCTTTATATACTCTAACAGCACCGTCGCCTACACCTGACTTATTATTATAACCTAGTAAATAATAGTCCCCTTTATCTTCGGCTTTTTGGAAATTAACACGTTCAGGCTTATAACCATCTTCTTTCCAAACTTGAGTAGCTACTGATTGAGCGTTATTTGCATTTACTGATGATTCAGCAGCACTTGCATTATGTGAACTTACTCCTGTAAATAATAATGCACCTGCTAATGTTGTTGCCCCTAAAATTTTAGTTGTTTTCATAAAAAATCCCCCATCTATAAATATTTTGAAAATTACAACTAAATTCTAACACAGACCACTAAATAAAAAAATGATAATTTTAAATATTTTGTAAATGTCTAAGCTATATAAAAATATTGAGTTTAATTTGATTCTATATTTATTTGATTTTTTGGTTTTGATCATTATATTAAAACAAAATAAAAAAGTTTGTCGCCTTATCTATAGGAGACAAACCTTAAATTAAAATTTAAAGACAAAAGCTAAATTCAGCTTTTCTCTAATGTATTTTATTCGTCATTTTCTGTTGCTAAATCATCAGATGAGACGCCATTATGACCAATGCGTTGTGCTATATCACCAGGTAGTTGTCTATCTCCAACTAGCTCATTATATTTCTTAAAGTCAGATTCGGTCATATTATCTTTACTTCTTAAATAAGCTTCATAATTTTCTATATCTTGCAGTTGCTTATCTTGAGTTGGATTTGTATTTGTTTGTGCTTGTTGAGGATTTTGTTGTACTGGCTGATTGTTTTGTACTTGTTGGTTTTGAGATGTATTTGAATTGATATTTTCACTGTTGCTTGAGGTTTTTTTATTCTCAGTGTTTGCTTTTTTGGAAGCTGTTTTCTTTTTATTTTCTTCTGAAGTTTTATGTGTAGTATGAGATTTATCTTTATTATCTATACTACATGAAACTAGGAAGGTCATTGATAAAAGTATGATTATACCCCTTAATATGTGATACATAAGTAATCTCCTTTGATTTTAGTTGTGTTAAATATAATAATAAATAAATAGAGTGTTTTAGTAAATGGAAAAATTTATTATTTGAAAGATATAACTTTCTAACAATAAAGGCTCTTGGGATTTTTGATTTTATAAAGAAATCGCATCTAAGATATTTAAATATATCATTTATATAAAAACGAAATAATTGTATAATTTTAATGAAGACATTTCGGATTTAAATTTATCATTACATATATATTCAAATTATCTGTAGCTGTTTAAAATGGGGGACTTATATGCAAATAAAGAATGCTATTTATCAAGGGACTATAAGTGGTAAGCAAGTGGTTGTTGATCATGAACGTTTGAAATATAACAAATTTTTAATATTACCGGTGATAGTTGGTATCATTTTTATTTACCTAGCAATGGTAGTGATGGTGATAATTATTAATCTAGCATTTCTAGTGGATCTAGTTTTTATAAATATTTTAGGTTGTATTGTAGGATTTTTTATACCTGCCATACTTTTTAAGTATCTACATAATCAGATTTTTATGAGGGAGATTACCTTAATTCAATTAGGTTGGGATCAATATGAATTACATGTAGGTAATCAGAAATATATTGGCTATTATAAAGATGTAAAAAAAGCTATCTATGTAAGTTATCCAGGTCAAGCAACCATATTTATGCCAGATGCAGTAACGAAAATTAAAACATATGATGGGACTTATAGAATTGCTGCAGTGAAAATGGAACAACAACAAACTGTACAAAAAATTAAATTTCATTTTGAACAAATGGTTGATAAACATCAATCTTAAAATATAATTTTATATCCTTCACATTAAAATGAATGAAGCAACTTGGTAAAAAGCGAAAAGAGATGTGTATCATAAGTTTTAACTTCATAATAGATTACAGGGAGGTTTGATCCTATCCTTATTAAAAATAAAGTATATATGTCGATCATCATCGTATTAATTATTATAAATGTAATATTAATATCGACTGATCAGGTCATAGCAAGTAACATTGGAAATAGGTTGATTTATATAATCTTTTTTATTAATTACTTATTAATAATTATAGGAGTTACCGTTAAAACTAAAAAGTGATAGTTATTAAACTTATGTTTGACGTAAAACAATGATTTAATCGAAGTCACAATCGGTCGCATTTTTATAGCTAATTATATTGTACAAATATTTCGTCTCACAACACCCTCTTCAACTTACTCATAATCATCACTATATTGAAGGGAGCTTTTTTTATTCAACTACGGAAAAGATGATACACATGTTCAAGTTGTACTTATCCAAATCTATCTTCTGATAACTCCTCAATGACTCATTCTCACCCTAATGCTTCATCCATATACATACGCTTATATAACTTTGCAAATTCCATTCAATTATTTATATATTATCCAAAGGCATTCAGTTCAAATAAATAAATTTTAAGCGTATACTTGAATTGTAAGCAATATGAATTATGGGGGCATAAGAGATGAATTTTAAAAACGTAGTAGTCGCAGGTGGCGGTGTACTAGGAAGCCAAATCGCTTTCCAAAGTGCATTCCACGGATTTAACGTAACGTTATATGATATTAATGATGAGGCTTTAGAAAAAGTCAAAGAGCGTTTGAATATCTTAAAAGGACGTTATTTAGATGATTTAGATACGACTGAAGAGAAAGTAGAACAAGCGTATCAATCAATCCAATTTAGTACTAGTATTCCTGATGCAGCAAAAGATGCTGACATTGTTATTGAAGCCATTCCAGAAGTTGTTTCAATTAAAACAGATTTCTATAAACAATTAGGTGAAAGTGCACCTGAAAAAACAATTTTCGCAACAAATTCTTCAACATTTGCGCCAAGTCAATTTAAAGATGTTACAGGTAGACCAGAAAAATTCTTGGCATTACATTTTGCTAATGAAATTTGGCTACGTAATACAGGTGAAGTGATGCGTACGGAAGATACTTCAGATGAAATCTTTAATGAAGTCTTAGACTTTGCGAAAGCAATCGGTATGGTACCACTTCCAATCCACAAAGAACAACCAGGTTATATCTTAAATTCATTACTTGTACCTTTAGTAACACAAGCAGGTTACTTACTTGGTAACGAAGTTGCAGATTATAAAATGATCGATAAAACATGGATGAAAGCGACAAACGATGAACATGGACCATTTGGTATGAATGATATCGTTGGTATCGCGACACATTTAAATATCAGAAAATCAAAAATGGATGAAAATTCACCAGAATGGGCTAAAAACTACCTTAGATTCTTAGAAGGTATGGTAGAAGAAGGTCGTCTTGGTAAATCTGTAGGTAAAGGTTTCTACAATTATCCAAACCCTGAATTCAAGAGCAAAGACTTCTTCGATAATCCAAAAGAAATCAAAGATTTAACACACGGATTTAAAAATATTACTGTCGCAGGTGGCGGTGTCTTAGGTAGTCAAATCGCATTCCAAACTGCATCTGGTGACTTTAACGTGTCACTTTATGATATTAGTGATGATGCGATTGAAGCTGCTAAAGGTCGTATAAAACAAATTAAACAAGATTACAAATCAGATATGAATGTGGATGACGCTACTGTAGACAAATTCGAATCAAATATCAGTTATTACACTGATTTAGCTGAAGCAACTAAAGATGCAGATTTAGTTATTGAAGTTGTACCAGAAAATACTGATATTAAAAAAGACTTCTATAAACAATTAAGCGAAGTCTTAAATGAAGATGCGTATATCGTTACAAACTCTTCTACATTAAGACCAAGTGACTTTGAAGATTTAACTGGTCGTCCAGAAAAATTCGCGGCATTACACTTCTCAAATGGTGTATGGCTTAAAAACACTGGTGAAGTCATGGTTGCAAGCAAAACAACAGAAGACACATTTAATAAAATCTTAGCATTTGCACGTGATATTCACTTAGTAGTAATTCCAATTCACAAAGAACAACCAGGATATATCTTAAATACGTTATTAATTCCATTACTACATGCTGGACTTAAATTATTAGTTAAAGACATTGCAAATGTTGAAACAATTGATAAAACATGGATGATCGGATTCCATGCGGTTCATGGTCCATTAGCTATTGTAGATATCATTGGATTAAATACGATGTATCACATTTTAAATGCTATTTACCAAGAATCTAACGATGAAATCGATGGTAAAGTCGTTGATTTATTACAAAGTAAAATCGATAAAGGTGAATTAGGCCGTGGTGTAGGTAAAGGTTTCTATGACTACTCAAACGGTGCACCATATTTAGAACCAGATTTCTTAAAATAAGCATTCTGCAATAGTAGATGTAAAGATTCATTAGTGACAGTTCCCTTTAATAATTAAAATCATTCAATAGATGACATATAAATCATTTCCCCAAACCCCTTTACTATCCGCCGTAGTAAAGGGGTTTTTGCTATTGATTAAGCGTATCAAAAAAGCTCGACAGCGATCGCTACATTGATCTTTGTCGAGCTTTAGTCGGTTAATCACCATGTCACGTTAATAAAAGGAGGTCTTCATATGCTGATTAACCATGGGATGGGGTGAATATGAGTTTATGGGATAAAATGATTACGCTAAAATTTGTTTACTGATAATCCAGTTTTTATGGTGCTTAAGCAAAATATTTTGCTCTTTCAATTCTTGAATAATATGGCCAGTTGTTTCACGTGAAATACTTGCAAGATCACTAATCATTTGAATCGTTAAAAATGATTTGATTTCATAAAATTCATCGTTATCATAACCAATCATGTGACATAAATAAATTAATATTTTAATCACGCGTTCTTTTGCACTTTTAGAACTGAGTGCCATATGATATTCAATTTGTTGTTTCTGATTGTTACATAACAATTGGTAAATTCTAATAAACACTTTGTCATTGTTTCTACATAGATATTCAATAAGATCAATGGGAACGGCAATCATGATACAGTCTGTAATGGCTGTACACATTTCATTCGTTGTCTTCTCTTGGAAGAGATTATGCATGGGGAATAATTTATCATCCTTGTTTAAGATGCGGTATACATCACCATTCATACTAAATTGTTCTCTTAATATATAACCATCGATCAAATAGTAAATATGTGTTAATTCGTCAGAAGAATAGTAAATGACTTGTCCTTTGTTATATTGTCTAACGATACATTCATTTTTGTAAGGTTGTAAAGCAACAGAAGGGATGTGAATCAATTGGGCAAGTCGTTCAAGACACTGATCACTATGATTTGTGATTATTGAATTATCGATTGCAATGCCTCGTGATTGGTTGTTTGTCATAAAGTCACCACCTTAGTGATTAATGCTCGATTTGTGTGCCAACATGTCCTTTGAATGCTTCATATGCATTATCTAAATTAGTGATAATCGCGCGTCGGCCTTCACCACTTTCAACAAAATCAATGGCAGCTTCGATTTTAGGAAGCATAGAACCCTCGGCAAATTTACCATCTTTGGCATATTGTTTTAACGTTGCAACGTCAACGTTTGTTAATGCCTCTTGATTAGGCTCGTTATAGTTGATATATACATGCTCTACGTTCGTTAATATCATTAAAGTATTAGCGTCGATGAGTTGTGCTAAGCGTTCACTGGCAAAGTCTTTATCTATTACAGCTTCGACACCTTCATATGTGTCGTTGCGCTTAATAACTGGTATGCCGCCGCCACCACATGCAATGATGATATTTTGATTCTCTACTAATGTACTAATGAGTTGATGCTCTAAAATAGACACTGGCAAAGGTGAAGGTACCACTTTACGGTAACCACGTCCAGCATCTTCCTTATAAGTTGATTCTGGATTGGCTTGCTGTAATTGCTCAGCTTCTTCTTTAGTGTAAAATGGTCCAATCGGTTTAGTAGGGTTAGACATACGGGGGTCATGTTCGTCGACCTCAACACGAGTAATTACTGTACCTGCGCGTCTTGGGCTCTTAATTTCAGCAAGTACTCTGTTGACTTCCGTCTCTATCCAGAATCCTATCATACCTTGGGTCATGGAACCACAAACATCAAGCGGCATGGCAG
Source organism: Staphylococcus sp. M0911 (assembly GCF_003491325.1). Lineage (NCBI taxonomy): Bacteria > Bacillati > Bacillota > Bacilli > Caryophanales > Staphylococcaceae > Staphylococcus > Staphylococcus sp. M0911. Next base: position 121,644 of record NZ_CP022881.1, read on the forward strand.
GGGTTTGTGGACTATCTGCCTTAGCTTGTTGGATCAACATCGTACCAATTTGTGGACCGTTACCATGAGAGATAACGATGTCTGCATCAGTATCAAATAAAGGTTTGAGTGCTTGCATTGTCGAACGTATTGCTTTTCTTTGTGCGTCAGCTGAGCCATCATCAGTTTGTATGGCATTACCGCCTAACGCGATGACGATTTTGTTATCCATATCGTTCACTCCTTAATTAGAATACATTTACGGCACCAGTGATTAATCTGAAAATGCCAATGATTGCTAGAATTGTGATTAATACAAAGAAGATATAGTCAACCTTGCTTAAAGGTTTCCGGTTGTTTTTTTGGACGGTTTGGTAAACGAATAAGCCTGGGATATAGAGCAACATAGTTAATAGTAAGTAATCTATACCCGCTGCATAAACGAGCCAAATCGCGTAAACAGACGAGATAATACCAATAACCCATTGTTTCGTTGTTGCGCGTTCCTTCGTTAAGTAAGTGTATTTAACTTGATAGAAAGCACTGAACATATATGGGATAAGGATCGCACTGGATGCGAGTGAAAAGGCGAATTGATATGCACTCTCTGTGAATAACATACTGATTAAAAAGATTTGTACTAATATATTCGTAATTAATAATGAATTGACAGGTGCTTTATTTTTATTTTCTTTTGCAAACCATTTAGGGAATAGGCCATCTTTCGCAACAACGAAGGGTAATTCACCTGCGAGTAGTGTCCATCCTAACCAAGCACCTAATACTGAAATGATTAAACCAATGTTGACTAGTACTGAACCCCAATGTCCTACAATATGTTCTAAGACTGCAGCCATAGATGGGTTAGATAGTTCTGAAATATGATTCTGTTGAATGACACCTTGTGCGAGAACAGTCATTAAGAAATAGATGACTAATACAGAGATAAGACCGATCACAGTTGCAGTACCGACGTCTTTTTTACTTTTAGCACGGCTTGAAAAGACAACCGCACCTTCAATACCTGTAAATACCCAGACCGTTACAAGCATTGTACTTTTCACTTGGCCTAATGTATCACCCCAACTGAATATGCCAGTATCGCCACTTGTCATACCGTATAAACCAGCTTTAAAGGTCTCAAAGTTAAACGCAGCAATCATACATACGATGACAAGTAAGATAGGGATGAGTTTAGCAACAGTAACGATACTATTAATAAACGCAGCTGTTTCTACACCTTTTAAGATGAGGTAATGTACGCCCCATAAAAGGATAGAAGCAACGATAATACTTGGTAAGGTATTTCCACCTTTGAAGATTGGGAAGAAGTTACCGACTGCTGACATTAATAATGTGGCATAGGCCACGTTGCCTAGGAAGGCTGCAAACCAATAACCCCAAGCACTTGAAAATCCAATAAAATCACCGAACCCGGCTTGTGCATAGCTATAGATACCACCATCTAAGTCTTGTCTTTCATTCGTTAAGTTCTGAAAGACAAAGGCTAGGGAAATCATACCAATTGCTGTGATAATCCAACCGATAATGATGGCTAAACCACCAGCTTGATTACCCATATCAGAAATAATGTTAAATGCACCGCCACCAATCATTGAACCAATGACGAGGCCAATCAAGGAGGTTTTACTTAATTTATTTCCATCTGATTCACTCATATGTCATGTCTCCTTTGAATAAATAAGCAGGTTCAGTTGTGATTCATATATAGGAGCTCAGTGATATGAGGGTATCGTAACCAAACCTGCGTCTTCTTTTTAATTGCAAACTATCCTAGCGTAGCTGCCATCACAGCTTTAATCGTATGCATACGGTTTTCTGCTTGATCGAATACTTTAGAATGTTTGCTTCTAAATATCTCGTCAGTGACTTCCATTTCAGATAAACCATAGTCATCTTTGATTTGTTGACCATATGTTGTATTCGTATCATGGAAGGCTGGTAAACAATGTAAGAAAATCGTGCTATCTTTACCAGTTTTATCGAACATAGCTCTATTAACTTGATAGTCTTTTAATAATTTAATACGTGATTCAAATTCACTTTCTTCACCCATAGATACCCACACGTCAGTGTAGATAACATCGGCATCTTTAACACCTTCGTCAATATTATCTGTAATTGTGATTGAACCACCGTCTTGTTTGGCACGTCTTTCTGCAATATCAACATAGTCTTGAGATGGGAAGAGTGCTTTAGGAGAACAAATTGTTACGTCTACACCAAGCATTGGTCCAGCCACAAGTAGTGAGTTAGCCACATTGTTACGTCCGTCACCTACATAAGTAAGTTTGATGCCATCTAAATGACCAAAGTTTTCTTTAACTGTCATGTAGTCAGCTAACATTTGTGTTGGATGCCATGCGTCGGTTAAACCATTCCATACAGGTACACCTGAATATTTAGCTAAGTCTTCAACCATCTCTTGTGAGAAACCGCGGAATTCGATACCATCAAACATTCTTCCTAGTACTTTAGCTGTGTCTTCAACAGATTCTTTTTTACCTAATTGGATATCATTTTTTCCTAAGAATTCAGGATGTGCACCTAAATCAATAGAGGCAACAGTAAAGGCTGCACGTGTACGTGTAGAATTCTTTTCAAATAATAGGGCGATATTTTTATGATCTAAATAACGATGTGGAATCCCTTTTTGTTTATAATCTTTTAAAGTAATAGCGAAATCGATTAAATCGCTAAATTCTTTTTTCGTAAAGTCATCTTCTTTTAATAAATGTCTACCTTTTAAGTTAAGTGGTTGTTGAATTTCTGACATGATTCATTCCTCATTTCTTTAAAATGTATTAGTAAAGTACATGTGTGTACTGAATTAAATATCTTCTCTATATAATGGTTGGCTCATACATCTTGGGCCCCCACGACCACGGACTAATTCACTACCTGTAATTTCAATAACTTTAATGCCTTTATCACGTAATAATTGGTTAGATACATAGTTTCGGTCGTAAGTTACGACAACCCCTGGACGGATAGTCAATGTGTTAGAACCGTCATTCCATTGTTCACGGGCACCATCGATAACGTCACCATTACCTGTTGGGATAAATTCAATATTGTCGATGTTAAGCGCCTCTTCTAATGTTTCTTTTAATTTGTTTGAGTGCGTAATTTTAATGTCTTGACCTTGTTCATCTTTTTCAATGGTGAAGATGTTCATGTTATCTTCTTCTTTGAAAATCGCAGCATGCATTGTAAATTTGTCGTAGTCAATCATGGTAAATACTGTATCTAAATGCATAAATGTACGGCTGTTTGGAATTTCGATGGCAAGTACTTTAGTAAATGTAGATTGATCATCGAATAAAATTTGTCTTGCTAAGCGTTCGATAGCTTGTGCAGAGGTACGTTCAGAAATACCAACTGCAAGTACATCTTTAGATAGAATTAATTCATCGCCACCCTCAATATTGAATGGTGAATTTCGATCTAACCAAACTGGGACATCGTCGTTTTTGAATCTTGGGTGATATTTCAAAATATATGTCATGAAGATTGATTCACGACGACGGGCACGCCAATACATACGGTTGATAGTCATTCCTCTACCTACAGATGCTTGAGGATCTCTAGTGAAGTAAAGGTTTGGCATTGGATCGAGATAGAATGGATAGCGGTCATCCATATATTCTACGAGGTGATTCGTTTCTAATTGAATTTCTTCTTTACGTACACCAGCCATAATTTTTTCTACCAGTTCTTGGTCATTTAATGTCGCGAACAGTTCTTTAATTTCTTTTTCATGACCGAGGACAGTCTTTTGAGATTCTTTTAAAATGTCATCGATAAATTGTTCGCGAACAGAGGCATCTGCAATGGCTTCTGCAGCTAGGTGTTCTAAATAAACAACCTCGACACCTTCATCTCTAAGTACTTGAGCGAAATGGTCATGCTCTTCTTGAGCAACTTTCAAATAAGGAATATCGTCAAATAGCAATCCACTTAGATGATCAGGTACTAAATTTTCTAATTCTTTACCTGGTCGTTTAAGTAATACCGTTTTTAATTTGCCGATTTCACTGTTTACGTGGATAGGTCCTTTTTCCATTGTTATTTCCTCCTTTGATTTAATACATCTAGAGTATAAAGCGCTTTCAACATAGAGATTGAGAATCTTTTCACAATGATAATGTCGAATATCTCATATAAAATATTTATTCAATGCAATTTGATGATAGATTATGCAATATAAACGCATAAAACCTATAATTACATGTATATTAAGTTAATACGATAATAAATAATTAATATAATATGATTTTTTATTCGATTGAATGTATGGATAGTCATGCATGATTAATTAACTATAAATGTTAAATCTATCTATATTTTAAGAAGATTTTTATACATCAATATAAAACTTTTTATAAAAATTGTTATAAATGAGAAATACTTCACATATTGTATGAAGGAAATTTGATATGGTATTTGTGATGAAGTTTGTCTGTATTTTGTGAAATATGCAGATAAAGGAGTAAATAAATATGAGAAAAAGTAAACGATTGGATTTAATATCGACAATTGTGAAAGATAATGACATACGTTCAAAAGCCGAAATTGTGGACTATCTTGATAAACATTTTGGTATCAAATATAGTGTGGCAACGATTAGTAGAGATTTAAATGAACTTAAAATATATAAAATGCCTACCGCCAATAATGATCGATGTTACCGAAAGTTTAATGATAATGCTCAAAGCGAAGCGAAAACGAAACTCATAGCCTTTTACAATGATGAGATCGAAAAGGTCACAATTAAAGATCACTACCTTATTGTTAAAACATCGCCAGGATTTGCGCAAAGTGTGAACTTTTATATCGATCAGCTCAATTTAAATGAGGTATTAGGAACAGTTGGCGGTAATGACACGATATTGATATTAGTTAGTTCAGCTGATGTTACTGAATTTGTACATTATCAATTATTTGGACAGACGTATCAAGAAGAACTAAAGTCATGATTCATGTGACGTGATGTATATTAAAAGTCGATGACAAGTATCAAAATGAATTTTGCCATTGAAGCGAGCTTGATGTTATAATGCGTAAGGTTTCAATTCGACAAATAAAACGCGATTCAATTGATATATGTCATATAGTGAGTGGCACGTAGGATAGTCAATAAATAACAATTCTAATGAGATGATAAGATAGCCACCTTCATGGGCGAGTGATGAAACCAAGTTGAATGACACAATGGTTTCTTACTCGCTCTATTTTATTGCTAAAAAAGTGGTGATGGCATATGTATGCAAAGTGCAAGTATATACATATGTTACAGACGTCAGGGGCGTAATGTACGCTTTATCAATATTGAATTTAAATAGTATGAAAAGGAGCGGATGTCATGGTAGATAATTGGAAAGTTCAGTGGTTTAATCAACCAATGAAAAATATACTAGCAGGTATTGTAGTGGCACTTGCTTTAATTCCAGAAGCGATTGCCTTTTCAATCATAGCGGGGGTGGACCCGATGATTGGTTTATATGCGGCGTTTATCATAGCGACAGTGACAGCGATTGTTGGTGGACGACCGGCAATGATTTCAGGTGCTACAGGTGCAGTTGCACTTGTTGTGACACCACTCGTGAAGGAACATGGCGTGGAATATTTATTTGCAGCGACGATTTTAATGGGATTGATTCAACTTGTCTTAGGTATTTTAAAAGTAGGAAGACTGATGAAGTTCATTCCACAATCCGTAATGATTGGTTTCGTTAATGCATTAGGTATTATGATCTTTCTATCTCAAATTGAGCATATTTTTAATATATCCATTGCGACTTACATTTATGTCATTATTACTTTATTAATCGTATATATTGTACCTAGATTCTTTAAAGCAATTCCTGCACCATTAATTGCGATTATTTTATTAACAGCATTATATATGTTTACAGGTGCCAATGTGCATACTGTTGGTGATTTAGGTACGATTAAACAGGCATTGCCTCATTTCATTATTCCACAAGTACCTTACACACTGGAGACATTACAAATCATCTTACCATTTTCAGTTTCAATGGCGATTGTAGGGTTAGTAGAAAGCTTACTCACTGCTAAAATTGTAGACGAATTTACAAATACTTATAGTAGTAAAAATAAGGAATCTCGTGGACAAGGTATCGCAAATATCATTACAGGATTCTTCGGTGGTATGGGTGGTTGTGCGATGATCGGACAATCTGTCATTAATGTGAAATCAGGTGCGACAAGTCGATTATCGACATTAACTGCAGGTGTAGTACTCATATTTATGATTATTGTATTAGGGGATTTAGTAGTGCAAATTCCAATGCCTATTTTAGCGGGAATTATGGTCATGGTATCTATTGGAACAGTAGACTGGCATTCCTTTAAATATATTAAAAATGCTCCAAAAACGGATGCCTTTGTGATGATTCTAACAGTTATTATTGTATTGATGACACATAATCTAGCCATTGGTGTTATCGTAGGTGTCGTATTTAGTGCACTCTTCTTCGCGACTAAGATTTCTAACGTGAATGTGACAACAGAGACGTTTGATGAGACGTTACATGTATACTTTGAAGGTCAAATTTTCTTTGTATCTATTGATTCCATGATGAACCAAATTGACTTTAATGTGGACCATTCAGTCATTGAATTAGACTTCAACCATGCACATTTATGGGATGATTCAGCAGTGAATGCGATTGATACCATCGTACAGAAATTCGAAGCCAATCATAATACCGTCTATGTGAAAAAGTTAAATTCAGATAGTAGAAAGATTATTTCCGAGCTAAGTCAGATTAATCATAACCAGTTGATTTAATCGACACTAGCTGTAAAATATAGAGGAACTCATGACGGTAATTGTGTAAAATATCAGCGCACTAACTATGATGAGGGGTGAATAGGATGAAATTCATCATCAGACAAGAGCAAAAAGAAGATTACCTGCAAACTGAAGAAGTAGTGAAAAAGGCTTTTGAGAATGAATCATATAGTGATCAAAGTGAGCACACATTGGTTGCGAAATTACGAAAGTCAGAGGCATTTGTTCCAGATTTATCATTAGTCGCTGTAAATGAAGATAAAATCATAGGACATATATTATTATCTAAAATTTTGATTGATACTGAGGATAAGAAAGTAGAATCTTTATCATTAGCACCTATTTCTGTTTTACCCGAATATCAAAATAAAGGTGTAGGTCAAAAATTAATACAACAAGCTTTAACCATTGCAGAAATCATTGATTTTGAATCAGTCATCGTTATGGGGTACGAAGCATATTATCCGAAATTTGGTTTCAAAAAAGCATCTCATTGGGGCATACAAGCACCTTTTGAAGTACCAGATGAGTTATTGATGGCAATTGAATTAAAAGATAGTGCTTTAAATCATGCTTCAGGTATCATCCAATATCCAAACGCATTTTTTGAATGATGAGGTTGAGATTGATAATGGTATGTAAAAAACATAATGTAGATTGGTATATAAAAGAATAAATATATGATCATAGAAACTATAATTTGACTCCTGTTAACTTCATGTAACGGGAGTCTTTTTTTATCTAACTGATTTTTTGGCTAATACTGTGATTTCAATAGAAATTATAATTATATTAAAAAATTATAAGAGATTATTTAAAAATTCCAGGTTTTTAGTTACAATATAGGCGAACAATATTTTAAAGGAGTGTTTAAATGTTCGTTTCTCAAAGCCGCATTGGAAGAATAGAAAATCGTTACGAGTGGTTGAATCGAGAAATTAAACAATCTAAAAGAAGTTATAGAATCGAAAGGATTTCCATGTGTATTTGGCGTACAAGGACATAAAAAGGAAGTTCACTTTTATTCTGCATTAAATTATCCATATAGTCCTGAAGAATTATCTAAAGATATAGATCTTTATTTAAATGAATTAAAAAAGATGCCTAAAAAAGATAGGGGCATTTCTGGATTGTTAGTATATTTTGAACCAATTGGCAATATGAGTATACATGCAAAGCAGTTTATGGTTTGGCAACTTCTTTCATCAATGAAAAATAAGTATGGATATAAAAAGGATAATATTGATAATAATCCTTTAGACGATGGTTATGTGTATCGCTTTAAAAATGAATTATGGTTCATTAATTTTAGTTCTAATAGTTATAAACACAGAAAATCAAGAAATTTAGGTACTTTTATAACATTAGCAATGCAAACTCTTAGTAAATCAGATGAATATTTTAATTACAATATGGAAACTAAAGCTAAAGCACAAAAAAATGTTAGAAAATTAGCAGAGAAATATGATGGTTGTCCCGTACATTCTGGTTTAGGACCTGTTATTGGTTCAGGAAAATTTCCACCAGCTAAATTATCTTATTTTATAGGGGATACCAATTCGGAAAAATCTTATGAACCATGGAAATTTCAAGCATTTAGACCACAAAAAATAATATTAGATGAATCAATTATTAGTGAAAATGGACCTCAAGTTAAGCATTTTGAATGCCTTTATGGAAACGAAAAAATTAAACGATACTCAAACTGTAAAGAAGAACATGACATAAATGAAAACAATCTACTAGTTACTAATTCCTCAGATTTAGTAGAGTTATATAATAGTAATATTCAAATAGCAACCTTTAATAAGAATATAGCTTCAGAGTACAATGTTTTTGATATAGATTATATGAATGATTTATTGGCATTAAGATTCATCAAAGATAACGCTATTTATAACTAATATAAATTTGAAAGGAGTAAATGTTTTGTATAAAAATATAATATTTGACTTCGATGGAACAATTGCTGATTCAAAAAAAAGTAGTTCGATAGCAACCAAAAAAGCATTTTCAGAATTTGGTTTACATATACCTAGTGACACGCAAATTGAATATTATATGGGGATACCTATAGAAAAATCCTTTGATTTAATGAGTGAAAAAAGTTTAACTGAAAATGAATTGAATCAATTAATGGAGTTATTTAGAAGATATTATAAAGAAACAGAAACATTATATTTGAATATTTTTGACGGAATGACAGAACAACTCGCAGAGCTCCATGAAAAATATAAGTTGTTTGTAGTATCTAGTAAAAAAACAGATGTATTAAAACGAAATCTAAAAAAATTGAAATTTGAACATTTCTTTTTAGAAGTTATAGGTTCGGACAAGGTTGAAAACTATAAACCTTCCCCCGATGGACTATTATATATATTAAATAAATATAACTTGCATCGTAATCAAACGATATATATAGGTGATGCAGTTTTCGATATAAAAATGGCTAATAATGCTAATATAGATTCTTGTGCTGTAACTTGGGGAAGCCATGATGTTGAAGAATTAAAACGTGAAAATCCTACATTCATTATTACAAATGTTCACCAACTAGATTTTGAGGAATAGTATATGGCCATCAGTAAAAGAATAACAATTATTGGATTTTTAACAATGTTTATCGTAGGTGTATCAGATTTGATAGTCGTTGGTATGTTAGGTGAAATGAGTAAGGAATTTCATGTAAGTAAAGCTTTGATAGGTCAATTGGTCACTTTATATGCTATTGCTTTTTCGATATTAAGTCCTATCTTAACGAAACTCACAAAAAATATAAATGATAAAAACATCTTAGTGTATGGTTTGATTATTTTTATTCTGTTAACTTTAATGACTATGATAATTAGAAATTACATTTTGTTGTGTTTAGTTAGAATTGTATTAGCAGGTGTCGCTTCATTAATAACAGTAAAGTTAATGGCAACAGGTGCCAACATTGTTCCAGAAGAATACAAAGCTTCTGTAATTGCTAATATATATGTTGGATTTAGTGCTGCAAACATATTAGGTATACCATTAGGTACGCTAATAGCTTCTCAGTATAATTGGAAACTTCCATTTTATTTAATCGCAATTATAACTTTTTTATGTTTATTAGGTGTATTGTATTTTATACCTCATAAAACCGAAGATCAAAGTGTTAATAATACTGAATATAAAGTAATTAATTATAAAGGTATCATATTGATACTTGTTTTTTTACTATTAATGATGGTTTCTAATAGTATATTGTTTACATATATCGAGCCTTTAGTAAAAAGCAACGGTCATAGTATCTTTATTGTAAGTTTATGTTTATTCCTTTCAGGTATTGCAGGTGTACTAGGATCAAAATTAGGTAATAGTTTGTCGGAGAAAAAAGGATACAATATAGCTGGAAATATAATTATTGGGGTATACACAATCGCTATTATATTCATTTGGTTCGCCGGTGGAAATGTTTTAATTCTTACTTTATGTGTATTTATATGGAATTTATTTCATTGGGGAACAAATCCAACAGTTCAATATGCATTACTTAAATTTTTACGAGGAGACCCGAGTCAAATATTAAGTTATGATATCTCAGTATTAAATTTAGGAATAGGATTAGGTTCATTTATAGGGGGAATATTATATTATATAGATTATCATTTTAATTTATCTTTAATGATTTCAATCATATTAGCAGTTTGTTCATCATTAATTTTAAAAATGGTGGTTCGCTCAGAGTATATGAAATAAATATTAAAGATCATAAATGGAGCTTCACTGTTTTAATCTCATTCATCAAAATAATTTAAATACGTATTCATATAAAAAAGCAATTTCTATTCGAAGGGGATAGAAATTGCTTTTTGTTTTGAATGTATAAAACTAAATTTTAATGTAATGCTTGATTCTTTTGCTTTTTTGAAATTACAATATTAGCGATTAACCATGCTATTTGCACTATAAACGGAATTAAAAAAGCAAATCCTAACACACCTAGATTAACTAACTTTAGTTCGGTTGTTTGTGTTACGCTAGCTGCATCTACATTTCTATTCCACACCATAAACGCGAAAAAGATGAAAGTTATAATTTCTAGAATACTCATTATCCACCAAGAAATCCATGAAATTTTCATTTTATTCACCTCAACTTAGTTACTTTTAGATTAACATAACTAAGTTAATTTTCTGAAATGATATTTCATAAGCCCCCCTTACTATTTTATTAGTAGGGGGATTTTTGGATATTTGAATTTTAAGTCAATACAATAGATTTTACTTTTATCATTAAGTGAATGTCTCTTAATAAGCGGTTATTCATACAGTGCTTGTTGCATTACACTGACGAATGTATCAATTGTGAGTTGGTTAGCGTGTCTAGCTTGGTAAGTACGATGTAAGTTGAACTGTTGATGGTTAGTAGTGATATCGTGTAACACTTGGTTTAACTGGTTCAATTGTTCTAATGTAAATGTGTTTTCTGGTGCAGTAAATGGACGCTGATGTGCAACCTCATCCCACGCTAAGATAATGTGTTGATGATGAAATGCACGTGCTACTGCATTTTCAATTTCGTTGCCTTGATTAATGTCGAGGTAAATATCACAGCGTTGGTATAGTTCCGCAAATATATCTTTTGTTGCTGCTGGATATAAATGTACGTGTTGATGTTGATCGTACGCCATGAGTTTGGACGACATTTCAGTTAATGCAGCGATATGGAATTGCATATTAGGGTGCGCCACTATAATATGTTCAAGTTGCGGTATTTCATCTGAGTTTGTCAGGATGAGTGCATGGTTTGAATATTGATTTGATTTATCAAAGTCATACAGATAACCGGCTTGATAAACATGCGATGCTTGTTCAGAATTAAGTTGTGCCACCACAGTATGATATTCTCTGTAATCAGGTATCATCACAGAGAATTGACGTTGTAATGTGCCATCTAGTAATGAACACATATTTCCTGGGACATGACCATTACTACTTTCTTGCCAGAATAATAAGCCTTTACCTTCTGTATTCATATGATGTAAGACTAAGAACGGTGTTGATAAAGAATTAATAATGATCTCAGATAAATCCACTTGAATTTGTTGAAGATAGAAGGTTATAAACACCACTTTAGAAGGGAAGAAATAGGATTGTCCTTGCCAGTCTAATACATAATCCCCTGTGACATAGTTTTCATATATCACTTCTTTACCTTCTCGGGTTACATATTTCTTTAATATAGCTTTTCCAGCTAAGTCATAAATCGTTTCAGCAAATTTAAAGCCATGTTTTGAATAATGATCTTCAGAACGTAAACGACCTTTATCGTCGAACCAACGCACATGACTAACTATGCGCGTTTTATAATGCGGGCGGTAACGTATTTCGCCTTTAATATGTCCCATATCTTTAATTTGAGCTGATTGTCCATCGCCACTAATTTCCCAAAATGGTGGGACGTCAACAGCATTAAAGAATTTAGGTTGATCGTCATCATGTAATAGATTAGCCGCAAAGAATTGATAAGGGGACGTCACTTCATCTGGTAAGAAACCATCATCTTCAATACAAATGGTGAAGTTATGATAATCTGCTTGTTCAAGTGTTTGATGTAATAACTGAGTCGGTTGATTATAATATTCAAATAAATTAATCATAGAGCACCTCGTCGACTAAATTCTGCCATTTGTTAATCATTTCTGTTGTCTTAAATGGTGTAGCAATATCATATGAAACTTGTTGAGGAGATGTAGGTCCATTGTTAAAGTATCGAACTATTTTATCAGCCATACGATCTGTAATCTCCTCGATAGATTCTTCCTTAGTCGGTTTATCTAATAAGTAACCGTTTTGACCATCTGAGATGAAAGTGGGGTTCCCATAGTTCACATTGAAACCAATCATACCTAAGCCAGAACCTACTGCTTCCATAAGTGTTAAGCCAAAGCCTTCACTTTGTGATGCTGATACAAATAATTCATATTGTGTGTAAATTTCATCAAGATTGACGTGACCTTGTAAGTGAATGTAGTCTTCGGCATGATAGTCACTAATGATTTGTTGAATTTTATCTTTTTCTGGGCCGTGTCCGTAAATATCAAATGATAGCTGTGGTACGGCTTGTTTGGCTTTAATAACTGCAAGTGCGATCCAATCGACGTGTTTCTCAGACGCTAAGCGTGAAGCGGTTAGGATAGAATAAGGTTGTCTTTCTACACTTGGCATTGTTAATTGGTCGAGACTGCCCACGGGTATCGTTCTAATACGTGGTTGAAATTTTGTATATTGCGCAAATTGTTGTGACAGAATTTGATTTTGTAAATCGGTAGCCACAATATAGAAATCAATATATGGTGCGTGATTAAACTGATATTCATAATAATTGTTCCATAAAATGTGCGTACCATCTGTGATATTGTCACTATAATGTTCTGCATGTACCACAACACCGACATGACTTTGGCCTTTATTTTGCAGAACTGCTTGGCCGATATCAGTGGCACGATCTAATATGACAATGTCGTTATGTGTTAAATGTAATTGCTGAATAAAGTAAGCAACAAAGGCTTCTTTACTATTAAAACGTGCGTCGTTAAATACATAGGAATGCGCATCGCCATCTATGATTTCTTGATAGGCTATAGAGCCATTTTCATTGTAGAACTGACGCATATACAATTTGGCATAGTTGTCATAAGGTGCGTAATATTCAGAGAAGACACGAACATAGCTATAGAAATCTTTGCGAATTAACATACCATTAACGACAAATTCAGCACGGTCAACATAGGGTTGGTCGGCATTTTTCATATAACAGGTTACAAATGTTTGAGGTTGATGGTCTAAATAAAGACGTTGTACCTTGCCTTGTTGATCGACTTCAGTTCGTGTCACTGTATTTCCGACATCAAGTTTAAGTTGATCAATGGTATATGTAGTTGGTGCTATTGGGATATCTGTAAAGTATTGATATAACCAAATAATTTCATTATCATGAAACCCCAAGTTAGCTGTTAAGGTTTGTATATTTTCTGACGCAATAAAGTCTAAAAATATGAACTTTGCATCTTCTTTTAAATGTCGTAGCATTTGTGCGCGATAACTTTGTGCATATTCTACGCCACTACTTGCCCAACCAATGCCAAAGTTGATGTTATAAATTGTCATAAATAGCCCTCCTTTTAAGGGAAATGAATGGTTAAATCACCATTTTGTTGTTCATCAATGATACTTAAACATAAGTTTCGAATCATACGATGTTTAATATCATGTTCCATATCATTAAATGAGTCTAACGCCACTTTATGGTATTCAAATATAGAATTCCGTTGACCTTTTTGACGCTGATTGACGTTCGCTTTGAGTTGTTGTAAATAGTCTACTTGCTCAATCCATGATGTGTCGATGGCTTTGAGTACTGCTTTTCTTAAAAATTGTTGATATAACTCGTTGTCACTAATTTTCTGTTTATTAGTAGCCAGTTGGTCTTTAAATTGTGTTATTAAAAACTCAATATTTTCATCGTGATTTTGATGATTAAATTCAAAATTAGCATCCACAAAACTAAAGCTCAAGTTTTTATAGATATAGCGAACAATATGATCTCTCGTCATACTACCGTCAGTCTTAAAGTCATGATTAAAGACATCACGAGCTATACTTTCAAAGTCTAAGTCATCTAAGTTTTCACTATTAAGTATACGGTTACGTTCACTATAGATTAATTGACGTTGTGTACTAATACTCTTCTCGAATTCATTTGCCGTTTCACGTGCTTTCATGCCTTCTTCTTCAGAAACACGTTGTGCCTTTTTAACAATACGTTTGATTTTATTATTAAAGGTAGGGCTATCAGATAGGTATGCTGTATCTTGTTTCATCAATGATGGATTGTCTTTTAACTTGGAATCACTCCAACGTTGGACTAAGTAATCATCTAATGAAATAAAAATTTGAGACTGACCTGGGTCACCTTGACGACCAGCACGTCCTCTTAATTGTCTATCGATACGACTATTTTCCATGTGCTCGTTAATCAGTACTGTTAGACCACCGAGTTCGTGAACTTCTTTAGATAGTTTAATATCTGTACCTCTACCAGCCATACTTGTGGCTACAGTAACGGCATTCAATTGACCTGCCTCTGCAATCATTTGGGCTTCACGAGCAACATTTTGTGCAATCAGCAAGTTGTTCGGGATATGTCTATTAAATAATTCACTTGAAAAGTATTCCGCTGCTTCAGCTGTACGAGTAATTAATAATACAGGACGTTGCTTTTGATGATAGTCAATCACTGTATCTAAAATTGCGACATTTTTATCGTCATCATTCACAAATACTTTATCCGGTAAATCTCGTCTTATCACAGGATTAGACGTTGGAATTTGAATAACGATTTTTGAATAAAGGTCGAAAAATTCTTTCTCCGCAAGTTTACCTGTCGCCGTCATTCCAGAAAAGCGTTCAAATTGCATAAAGAGATTTTGGAAGGTAATGGTAGCCATGACACTCATATCATCTGAAATATCTAAATGCTCTTTAGCTTCTAAGGCTTGGTTAAGTCCGGCTTGCATTTTCGTGCCTGGTAACATACGTCCTGTGATACGGTCGATCAACATGATTTCGCCGTCCATAATAATGTAATCTAAATTAAGATCAAATAAATAAGTGGCACGTAATGCAAGATTAATATTCCTTACTAAATCAAAGTAGGGGGCATCATAAATATTAGGCACATCAAAATATGTATTGGCCTTTTCGATACCTTGTTCAGTTAACCAAATTTCACGCTTTGTCTTTTTCATTTTGAAATCTTGATCCTCTTTAAGTGTTGCTACAAAGGCTTTTACAATTTCAAACAAATTAGATTGTACTCTTGGTGCACCAGAAATGACGAGTGGTGTTTGTGCTGCATCTAAGATAATAGAATCCACTTCATCAATGAGGGCATAGTGTAATTCAGGTAAGAACTTGCTTTCTTTTGTATCAGCTAAGTTATCGATAAGATAGTCAAAACCTAAATTACCATTGGTTGTGTAAATAATATCGTGATGATATAGCGTCTGCTTTTCTTGATTGGATATAGGTCCTTGAGGATTCTCTACAAATCCCAGTGATGTTGTAAGACCTAACCATTCATATAAAGGTTTCATTTCTTCGTAGTCACGTTTAGCTAAATAATCATTTGTAGTGATTAAAAAGACAGACTTACCTGATAGCGCATTTAAGTATAAGGGTAATGTGGCAGTTAATGTTTTACCTTCACCTGTCTGCATCTCTGAAATATTTCCTTGATGCATCACTATTGCACCTAGTACCTGTACGTCTTTGTGATACATACCTAATACACGACGTGACGCTTCTCGGACAACAGCATAGGCTTCAGGTAAAATATCATTCAACGTTGCGTTACCATCTTGCAGCTGCTGTTTGAAGTCTATAGTTTTGTCTTGTAATTGTTCATCTGAATATTGACGCATATCTTCACTATAACGATTGATTTTATTTAATATTTTATAAAGTTTTTTTAACCTCATATGATTAATTGCGGTATTCACATTGAGATTCATAGTTATCCTCCTTTCTGATTGATTAATGGATTTTAATCATGATCACGTTTTGGACGTGTTGTTTTCATGATTTGATTGACTAGGTTAACATTCTCCTGTGGTGTACGTGGTCGACCGTCCTCTGATGAATGTGTCTCTGTTATATCATCAGAGCTCGTTGAAATGTCATTGGTTGATGATTCGATAGATTCGGCGATTTCTTCATCTTTATCCTTAACAAAATATCGTTCAGTTAAGGTGATTTTCTTAAATATAAGATGATGACATGCAGCGTTCATCAAGCAAATATCATAACTATAAGCCTCATTTGGATAAATAAAATAGCTATCAGTTTCTTTAATCATACAGTGGTCGAATGCTTTACCATTTTTTAAATAAAAGGTCACAATGACATAAACACTTTGTGCTGGCGTGGCAGTAATATCTAGATGAATATCGTAACGATAACCTCTCTTTAACATAGGGAGTTTAGGCGGATGCCCATCTTTATCAAATGTAGTGGCTGGTTCCCATAAGTTAATTTGCAAGCCTGATGGCATGAGTTGATTCTCATAATATGTGTAGTCATCGTGAAATTGTATTGTTGCGCCATGTTTATAAGTATGACGTGTCACTTTGCGCCATCTTACGTCTAATGTTTGATTACTTTGCATGATTGTCTCTCCCAAAATGATCTTTTAATAAAATATGATAAAAGTTCATAAACCAATTCACAACGGTTGATGTATCATCATTATGTCGACCTGGTACGGCTTTGTTCATCAGATGGACATGATGTCGGCTTAATACTGGTAGCAAATCTTCGAATGCAGATTGATCGTAATCGTCGTTTTTCATATAAGTAATAGCAATGGATGTATCGCTAATATGACTATTTGAAAAGACATTCCAGAATTTATCGTCTAAGTCTTTAATATGCTTCAAATCGGTGTTAGTTTGTGACGACTCGGTCATTGTATGTTCGGGTGAAAGGGCGATATCTAATGATGTTTCGAAATCATTAGGTCGTAATAACTTCATATTTTTAGCTATAGTACCGACATTGACTAAAGGCTTACCAACGTTAATGCCTTTAGGATTTAATTGGGCACCGTAGTATAAAGCACCAAATGACCCCATCGATAAACCTGATAGTATCAAGTCATCTTCTTTAAAACCGAGTTGGTTTAGTGTATCGGTAATGACTTGTTTAATACCATTTTCATACGTATCAGAGCCTAAGTAAAATGCGCCACCTTGAATTCTTGGATCACTAATCAGTAAGAAAGGCGCACCTAATTGATTCATTAGAAAATAAGCTTCAAATCCTTCAGCTTCACGATAACCACTGAAGTAAACATTAAGTGGTGGTTTGAAATCACCAGGATTAAAGTAATAAAAGAATTCTTCGCGATTTTCATCTACAAATCGATGACTACCGAGTAATAAATGACCGAATTCAATATGTGACAAACGTTTATGTACGGCGCCGATATGAACGGTACCACTACCTTTAACACTTACCGACGTTGAAATGTATGCCGTATAGGGTCTACGTTGTAAATAAAGTGGCTCGGCAAGTTCTTCCTCACTTAGAACAATCTTTTCAAGGACGCCTTCTTCTGGGTTTAAAGATACTAGTCGAAACGTATATTCTAAGGTGACATCGCCTTCCGTTCGGAATTCCGGCCAAACTTCAATCACTTTATCTTTATCGTATACGAGGTTTTGCTGCCAATTAAGTACCGGAATCAATTCATCACCGAAATGACCTTTCAATTGAATTTCTCTATTACCATAATGAATCACTTCGATATGTGACGGCGATTGGATATGTGTTCGAGCTGGACTCACCTTATCTCCGTATTGCCCAGGAAATGAAATAGATATCAATTTATCATGAAGATCATCCGTCGTATCATAATGAATAGGGCGAATGAGATATCTCTGCACTAAATCAAGTTCATCATAGCCACTTGGCCAATATTGTGCATCGACAAGTGTATTATATGGATGACTCACAATATGCAAGAGTTGTGTTAATGCATCTGTCAGGTTCGCTTGAATAAATACTAAATCAAACTGTCCAGATTCCTCGACAATCTCCTTAATACTATCGATATACCCACTATCAAATTCAAATAATTGTGTATCAAAATAGTCCCAAGTGACTTCCGGTTTATGCGTGAATAGATATTCTAAATCTGTTCCGCCAATTTGTAATACATTAAATTTACGTGGCATGGTTATCACCTTCTAAAAAGTGGTCAAGTTGTTCAATAATGTGACCTGAACTTAAATCTTCAATCATATTGGTATTAAATGTAAACGCACCATTCCAATGTTTTAAGGTACTTAAGAAATAATCTAACGCAGTCGTAATATCCGCATAACTATTAATCAAATAGCCATTTTCTAAATGAGTGACATAACTACTTTGATGCATATTTATTTGTGGAATTCTGACACTGATACTTGCGATTTGTAAGAATAAATCTGGCTCATCATTAAGGTCAATGACGATTCTTAGTCGAGACAATGCCTTTAATACGTCATATTCAAATGGCACCGATTGAATTTGTACTAATTCCTCAAAGTCTTCCGCTGATTTTGCTTGGATTAATTCTGATTTGGCTAAATCTTCCTCATCTTCTTCGTTGAATGTTTCATTAACATTTTGTATTAATTGAGACAACCATTGTTGTAATTGAGTAGCGCTATTTTTCGTTAAAATAACTAGGCGATACGATGGATGACGTTTAATATAAGTGATTAAATCATTGATTAATATTTGCAAATAATCATCATTAAGACCATCAATCCAAACACCTATGTAAGTTTCATCTAACTGGCTACTAAGATTTTCTAAGATTTGTGTATCGAATGGTGTAAATCTCAATATTTCAGGTTTAGTATCTAGTGTTTCAATGAGTTGATGTAAGATATGTTCATTTTCATGTGTATCAACAAGCCATTTGTTGCTATGTGCCATACTCTTAATTAATGGTTGGTCAATCGTACGATTACGTTTACTAAAAATAGAGTAATATACTTGCACGTCATCTCTAAGCGTATTAAAAATGCCGTTATGAGCAATATGTGATGAAACAATCAGTTTATCATTTGCTTGCATATGTTGATTACAAAATGTGTTTAAACGTTCTGTAATTAAATCAACCATTGATGGATAGGTCTTGGAATGAAATTGGTGCGCATGATCTGCCATAACTTGAACAACATTAGTCTCTAGGTTTTCACGTAAAACAACATCACCCGAAGCGGTTAAATAATCCTGATATTGTTCGTGACCGAGCTCGTCGTAATAACGGATAGCACTCAAATAACCACGTTCGTCAAAAATATATCGACGCTGATGGATATCATGTTCAAAATCATCCACTACAATTAAATAGCCATCTTGATTAAAATAAATTTTAGATACGTAATGTGCTTTCATAGCCTGTATTAAATAAGGTGAATAGAAAAATTCAGTGTTATCAGGCCATTCTAAGTCTTCAAATTGAAAGGATCTAGGTGGAATGTCTTCGAATCCCTGAATTTCGTCAAATAATGACCAAATATTTGTTTCATATAAGTCATACTTATGCAGAAATAAGCGTAAATTGGGATTAAAACTTAAATGAAGTAGTTTAAAATCTTCGTCATTTTTTTCATGCATCGACATGAGACTAATGGAATCATCAAACTCGATCATTGCGTTTTTTATATAAAATGGTTGATTCAAATTACGCCACCATTGATCATTGTTGTACCATGCTGGAACGAAATATTTCATACCTTACTCCTTACCAATATTTGTTTAAAAATGATTTATATTTATCAAAGTATAAATATGTTCTAATTGTTTCTGTAATATTTATCGTAATGTAAATCAAAATAATAAACTGCGTAAAAATTGAAATTTGATCGTAAATACCAGATATAAATATAGAACTAATGAGCGGCAGGCTAATGATAAAACCTATTATTAAGGCGCCGATTGCACTAATTTTTTTAGCTCTACGGTCTAAATAATGTCTTGTATCATCGCCAGGATAAATGCCATCGAAATAATTCCCACTCTTTTGAAAGTCTTTAGCAATACGTTTTGTATTCAACATAACTCGAGATAAATAATAGTTTAAGATAATCAACATGATGATGAATATCAATACCCCAATCGGATTATCTAATTCTAAAAATGGTGGTCGATATTGAGTATCTCCAGTGATCCATCTTCCAACTAAATGTATTAAGACACCTAATAAGAAGAACAGTGAAAAGTTAAACATGATTGAAATACTACCAGCAGGGTTTAATTTCCAAGATACATAAGTGTCTTTTTTAGATGTACTGATATTCATAATATCTCTATAAATCATGCGATATTCAATCATTTCTATGAATAATAAAAGAATCAACACGACTAATATCATAACTCCACCAATCACCATCGTTTGGGCATCCAACAATTGAAGATGTTTATTTTGAAACATAGATTTGATGATACTAACTAATACGATAGGCGTTGGACCTGCGATACCATAAACAGTATTTTGATCAGCTAACCACACGAGTAACATTGTGCCGGCTACTAAGATAAGTAACATTAAAGGGAAATTAGCGTGATGAATCATACCCTTATTAATGTACTCACTTAAGATAAAATACCCTCGAATTAATGCTAATAAAATAGTGAAAAAACGTTCTTTATAGCTACGTTCTAGACGTGTTTGTTTTTGACCTTTCTCCATATTTCGATAGGTCAGTAATGTCATAATAATCATCGTTGTAAGCCAAGGACTTAATCCCAATGAGAATAGGTTGAGTGTTGTAATATCTCCGCCGACATTTGAAATAGCTAAATCAAGAAATTGATTCGTATGTTGTGCTGATGATTTCATATCAGCAATTTTAATATTACTACCCAATATGTATATGAAAATGATCATTAGAGTGAAAAGAATACGTTTATATAAAATTTTATATTCGATATTTTTAATGTTTTTAATATTCATCAATTTCCCACACTAATCCTTTTCTTTAAATGATTATAAAGAGGCAAAAGCACCCATTATTTTTTGAGTAATCAATTGAGTACTTTAGAAATAACAATGCTTCTGCCTCTATTTTATTCTAATTAATTATTGTTATCTTCTTTGCGATCTTTTTTGTCTTTTCTAGATTTTCTAAATATAGCTAGACCGAAAATCAATGATAATAATCCTGATAGTAAACCTTTAGATTGATTGTCATCTTCACCAGTGTCAGGTAATGCTTCTGAATGAGGTTTGTTGTTGTCATGTTGTTGTGCCTCAGAAGTTGGATGCATAGGTGAAACATTAGTTGATTCACTAGATGATGCACTCATGCTATGTGACATAGACTGAGATGTGCTGTCGTTCGTAGAAGCGCTTGTGCTCTGACTATGAGATATACTTTCACTTGGTGTTTCGGACGTAGACATTGATGTACTATGACTGTTTGAATCACTGCTACTTGTTGAATCACTGCCACTTACTGATTGACTAAATGAGTGACTATGACTTGGCGTATCCGATGTACTTACACTAGCGCTATCTGACGTACTATTACTATTTGAGTCACTGTTACTTGTTGAATCACTAATAGAAATACTATTCGTATGGCTATGTGATTGACTATCAGAAGTAGACATGCTCGTTGAGTCACTTGTAGAAATACTGCTACTTTCTGAAGTAGAAGTACTAGTGCTAACAGAATCACTTAGTGAAGTACTACCGCTTGTAGATGAGCTATCAGAAAGTGACGTACTCGTTGAGTTACTTGTTGAAGTACTACTACTTTCTGAAGTAGAAGTACTAGTGCTAACAGAACCACTTAATGACGTACTGCCGCTCGTCGATGATCTATCAGAAAGTGAAGTACTTGTTGAATCACTAGTAGAAGTATTGTCACTTAAAGAAGTCGACGTACTAGTACTTTCAGAATCGCTCAATGAAGTACTACCGCTTGTAGATGAACTATCAGAAAGTGAAGTGCTCGTTGAGTTACTTGTTGAAGTACTGCTACTTTCTGAAGTCGACGTACTAGTACTTTGAGAATCACTTAATGACGTACTACCACTTGTAGATGAACTGTCAGAAAGCGAAGTACTCGTTGAACCGCTCGTTGAAATACTACTACTTTCTGAAGTAGAAGTACTAGTGCTTTCAGAACTACTCATTGATGTACTACCGCTCGTCGATGAACTATCAGAAAGTGACGTACTCGTTGAGTCACTCGTCGAAGTACTATCACTTAACGAAGTTGAATCACTTGTACTTTGAGAATCGCTCGTTGAAGTACTGTCACTTAATGAAGTGGATGTACTTGTGCTTTCGGAATCACTCAATGACGTACTACCGCTTGTAGACGAACTAGCAGAAAGTGAAATACTTGTCGATCCACTAGTTGAAGTACTGTCACTTAATGAAGACGAAGTACTTGTGCTTTCGGAATCACTCAATGACGTACTACCGCTTGTAGACGAACTATCACTTAATGATGATGACGTGCTTGTACTTTCGGAGTCACTCAATGATGTGCTACCGCTTGTTGACGAACTGTCAGAAAGTGACGTGCTAGTTGAGTCGCTTGTTGAAGTACTATCACTTAACGAAGTTGAAGCACTTGTACTTTGAGAATCACTCAATGACGTACTACCGCTCGTCGATGAACTATCAGAAAGAGACGTACTCGTTGAGTCACTTGTCGAAGTACTATCGCTTAACGAAGTTGAAGCACTTGTACTTTGAGAATCGTTCAATGACGTGCTACCGCTTGTAGATGAACTGTCAGAAAGTGAAGTACTCGTTGAGTCACTCGTCGAAGTACTATCACTTAATGACGATGATGCACTTGTACTTTCAGAACCACTTAGTGAAGTGGATGTACTAGTGCTTTCGGAATCACTCAATGACGTACTACCACTCGTTGATGAACTGTCAGAAAGCGACGTACTCGTTGAGTCGCTCGTTGAAGTACTTGCTGATCCACTAGTTGAAGTACTACCACTCGTAGATGAGCTGTCAGAAAGCGAAGTACTCGTTGAATCGCTCGTTGAAGTACTGTCACTTAATGAAGTGGATGTACTTGTGCTTTCAGAATCGCTTAATGACGTACTGCCACTTGTCGATGAGCTATCAGAAAGCGAAGTGCTCATTGAATCACTTGTCGAAGTACTGTCGCTTAACGAAGTAGACGTACTAGTGCTTTCAGAGTCACTCAATGACGTACTACCGCTTGTAGATGAACTATCAGAAAGAGACGTACTTGTTGAATCGCTCGTAGACAAGCTATCACTTAATGAAGTCGACGTACTAGTACTTTCAGAATCGCTCAATGAAGTACTACCACTTGTCGATGAACTATCAGAAAGAGACGTACTCGTTGAGTCACTTGTCGAAGTACTATCGCTTAACGAAGTTGAAGCACTTGTACTTTGAGAATCGTTCAATGACGTGCTACCGCTTGTAGATGAACTGTCAGAAAGAGACGTACTCGTTGAGTCACTCGTCGAAGTACTATCACTTAATGACGATGATGCACTTGTACTTTCAGAACCACTTAGTGAAGTGGATGTACTAGTGCTTTCGGAATCACTCAATGACGTACTACCACTCGTTGATGAACTGTCAGAAAGTGATGTGCTAGTTGAGTCGCTTGTTGAAGTACTGCTACTTTCTGAAGTCGACTTACTTGTACTTACAGAGTCACTTAGTGATGTACTTCCACTTGTAGATGAACTATCGGAAAGTGAAGTACTTGCTGATCCACTCGTAGATGAGCTGTCAGAAAGCGAAGTACTCGTTGAATCGCTCGTTGAAGTACTGTCACTTAATGAAGTCGACGTGCTTGTACTTACAGAGTCACTTAGTGATGTACTACCACTTGTCGATGAACTATCGGAAAGTGAAGTACTTGCTGATCCACTAGTTGAAGTACTGTCACTTAATGAAGTGGATGTACTTGTGCTTTCAGAGTCACTCAATGACGTACTACCACTTGTCGATGAACTATCAGAAAGCGAAGTACTTGTTGAGTCACTCGTAGACGAGCTATCACTTAATGATGATGACGTGCTTGTACTTTGAGAATCGCTCAATGACGTACTACCGCTCGTCGATGAACTGTTAGAAAGTGAAGTACTTGTTGAATCACTCGTTGAAGTACTGTCACTTAATGAAGTTGAAGCACTTGTACTTTGAGAATCGCTCAATGACGTGCTGCCACTTGTCGATGAGCTATCAGAAAGCGAAGTGCTCATTGAATCACTTGTCGAAGCACTGTCGCTTAACGAAGTAGACGTACTAGTGCTTTCAGAGTCACTCAATGACGTACTACCGCTTGTAGATGAACTATCAGAAAGCGAAGTACTTGTTGAATCACTCGTCGACGTACTGTCACTTTCTGAAGTAGAAGCACTTGTGCTTTCAGAATCACTCAATGACGTACTGCCGCTCGTCGATGAGCTATCGGAAAGTGAAGTACTTGTTGAATCACTCGTCGACGTACTGTCACTTAATGAAGTGGATGTACTTGTGCTTTCAGAATCACTCAATGAAGTGCTGCCACTTGTCGAAGTACTATCACTTAATGAAGACGAAGTGCTTGTACTTTCAGATCCACTTAATGAAGTAGATGCACTTGTGCTTTCAGAATAGCTCAATGACGTACTGCCACTTGTCGATGAGCTGTCGGAAAGTGAAGTACTTGTTGAATCACTAGTTGAAGTACTGTCACTCAATGAAGTCGAAGTACTTGTGCTTTCAGAATCACTCAATGACGTACTGCCACTCATAGATGAACTATCACTTAATGATGACGACGTACTTATGCTTTCAGAGTCGCTTAATGAAGTACTACCGCTCGTAGATGAGCTATCAGAAAGAGAAGTACTTGTTGAATCACTAGTAGAAGTACTGTCACTTAATGAAGTAGAAGCACTTGTGCTTTCAGAATCGCTTAATGACGTACTGCCGCTCGTCGATGAGCTATCAGAAAGAGAAGTACTTGTTGAATCACTTGTTGAAGCACTACTACTTTCTGAAGTAGACGTACTTGTACTTTCGGAGTCACTTAGTGAAGTAGAAGTACTAGTGCTTTCAGAGTCACTCAATGACGTACTACCACTAGTTGACAAACTGTCAGAAAGAGACGTACTTGTTGAGTCACTCGTAGACGAGCTATCACTTAATGATGATGACGTGCTTGTACTTTGAGAATCGCTCAATGACGTACTACCGCTTGTCGATGAACTATCAGAAAGCGACGTACTCGTTGAGTCGCTAGTTGAAGTACTATCACTTAATGAAGTTGAAGCGCTTGTACTTTGAGAATCGCTCAATGACGTACTACCGCTCGTAGATGAACTGTCAGAAAGTGACGTACTTGTTGAGTCACTCGTCGAAGTACTGTCACTTAATGATGATGATGCACTTGTACTTTCAGAGTCACTTAATGAAGTACTACCACTTGTAGACGAGCTATCAGAAAGTGACGTGCTCGTTGAAGTACTGTCACTCATTGAAGTTGAAGCACTTGTACTTTCAGAGTCGCTTAATGAAGTACTACCGCTCGTAGATGAACTGTCAGAAAGCGAAGAACTCGTTGAATCGCTCGTTGAAGTACTATCACTTAATGAAGTGGATGTACTTGTGCTTTCGGATCCGCTCAGTGATGATGAAGTACTTGTACTTTCAGAGTCACTCAATGACGTACTACCACTTGTTGACGAACTATCAGAAAGTGAAGTACTTGTTGAGTCACTAGTAGAAGTACTGTCACTTAATGAAGTAGACGTACTTCTACTTTCGGAGTCACTCAATGATGTACTACCGCTTGTTGATGAACTGTCAGAAAGCGACGTACTAGTTGAGTCGCTTGTTGAAGTACTATCACTTAACGAAGTTGAAGCACTTGTACTTTGAGAATCACTCAATGACGTACTACCGCTCGTCGATGAGCTATCGGAAAGTGATGTGCTCGTTGAATCACTTGTTGAAGTACTAGCACTTTGAGAATCGCTTAATGACGTACTGCCGCTTGTAGACGTACTATCACTTAACGAAGTCGACGTGCTTGCGCTTTGAGAACCGCTTAATGACGCACTTGTACTGCTAGAAGTCGATGCACTATCACTCGCAGACGTACTAGAAGAAGTAGAATCACTCGCACTTGTCGAAGCACTTGCGCTATCACTTAATTTACTACTAGTACTTGTCGACGTGCTTGCGCTTTGAGAACCGCTTAATGACGCACTTGTACTGCTAGAAGTCGACGCACTATCACTTGCGGATGTACTAGAAGAAGTAGAATCACTGGCACTTGTTGAAGCACTTGCGCTATCACTTAATTTACTACTAGTACTTGCAGACGTGCTTGCACTTTGAGAACCACTTAATGACGCACTTGTACTATCAGAAGTCGAAGCGCTCGTCGAAGTCGATGCACTTAAACTGTTGCTTTTCGAATCGCTCAATGACGTACTTGTACTGTTCGAAGCCGAAATACTATTACTATTTGATGTACTATTAGAGGTACTTGTACTAGTTATAGTAGACGTGCTTTCGGAGTTGGATAGTGAATCACTAGCTGCATTACGTTCTATATTCCATGTAAATGTTTTAGTTGTTGTATTGTTACTTGCATCTTTTGAAGTAACTGTCACAGTATAACTACCTAATTGTGATGGTGTACCGCTTACTGTTTTAGTAGATGGATCATATGTTAATCCTGGAGGTAACCCAGTTACTGTGTCAGTCGTTGAACCACTATTATCACTTGTATTGATAGTGACATTGTTAATAGGTGTGAACACTTGATTAGACTGATTACCGATATAAATCACAGGATTAGTAGTATCTACGACATTGATAGTGAAAGTAGATGATGATGAATTACCTGCTTGGTCTACTGAAGTAACCGTCACCGTATTATTGCCTAATTGAGTTGGCGTACCTGTGATTGTATTTGATGTTGAATCATAAGATAATCCAGCAGGTAGTCCAGTGACAGTATTAGTTACTGTTCCAGTACCGTTATCTGTACTATTCACTGTGATTGGTGAAATAGGACTATTAATTTCTTTAGTTTGATTCGTCATATTAATTGTTGGCGCTTTAACATCTTTATAGAAGATGGTGATAGCTTGACCAGCATTAGTTAACTTAACTGTTTTATTTGTAGCATTGTATGTCGGTGCATATGTACTATCTACATTGACTAACTGATAACCCTTAGATGTTAAGTTACTTTGTTGATCATCAATGTTTACAGTATTATCAACATCTCCAGCCAATGTTTTAGGTGGAATGATTTCTTTACCAGTATTAGCATCAACATAGTGCACTTGTGCTGTAGCAGATTCTGTATAGGTGAATGAGTCAATTTGAACTTGTTGTAAATTTCGTGCACCACCTGTAGAAGCAGTCATAGATAAAGAAAAATTGGTATTGTTACTTGCTTTAATCCAATCTGAAATGTTTCTTGTCCATGTTTGACCAGCATATGTGACTGTCATCACTTTTGTATCACCATTATAATCAATGACGAAATCTTGGAAGGTACCGTTAGGTTGTGTTGTTAATTTCGCTGCGTTTGCTGTCTTAGTGCTATCCGTATATGTCGATGCGACACCGCTTGAGTTGGTTGTTACAAATGCACCGAATGCGCCTCCTCCTGATACATTCGCAGGGTCTTTATTGGCACTAGCTGATGCGTTTGGTTGAGAGGTATTATGATAACTATCTAGTTTAAATCCGAACGCATTATTTAAGCCCCCGATACCTAAAGCTGCACCTTCTTTACCGATTTGGCCTAAAGTACCAGGTGAGAAAGCAAATCCAATTCCATCTCCGCCAGTAACGCCATCAGGACTAAAACCTTCATAACGCGTTCCTAAGTTAACTTTACCAGTGAAGTGGAAACTCTTATTGGAGTTGATTTTAGTACCAAGTGAAATGGCACCTTTTTGACTACTTGCATCAGGTGTCAGTGTAGCGATACCAGTGTTTTTATCAAAAGTTGCAGAACCAACTGTTGTGAAATGGTCGGTAAAGTTATTTTTATCAACAACAACTTGTGATGTTGTTGGTGCAATAGGTGTTGGTGTTGCAGTTGCTGCTAAACGATTGACCGCTAATCGACTAAAAGCACGTACTTTAGTAGTATTAGTTGGTTTAGTAGACTCACTTGCAACGGGTGTTGTGACTACACTTTCAGAAGCAGTATGTGTCATTCTTTCATTCACATAGGACGTTTGATTTGTAATCGATTCACTTTTAACAATGTTATTTTGATTAGATGATGATTCACTAGTTGTAGCATTGTTTGGTGTTTGACTATCTTTACTTTGTGTTGATGATTGAGACTGACCTTCATTCGTATCTACTTTAGGTTTACTAGACGTACTTTGTTGTTGGTCTTGTGAAGTAGATGTAGATTTCTGTGATTGTGTATCAGTTGATTTGTCGTTAGTAGAAGATGTTGTACTTTTAGCATCTTTACTATCGCCTTCACTTTCACTAGATGTCGTACTATTATGTTCTGATTGATCTTGCTTGGATGATTGTTCTGAGTGGCTGTCGTTATGTGATTGATCGGATTCACTTTGTTGTTCAGTTTGATCTTTCACACTCTCACTTGATTGTGTGTTTGATTGATCACTTTGACTATCTGTAGATTGAGTACTATCAGCATTGTCATTTTTTTCTGAACTTTGTGTTTTTTCTGAGGAAACCGATTCGCTATTTGAAGGATTTTCGTTGGTGCTTGCATGTTTAAGTTCTGTTGAATTTTGATTTGCAACAGCTTCACTTTGCGTGGAAAGTTCTGAAGTTATAGGCAATTCAGAAGCCGCCATAGCTTGATGATTATGTAACATATTCACTGTAAAAGCACCACCAGCTATGGTTGTAGCTTTTATAGCATTTCTTTTTACGAAATTACCTTTGTCTTGTGTTTCATCAGGACCTTCACTTGTGTGATTAGAAAAGATAGGTAATCCCATGATTTGCATGAGTTTAATTTCTTTGATACCTGATTTAATCCAGTGTTTGCCTGATTTATATAATTTAACCCGTGATTTTTCTTCTTCTAAACTGTGTTTTAAATTTCTTTGTCTTTTTGACATTGAACCATACTCCTTTTAAATGTTGCTTTGTAAGAATGGGTTAGTATCAATGTAATAATACACTAATAAATAACTTCAATATTACAATACAAATATACCACATATAAAGAATAATAAATAATAATATTATTTGGAAAATAAATTTGTTACTTTTTGGTAACGAATAGAGCTAAATTAAATAATATTGTGTTAGCAATGTTTCTGTCGACAATTATAATTAAGCTAAATGTTTTTGAGAAAACTTATTTTTATAAATTTGCAAGTAAATAGGAAAATGTTTGATAAGGGCACACTCCGGTTTGTATGAGGTCAATCTGACATCGGTCTTAATGATTGTAATATAAAGATAAATGAACTTAATAAGTCTTCAAAGTCTAATTGATATGCTGTTATGTTATCAATTAGGCTTTTTTAATTAATTTAATTGTGGCTATAAATTTATATTGTATTATTTACTTTTTTATAGTAATCTTTAAAACGAAATAATTACGATTTGAAAGGTTAAGGATAATAATATGGGAAATACATACGATATTTGGTGGAAAAAGGGAGAAGAAACGGATGATGACATGGCAAGGGATCATCAAGAGTCTTGGCAAAGAATCATTCACATGCTTGATCCAGTACAGATTAAGGGACAAACAATTTTAGATTTTGGTTGTAATCAGGGCGGCTTTTTACGCCAACTGTATCAAACATATGAATTTGATAAAGGAGTGGGTATTGATTTAGCTTACAACTCATTAGAAAAGGCGAACACATTAAAAGAACAACTCCCCCTCGAATACTTTTTAACGGATAAGCCTCAAACGACAGGATATAAGTTTGACACAGCTATAAGTACGTCAGTGTTATATCTTATTGAAGATGTCCCTCAA
Organism: Staphylococcus sp. M0911; assembly: GCF_003491325.1. Classification (NCBI taxonomy): domain Bacteria; kingdom Bacillati; phylum Bacillota; class Bacilli; order Caryophanales; family Staphylococcaceae; genus Staphylococcus; species Staphylococcus sp. M0911. The sequence continues at coordinate 152,018 of NZ_CP022881.1, forward strand.
CATGCAAGAGATTTAAAAGCAGTTTTAAAAGAAAAGGGTGTTTATTACGCCACATTTGCAGATCATACGAATAATCCAAGTAGATATTTTATGAAAGAAACCATCGATAAATATGGTGCGACGCCATCTCAAGATCATTCATTAAAACATATCGTTGATAGCTTTGTCGCAGAAGGTTTTGAAGTAGCAGTGATAAAAGAAAGCGTACCTGACGTTATCAATCTTACAAACTATAGTGATTTTTATTTATCTCCGAGTGACTATTTACGTACATTATTTGAAGAATCATTTTTAATTAAAGCTACATTGAAAGAAGGAACAAAATAATGAAAAAGGGAATATTATTATCGGTGGTAACTACAACGACGTTACTACTAGCGGGTTGTTCAAGTCATACTAAGGATGATCACAATATTAATGTGTCATTACCAACAGAGGCGAAAGCAGATAAATTAGATGCACAAGGTTATGATGCTGCGATGCCGGTTTATAGTGCAGTATACGATTCACTTGTTCAGTACGATAAGAAGAAAGGCATCAAAGCAGGTTTAGCAGATCGATGGAAAGTTGATAACTCAGGAAAAGATTATGAATTTCATTTGAAAGAAAATGTGAAATTCTCTGATGGGTCCAAACTAGACGCTAAAGCAGTTAAATTTTCAATTGACCGTGCTAAAAAGATGAATAAAGAAACGACTGTTGAAACATTAAAGCAATTAGATCAAGTGGTGGTAAAAGATTCACAAACAGTACAGATAAAATTGAAACAACCATCTAATCAGGTACTGAATGAACTAACACAAGTGAGACCGTTGCGTATTATGAGTCCGCATGCGGTTGAAGGTGGCAAGGTCGATGGCAAGTTTAAGAAGGCAATTGGTACTGGTGCATTCGTTGTAGATAAAGCAGGTAAGGAAAAAACGACAATGAAACCGAATAAGTATTACAATCACGAGCATCCAGTTAAATATGACTTATCTTTCCAAACGATAGAAGATGGTGATTCTAGAAATTCAGCTATACAGAGTGGTTCTGTAGATATTTCTGGTGGTTCATTAGGAATGTTATCAGACCAACAATTAAAACAAGATAAGAAAAATAAAGACTTAACAATAGAAGACCGACCAAGTACAGTTAGTCATTTTATGGCCTTTAATCCAGATCATAAGACATTAAAAGATACCAAAATAAGAGAAGCAATAAGTAAAGCCATCAATACAAATCAATTATCAGATCAACATATGCGCGGCATTTTCCAAAAGGATGTTCAATATGTAAATGATAAGAACCAACAACAGCATGACTATAATATTAAAGATACTGAAAAAATTCTTAAAGAAGAAGGCTATAAGAAAAATCATAACGGCATTTATGAAAAGGATGGTAAACCATTATCATTCAATCTTGTTATTCAAACTGCAGAATTTCCAAATTGGAAAGATAAAGCAGAACAAGTTCAAGATCAATTGAAAAAAGCAGGTATCGAATTAAAGATTAAAACATTAGATTCGCAATCGTATTATGACACGTTATGGACGAAAAAAGACTTTGATCTCATTTTCTATAGAACTTACTCAGATGCCTTAATGCCTTATAACTTTATGAATTCAGTATTAAAAAATATTGATGGTAAATCAGGGGTGCTTGCAAACGATAAAGTGTTATCAGAGAAGTTAGATGCTTACCCTAAAAAGATTAACCGTGATGAGCAACAACAGGCAATGGATGATATATTTAAACATTTTAATAGTAGTTATTATGGTGTGCCGATTGCTTATCCAAATGAAACATTTGTGACGAGTCATAAGATTGAATCATTTAAATTCTCAGGTCTTACTGATGCGCCTATCGACTATAAACATCTGAAAGTTAAGCAATAAAATGTTTAAACGTACTTTGAAATTATTGCTGTACTTATTTATGAGTTCATTCATTATATTTCTGTTAGTGGAAAAGACATCAGGAAATCCTGCCATCTTGTATTTACAAAGACATGGGTACACACATATTTCCCAGGAAAATATAGAAGCAGCACAACATCAACTAGGTCTAGGTCATCATATGATATTAAGGTATCTAGATTGGGTTGTACATGCTTTTACAGGGGATCTTGGTTATAGCTTTAGTACAAGTGAGCCAGTGACTTCTATGATTATTCAATCATTAACGCCTACATTGACATTAATGATAGTAGCAACGGCCATTTTATTACCGTTAGGATTCGCTATTGGTTATGTGGTTGGCGTCAATCCAGGTCATAAATGGGGGTTAATGCTTAGAAGTATCGCTCAAATCTTAACCTCAATGCCGGAATATTGGTTGGCGATATTATTCGTGTATTACTTTGGCATTCGCTTGCAGTTGTTACCCTTTGTAGGAAGCAGTACGTGGTTACACTTTGTGCTACCTGTTACAGTGCTAGTCATAGTAGAAGGTTGTCATATTATTCTAATGACAGCACATTTAATAGAAGGAACGCTTAAAAGTGATGCTTACCAATTAACCTTATTACGTGGTTTTAAACTAAAACATCGAATCTATGTGCAGATTAAAGATATTATCGCACCATTAATAACGATCATGATTAATAGTATGATTCATTTGTTTGGTAAGGTTGTTATCTTAGAAGTGATTTTTAGTATGTCAGGTATAGGCAAATTATTGATTACTGCAATCAATCAACGTGATTACCCAGTAATTCAAGGTATTATCATGCTAGTAATTGTCGCAATTATGATTACGAATTACTTGGGAGATATACTAATGATTAAGAATGAACCTCGAATTCAGCACAAGCAATTAACTCAACCTAATATAGTAAGGGTGGGTAATCATGAATAAACATAAATCTGTATATATAATAGTAGGTTTTATATTCATGATGATTGTAGCTATAGTTGTTAGTTTGATACCACAACAGTTGAATGAAGCATTAGGATTACGTCCACCTAGTTTCAATCATTTATTAGGAACAGATCAGTTAGGTAGAGATTTTCTATTGCGTCTTATCCAGGGAAGTATCGTGACGATTGGATTAACGATGACAGTAATCGTGTTAAGTATCGGTATCGGTTTAATACTGGGATTAATTGCAGGTATAGAAGGACGTTGGTTTGATAAAAGTTGTATGTTTTTAGCGGATTTATTATTAGCTATCCCATCGTTTATTATTGCTTTAGTTGTTTTAAGTTTAGTGAGTGATTCAATGCTAGGATTACTATTTGCACTCACAATAGGATGGTTAGGACGCTACTTACGTTACTTTAGAAATTTAACTAGAGATTTACAAAAGCAACCTTTTATTACTTACGCAGTATTAAGTGGTAATTCTAAGATGAAAACAACATTGGTGCATACTATTCCTCATCTAATGAGTAATATACTAGCCCTAATTACTGCAGATATAGGTAAAATTATGTTAAGCATTTCAGGGTTAGCCTTTTTAGGTCTAGGGATTAAACCACCCACACCTGAATTAGGGACAATATTATTTGATGGTAAGAGTTACTTTAGTGCGGCACCGTGGTTATTCTTCTTCCCGGGACTACTATTAGGAGGTTATGCTTTATTATTTCAAATGCTCAACAACAAAATAATGAAATAACTGACTTTGTGAGTGTCGATCGGTTAAGTGTTTTTAACAATGCGCGCACATTATTAAATTCAATTTCTGTAGATATTCAAAAGGGTGCGTTTCATTGTGTTATAGGTGAAAGTGGTAGTGGGAAGTCCTTGTTAATTCGTACAATATTAAATATGACTTCTTCAGAATTATCGTATCAAGGGCAAATTGATATCAATTTGGCCAATGTTGATGCAGTGTTTCAAGATACAACGAGTAACATGTTTCAAAATATTCCCCTTGATAAACACTTTGATATGTTATATCAAGCGCAATCATCGAAGTTGACCAAGTCAGAGCGATGTGTGCAGTTGATTGAAATGATGACAGCTTTTGGTTTAGAAGAACCACAACGCTTATTAAAATCTTATCCTTTCGAATTGAGTGGTGGTATGGCTCAAAGAGTTGCGCTAATGATGGCATTGATTAGCAAGCCTCATTGTTTAGTTTTAGACGAACCTACAAGTGCACTCGATCAGAAAAATAGTCAAAAGGTAATGCGTTATCTTTCGAAGATAATGAAGGAAAAACAGATGACGATGATATTTATCACACATGATCTTAATTTAGTAGAAGATTATGCGACACATATTAGCATTATGAAAGAAGGTCATCTCCTAGAAAATGGTACTGCTAAGGAGATACTTCAACATCCCAAAGACGATTATACGAAGAAATTAATCGACATTGCGCATAGGAGAAAACAATATGCTTACAATCAAACAACTGTCTAAAAGTATTCAACATCAACCGATTTTAAAAGATATAACATTAGATTTAACAGAAGGTCATTTACTGATATGTGGAAAAAGTGGTAGCGGGAAGTCTACTTTAGCGAAAATGATAGCTGGATTAGATTTAGATTATACTGGCCAAATCAAGTACAATGGCATTTCAAGAAAAGACACTCAAACGAAAAGATGGATGAAACAGATTCAATATGTACCACAATATCAAAGTAATACATTAGATCATCGAAAAAGAGTACGTGATATCTTATTAACGCCGTTGAAAAATCATCATTTTGATCCGTCAACTTATCATGAGAGAATCACGACAGTGCTTAAACAATGTATTTTACCTCAGTCGATTTTAGATCAACGTGTAAGTACATTGAGTGGTGGCCAATTTCAGCGACTTTGGATTGCTAAAGCTCTTATTATGGAACCACAAATATTAATACTTGATGAAGCAACTACGAATTTAGACATTATTAATGAAGAAACGATTCTCAACATGCTAAAGGAGTTAACACAGATTCAAATGATTATTATCTCACACGATCCATACGTGTTAGATTACTTTAAGGGTCAGAGACTCGACTTGGATTTATAAAATTGATTGAGCCATATTGTAGTGAACATGATTCACTATGATATGGCTTTTTGTATAAAAAAAAGGATTGCCCTTGAGCACGCTCCATGGTTTACAATGTTTGTAACAGAAGTGGAGGTCGTAGTCATGAATACAAAAGAAGTTGTCGAATTGATGGATATTTCTCAAGATACTTTAAGATACTATGAAAAGGTAGGCGTGATTCCACCAGTTGAACGTGATAAAAATGGGTATCGCATCTATCAAATGAAAGATTTAAATTGGATATACTTAGTTAAGCATTTAAGACAAGCTGGTGTAACGATTGAGTTACTCGTTGAATTTTGTAGGTTAGGTCAATTACCTAAAGATGAGGCGGTTCAAAACCAACAGAAAGAAGTACTCAACAAACAACTTGAAGAATTAGATGAACATTTGAAGGCCATTCACAATGCAAGAGAATTATTAAAATATAAAATTGAAACGTATGATGACCATATTGCCAAAATCAATGATGAAGCGGCTCAAGAATATAATTTGAAAAAGATTTGGGAAAATAAAAGACAATAAATTTGCTATTGAGTGCACTCCATAGTGTAGGGTGTAGTTATAAAGAGTAGGAGGTTTTCATATGAAAACAATTAAAATAAACGAAACAATTGAAATTCCGGCATTAGGATTTGGTGTGTTTCAAATTCCACAAGAACAAACAAAAGACGCCGTAGTTAATGCGATTCAAGCAGGATACCGTCATATAGATACAGCTCAAAGTTATATGAATGAAACAGAAGTAGGCGAAGGTATTAAAGCATCTGGTATTGATAGAAGCGAATTATTTGTTACTACAAAAGTATGGATTGAAAATGTTAACTATGAAGATACACTAAAATCTATCGAACGTTCTTTAGAAAGATTACAACTAGATTATATTGATTTAGTATTAATTCACCAACCATATAATGATGTTTACGGATCTTGGAAAGCGTTAGAAGAGCTACAAGAAAATGGAAAAATCAAAGCGATTGGGGTATCTAATTTCGGTGTTGATCGCGTTGTTGATCTAGGTATTCATAACAAAGTGCAACCTCAAGTGAATCAAATTGAAATTAATCCGTTCCATCAACAAGAAGATGAAGTACAATCACTTCAAAAAGAAGGTGTACTTGTTGAAGCTTGGGCACCATTTGCTGAAGGGAAAAACAATTTATTTAGTAACGAAACGTTACAAAATATTGGTGACAAATACGGTAAATCAATCGCACAAGTTGTACTACGTTGGTTAGTAGAAAGAGACATTGTTGTCTTAGCAAAATCAGTTAATCCAGAAAGAATGAAACAAAACTTAGATATTTTTGATTTTGAACTAACAGATGAAGATAAAGCACAAATCGCAACATTAGATAGTAACGATAGTCAATTCTTCTCACATGCAGATCCAGAAATGATCAAAGCATTAACAAGTAGAAGACTCGACGTATAATATATAAAAAAAGGGACATCCTGAGAATGAGGATGCCCCATTTTTATATGCATTTATTTTACTATTTATATATTAATTATGCGCCTGATCCGTCAAAACCTATTGTTACTGAAGTGACTTGTCCATTTTTTTGTATAATGGTTACCGGAGTATGGTAAAAACCTGTTTTTGGACTTTTAAGTTGATAAGAGTCAGTGTTTGGATGTTTATTACCTTGTACATCTGTCATTTCTTGAAGATCATTTCCATAAACAGATTTTAATTGTTTAATCGTAATATTATTGACTTTGAATTGTACAGATGTTGCTTGTTTTTTCCCAGGTTTAATAGAAGAAAATGATTGGTCATATTTAGTGAAATAATTTATTTTAGATGCGGTGCCACTTAAACGAACAATTTTTGTACCATTGAAAGTAACATTTCCATATTTTATGGCATTCTTAAAGCTTTTATTTAGTAAGAATGATCCGTCATTATTAACATAACCTTTATAATTATAATAAGGTGTTGTAGCGGCATGTGCATCTTGATTAGGATTTACATCTAATGAGGCTCCGACTCCGAATACTGTTCCGATGGCTAAAGTTGATGAGACAATTGCTTTGGCAGTTTTATTCATACGAATCTCCCTCTCATTTTTAGTTGAATCGTTAAAAAAGTAAAATGTTACGATTCAATGACAATATTACAAAACAATTACATCGATTTCAAATGTATAAATAAATTTGATTTTATACACATATATACATAGTTAACATAAGTGTTAATGGCATAATTTAAGGTATTAGTAAAATGTATAAGGGTAATAAAAAGAGAGTTTAAATCAAATAGTGAATATTAATTCATTATTTTTTGTTTATTAACGATATTTTTACAATATATTAACAAAACTTTAAAAGAGGTTTCTTTATATTGGAAGCGGGAATGAAAAATTATCTAATATAAAGGAGAGATTAGTAATGAAACATACTAAAACAATAGCTTTATTATCATCAGCAGCCATTTTATTAGGTGCGTGCGGTAACGGTGGCAGTGATTCTGCTTCAAATAAGAAAGATGAAGGTACGAAAGACGCCACTGTATCGGTTAAAGATATTAAGACAAAGCCTGAAGATGCAATTAAAAAGGCACAACAAACATATAAAAACCAAGATTTAAAAGATATTTCTTATGAGAAATCAAATGGTGACTGGGTCTATAAAGTTGAACAACAAGATACGAAAAATAATAAAGAGTCTGAAGTTATCATCAATGATAAAGATAAAAAAGTGATTCACAAAGAAACTGAAAAAGGTGAATCTAATCAGTCTAATGACGCATTTAAATACAGTGATGTGAAGAATTATAAAGATGCTATTAAATCAGCGCAAAAAGACTTTGATGGAGATGTGAAAGAGTGGTCATTATCAAAAGATGATGGCAAGTTAGTTTATAACTTTGATCTACAAAAAGGTAAAGAAAAGCATGAAGTGACTGTCGATGCTAAAACTGGAAAAGTATTAGACAATCAAAAAGACGATTAAAATAAATCCTCTATATGAAGATCAAGCCTGGGACATAAGTAAAATGTCTCAGGCTTCAATTTTTTTAATATATTTCCAATAATTTCTTCCAGTTATAAGAAACCATAACCGCAATGCTCATAACTAGTAACAAGATGACGAGTTCAGAAGCCATGTAACCTTGTGATAAGTGTACTGTAAATAGGGCGCCTAACATAATGACGATAAATCCAGCAGCAACGTAATTTGAAAATAATCCGATAATCATTAAAATACCACCGATAAATTCAAATAATCCTAATATAATTCCTAAAAATGCAGGGAATCCTAACCCAGACATCATTTCCATAGGCTCTTTAAATCCGCTAAATACCTTTTGTGATCCATGTATTGTAAATGTAATACCTAACATCAGTCTAATTAATAGTAATCCTAAGCGCATAAATACTTACCTTCCCTTTAAATATATTTTATATACTCGATATGGTTAGTATACTACAATAAGATTATTTTCAATGCAACCACGTATTTGATTTTTTTGAAATAAATTCAAAGGCATTGCATATAGAAGTAGTAATAAAGCTTTTAAGAGGACACATGATGTCCGGTTCAAATGATTAAATTAATAAAAACGAATAAATTTGATTTTGATTTTAAATTGGATATAAGTTTGCGTTATAATACTTATGCGTATGCAATATACATATAATTAATTTAATTTGAGGATTTAAAAGTGTTTTGTGCGAAAAACGTTAATGACTTCAGTAATGTATATTAATGCAACTTACATCTAGTTTTAAGAATGATTGCGTAAAGCAAACTAAAGGGGGAGCATCGTTGAAAAAAGTTTTTACTAGTTTAATGATGATTATGATGTGTTTAGTCTTAATATCGCCAACTGTTTTTGCTGAACAGTCTCCAGTCGATGTTGCTAAACAAGAACATCAAGATATTGATAAGCAATACAATCCAAAAGGGATGATAGTAACAACTAAAGATGGTCAAATACTTTATGATTATCATGGAAATACTCAAGTAGATCCAGCATCTAATACTAAATTGATGACGATGAATTTGGTTTATGATGATATTAAATCAGGCAAAATTAAAATGAATGATAAAGTGAAAATAACATCACGATATGAAAAAATGTCAGAATTACCTAATTTAACTACATTTCCACTTAAAGAAGGAACAACCGTTACAATCAATCAATTATTGAAGCAAGCTGCATTAGAATCAAGTAACGCTGCGACATTAGTATTGGCAGAACATATTGATGGTAGTTCTTCGAAATTCACAGATAGAATGAATCAAAAAGCTAAAGACTTAGGCATGAAGGATACAACGTTCACGAATCCAAGTGGTGCTAATAATAAAATATTAAAACCATATGAGCCAAAAAGTTATAAAGATGATACAATTTCACATACAACTGCACGTGATATGTCATTATTAAGTAATCATATATTGAATGCACATCCAGATGTTTTAAAAATTACAAAACTATCTAAAGATAAGCAGTCAAATCAAGAATTACATAATACCAATACATCATTACCAAATGAAGCAGATGGTATGAAAGATGTTGATGGTTTAAAAACAGGCACAAGTGACAATGGATACAATTTAGAATTAACTGCCAAACGAAATCATTTAAGAATCGTAACAGGCATATTTAATGTTAAGCCGTACCCTGATGAACAAGCGAAGCATGCCCGTCAAAAACTGGCGAATGCTTTAACTGAACATGCATTTAAGCAATACGACTACCGTAAAGTCATTTCAAAAGGTGAACATGAAATAGACGGTAAAAAATATGAAGTAAAAAAAGATTTATATGATTTAGTACCTAAAGATAAAAGTAAATATCAATTAAAAGTGTCTGAGGATAATCAATTATATGTTGATTATGATCGTCAATTTACGAAAGGACATCAAGCACCTACCGTAGAAGTCGAACCTACGACACATTGGGGCATGATTTTTCTATACGTATGTATGGCAATTGCCGGACTGGTATTACTAGGTATGTTGACCATCATAGGTATCAAAATTTATTACAAAAAGTTTTAATCAAATGATGACGTATAAAGCTAGCGCTAAGTGTAAAGTGCTAGCTTTTTTTAATTAAAAATTAAGCATATTGATAAAAGATAAAAGTGTAACTGCAACTGTTACGTTTGCAAACATAGCGAACATATTTCAAAATGTAAATAATCTTAAAAGAGATAAATGGAGGAGTTTAACAATGAAAATAGGAATTATTGGCGCTTCAGGTAAAGTAGGACAACTTGTGTTAAAAGAAGCTTTAGATAGAGGGCATCAAGTAACTGCCATCGTGAGAAATGCATCAAAAATAACAAATACGGAAGTAGAAGTTATCGAGAAAGACATTCATGATTTAACAACTAAAGACATAGCATCATTTGAAGTTGTTGTTAATGCGTTTGGTGCACCATTAGGAGATTCAGAAGGACATATCAATGCAGGCCGTCATTTAATTGATATTTTAAAAGGAACAGATACAAGAGCAATTATTGTTGGTGGTGCCGGAAGTCTATATGTTGATGATGCACATACAGTTCAATTAATCGACACACCAGAATTTCCTGATATTGTTAAACCATCAGCAAGTGGTCAAGGACAGAACCTTAAAGAATTACGCAACTCAGAAGGTATAACATGGACATTCCTAAGCCCTGCTGCAGAATTTGATCCAGAGGGTGTTAGAACAGGTCATTACCAATCTGGTAAAGATCAATTAATTGTTAATTCTGAAGGAAATAGCTATATCAGTTATGCGGATTATGCCGTTGCATTAGTAGACGAAATTGAAAATCCTCAACACATTAATGAACGCTTTACTGTTGTTGGAGAAGCAAAATAATAGAATTAAAAAGGCTGAGATACTCATTCCTCATGAATATCTCAGCCGTATTTTTATTATTTTTTAGGATATAAACCTAAATAAGATTCTAAACTTTGGCCTGAATCTTTGACTTCTTTGGCTTTCTCTTTACCTAAATAGCGTAAATGCCATGGCTCATATTGATAGCCAGTTTCATTTTCTTTGCCTTTACCGTATCTAATAATAAAACCATATTCATCTGCATGGCGTTTAATCCATTGACCTTCTTTGGTTTTACCAAAACTGCGGTATAGGTTTTTATCAGACCCTTGTGCACCCACATCGAATGATAAACCAGTTTGATGTTCTGAATGACCTGGTTTAGAGCTATATTTATTAGCTGCTTTTTCACCGTCTCTAGCTTTATAATTATTGAATAATTGAATTTGAGTTTGATAGCTTCTGAAGCCACTAATTTTGTATAGATTGATATGATCTTTTTTCGCATCAGCAATCATTTTATTTAGTGCTTTCACTGCTTTAGGATTTTCCCCAGGATTATAGTCTTTTGGTAATTTAATTTGCTTATTCACAATTAAAATACCGTCAATATAAGTTTTACCATCTTTTTTAACTTTCTTGTGAGATTGATTCTGCTTATTACCATCTTGTTTGCTCGCTTCATTTTTACCTTCAGAATGATGATATGAACATGCTGATAGTACTAGTAATCCCATCAATAGCACAGTCCACAACTTTTTCATATCACACAAAACTCCTTTTATATTGTTAACGTGATTTGCCAAATACACAACTAATTGTACACGAAATAAGTTTAACATATTTTATTAGTATAATAATGGTATATAAGAAATGAATTCATTTGATTTTTATGTAAGTATTTTAATTTTGAATTTATGATATTTATAAATCTGTTATGTAACAGTGAATAAAAATGTAATTCTGTATTAATTTAAGATACAGGTTCGCTAATCAGCCATATTTTAGTTGAAAATTAGTCATAAATAATGTGAAAATAATCACAATAAACATGCTACACTACATGTGAAAACGTTAACAAAACGAAATGGAGGCGAACAGTATGTTAGAAACAAATCATCATACTAGTGCTTGGCAAGGTTTTAAAAATGGTCGTTGGAATAGACATGTAGACGTGAGAGAATTTATTCAACTAAATTATTCATTATATGAAGGTGACGATGCCTTTTTAGAAGGTCCAACTGAAGCAACATCAAAATTATGGGACCAAGTGATGCAATTATCTAAAGAAGAACGTGAACGCGGTGGCATGTGGGATATGGATACGAAAGTAGCATCCACAATCACATCACATGACGCTGGATATTTAGACAAAGATTTAGAAACAGTTGTCGGTGTGCAAACAGAGAAACCATTTAAACGTTCAATGCAACCGTTCGGTGGTATTCGTATGGCTAAAGCAGCATGTGAAGCATACGGTTATGAATTAGATCCAGAAACAGAAAAAATCTTTACAGACTATCGTAAAACGCATAACCAAGGAGTATTCGATGCATATTCCAGAGAAATGTTAAATTGTCGAAAAGCTGGAATAATTACAGGATTACCAGATGCATATGGCCGTGGACGTATCATCGGTGACTATCGTCGTGTGGCATTATATGGTGTTGACTTCTTAATGGAAGAAAAACTTAAAGACTTTAATACAATGTCTACTGAAATGTCAGAAGATGTGATTAGATTAAGAGAAGAATTATCCGAACAATATCGTGCCTTAAATGAATTAAAAGAACTAGGACAAATGTACGGATTTGATTTAAGTCGACCAGCGACTAACTTTAAAGAAGCGGTGCAATGGTTATACCTAGCATATCTTGCAGCAATCAAAGAACAAAATGGTGCTGCTATGAGTTTAGGACGTACATCAACATTCTTAGATATTTATGCTGAACGTGATTTGAAAAACGGTGACATTACAGAAAGTGAAGTACAAGAAATTATCGACCACTTCATTATGAAATTACGTATCGTTAAATTTGCACGTACACCAGACTATAACGAATTATTCTCTGGGGATCCAACTTGGGTAACTGAATCTATCGGTGGTGTAGGTATTGATGGTAGACCATTAGTTACGAAAAACTCATTTCGTTTCTTACATTCATTAGATAACCTAGGTCCAGCACCTGAACCAAACTTAACTGTGCTTTGGTCAGTAAGATTGCCTGAAAACTTCAAAATTTATTGTGCAAAAATGAGTATTAAAACAAGCTCAATTCAATATGAAAATGACGATTTAATGCGTGAAAGCTATGGTGATGACTATGGTATCGCATGTTGTGTATCAGCAATGAAAATCGGTAAGCAAATGCAATTCTTCGGTGCTCGTGCTAACTTAGCTAAAACATTATTATATGCCATCAATGGTGGTAAAGATGAAAAATCTGGCAAACAAGTAGGTCCAAGTTATGAAGGTATCCATTCAGACGTATTAGATTATGATGAAGTATTTGAGAAATTTGAAAAAATGATGGACTGGCTTGCAGGTGTATACATTAATTCATTAAATATCATTCATTATATGCACGATAAATATAGTTATGAACGTATTGAAATGGCGTTACATGATACAAATATTATTCGTACGATGGCAACAGGTATTGCTGGATTATCAGTAGCAGCTGACTCTTTATCAGCAATCAAATATGCACAAGTAAAACCTATCCATAATGAAGAAGGTCTAGTTACAGACTTCGAAATCGAAGGCGACTTCCCTAAATATGGTAATAACGATAGCCGTGTGGATGATATCGCAGTCGATTTAGTTGAACGCTTCATGACAAAATTACGTAGTCATAAAACATACCGTGACTCAGAACATACAATGAGTGTATTAACAATTACATCAAACGTTGTTTACGGTAAGAAAACAGGTAACACACCAGACGGTCGTAAAGCAGGCGAACCATTTGCACCAGGTGCAAACCCAATGCACGGTAGAGACCAAAAAGGTGCATTATCTTCATTAAGTTCTGTTGCTAAAATTCCTTATGACTGCTGTAAAGACGGTATTTCAAATACATTTAGTATCGTACCAAAATCATTAGGTAAAGAAGAAGACGCTCAGAATAAAAACTTAACAAGTATGTTAGACGGCTATGCAATGCAACATGGTCATCACTTAAATATCAATGTATTTAACAGAGAAACATTATTAGATGCAATGGAACATCCAGAAGAGTATCCACAATTAACAATCCGTGTATCTGGTTATGCAGTTAACTTTATTAAATTAACACGCGAACAACAATTGGATGTCATTTCACGTACATTCCACGAACAAATGTAGAAAAATAAGGTGGGAGCAAAATGCTTAAAGGACACTTACACTCCGTCGAAAGTATGGGCACAGTCGATGGACCAGGTATTAGATATATATTATTTATACAAGGTTGCTTATTAAGATGTTTATATTGTCATAATCCAGACACTTGGAAAATCAATGAACCATCTAGAGAAGTTACTGTAGATGAAATGGTTAATGAAATATTACCGTATCAACCTTACTTTGATGCATCTGGTGGCGGCGTGACCATAAGCGGTGGCGAGCCATTACTACAAATGCCATTTCTAGAAGCGTTATTCAAAGAACTACAAGCAAATGGTGTGCATACATGTCTTGATACCTCTGCAGGATGCGTCAATGATACACCTGCGTTTAATCGACACTTTGATGAACTACAGAAACATACAGATCTTATATTATTAGACATAAAGCATATTAATAATGAGAAACATATTAAATTAACAGGCAAACCCAATACACATATACTCAAATTTGCCCGTAAATTGTCAGATATGAAACAACCTGTATGGATTCGTCACGTCCTAGTGCCAGGTATCTCAGATGATAAAGAAGACCTCATCCAACTTGGAGAATTTATTAATTCTCTAGATAATGTTGAAAAATTTGAAATCTTACCCTATCATCAACTCGGCGTGCATAAGTGGAAAAATTTAGGCATCCCATATCAATTAGAAAATGTTGAACCACCCGACGATGAAGCGGTCAAAAAAGCCTACCGTTACGTCAATTTTAAAGGGAAGATCCCAGTTACATTATAAAAAGAAATAAACCCATAACACTAAACACCCTTCACAAACACATCAGTTCCTTATTGGAATTGATGTGTTTTTAATTATTCAAATATCTTTTAAAAAAGAATGATATGTGAAGTTATTAAATAAAATATTCTGAATTGTATTGAAATTAATAAGAATTTTATTTACATTTATATTAATAAATATATTTTTGAAAGGAGTCATTTTGATGAAAAGAATTTTCGTATTAAGTTTATCAGCATTCCTAGTTTTGGCAGGTTGTAATTCAGCTGAAAAATCGAACGCAACAGATAAGAAAGAAGAAAACAAGCAAGCGTCTAAAACAAATAATAGTAACAAAGAAAAACAAGATAATAAAAATGAAAACAAAAGTACGTCAGTGACTCAATTATCAGAAAAGAAAAAATTAGCATTAGCATTTTATGCTAACGAAGCAGATCAATATATGTTAACTAAAAATGAAATCCTAACAGGCATTTATGAGTATAAAAAGGGATCTGAAGTTGAGAAAAAGCAAATGGAAGATCTAATGCTAGAGAAAGTGGATTCTATAAAAAATGCACCCGAAGGCATGAAGTTTTATCAAGTATATCCAACGAAAGGTCAGTTTGCTTCTGTTATTGGTGTAAATAAAAATAAAATATTTATAGGTAGTACACAAGGTGCATTAAATGATTATGCTTCTTTATCTAATGATGGTAAGGAACTAGATATTAATCAGTTATATAAAGCGAATAAAGATAATAGATCTTTACCAGAAATGGAAAAGAAAATACAAATCGTTGATAGTGGTGCAGCACAAAATGCAGATGATCCAGATAAAAACGCTGCTAATACGATGGCACATATGAGAAGCCAAATTTATAATGAAATCAGTGAATTTGATGGCGAATTAGATAATAAAACCTACCTTTGGGATAACATCCGTCTCGACAACGATGGTAATTGGACAGTGAATTATCGTAATCATGATGGGGAAATCATGGGTACATATAAGAGTGAGAAAGATAAAATAATTAAACTCGATCAAAATGGTAATAAAGTTAAAGAAAAGCAAATGAGTAATCAATCAGAAGAATAATGAATCGATGAAGCGTTTAGTGACATATCAAGGTTACTAAACGCTTTTTAAATTTCTAAACAAATAATTGTTAATTTTCTGAAAATAGGGTATCGGTATAAAAATATTAACTTCAATGATTTAAAAAGGGGATTAATTATATGAAAAAAGAAAAATCGAAGAAGTTCAAATTTAAAACACCTCATACGTATGCTTTATTATTAATGGTTATTATATTTGCTTGGATAATGACTTATGTGATACCAGCGGGGGAATATGCTCGAGAAAAGAAAAGTGGTCAAACAGTAGTTGTTTCAGGTTCTTACCATGAAGTTGCGAATCAGCATTTGTCATTTTTAGATATTTTTAGAGCAGTGCCAGAAGGTTTAGTAAGCGGCGGTGAAATTGTATTTTACGTATTTTTAGTAGGCGGCGCATTTGGGATAGTTCACCAAACAGGTGCATTTGAAAATGGTGTGAACAAAGCAATGCGTACATTAGGCAAAGCCAATTTTTTAATGATTCCACTGACGATGACGGCCTTTTCCATTTTAGGGTTTTCTATCGGATTATCAGAGGAGACGATTATTTTTGTACCTATAGGAGTGTTGATTGCTCGTACACTTGGTTATGATGCATTAACGGGGGCAGCGGTAGTCATATTAGGAGCCGGAAGCGGATTTATGGGTGGTATGCTAAATCCATTTACTGTCGGTGTTGC
The DNA here is from genome assembly GCF_003491325.1 of Staphylococcus sp. M0911. Taxonomy (NCBI): domain Bacteria; kingdom Bacillati; phylum Bacillota; class Bacilli; order Caryophanales; family Staphylococcaceae; genus Staphylococcus; species Staphylococcus sp. M0911. The sequence continues at coordinate 168,690 of NZ_CP022881.1, forward strand.
ACAAAAAGTAGCTGAGTTACCACTGTTCTCTGGTTGGGGATTACGTACGATTATATACGTCTTTATACTCACTGCAGCTATTACTACAGTCATGCTTTACGGTCATAAAGTTAAAAAGAACAAGTCGAAGAGTATTGTTTATGAGTTGGAAAAGGAAGAAGGACAACTTAATACAGAAATTGAATATCAACATTTTAGTAAGAGGCAAGCTTTCAGTCTAGCATTGATTCTTGGTGCGATTTTATTTAATGTATTTGGTATTTTTAAATATGGTTGGACCTTTACACAAATGAGTGCCAACTTTCTATTGGCTGGTATCGTAGCTGGATTAGTCGCTGGACTTGAATTTAACGGAACATTTGATGCACTAGTTAAAGGGATGCAAGATATTCTCTATGGTGCGTTAGTCGTGGGTATTGCTAAAGGGATAGTCGTGTTATTAGAAAATGGTAAAATCATCGACACGATTGTACATGGTATGACAACACTATTATCTGACGTACCTTCTTCATTAGTCATCATGGTGATGTTTGTTTTACAATTTATATTGAATTTCTTTATTCCGTCAGGCTCAGGACAAGCTTTAACAACAATGCCACTCATGATACCTATTTCAGATTTACTACACATCAATCGACAAATTACAGTGCTAGCCTTCCAATATGGAGACGCCATTAGTAATATATTATTCCCGACATCAGCGACACTGATGGGTGCTTTAGCAGTTGCGCGCATTTCATATACACAATGGTTAAAATTTGCATGGAAACTCATTGTTGTATGGATCATTATCTGTGCTACAGCGATGTCTATCGCCTTGATGATAGGTTACTAGTAAGTTTATATAATTTATAAATGAAAAATATTTAAAACTGATTTTACATCTAAGGTGTAGAATCAGTTTTTTTTATAGAATAAGTCAATTTAAATTTCTACACAACACAGACTAGTACAATATTTATAAAAATTAATACTAAAAATAAGTGAAATGTTGTGATAATATAATATGGTGTAAATACTTAACTTTTTAATAAATTGAATAAATCTATGTAAGTAATACATATACTATATATATTGATTATTAATCTAATAAATGATTTATTCGAGGGATTGAACAGTTATTCGAGGGGAGCTATTTGAGTGAAAGTTAAAAAAGCAATTATTCCAGCAGCTGGTTTGGGTACAAGATTTTTACCAGCAACGAAAGCAATGCCAAAAGAAATGTTACCGATCTTAGATAAACCAACAATTCAATATATTGTTGAAGAAGCATCAAGAGCGGGTATCGAAGATATCATTATCGTTACAGGTAAACATAAACGTGCGATTGAAGATCATTTCGATAACCAAAAAGAATTAGAAATGGTATTACAAGAAAAAGGGAAAAATGACCTATTAGAAAAGGTTCAATACTCAACAGATTTAGCTAACATCTTCTATGTTCGTCAAAAAGAACAAAAAGGTTTAGGCCATGCCATTCATACAGCACGTCAATTCATTGGAAATGAACCATTTGCTGTATTATTAGGTGATGACATTGTGGAATCTGACACACCAGCAATTAAACAATTGATGGATGTTTACGATGAAACAGGTAAATCCGTAATTGGTGTTCAAGAAGTAGCTGAAGAAGACACACACCGTTACGGTATTATCGATCCATTAGAAAAATCGGGTTTACGTTATGAAGTTAAGAAATTCGTAGAAAAGCCAAAACAAGGTACAGCACCGTCTAATTTAGCGATTATGGGACGTTATGTACTAACACCTGAAATCTTTGATTATCTTGAAACACAAGAAGAAGGTGCAGGTAATGAAATTCAATTAACAGATGCAATTGAACGTATGAATGCCGAAAGCCAAGTATACGCATACGATTTCGAAGGTGATCGTTACGATGTTGGCGAAAAACTAGGCTTCGTTAAAACAACGATTGAATATGCATTAAAAGACGAAGGTATGAAAGATGATGTGAAAAAATATATTAGAGAATTGAATTTTTAATATTAGGAGAAAAAAATTGAAAAAAGTAGATATTAAAAAAAGATAGATAATTACAAAAAGAATAAAGGTAAATTTTGTTATATAGAGAATCGAAGAAAGAAAAAGATACAAAAAAACTATTTTGTATTAGAGTCCACTCATGGTGATTCGGTAGGGGGACATATTTTTTATCTTATTGATGAAATCCAAAAGCAAGTTGAAAAAAGTAAAATTTTTATCGTATCTAAACAACCAGATAAGCATAAAAAATTGCTTGAAGAAAAAGGAATTTCTAACATTCATATGGTGAAACATTTATCAGAAGAGTATTATGAATTGTTGGCCGTTTCTGAGTATTTAATCAATGATACAACATTTTATCCATTCTTCAGTAAAAGAGAAGGACAAAAATATTATATTATTTGGCATGGTACACCTTTAAAAAATATGGGGAAAGATATGGAAGTAGTCGTAGATGTTGCTAACGTTCAACGAAATTTCTATATGGCTGACAAAATTATTGTAAGTAATGAACATACTAAAGACGTTTTAGTGGATTCACATAATTTAAAAAATATCTATCCTGGTAAAGTAGTTGTCGGACCATCACCTAGAAATAGCGTATTTTATAATCAAGCATTAAGAGAAGTTATTAGAAAAAACTTAGGTCTAGAGAATAAAAAAGTGATAAGTTACATGCCGACATGGAGAGGAACAGTAGGTAAGGTAAAAAAATCAACAGAAGTCGAAAAAATGCTCAACTACTTAGATAAATTTTTAGATGACAATACTATACTATTTGTTAAACTGCATGATTTCGAAAAAAATAGTATAAAAAATACGTATAGAAATATTCGTTTTTTCCCAGAAAACTTTGAAACATATGAATTCTTAACTGCTACAGATGCTTTAATAACAGACTATTCATCAGTGATGTATGATTATTTGAATTTGGATAAACCCGTCATTTTATATACGTATGACTTAGATGAATATGCTAATACTAGAGGAATGTATGAAGATTTAACAGATTATCCATTTATCAATATAGATACCTTAGAAGAATTAGAAAAGGTTATTAATAAAATTGAACCAACCACTGATTACACTGAAATGAAAAATAGATTTACTAAATACGATAGTCAAGCAGGCGCATATAAAATAACTAAAAATATATTGAATGATTATACTGATGATTCAATTATGGAATATGATATACACAACGGGAAAGAAACTGTAGCCATTCTTAGCGGAGGATTTTGGAATAATGGTGTAACGACAGCACTTATTAATACTTTGGAAAATGTTGACACCTCTCAACGAAACTATATATGCTTTTTTGAAAAATCTAAGGTGAAACCAGAGCACTATTATAGATTGCTAAACCTTCCAGAAAATGTACTTTTTTATCCTACAACTGGGGAATTAAATGGTAATTTATATGATCGAATGCTAGTTAAAAAGTATTTATGGGATGAAAATTATTCTGCAAAAGCTAGGAAAAACCAGTTGAAACGCCTTTATAGAGAAGAATTCAAACGATTATTCGGAGATGTAAAAATAGATTGGATGATTCATTATACTGGTTTTGAACGAAAAGAAGCCGAGATGATGAGACATATAGATGCTAAAACAGCTATATGGGTGCATACTGATATGTTTGAAGAATATAAAGCTAAACGTAATTTTAGTAAAAAAATTGTATTTGGCGCATATAAAGATGTAGATAAGATTGTTTTGGTACATAATAATTTAAGAGAGAATCTAGTGAAAAATATCAAAGGCATTAGTCATAAAATGACAACTGTGAATAATTTCTTAGGAGAAAATAGAACTCGAAATCTTGGTAATGAAGATTTGTTTGAATCATTAGAGGGTGTTAAGGTCGATTATTCTTTTAATGACAATGCATATAAATCTAAGAACCAAATTCATCTAGAGAACTTTAAAGATGAAATTCAAACTCTATTAAATGAAATTAAAAATAAGAAGAATATAAACTATAAATTAGTTATAGATAAAATTATTGAAATCAGCTCAACATACAAGCTTAGTGACTATTTAACACATGTCGTTAATAAAGAGATTGAAATGATTAATGAGTCTATACACAGACTTCAAGGTATATTTAATGATAATGAAGATTTGGTATACGAACTAGCATTTGAAGAGTTTGTATCAGCTATACTTCCTACATTAAAAGATAAAGAAGACGAACTGCACTTTGATTTTCCTGAGTTAAACGATCGAATAGAACAATATAGAGATAGTGAAATCGATGAAAATGAAGATTTGAGTAATGATGCAATAAAACAACCTCGACAACAACTATCTCCAAAAGTTGAAAAATTAATTTTAGATAGTTATCAAACTTTAAAAAGAGAAAAAGATTTATCAGCTAAATATGATCATCTATTTGGTAAACAGTTCGAAAAAGTGTCTAACTATATGAATCACTCAGTTTTAGATAATGAAAATCAGTTATCTAAAAAACCAATATTTGATTTTTACAATCACTTTAGAATTTCTAAAGTGAAACTTTTAAATGCTATATATGATGAAAATATTAAGGTTTACATTAATATAGGACGATATGATTATCAAAAAGGACACGATAAATTAATTGAGGCATTCGAAGATTTATATGAAATTAATCAAAATATATTCTTAGTTTTAGTTTGTCCGCATGGTCCACTAAAAAGTAAAACAATTAATAGGGTTAGAAATTCATCGGCTAGGGAAAGCATCGTCATTTTAGGTGGAATGAATAATCCATACCCACTATTATCGAATTGTGATGCATTTGTATTATCATCAAATTACGAGGGATTAGGATTGGTTGTATACGAAGCATTAGCGCTAGAAACAGATGTAATCACTGTAGATCTTCCAGAAACAATACAATACTTAGAAGATGATCAAGCCATTATTGTAGATAACAATGCGAAAGGAATCTATAACGGCTTATATAAACATAGATATAATCAATATGAAATTAAACCGTTTAATTTCGAACCATTTAGACAATCGTCTATTAAGGAATTTGAAGAAGTCTTTAAATAATTCATATAGACGTACAGGCATTGCTAACCATCAATTAGGGAAGATAAATCTCCGATTATCTAGTTCTTGTTACATTAAATGTATCAATATATTTAATGTAAAGGAGATTGAAAATGAAATTAATTCGATGGTCAGGTCTCGTGTTAATTTGTACGTTAACTGTGATACCGATGAATGGTTCAGCACATGCAAATATGTCATCTGTAAATACTGATATCCATGATACTCAGTTTAAACAATCGGGAAATGTCGGTAATCACGCACAATTTTTACTAGATGAATCATTTCTAAAATCACTAGATAAAGGAACTGTTTCATTTAATGGTTACCAAGTTGTATCAAACGATGATGGAAAATCAACGTATAACAAGCATGTGTTTGATCAAGATATCACAGTTATCGATTCCCATTCAGCATCGAGTGTGAGATTTTCAGTAGCAAATCCAAGTGTGTCATTACAACAGATGAAGGACGTATATGATTCATCAAAGCTAAAACATATCCCACATACAAGTAATGATGCACAATATCCTGATGATGGTATTTATGTTTATCAAAGTGATGCTACAAGGTTACAATTTGTAGTTAAAGAAGGCTATGTATCAACTGTAACAGTCGGTCAAGTGAATGCAGAAGGATAAGGTAAGGGTAAGTCTGCGGTTTGTCTAAAGGTAGATTATTATATAAAAAAAGAACTCTAAATGAAGAAACATAAATATAAAATCCTCAACTTGTGGTATGAATAGTATTGAAAAGTGTGAATCAATCATCACTCTATATTCAATGGTGTTCATCCATTTAAGTTGAGGATATTTTTATATTACTCGGCGTCTTTCATGCCTTTTTGCATAGCGACATAAGCATAGTTACCAAAGTCTGCTTGTGCACTTTCAAACGGAGCGCCATTAACACTCACTACTTCATGATTTTTATCTTTATCATACTTAACAGGTGAGAAATTAAAATAAGCTAAATAGTTAGAATCGTCTTTTTCCTTTTCACCTTTAACTAAGATTGACACATTAGTAACTGGAAGTGCTTCATAATTCATTTGAGCTACACTATATGGTACAGGTTTTGATTGGTTAAGTTTTAATAATTGGTTTAAATTTTTAACTTTAGTGAAATCTTTATTTTCTACAGCATCACTGAAACTTACATGATATAGACCTGGTTCAACAGAAGCATAAATAAGTTTACCGTCTTTATACTTAGTCATGATTTCAGTATAATATTCTGGGTAATTAGTGTTGCCGACTTTTTTACCAGAGCCAGTGACATACCAATAATTAACTTGCTTAATACCATCTTCGCCTGCATCCATTTTTTGACGTTTTACATCTTTTTTATCTTTGAAAAATGCATCAACATCGTCTAATGAAGAACCCTTAGATTCTTTAGTATATTTATAATCAGCAAGCTTTACTTTATCCATTAATTTCTTATAATCTTTCCAACCTTGCATTCCTTTTTGATTAGTAAAAGTTTTATCTGTCATTATTGGATCTAATTTATTAAGCATAGAGATTGGTTTTTGTTTATTATACTTTTTCTTAGCTTCTTCATACGCTTCACTATTGTCATCGTATTCTTTAAAACGTTCACTTTTACTTTTAGCTTTAGATTCTGATTTTTTCTCATCATTTTTATGTGAATCTTTATCATTATTACTATTGCTACAACCTGCTAAACATAATACTAAGGCTAAAATAAATACACTAATTAATTTTTTCATAATAAATTCTCCTTTAACTATGTTTTAAGTTAATGCATTATTATATTTTTCATAAGCCATCCCTTTGTCTTCAAGAACATGACGATAAAAAGGATTTTGACCGATAATTTTAATGTGATCAGCTAATACTTCAACCTCATCTAAATGATGTGTGGTCATAATAATTAAACATTGAGATTTTAATTGTTCTAATAAATGATGGATATCATATCTAGATTCGAGATCGATACCGACAGTTGGTTCGTCTAGAATTAAAATCTTAGGTTGGCTAAGTAGTCCGATTAATATATTGATTTTTCTTTTATTACCACCAGATAGCTTCGAAACTTTAGCTTTAGTGTCATCAAAATTGAGTTGTTTTAAATAACTTTGAATCGTATCTTCTGAAATAGGGTGCTCACAAAGTGATTTAAAAAAGTTAATATTTTCAATAACTGTCATATGTTCAAATAATGCGATGTCTTGTGGTACATAACCCACTAATTGTCTGATTTGACGTTTAGTTAATGCCATTCCAAAATATTGAATGCTACCTGCATCGACCTTTTCAATACCAGCAATTAAGCGTAATAACGTAGACTTACCTGCACCATTTTCACCTAATAGAATCGTGATGAGATTGTTCTGAAATGACATATTTAGTGAATCGAAAATGTGCTTCTTCTTATAATGTTTCGCTACGTTTTGAACGTCTATCATATTTATCACACTCCTTCATAATTGAATCCATATATAAACCACACTTAATATGATGGCATACACAATCGCCATAAATAGACGATGACTTAAGACATTTACTTTAAATAGAAGTAATGCCATACCGAACTCGTAAACTACTAATATAATGATTGATTTCAAGTAAAACCATATACTCAAAGGTTGGTGCATGCCTATACTAATGAGTAATAATACAGCTAATAAAATCAGAACGTGCGTGATGATATAGGTACTGTAGAGTTTGTGCTGACTATTGTTAGTCAGGAATAGTCGATGAAGTGGTGCATCTTGCTTAAGACGTTGATGTAATAGAATTTGAATCACACTGACCCATATCACAACGGCAAATACAATGCCGATAGAGATAGATTGATTGGCATTATGATTGATTGCATGCGTAGTCATTTGTGATTTGGGCGTGTCTTTGTTGTATTGCTTTTGAATGTCTGACATTGTTTTAGATTGTTTTATATCACTTAAATGTTCATATATAATATTTGGAATTTGCTGTTCATATAAGGAACGACTTATGATTTCAATGGCGATACTACCTATGAAATCATCACGTCCATATAACGGCAAGGCAGCTTTTAAATTGTTGTCTTTAAGTTTGCGATCAAAGTCTTTAGGAATTTGTAGGCTTGCCATGACTTCCTTTTTCTTTACTAAATCATCGATATAAAAGTCGTCTTCAGATAATTGACGCACATCAACATATTTACTTTGATTAATTTGATGTATGAGTTGCTTAGATGATTGGGTATGACTCATATCTTGTACTGCTATTGGAATTTTAAACGTTTGGTTTGCAGATTTTTGACCTAACCATAAGGCAGTTAATGTTAAGACAATCGTCAATATCAAGATCAAATAAGCTAGCCATTGTTTTTTAATCACAAGTTGAATATAAGGTTTCATCGGCGATACCTCCAAACAAGTACAAGTATTAACATCACAATCAATACAACCAAACTAGAATAAAAAGCAGGGTGTGTATCTAAAATGTAATTATTTAATGTAATTTCTAGCATCTGATTAGTGACTAAACTAAATGGTTGACTGACTATCATATTATTAAATATATGTTGGAAGAAAATGGTTGGGACAGTGATACCAGAAAATCCAATAATTATGATGCTTAAACCGACTTTTAATAGTAGATTCAACCATGATTTAGCTAATAAATCGATTATGATTAAGCATAAGATCATCATTGTTACAAAGTATAGTAATTCAATAGTTACTGTAGGCCAATTGTAATTTCTAAAGGGACTATCTAGTGTATGATGAATCCAAATAAATCCTATAGCTGACCATAGTAACGTGTAAAACCAAGCGATAAACCCACGGACAAGTGTGAGTTTCTCATAGGAAAAGTGAAACATTTGTAATCGCTCTTTTAATGCAGATTCTTGGTTCATTTTAAGTACAGTATAGAGTGAGAGACATAGGATATATATTGAAAGTAAATAACCAGTCACCACATAATAACTACCAGTATCATAGATATTGATAGGTTCATAATCGAAGGCACCAGTACGATTGAGACCTGTAAATAGCATGTCAGTCATCGTCATTAATGTCTCATTGTCAGAAGGCTTATCCGCAAGATGAGTGAAACTTAGAATGCCTCCCATTGACAACATTAAGCGGTCATACACAGAATGAGTGAGTTGGTTAATGACTACACTTTTAGTGGACTGTTTGTCATATGTATAAACTGAAATAGGAAGACTGCCGTTTTTATAAAAAGCCTTAGTCATACCTTTATCAAAGACAAAATAGCCTTGTAATTTCTGTTGTTGTAATAATTGATGTGCTTGATGTTCGTCATGCTTTTTGAGAGAGACATTTTTACCTAAGTGACTCCCTTTACCGACAGACCCTAAAATAAGTTGAGTTTCTTTGGAATGATCTTTGTCGACGATGCCTATCTTGAAAGATGACTGATCTTGGTTAAGTTGTTGTAGAATTGTTAGTGTCGTGATTAAAGCCATAATCATCAGTAATAAATATAAAAATAAATACCACTTCTTCAATAAAAAAGAGTGGTAGATGTGAAACAATTTTAATGCTTTCATATACCCACTCCTATTAAATGATATGAAAAATGGGGTGGAAATTATGTCCCACCCCGTATGGTTGTATTGGCTACGATATCCTATATTGAAATGGATAGGGGTATGAGCCAATCAATAGTTTGAAAATGCATTTGATATATCATTCTCTAGCTACTTAATCTTCTAATTTTTTAGTTATTTTTTTGAAATTATCTTTATAACTTTTATTGATTTCTTTGGCTAGTTTTTCTTTGTCTTTTTCAGATAAATCATTAAAATCTTTAGCACCTTTTGTATCAAAGTCAATTTTTTTCTTTTAATTTGGTATCTGCATTTAAAATGATGTTAATAGGTTCATTTTCTATTTTAAACTCTACATTAAGCTTCTGTTTTTGTTGATTATTCTTTGTATCAGTATCTAAATTATTTTCATAGTCAATATCATAGTTATCTGTACCATCATCTATAGTTACAGTACCAGCATCTTTACGTTTTGAATCACTTTGGGTCTCTTTATTGTCGATATCAAGTGTATAGCGATCATAGTCAATACTGCTTGTTAATGTGTATTTATCTTTGTAAGTATCATCTTTTTTCTTAGATGTACCTTTAATTTCAAAAGTATTATCATTACCAGACACTTTGTAATCCACTTTTAAATCATCATCAATTTTATTTGTACCTTTGATAGTGATTTTTTTGTCATCTGAATCAGTAATAGTAATATCTCGTTTTAATATTTGGTGCTTTTCTTGATAAATTTTAGATTCGATTTTAGGGAAATCTTTATCTTGAGCATCCTGTGCATCTTTGAGTGCATCTTTTATTGATTTGTTATACTCTTTTTCATTCATGTTTGAAAGTCGTAAAAGTTCTTTGTCATTCTTTGCTTTTTTTAATGCGGCTACTGTTATTTTCTTAGCTTTTTCTCTACTAATAGTTAAAGTAACAGGTTTGATTTTCTTAGTTTCCCCATCAATTTTCACTTTTTCTTTATCGCCTTTTTTAAAGTCATCATCATCTAGCTTATCCGCGATTAAATCTGTATAGCGTTTAGTTATTTTGTCAACATCATCTTGTCGAGTTTGCAATACACCCAGTTGATTATTCAGGTTGAAATTAACATTTGAATAGCCTTTATCTTTAAGTTCGGATGCATCAACATCTTGTAATTCAGCTAATCCATCAATGATTTCGGAGTTTTTGATACTATAAGTATCTTTGAAGAACGGTGATTGATAATATTGATTTTTATCATCAGCACTAGTTTGGAATTTACCGATTTCTTCATCAACGATTGTAGGTGACAAACTGACAGTACTTTTCTTACTTTTAGGATCATGACCAACGGTACCTTTAAGTTTTGTACCATCTACTACAGATTTAGGTAATCCAAGATCTTCGATAAAATCTTTAGAGGCATCTGCAGTAACCTCGAATTTAGATAAGAATGAATTATCGTTATATTTTTCTTGGAATTTCATTTCATTTTCGAAACGATCATTTACATATGAATTTAAGTTCTTAGCTGTTTTCTTTTCACTTAATAAATATGTATTCTTGGGTGTATTAGTAATAAAAGCATATACGCCCCAAGCTATTCCCAGTACAAGTAATAATCCGACCACGATAGGTAAGATGATTTTAAGTTTCTTCGACATATCGTATCCTCCCAAAATTTGCTGTTATCCCCAATTAGAATTGATTTATTTAACAAAAGTGGCCAAATAATTGCGAACAATCTATCCAGCCACTTTACTTGTATTATTTTAACTTGATTTCCTTTTTAGCAAGATTATCGTTGCTATAATCGTTAGGATCTTTAACCTTTAGTGTTACAGGTGTTTTAGTATCTTTTAATTTGTAGAATTTAACTGCTTTAACTTTACCGCCTTTATTAATTTCGTCAGTATCGTTATCGCCGTATTTTTTATCTAATTCACTATCGTAAGCATCCCCAGATCTTAATTCTCTTTTAACATCTTTAGAATCTTGGTAAGCTTCAAAGCTTAGATCGAATGCTGATGATGCCGTTACATCTTCTTTATCAGTTTTCTTTTTAACACCATAAACAATAGCAATATTTGGTTTGTCATCTTCTGCATATTTACTTGCATCAACGATTTCAGTATCTAAAATTTCAATGTCAAAATCTTTACTCGTTAATTTATCATTTTCGAATTTAGAGTCAGATTTCTTTTTATCATCGTCAGAAGAATCAACTTTAACAGAATCAGTATTACCAGAATCTTTCTTGCTTTCAGATGATTTGTTTGATGAATCACTATCTGATGAATCCTTAGAAGAATCATCTTTGCTACCACAAGCGCCTAAGATTAAAACTGACGCAAATAGTAAAGCTAATAATTTTTTCATAGTCACAACCTCCAAAATTTTATAAAAGTAAAAGTATGTAATAAAACATTCAAGTTTTAATATTAAATGTATATTAAAATAATGAATATTTATGGTAAATAGTATAGCATTTATTAGATATAATAGTAATACTTTTATTTGAAAATATTTAGTTTAAAATATATAGATAAACAGTATATTTACATGGATTATGATTAATTAAATTTTTGTATAGTTGTAATACCAAATTGTTTTAAAAGCACAATTATCTAATAGAGTTAAATTGAATTTTGTCTAATAATATTAAGAGTTAGTAAAAAAATAAAAAGTAATGCAGAGGAGAAGCAATGGAAAATATAAAGAAAATCAATAAGCTATTTTTATCTTTTGAAATTATTCCGTTTATAATGACAGTGTTTGCACCGATGTTAGCAGAATTAATGAATAATCGCTTGCAGTACGGTTGGGATTTTAGTGATAAAGTTGCTTTATATTCTTATATTTCAATTATGAGTGTATATGTTATTACCATATTGTTAGAAATTATTTTTTATTTTAAAATACTGAAAAATTATCAATATGATCAAACAAATGTTGAATTAGCTAATAGAGTTAAAGTCACAAAGGTATTGTCAATTCTATATATGATTCCAGGTTTATATGCGATTCCATTTTATTTTAGATTTTTACATGTTCGCTCATTTAGAGAAAATAAAAAGTCGGGACAACCTGCTTATCATTTTTGGGAATACTTTATAAAACCTGATAGAAAACCATTTGAGTTGAAAGACATTTTTACCAAAAACCGTTGATTAAGGAGTTAATAATGGAAAAACTAATTTTAGGTGTTTTAGTTATATTGATAAGTATATTGAATAGTGGTTGTAGTGATAATCAAGAGGAAAACAAATATCAAAGTAAAATAAATAAAATTATGGAAATTCAGCAAGAAACACATAAAGAAATGGTAAAAAAAGATGATGAATTCATACCAGAATTTGATAAAGATAAAGTAAACACATACGTATTTGATGAAGGTAAACTTATTATAATAAGTTATAAAGCATTCAAAAATAGTGGTAATCTATTTTTTATACCTTATGTATTTAAAGATGATAAAATATACTATAAAGAGCATTTCGACGCAGAAACATATGTTAAAGAACATAAAGCTGATTATAAAGATATCAAAGTAAACTGAATTATAGGAGAGAGAAAATGGAAAAATTAATTAAAGTGACGTCTTTAATTGGCGTTATCATTCAAAGCTTTTTAACATTATTGTTTTTATTATTTTTAATTTTATCAGCTACAGGCATTATACAACCGGATTTAACTACAACAGTTAATGGAAAGGAAACATTACAAAGTCCAGAAACAGCTCAAGCAACATTCGTTACGGTATTTGCCGTTTTATTTGTTATTTCTTTAGTTTCAGATTTATTAGGTATTTTCGCTATGAAAAAGTTATTTGTGAATAATAAAATGAGTGGTATTTTGCATATTATTGGAGCAGTGATCAGTGCTAATCTATTAACATTTATTGTTTGGTTAATCAGTGGTATTTCTATCTTAAGTTATAACAAAACGAGAAAAGAAGTGTCGTAGTATGAAATATACTTGGTGGATACTTTTAACAATTGCAGGTATTTTAAGTTTAATAAGTGATTATGGATTTATTCTATGTGTAGGCAGCTTTGGAATGGTAGCACTGAATGTTATGTGGTTATTTGTCTACACACCACATAAAAATTCAAAAGCACTTGAATCTGTTTCAAAACCAACAATATATTTGTCAATCATTGGAACATACGCTGTGATAACGTTGATGTCCATTCTATTTTACTTTGTAATGAAAACTGATTTTAATGATATAGGAACAAAATTATACGGTGAAACTTTTAATACGTTAGGATTACCATTATTTATCATTGGCATTATTTTATTTACTATTGGTACATGGTTTGTATATAAAATACAACAATCACGATTAAGACAATAAAACGAATAGAATGTAGTTTAGGACGGGGTGATGAGAATACTGTCCTATTGGTTTATATATATGTGTTAGAAAGCGACATATACACGAAATAAAGGGGATGAATTAATGGAAGAAAGTTTAAAAAAGTTACGTAAACCAAGTGTTCAAGTGATGAATGTACTTTCATTAGTAACGATATTAATGGCAGGTGTGCAGTACTTTTTTAGTCTAACTATCGAAAGTACACCAATTTATTTATTAATTACTACAGTAATAGAAATTATAATAATATTTTTGGGGTTCATCCAATTATTTGAAAAGAGTGAAAACATTAAATTAAAGACAGCCAAACGTTATCTTATAGTAGGGTGTTTAACTGCCTATTCTACTTTTTTATCTTTTTATAATGTATATTTTTTTATGGCAGAAGAAAATCATATTAAACTTACTAACTTTTGGGTTGTTGGTTTCCTGTTTTTCATAGTTTGTGCAAGTGCGCATATTTGTAGTCTCTTATTAATGAGTAGTACCCCTGTTTGGCTAAAAGGTGATAAATCAATTTGGATTTTAACTTTAAAGATTATAGCATCAACTATTTATATTCAAAAAATTGTAGAATATATATTAATCCCCGATGTTGCCGAATCACACTTTTTAATTATTTTTAATATGATGATGATGTTTGTTAGTAATCTTTTAGTCACTCAATATTTTTTACTCTTTGGTCGAATTTATACCGGCTTAGTAAAAAATAATTATAAAGGAGAATAGTTAATGAGACTTTCTATTCTTTCAAACTATTCAAAAGAAGAATTTCACCATATTATCATATCATAAATGAAATAGATGATTTGAATTGGGTTGATGTAAAGGTCAAAGTGATGGAGGTCTCTAACACATAATGGATATTATACTTGTGATTATCGTGTTTGGTTTATTTTATTTGGTGCATTTTACATCAGTAATGCATTCGGGCGGTCTTAAAGTATTGCCAATAATGACATATATTTTAGCTCTTATTTTATATTTAATACCTGTGATTTTTATAAAAGAAGAAAGTGCAAATCAGTTTGAAAACTTGATGCTCATATTAAATATAGGTGTGTTGTTGTATGGAATTATGGGTGTAAGGGGGTTGTGGTCTAGGCCTTTGAAAGTAAAGATTCAAGAGCTAACAAAGTCATCAGATAAAATGATTACACAACATAAATATGACAAAATTGAAAGTATGAAAATTAATTTAGAAATAGCTAAATATAAGGGCATAATATCATTATTGATCTCATTTATATTTATGATCACAATGTCAATCAAAGCATCATCACAGTATAAAGAAGATTTTACATTTGGAAACATTATCATAATATATATTTTTATCGTAATATTTGTGATTTACATTATTATAGATATCATTTTCAGAATGACAAAAGGACGATGGAGACTCATATCAATAAGACCATTATTAATGGCAATTTGGCTATTTATTTTCATAGTGATATTACTAATACAAAGATAGGTGGATAAATACAGTGAAAAAATTGTTATATATATTAATTGTAATGAGTTGTTGTCTAGTTGGATGTAGTCACAATTCTCAAGATGACTTACCGAAATCAGTGAAGAAGAATGTAGATGAACAAGTTAAATTAGCTAAACAGCAAGGTGACAAGTATACAATCAAAGAAGATTCTGTTAAATATGATAAAAAAAGCAAAACGTTGAAAATGGAAATCGACTGGAAACTAAACATTGATGTACCTGATAGAATTGGTGAAGGTTCTACATACAAATTTGCACATAATGATTTAATTCAAAAAGTGGAATATAAATATGATTATAAAGGAAAAGAACAAAAGCATTTAATGAAGAAAAATAAAGAAGATGAATTTAAATTTGTTAAATAGAAAAATGTAGCGTGAAATATAAAAAATATGATGAAGCCAAAGGTGTTAAATTACTACAAATTTCAATAATTGTAGCAGTTATTATTTTTGTTCTTAATTTATTACCTGTACTTGGATTAAGATGATTTTTTACTATAAACAATAATATATAAGAATGGAGTAGATGAGTTTAAAAGGATTCATCTACTCCATTTTTTGTTATGAAATTCCGAATATCTATATAGAATATTCAACGTAGTTTCACACCAAATCATCAAGTGACACACACACCAAAAGATAGTATGGTAAAGAGTGAAGGTAGTCGAATAAAAGATAGCGTAAACAAACCAAAAAATTCTCCAAATCCAACTAAATGGCAAAAAAGGGTGGGGAAATTAAGATAGATGAGAATGGAACTTGGATTTATACCAATAAGGATGGTATTAAAGTTGCGTATAAAAATGGATATCCAGATTTTAAAAGAGCAGGTCTTGTAGAGCAAGAAGTTGATATTAATAGTTTTAATGACTATTACACCGATTTTAAAAAAGCGGATGCATTTGCTGAACGAAAGAAAAGAATTGAAAATACTTGGCACCATCATGAAGATGGAAAAACAATGCAAGAAGTAAATAAAAAAATTCATCGAGAATTCACCCATAGAGGTGGAATGTCACTAAAAAGAAAAAATTAAAATATTAGAAGGTGAAGTTAATGAAATTTAAAAATTTTGGAGAAATATCTAAAGAAAACATTAAATGGTTAGAACAAAAATATAGCGTTACTTTACCGAACGATTACAAGCAATTTTTGTTGGAGAATAATGGTGCTTTTTTCGATATTGAAAACATGAACAAAATACAAATAGATGAATTAAATGATAATATATATACGGAAGTATTATATGGATTCGATACACCTTATGATGTTACGAACGTCGAATATTGGATGGATGAATATGAATCGGAATTAATTGAAGAATCAATTATAATAGGTAATGATTTGTCACAAGGATTTATAGTATTGATTTTATTAGAAGGATATGAAGGAATATATTTCTGGGATGATGGACATAATTTCGAATCATCCAATGACGAAGAAAACACTTATTTTATAGCTGAGTCATTTACAAAATTCATAGAGAAAATACAATATAAATAAAATATATTTTATGAAAATATAGTGGGAATCACAAATAACTTTGATACTGTGTATAAATAAGCGTAGAAGAACGTTTGTATTCAATAGATAATATTTAAAAAGTGAGAAAATGAGTCTCTCTGCCAAATAAAACTGTTATGTTAATTTATGGAAGTTAGGTAAACAAATTACTTAGCTTCTTTTTTTAACATCGCATAAACAGTATTCATTATCAAGAAGACCCAAAACTTACAAAGGTTGAGTATGGTGACAATTATGAAAAAAGATTTATGAAACCTAAAAAATTGAAAGCTAACATCGAATATACAACACCACATGGACATGTGTATCGAACGGATCACAAAGGTCGTATTAAAGAAGTATATGCAGAAGACCTAACACCTCATGATGGCGGACGTAATCCATACGCGCAACGAACAGTTGGCAGAGAAGACCGATTACCAGATGATGACGGTGGTCATTTAATAGCGCGCGCATTCGGAGGTTCTAAAGATATAGACAACCTCGTGCCCCAAAGTAAATACATCAACCGACCATTTAAAGAGAATGGGCAATGGTATAAGATGGAGAAAGAATGGCGATCAACAATAGAAAAAGGTGGAACTATTAAAAATATAAAAATGGAAATTAGATATGACGATGTTAGTCATAGACCATTGAAGTTTGAAGTGTCTTATGAACAAGATGGAAAACTAATAGAAAAAATAATTGAAAATAGATAGGAGTTTAAATATGAACTTTGAAGATAAGCTTAATAATATTTATCAAGAAATTGCGAATAATGCCAATCAAATAATTCCAGATGAATGGAAGAATATCTTTATGGAAAGTGAAGTAACAGAGGACGGAGGTAGTGTATATTTCTTTTATACATTAAAAAAAGAGGAAGGTTTTTTTATTCTCATGATATTCCGATAAAATTTAACGTTTCAAAACGTATTTATAAAGACATTCTAAATGAATTATATGAATGCTTTAAGGAATTGAGAAAAGAATTTATAAAGAATAATCAAGAAGTATGGACTACATGTACATTTATTTTAAATGATGAAGGAAAAGCGGATATTTCATTTGGTTATATTAACTGGTTAGATAATGATTTTACGTTAGGAACTCGAATAGATTATTTTAAATACAAGTGTTTTGGTGAACTTCCAGAGCAACAACGATTAATAGACGAAGTAAAGCAATTAGAACAGTTCATTAAAGAACAAGAAGAGTAAAATGAATAGAAGATTGAAATAAATTACAGGGGTATTAATCAAAGACCTACAGAGTTTTAAGTAAAATATTGAGGAGTGAGAAAAATGGCATTTGAAGAAAACTTAAATAATATGTATCAAGAAATTGCGAATAAAATCAGTGATATGATTCCTGCGGAGTGGGAACAGGTATATACAAAGGCATATATAGATGAAGAAGGAGCAGAAGTATTTTTTAATTACACTACTCCTGGTAGTGCCGACTTACATTATTATACTGATATTCCTAAAGATTATAATGTTTCTGAAGAAATTTTTGACGAGTTATCAGATGGGCTTTATGATTTATTTGAAAGCCTTAGAGGGATCTTTAAAGAAAATAATCAAGAGCCATGGACATCATGTGAATTTGATTTCACTAATGAAGGTAAATTAAACGTGTCATTTGATTATATCGATTGGAAAAACTCAGAATTTGGGCCTTTAGCTAGAGAATATTATTATGAATATAAAAAATTTGGTATTCTACCTGAAAAAGAATATGCCATAAATAAAGTGAAAAAAGTAGAACAGTTCATTAAAGAACAAGAAGAAGAGTCATTCTTTTGATTACAAAGAATATCCAATTTTTTAATGAAAAGATGGCAATATATATTAAAAATGAGAATAATTAATAATATGTTATAGAAAGTTGAGGATTTATGAATATATCTAAAAAATGGTTGATAGTCATCACAATATTTATTAGCACTGTAATCATTATTATAGGTGTATAGTACTCAATGAAACTTAAAAAAATGAAATTAAAGAAAGCTTTTCAAAAACATTAAAAACTTAAACGATATTTTTAGTCGTCATACAATAAGAACGCCAACTACCACAATAAATCAATGATAGTTGGCTTTTTTGATATTTAACAATAGTAATTAAGACATGTTTCTCAATGATATTATGGCATGGGAGTAAGTTATGTTGCTTTATTTCATTCTATGATGATGTGACGTCGCTGTTAAAGAAGTCGAATAGGTTTTTAGGTTGATCTGTGTTATCGACATTGCCTTCTAAGAAGTCTGAACCTGGTCCGTATGCGTATGTGTTAACGTCTTCGCCAGTATGACCGTATGTTGTCCAACCTGTTCTTGATTTGTCGTTAATTGGTTTTTGGATAGCGTCTTGTAGTTTGCCTTGTTGTTTTTCGATTTTTGGATCGTCTTCGTTTTTGGCTTTATCTTTTACATCTTTTAATTTATCTGCTTCGTCTTTGATTTTATCTATTTGTTTAGACTTCACGTCAAAGCCATATCCGTTCTTGATGACTTTTTCTACATCTTCACCCTCTGCAATTTGTTCTGTCATATGTGCACCTGATTTGTTCATTTTATGAATAGCATCAGGATTCCATTTATATTCTTCCCCACTACCAATTGTCATACCACCAGTTGAATGGTCTGCCGTTGCGATAACTAAAGTATCATCACGATTTTCAGCGTATGACATTGCATTTTCAAATGCTTTGTTGAAACCGTCCATTTCTGACATGACACCTGTGACATCATTAGCGTGGGCTGTTTTATCGATTGAAGCACCTTCTATCATTAAGAAGAAGCCGTTATTATTTTTCTCAAGTTTATTTAATGCACTTTGTTGCATATCAGCTAACATTGGATTTTTCTTAGGTGCATCAATTTGTAGCGGCATGTTCTCTTCCGCAAATAAACCTAATACTTGGTCGCTTTTAGAATTAGCTAATTCATTTTTATTTGATACAACGTCATAACCGTCTTTTTTGAATTTTTTATCTAGGTTTCCATTTTCTTTACCAAAGTATTTAGAGCCACCACCAAGAAGTACATCTACTTTATGTTGGCCGTTGATTTTATCATTGTAAAATTGTTTAGCAATTTCATCTTTTTTATCACGGTCGTCAACATGTGCAGCATATGCAGCGGGTGTAGCGTCAGTAATTTCCGCAGTCGAAACTAATCCCGTAGACTTACCGCTTTCTTTTGCTTGTTCTAATACTGTTTTTTGAGCTTGTTTGTTATTATCTACACCGATAGCACCGTTAAATGTTTTCTTACCAGTACTAAGTGCTGTACCAGCAGCTGCTGAGTCAGTAATATTTTCTTTATCATCATCGTTATGTACGCGCATTGTTCCTTTAAGATAGTTGTCGAAAGCTGTTTTATCCATCTCTTTAGTTTTAGGATTATCAGCGTAGTAACGGTAGGCTGTATTAAATGATGGTCCCATGCCATCCCCAATTAAGAAGATTACATTCTTAGGATTTTTAGTATTACCCATGGCAATGGCTTCGCTATTGTTAGCATTTTGACTATCTGGTGCTTGACCACCTGCTGAAGCTAGTGTTGGATGACTTGTGCTAAATAAAGTCGTCGTTAAAATTGAACCTGCAATAGTCATCTTTCCCCATTTTGAATTTAAAAACATATAAACGTTCCTCCCAATATTATATATAATTGTTACATTAATAGGATAAAATAATTAAATTGATTTGAAGTAATTATTAAGTTAATGTTTTGTAAATTTATATTAAATTCCAGGAGTGTAAATATACATTTGTATTAATGCATCATTTTATATTTGATGATTTTATAAAGAATTTCAATCGTTATAAATATGATTAGACCAATAATATGGATTACTATCATTTAGTAAAGTATTGAAAATTAAACCTACCCAATTATTCGCGTTATCATTGGGTAAGCGTTATAATTCATTTGATTTAAATATAAATGTAGTTTGAGGTGTTTTATATCTCTTGCTTTAAGTAGGCTTTTTTTATGACTCAACCTAAACCAGTCATTGCTGTTGAAGAACATTTTGTTATAGAGGAGTTAGATTCTTTTAAAGATGAAGATCCTAATGGTCCACATGCGAAAGCGGTAGCACCTATCATGAACCGTTTGAAGAACTTAGGTGACAACCGTATTGCTGAAATGGATGAAGCGGGAGTGGCAAAGCAAATTGTGTCTCTAACTGCACCTGGCACACAACAATTAGAGAGAGATGAGGCAATCCAACTGTCTACTAAGGCAAATAATTTACTTGGTGAAGCAGTTCAAAAGCATCCTGAAAGACTTGCTGGATTCGCAACGCTACCCACCATTGAGCCAGAATTAGCCGCACAAGAATTAGAGCGTACTGTGAATGAATTTGGATTTAAAGGTGCGATTATAAATGGTCATACGTTAGGAGAATATTTAGACCATCCTAAATTTGAAATAATCTTTGAAAAGGCTGAACAATTAAATGTACCTATCTATTTACATCCAGCCATTCCGCCTGACAATGTAATCGATACGTATTACAAAGGTAATTATTCAAGTGATGTTGCAATGCAATTTGCTTCTGCTGGATGGGGTTGGCATATCGAAACAGCTATTCACTTAATTCGCATCGTGTTGAGTGGTACATTTGATAAGTATCCCGACTTAAAAATAGTGACAGGACATAATGGGGAAGGTGTATTATACGCACTTCAAAGATTGGATACTTTAATTCCACCACAATTGTCTCATCTAAAGAAAAAAGTCAGTGATTATCTTAAAGAGAATATTTATTATTCAATTTCTGGTTATACTTATGCACCACCATTTATGCAAATGTATGAACAAGTAGGTGCTGATCATATTTTATATTCTAGTGACTATCCATATGTTTCTATGAAAGATACATTAGATTTTGTTGATCAATTAGATATCAGTGAGGAAGATAAAGATAAGATTTTATACAAAAATGCACAGCAATTATTTAATTTATAGAGGAGTATGATATTAATGGATAATCAATTAGAACCACTTAATCCTAAAAAAGTAGCATTTATAGCTGTAGATTTACAGAAAGATTTACCGATGACGTATCATCCCTATCCATATGCTACAATCACTGAAAATGTGGGTAAATTAGCACGTGCATTTGAACAAGCAGGTGCATTGAATGTCTTTTTCAAAGTTGGTACTACAGATGGTAAGGATATGTTAAATCCGATTGCCGATAGAAGTATGGTGGCTAAAGGAGCTGCTGATATGGGTGACCGTCAAAAATTTGATCAGTTAACACCTGAATTAGATTGTATTAAGCACGCGCTCCGTATTACAAAACATCAATGGGGTAGCTTTTATGGTACGGAATTAGATTTACAATTAAGACGTCGTGGTATAGATACTATTGTCTTAAGTGGTGTTGCGACAGGCTTTGGTGTAGATACAACAGCTAGAGAAGCGTATCAACATGGGTATCATATTATTTTTGCTGAAGATGCGATGGGCGCATTGTCAGAACAAGAATATGAGTATGAAGTAAACTATATATTCCCATTCATGGGGCGTGTACGTAAAACAGACGATATTATTAACGCAGGTTGGTCAGAATAACGTCAGTCTAAAATAGAATAATAGAATCAAAAAAAAGTCATTTTTAGTTTTATAGCTAAAGATGGCTTTTATGTGTTTAGTGGAAAATGGCTATCGGGTAGTATGAATGAATAGATGATTCAAATACTAAGGAGAATGATTAATGAAACAAGCACAAGACTTAAAAAAGACATTATTTCAATTAGATGGTCAAAAGTACGGTGCTTATAAACGTATTAAAAATGTCTATGATTTTAATGACTTTCAATTAGCCATTGATCATATACAAGTGGATCCATATGCGCCCCCATCTAAAATAAGATTAATCATTGATAGAGATATTGTAGGGATACCAGATAAATATTTAGATTCTGAAGATAAGCGTGTAGCTGTTGCTGACTTTTTAACAAGAAATGTCGCACAAATATTGAAATCGTTACTTTCTAAATCAAAGGGACAACACAAACTATTGATCGATCGTTGCGGTCAAGAAATGTTGAAAAGAACATCAGTAGTAATTAACAACAATAATATAGAGGTGCGTCTTGAGGTAGGTCTTCCAGCTGCAGGACGCAAAATATTAGGCAAAGCTGCAGCAACAACACTGACCGAACTATTACCTCAACTTGTATCTCAAGCACTTAACTATCAACAAATTGATCAAGTATCGTTAAAACAACAGGTTGAATTAAAATTAAATCAAACTTATATTAGAGCGCAACTTGAGCAACAGGGACTTATCGCATTTGTAGCTAATGGTGCCATATTACCGAGGAAAAGTGGTATATCTGATGGACCAATGTCCAAAGCCAAATCATTTATAAGTCCTAAGTCATTTGAGACGACTATGCATGTGCCGTTTGGTGAAGCGGTGAAGGGTATGGGAATACCTAAAGGCATTACCCTTATTGTGGGTGGTGGCTATCATGGTAAGTCAACATTATTACAAGCGTTAGAGAGAGGTGTCTATGACCATATTGCAGGTGATGGACGAGAATATGTTATTACCAACGACAGTGCCATGAAGATTCGTGCAGAAGACGGTCGTAGTGTTGAAAAAGTGAATATACAGCCATTTATTGATCACTTACCAGGGAAAAAGGATACAAGTCAATTTTCAACGGATGATGCCAGTGGTAGTACATCACAAGCTACAAATGTCATGGAAGCACTTGAAGCACAATCAAAAGTAATGTTAATTGACGAAGATACCTCGGCTACGAATTTTATGATTCGTGATGGCCGTATGCAAAAGTTAATATCGCCCGAGAAAGAACCCATTACACCATTTTCAAATAAAGTGAAACCATTATATGATGACTATGATGTATCGACTATTTTAATTGTAGGTGGATCAGGCGATTACTTTGAAGTTGCTGATCAAGTACTGATGATGGATGAATATATACTCAAAGATGTCACTGAAGAAGCTAAGGCAATAGCGCATTCCACTGGATATGAACGAGATATGATTTCACAACAATCATTTGGTAACATCCCGTCAAGAGTACCACTTACGTCAAGTTTTACTAAAAAGGGTAAAGACGGTCGATTAAAAGCAAAAGGCCAACATGCAGTGATGTATGGTAAAGAAGCGATTGATATATCTGGGTTAGAACAATTAGTAGATGATAGTCAGACTAACTGTTTGGCAATGATGTTAGATTATTTGCAACGTCATAAGGTGAATAACGAGCAGACGATTGTAGAGATAGTCGATGCAGTTTATCAATTGATTGACGAACAAGGGTTAGAGGCGATGTCACATCATCAAGGTCATCCAGGTAATTTAGCTTTACCACGTAAACAAGAACTGATAGGTACGTTGAATCGCTATAGAGGGTTGCATGTGAAATGATATAAATGTAATGATGAATACAGGGATGAATGAAGTATTTTTAAATTTTAACGAAAGGACGGAATAACACGTTGAAATTTTTGAGTATTTTCTTTCCTGTTATTATTTATGTCATCATTTTAGCGTTGCAATATTTTTTATCTCGAACAGGTAGTAAAATATTAGGTTTAATTATGCCAGTTGTATTAGTTGTAGGTGTCTCATATGGTTATATGATGAATTATTTTGAATTAGGATTAATGCCTATCATCTTCTTAACAATTATGGGATTATTTATGTTATTAGGAGAATGGCAACGTGCACAACAAGCTAGAAAATCAAAAATGAAAGAATAATGAGATGCGCATGTATCTAGGAGAACGTGAAGTACTTAGATAACATGCGCATTAATGTATGATAGAAGTTATTTAATAAAAGGTTTGTTGTCATTATATTCTGCTTCAGTCATCAATCTACTTTTTCGTTGGATACCGTAATCTTCTTTGAAACAGTGCTCTCCTACTTTTAAATAGGGTACTACAGTTGCTCTGAATTTTACTTTTTTATAAAGAAGTGAAAAACCAATGTCATAATATTTTTGCCTCTCAAACAACCATATATGGTCAATCATAGCGCCATTAATTTGGACATCTTTTAATAAGATTTTGACATTGCGCAAATATGGAATATCGCGATTCAATTTGTTTTTATAGCCCACATATTCAACTCTACCAGTGACTACGACATTTTTATTACGAAATGGTCTTAATTGTTCCCTAATCATCTATGTTCCCCTTAAAATATCACTTATTAATGAAATAATATCACAAAATTATAAAAAGTGACTAAATATCATTTGGTATAAATAAAAAAGTAGTGCTATTGAAGTGATTTGTGCTATTGATTACATTTGATGTTGTAGGGAATATTAAATTAATTAAAAAAACCTTCATCGGATAAGTTGATGAAGGTCAGTGCGTTGTTATTTTCGAATTAAAGCTAGAATACCAGCAACTAAAATTAAAATACCTGATAAGATACCAAAGAAACCGATAAAGATGAAGTTTAAAAGGCCACCAATAACTAATAAAACACCCATTAAAACTCTTTTCTTATTGATGATACAACTTAAGATTAAAGTGATAATACATGTAAGGATGACAGCGACACCTAGTCCGAAAACTTGTCCGCTATCTGAAGCTTCAAATTCATTACCGATACTACCCACCATAATCGCAAATAATCCACCAAGCATACCGAAAATACTTCCCATAATACCTAGAATCATTTCCGCTACTCGGTTTGTTGGTCTTTCAAACTGATAATTATCCATTATGTCACCTCGTTATTTTTCATAACTTAAATATATACTATTAAACAAATTAAATAAATAGTTTTGTAACAATCTTTTAAATATTAAATACTTAATTTCAACAAAAACATTCAAATCACAAAAAGAAGTTGAACGCATTTTAATAATGTGTCCAACTTTATTTGAAAAACGATTCGTTTTAACTATGATTGTCTTTAAACGCTCTAACAAAATAATAAATACTAATACATGCGATAATAAGAAATGGAATAAATACAGATAAACTAAAACCATGGATAATATTCCAAACAATCATGACAATAGCTAATAAACAGACAATCACACACGCTAACATTTCAATTTTACGTAGCATGATGTATAACCTCCAATGTATTTAAAACATGGTATTGTAAATATATAATGATTCTAATAGTTTAATTATAAAGTAATTTATAATGTTGTTAAAATAATTAAATATGAAAGATTACTCATTAAAAAGTTATAAGGAAAAGGTAGGTCTTAATATGTCATATAACGCATTAATCGTTGAAGATGATATAGATATAGCACATATTTTATCTTTAACTCTTACAAAGATGACGGTACATACAACTATTAATTATTCAGGTCAAGAAGCGCTTCAAACATTAAAAAATAATCAGTTTGATTTAGTGATTTTAGATTTGATGTTACCAGAATTAAGTGGTGAAGAATTGCTCCCATATATAAAAGAAAATACATATAGCAAAGTTATAGTTATATCTGCTAAGACTGATGTAGAAGAAAAAGTAAAACTATTAGATTTAGGTGCAGATGATTATATGACTAAGCCATTCGATGCTAAAGAAGTAACAGCTCGTGTTTCAGTTCAACTGAGAAATTTAGATAACAAACCTCAAATGGAGCAACTTAAATGGAAAAATCTTACTTTGGACATTAGTAAGTATCAAATGTTCTATAAAGATACTGAAATTAATTTAACTAATTCAGAGTTCGAGATTATGAAGTTGTTAATGCAATATCCTGAGAAGGCATTTTCAAAGCAAAAGATTTATGAATCCATACAAGGTATTTATTTAGGTGATGACAATACCATCAATGTACATATATCTAATATTAGAAAGAAGATAGCGCTGCATACAACTGAAACATATATACAAACAGTGTGGGGGATTGGGTTTATGTTGATCTAAAATCTTTATGATTTCTTAATATTTTACTTAAAGGAACTTAAGGAATATTTCGTTATGTTAAGTGTAAGAATAGCGAAGGAGATGATTAAATGAATCCAGTCTTACAAACAAAGCAATTATCTAAAAAGTTTAAACATGACTATGGGTTACAACCTACCGATTTCAATCTTTATGAAGGAGAAATATGCGCGATTATCGGACGAAATGGCGCAGGTAAATCGACGTTATTTAAATTAATTGCGAATCAAATTCATCCTACGAGTGGTAGTATCAAATTGTTTGGAGAAGATGGCTATAATATTAATAATCAGGGGCGAAAAAGAGTGGGATTTATGATTGAAACACCAGAATTTATATCTAATTTTACTGCTTATCAAAATCTATACTATTTTAGTATTCAACGTGGTGTTACGAACAATGAAAAAATAGAAGAAGTATTAACGCTAGTGGGTTTGAAGAATGCCACTAAAAAGGTAAAGCAATATTCATTAGGAATGAAGCAAAGGCTTGGTATAGCTTTGGCTTTATTGACAGGGCCAGATATATTAGTACTAGATGAACCGATTAATGGATTAGATGCACAAGGTATTAAACGTTTTCGAGATTTAATTTTAAAATTAAACGAAGAAAATGGAATTACAATATTAATATCTAGCCATATTTTAAATGAACTACAACAGCTTGCGTATCGATTTGTATTCATTGAAAAGGGTGAAATTATTGAAGATATAAGCAAAGAACAAATGCTCAGTAAAGGGAAGCGTCAATTGATAATAAAAGTTGATAAACCTGAAAGCGCAGTAAGAATATTAGAAGAACATATTGAAAATATTAAATATAAAGTATTGCATAATAAAGAAATTGTTGTAGAACCACCCAATATAGAAAGTAGTGATATTAATCAGTTACTACTTAATAATAATATCGCAGTTGAAGAATTCAAGATTGAAACAACGAATTTGGAAGATTATTTCTTGAATAAGGGAGTGGAAAAATAGCATGATTAATTATATGAAAAGTGAGCTTTATAGAATATTTCATAGTAAAGGATTATATATATACTTAATTGTTTGTAATGTTCTAATGATACTTGCGGCACTCACATTATGTTATTTTGATAAAACGGAAAATAATTTTCCTTATGGTAATGCTAAGTTTTTCTATACTAATGTGATTACAGCTGGATTACTCATCTTGGTTATTGGTGCATCCATGAACATGTTAGTGAATAGTAAGCAAAACAAAGCTTTAAATAAAATTTCAATTTCTTTTGATACAGCAGTTTCATCAATTTATTGGGGCAAATTTATAGTTTATATCCTGAGTTTCTCAGTTTTATCTCTTATTAGTACTGCTGTAACAGTTATATTAGGTATCACATTATTTGATTTTGATCAAACAGCACTCACGAATTATTTAATAGCGTTAGTTAATATGGCCCCTATTGTATTTGGTGGTCTCGCTCTAGCCCATGCTATTAATAGTTTTAAAGCTAATCTTGCAATAGTTATCATTATTATTAGTATTTTTTACTATCAATCTGCAATGATATTACAAGTATTGACGATGATCAGTCATAAATTTGATGTTATTTATGATAATTCTCCAACAGAGCTATTTAATCAAAACTTTAAAGCATTTATGCAGGAGTCAAGTCAGTTTGGGATTCATTATTGGTTAATAGGTGTATTATTAGGATTGATGTTTTTAATGGTAGGTTATTTAATTTATAGAAATAAAGAGTTTATAGACTAATTTAAGGAAGTTATTAAATGATAATCAGTATGATATTAGCACTCATTCTTGTTGTTATAATTTATAAATATTTATTGTTGAAATATGATATGACTCAATTAACGAAACAATTAAAATATATAAAACATCATATTAATTCGAATCAAATTATTCGAACTAATACTCATCATAAACACTCAGTTAACCTGATTAATGAAATCAATGACGTGTTAAATGCAAAGAGAAAAGAAGTTGTGAAATATAAGCAACAGGAATTACTGTTAAATCAAGAGATTACCAATATATCTCATGATATTCGAACACCTTTAACAGCTATTAAAGGATATGCTAACTTAATGCAAGAGATTGAAACGATAGATGAAATCAATCGTTATGCTAAGGTGATTAATAGTAAAACAGATAACCTTATCAATATGGTGGATCTATTTCATGAAATGACTAAATTAAATTCAGGAGATTATGCTTTAAATATACAAGAAATTAATATTGATGAATGTTTAAAAGAACAATTTTTATCGTATTTCAACCAATTTGATAACAAGTCTATTAATGTATTATTTAATGAGGATGGTACGCACTTAGTCAAAGCTGATCGAGTATGTTTAGAACGGATTATCAATAATTTAATATCAAATATTCTTAAATATGGTAAGACATATGCGAAAATTAAAGTTTTCGATAACAAAGACAGGGTGCTTATTGAAATACAAAATGATACTGATGAACCATTAAGTGATGGTGATCAAACTAACTTATTCAAAAGATCTCAAACACTTGATGCCAGTAGACATAATGGTAGTACGGGATTAGGTTTATACATGGTTAAGCGATTAGTAGAAGTACAGAATGGTAGAATTACAGCTGCTTACCAAAATAATCAGTTCAATATATCTATTGAATTGCCAAGAGTAAATAGACAAAAATAATGATAAGATGTCAAAATAAATTAAAACCTGTTCTCAACAATGTCGTTGGGAACAGGTTTGTTATTGTTTAAATAATTTTTTCTTTATCCATGTATTCATGTACTTTGTTGATTTGTTCAAAAAATGAGCCATCAAATCTGTTATCGAAGAAAGCACTACCTATAGTGAAGGACCATGGTGACGCATTTTTAATAAGATCTAATTTATCGTAATTATCAATACTACCAGCTACGCATACAGGTCCGTTTACATTTTTAACAAACGTTGTAATTAATTCATCAGCATCACCAATATATCGATAACCTAATAAATCTATGCCATATACACCTTTGTTTAAATAGTCATTGGCTTCTTGTACCATATCATCAATGTCTCCCTCTAATAGGGAAGGTCTGCCACTAATTTTTCCAACGAATGGCATATATTTTAAATTATTTAATTTACAGAAATTATGAATAGAATCAAAATATGTTGTCCCCATTAAAATGTCGCAACCACATTCAGCTGCAATCTGCGCCCCTTGTAATCCCTTTTCTTCATCGTATTCTACAACTTCTAAAAATGTAGTCTTACCATATGATTTCATATAAGCATAAAGTTGTTTCATTTCGTCTTTAGGTATGCCTTGTTCTTTAAATCCCCAAAATTTAGCTTGTGAATATTTACATGATTCAAAAATATCTGATGCATTTTTTACTGTAAAATCATTATGAGTCAACATAACTGTAAGTTCGCTTCTATTCATTTTATTTCTCCCACCATTTATTTATTAACTATATTAATATTTGTTATTTTAATGTTAATTCTAGGAAATAAAAAGTATTATTTTTAATAAAAAACAATATTTACATATAATATTAGATTGACTTACAAAAGAGTGTCGATTATCATTTGTTGTGTTATTATTAAAATGTATTGCAATATAAAAATGAAATAATTATTAGTGAGGTTGAAAATATTGAATCTTTTATTTCCATCAGTATATTTAGATAGTGTTTATGCGATAGATTATGAAAAAGTTAAAGAATTGGGCTATAAAGCTATTATTTTTGACATAGACAGTACTTTAGTCCCTCATGGTGATGACACAACTGACCAAGTAGATGAATTATTTGCACACATTCACGATGTAGGATTAAAAACATTGTTATTATCTAACAATAGCGATGAACGAATTGCGCTTTTTAACAGAAATATTCAAACTTTATATATCCCTATGGCGAATAAACCTCACAAACCTAATTTTTTAAAAGCTATTGATATGTTAGGTGTTAATCGCTCTGAAGTTTTACTTGTTGGTGATCAAATATTTACAGATGTTTTAGGGGCAAATTTATGTGGCATTGACAATGTATTGGTTAAATTCTTAAAACATAAAGAAGATATCAATATAGGGAAAAAACGCCAAGTAGAAAAACTC
Organism: Staphylococcus sp. M0911; assembly: GCF_003491325.1. Lineage (NCBI taxonomy): Bacteria > Bacillati > Bacillota > Bacilli > Caryophanales > Staphylococcaceae > Staphylococcus > Staphylococcus sp. M0911. The sequence continues at coordinate 199,649 of NZ_CP022881.1, forward strand.
ATTTTACAAGTTTATACACTTTTATATAAAAAGAGAAAGCATAGACTATCAGATATAGTAGTAGGAGATTATAGAAAAATGGATAAAAAGAAAAAATTGTTCTGTGAAATTCATCCCGCTTTTTATGCGATTTCAGTACGCAAAGGTATATTGAAAAGACACGTTGATAATCTAAGACAAAAAACAAAGTTTGCTCGTACATTTAAAAAAGAACAATTGCCAAATGTGGTTCATAGTTATTCGACACACTTGATTAAAAAAGGTAAAGATATTGATCCTGAATTACAATACAATAAAGCATATAATATTCAACTAGCCTCTTCTAAAATGGATGGGATTACAATAAAACCCGGGGAAGAATTTTCATTTTGGAAGCTAGTGGGTAAGATTAATAAGAAAAATGGTTATAAAGATGGCAGAGTCATTATAAATAACAAAGTACAACCAGGTATGGGGGGGACTTTGTAATTTAGCCAATTCAATCAATTTACTTATACAACATAGTCCATTAGAAGTTACGGAATTACATACACATTCCGATGCTTTATCACCGGATCATGGCAAGCGAATACCATTCGGAACAGGCACGTCTATTACGTATAACTACATTGATTATCGTTTTAAAAATACAACGGATCAAACGGTTCAGATTAATTTATGGGTTGAAAACGAAACCTCTTATGCTGAGCTAAGAAGTGAAAAGCCGTTTCCAGTCAAATTCAATTTGATTGAAAGAGATCATCATTTTACTAAAGTAGATGGTAAATTTTATCGTAAGTCTAATATCTATAAAGAAACAATTGATAAGAAAACGAATAAAGTCATAAAAGAAGAGTTAGTATATAAGAACAATTCTGAAGTATTGTTTGATTATGATTTAATACCGAAAGATTTAGTAGTATAAATTAAACAAAATAAAACCTGTTCTCAACAGCGTCGTTGGGAACAGGTTTGTTATTGTTATTGAGCTTGCAACACACCGTCTTGCATGTGATAGACTTTGTCGCAGAATTGGGTTAATCGCTCGTCGTGGGTAACGATAATGCATGTTTTGTTTCGTTGCTTTGTTTGATGTTCTAAGATTTTCATAACGGCCATCGCGTTGTCTGTATCTAACGAAGCAGTGGGTTCATCGGCCAATATGATTGATGGGTTAGTATAGATTGCTTTGGCAATGGCAACACGTTGCTTTTGACCACCTGATATTTCACTAGGGAGTTGGTTCTCTATTTCGGTGAGGCCTAATTGATTAAGTAAATCTTTATATTCATCTTTATTGAGTACATCTTTTTTATACTTTTTAAGTAACTGAAATTGTTGTTTAACCGTTAAAAATGGTACTAAATTAGTGGATTGTAGAATAAATCCAATTTCTTGAATTCTAATACGGGCAAGGGCCTTTTGTTTTAATTGGGTAATATTTTGTTGATTAATCCATATGTCACCCGTAGTAGGTGTTTGTAATGCACCTGCCATTGTTAAAAAAGTGCTTTTCCCAGAACCAGATGGCCCTACAATGGCGATGAGTTCGCCTTGATTAAACGACAAATCAGTTGATTTAACAGCTTCTATCGTTTGGTTACCATCTTTAAATGATTTTGTGACAGCTTTAAATTGTAACATCTGCATACTCCTTTCTATCCAATTGCTTTCAATGGATCAATTTTTCTAATAGATAAGACTGAAAATAGACTTCCTAATAATGAAATAATGATGAGTACTACACCAAATATAAGTAGTGTAATCATATTAAACTGTATTGGAACAGCATCAGGCAGGATAGTGCTTGTTAATAATGTTAGTATCAGTCCAATTGCCGTACCAATCAGTGACAATATAAAGGTTTGTGCTAATACCATTTTAGCTAGATAGGTATTGGTGAAGCCTTGTGCTTTTAAGACGCCGAATAGATTTGTCTTTTGTAGCGTCATGACATATAAGAACACACCGATAACCGTTGCTGAAATCACAAATAGGAAAGAAATCATAAAGTTTAAAGTTAGATTTTGAGCTTTATAACCCGGTAAATTTTCAATAAATGCATTGATAGATACGCCTTCTAAATCACTATCGAGTTTATGATCTTTCCAATTTTTATCTTTCACGACAATGGCATTGGTTTTATCTTTTGATAGCGCTGGATTGATCTTTTCAATCGTTTTGTTATTAGAAAAAATCACTGGTGATGCATTGTACTTCGCACTTTCTGTAATACCTACGACCTTCAATTTTTCGTCTGATTGTGACAATGATAATGTATCGCCAACTTTAAATCCTTTATCTTTAAGGGTTTGGTCAATCACCACTTCATTAGTCTTTTTTACTTGATGCCCGTCAACTAATTTTGGCACTAAAAATGAATGAGATGTCACACCGAAGAGTAAGGCATTTTCTTCTTTTTGTTTATTAGAAACGATGACACCTTGTTGTTTCAATGGTGTTGCTTGTTTGAAGTCGTCTTTCACTTTGGATTGATCAAATACAGATTGTTCTACAGTTTGATTGGCATCCTTATTTAAAATAATAGCGTCAGCATGCCACTTTTCAAGGCCTTCTGTATTCATTTTGATTAACCCATTTGCCAGTCCAGATAATAAAAATAGTAAATAGCTGATGAGTACTAAAATCCCAATAATTAAACTGAACTTAAGTTTGTTTCTTTTTATTTCATTCCAGGCTAAGAACATTAGGTTGTATCCTCCTTTGTAAATAGATAAGGCCGTTGTATAGCTTATCGTGATTAGATTACTTTAAGATACCATTTTTTACGCTTATTTCATAAAATTTTGGTTGATTTAAAATAATAACAAAACATTGGTAATATTCATATAATTAGTTGAATGTCATATAACCTGTTATAATCAAAGCTCAAATAAGTTAACCTGAGGAGGTTAAATATGAATGAACAAGTCTTGGTCACAGGTGGTAGCGGGTTCTTAGGAATGCGTATCATTAGTGAACTATTAAAAGATGGCTATGAGGTACGTACGACGTTACGTTCTTTAGATAAAAAGAAACAAGTAATTAAAACATTAAATGATCATCACATAAAAACTGAAAAGTTATCATTTGTAGAAGCGGATTTATCAAAGGATGAACATTGGAATGAAGCGATGAAAGATTGTAAATATGTATTGAGTGTCGCTTCACCAGTATTCTTTGATATTCCAGAAGATGAAACGGAAGTCATTAGACCAGCGATTGAAGGTATTCAACGAATTTTGAGAGCAGCGGAGAAAGCGAATGTGAAACGTGTAGTGATGACGTCAAACTTTGGTGCTGTTGGTTTTAGTAATAAAGACCAATCTAGTATCACTACCGAAGAAAACTGGACAAACCAAGATGAACCGGGATTGTCAGCTTATGAAAAATCTAAGTTATTAGCAGAGAAGGCGGCATGGGACTTTGTTAAGAATAAGGATAATGATTTAGAATTTGCGACGATTAATCCTGTAGCAATGTTAGGCCCATCATTAGATAGCCACGTATCGGGAAGTTTTAATATTATTAAAAATTTAGTCGACGGGTCATTAAAACGTGTGCCTAATATCCCATTAAATGTAGTTGATGTCAGAGATGTGGCGCGTTTACACATTTTAGCGATGACTACACCTGAGGCCAATAACCAACGATTTATCGCCACGGCAGACGGACAAATTTCAATGCCAGAAATTGCCCAATTAATTAAACATCAACGTCCTGAATTAGCTACTCAAACATCTTCAAAGAAATTGCCTAATTTTGTATTAGGTTTAGGTGCGAAGTTTAATAAAGAGGCTAAAGAAGGTAAATTGTTACTTGATATGAATAGAAATGTAAGTAACGAACACGCTAAATCAATACTTGGTTGGCGCCCAATTGGAACACAAGAAGAGGCAATTCTAGAAGCGCTTGATAGTATGGCTAAATATAACTTGATTAAATAAATTAAAAAAGCAGTAGTAGGTCAGTGTTTAAAATGACTTACTACTGCTTTTATGTTGTATATCTATTTTCCTAATAATTTAACAACACGACGTTGTTGTTCTTTACCCGTTGGATCAGCCTGTGTTTTGAGTTCGGTAAATGCTTCAGACCAGTCTGATGTACGAGTACGAATAGGTGGTTCTTCCATTTCTAACGTATTAAGTATGACGATAGCGACTTCTTCAGAAGTTTGAGATGACCCCGCGCCATAATTCTCTTTCAGACCACCTAAGTATGAATCAAGTATTGGCTTGTAATCATCATCTTTAAGACCACCCGTAGACTGTAGTTGTGCCATCACATTATTTGTGAATTCTGATTGAATGCCACCTGGTTCGATGAGAGTGAATTTAATATTGAATTCTGGTTGAACGTAACTAGCCATCGCTTCCGTATAACCTTCTACACCGAATTTAGTTGCACAATAAATTTCGTTAAATGGTTGGCCTACAAGACCGCCAACAGAAGATATATTAATGATACGTCCGTCTCTTTGATTTCTCATATATGGTAAGACTGCTTTTGTCATACGAATGACGCCCATTAAGTTTAAATTCAATTGCCACATGATTTCATCATCTGATGCGAGTTCCGTTGTTTTAACAAAGCCAGCACCTGCGTTATTAATAAGGATATCAATACGACCTTCAGTATTGATAATGTCAGTAACGACTTGATTGATATGATCTAAATTTGTAACATCTAGTTGTTTGACTTCTAAGTCTATACCGTCTTGCTGTGATAATTGTATGAGTGCATCTTGCTTTTCTAAATGACGCATCGTTGCGTATACTTTATATCCATTTTTAGCCAGTAGTGAAGCAGTTTCTAAGCCTAAGCCTGTTGAAGACCCAGTAATTAATGCGATTTTTTTATTCATGAACGAATACCCCGATTATTTTTATTTAATTGATTAGTTGCGCTAAGTTTACGTGGTTATCAATGGAATAGCAAAGATTTAAGACCAACGTTGCTCAACTTTTCCGAATTTCCAAATCAGTGTTGAAATCAACCATGTGATTAAGAACAAACCAACCAAAATATAACCTAAATAGTCAAATTGAATGGATTGAATTAGTGACCAAAAGCCACCAGATAACGCCAATTTATCAGCCATAATTTGTAACAACTCTATTAGGCCAATTATTAAAGCTGCGATAACTGAAATGGTTGTAATTGTAATGTTGTAATAGATTTTACGAATAGGATTAAAGAATGCCCAGTTGTAGGCAGATTTCATCACTACACCATCTAAGGTATCTAATAAACTCATACCTGCCGCAAATAAAATAGGTAATGATAAGATACCTATAAATGAAATAGCTTGTTGAGAAGCACCGGATGACAACGCGAGCAATGCAATTTCGCTTGCTGTATCAAACCCTAAACCAAAGAGGAAACCTAATGGTAATACATGCCAACTTTTACTGATGACTTTGAAGTAAGGTCCTACAAATCGAGTGATAAAGCCTCTAGATTCTAATAGCTCATTCACTTCCTCATCATCAATGCCCTTTTGTTTACGTAATTTCATAAATAATTGAACTAGAGATACTAGAATAATTAAATTTAAGATACCAATTAGAACTAAGAAAAATCCGGAAACTAACGTGCCAATCGTACCACCTATGTCTTGGAAATGTGGTAATTCACTTTTAGCCCATTTGACTGAGATACCTAGTAATACAGCCATTAAAAATACGACTGTAGAGTGACCGATTGAAAAGTAGAAACCGACACCTACAGGATCGCGACGTTGTTGTAATAACTTTCTAACTGTATTATCGATAGCAGCGATATGATCGGCATCGAAAGCATGACGTAAACCTAACGTATATGCCAATATACCCATGCCAAATAAAATATGATGATCTTTACCTGCAAACCATAAAAAGCTAAATCCAATAATGTGTAGTAAGATGACAATGCTTATGTATGGTAACCAACTTAATGATTGTCGTTGCATTGATTTCAAAATAATACCCTCTTTCTGATAAACATAATAATTAATCATACTCCGATTAATGATAAACGCATAGAAAATTTTATTAGTGTAACAAAAATGTTATGCCGAAAATAAATTAGTTTTAATTATTATTTAATTGATATTACAACGAAATAAGGTTAATAGATTAAACGTTTGAATGATTATATTGTCAGGTATAGATTAATGACAAGTTTTTAAATAAAGGGGGGGGATGACAAATGGTTGAACATCAAGGGTGTGTTAAATGCGGACATACTGAAGTCGAAGAGGGCACACTTTCTGCAACTGGTTCAGGGCTCTCAAAAGTTTTCGATTTACAACATAATAATTTTATAACGATTACTTGTAAAAATTGTGGTTATACGGAATTTTATAAAGATGATAAGAATAGAAAATCAGATATCATTGATCTCTTTTTCGGGGGCTAATGACTGACTATGAGTCCATAAATAAAATATCTTGAATTATTAATAACGAGTATATGAATAAACATCTCAATTGTTGAATGAAACATTCAATATGTTGGGATGTATTTTTATAAACAAACTATTGTTTTTCTGATTCATTTATTAGTAGACTGATATTATTATAACGATTGAGACGTGTGAAGGGAGGACTTTGATGAATAATGAATATAAAAAAGGCATATTTTTCGCACTAGGTGCATATGTTTTATGGGGCATTTTGCCTATATATTGGGAACTGATTCATCATATTGGTGCATTTGAAATTTTAGCCTTTAGAATTATCTTTTCAGCGATATTCATGATTGTTATTTTAATCATTGGCAAGAATCAGAGGCAAGCATTTATTCGAGATGTGAATCAATTGGTGACACATCCTATACAACTTGTAGCCATCGTCGTTGCTGGTTATGTGATAACGATTAACTGGGGAACGTTTATATGGGCAGTGACGAATGGACATGTATTACAATCTAGTTTAGGTTATTATATTAATCCGTTAGTGAGTATCTTATTAGCGCTCATTTTCCTAAAAGAACGATTTAATAAATTTGAATGGTTAGCGATTCTATTTGCATTTATTGGCGTACTTTACATGACATTGAAAGTAGGAGAATTCCCAATCGTGTCTCTCATGTTGGCATTTTCATTTGGGATTTATGGATTATTGAAAAAGGTTGTCCATATCGATGCGATTAGTAGTATTACAGTAGAATGTATTGTCACGGCTCCTGCAGGATTAATCTATGTTGGTTATTTATGGCAACAACACCAACTTAGCTTTGGTATGAACATGTCATCGTTCTGGTTATTATTCTCTGGTGCGATTACAGCGATTCCTTTAATACTATTCTCAGCGGGCGCAAAACGTATTCCATTATCTTTAACAGGGTTCATCCAATATGTTGGACCAACCATTATGTTTGTTTTAGGTATCTTCTTATTTGACGAACCGTTTGATATCAATCAGTTGATAACGTTTATCTTTATCTGGATAGGTATTGTGTTATACAGTACATCTCAATATTTAAAAATGAAAAGAAAACCAATTACAGAATAAGAAAAATCATCACCCTTATCCAAGCATATGTAGTATAGGTGATGATTTTTTTGATATTGAATTGATTAAAATATACCGATTAATTTCATCCATAATGAGCCTAAGCCAATCCAGATGATAAAGTAGACGAATCCTAATACGATATTCATTGTCCACCAACGTTTTTGTGTGATGTAGCCTGAGCCATAAAGAATAGGCGCTGGACCACTACTATAGTGTGTTGTTGACGCTAATAAGTTACCGAAGAACCCAAGGATTAAAGCGCTGAATAATGGAGGTGCTCCGGCTGCGACTGCCACACCTAATAATGCGGCGTACATAGCACTAACATGCGCAGTTGCACTTGCGAATAAATAATGTGAATAGAAGAAAAATAGTATAAGTAGCACAATGACAATTGGCCAACTTAAACCATGTAAGCTATGTGCAATCAATTGACTCAACCATGGAATAAATCCTAGTTGGTTTAACTGATCTGCCATGAGTACAAGTACTGAGAACCAAACTAATGTATTCCATGCACCTGTTTCATTTAAAATATCTTTCCATGTTAAGACACCTGTAAGTAACAGTAATGCTAACGCGATAAATGCTGTTAATGTTGCATCAACATGGATAAGGCTACCTGTTACCCATAATGCTAATGCCACAATAAAGATACCTGTCATGAATTTTTCAGCAATGGATATAGGTCCCATATTGGCTAATTCATTTTCAGCCCACTGTTTGGCATTGGGTGTTTCCTTTACAGTAGGTGGATACATTTTATAAATAATAAATGGTACGACGATTAAGGATACTAGCCCAGGTACAAGTGCAGCTAAAAACCAATTCATCCACGTAATATGTACATGCGCAGTTTTTTCGGCTAAGTTTTGAGCTAGTGGATTACCTGCCATTGCAGTTAAGAACATTGCTGCTGTAATGAGGTTACCTTGGAATTCAGTGAAGATGAGAAAGGCACCCATTTTACGTTCTGTACCATCTTTAGGACTTGAACCAAATGATTCAGACAGTGATTTAATAATAGGGAACATAATACCACCGGCACGTGCAGTATTACTTGGTGTTGCAGGTGCTAATATTAAATCGACACCCACTAATGAATAAGCTAAGCCCAAGGTCTTTTTACCGAACAGTTTGACGAATTGCAGTGCGATTCGACGACCTAAACCCGTTTTAACAAAGCCTCTTGAAATGAAGAATGCCATAGCAATAAGCCATATACTATTATTTCCGAATCCTTGGACAGCGGCCTTAATATCTACAACACCAACCAATACGGTTAACGTAAATCCAATAATAGATACGGCGCCAATGGGCATAGGTTGTGTGATACAAGCGATGATTGTAGCGACAAATATCGCAAACATATACCATGCTTGAGTATCTAGTGCATCTGGTTTGAAGGGGGTTAATGCCCATATGAGTAAACCAACTACAATAGGAAGAATAAACTTTTTGTATTTTACATTATTTTCCAAGATGAGTTTCCTTCTTTCTTTCTATTAGGAGATTCATTAATACACCACTAGGATAATCCTATTTATAGTGAATGTACAGAGGGTTTGAGTAATTAATTGAGAATCATTTTCGGTGATTTAGGACATAAAAAAGGACCTCACTTTACAAGTGAAATCCTTTAAATATTGATAGCCTGAGATACTGTTTTAACAACCAGACCATCAAAAAGCATTGTTGAATTATTGTTGTTTTATGACACGTGCCATTTCTTCAATTTTACCAGCGTGAAGCGGGATATGAATGGCATTTAACATTAAAAGACCTTCCACTGTGGAGAATCCTGCAATGGGTTGATCTAACGATTGCGCCAATTGTTCATCTGTTAATTGTCTTGCACGTTTAGGAATAGTTTGAATATCTTTTAAAATCTCATCGATACTCGGCACACCACCTTCAATTTGAGGCCAGTCAGCTGGTTTAGATCCAGGCGCAAATAGTTGTCTATAGCGTTCTAAATCAACTACATGTTGATTGCCTTTAGATAATGCATTTTCAAAAACAGTTAATACATGACCGAATTGCCAATGTATATTATTAGGAAATACATCACTATCTTGATCTAAAATATCTTCAACTTTCCAGCTATCATACATATTTACTAAATAATGAACACCCGTATCTATAACATCATAAACCGTATTCGTCATCATCCATCTCTCCTCTGTATAAAAAATATACTTAATCGTTCTAATTGTGTTTACCCAGAATCATCATATCTTAGACATTACAAAATGAGTGTGATTGATAGTGAATATTATGAAATGACTATCTTTTATTGTAAGATAGTTGACAAGAATAGATTTATTGACTATCTTATATTATAAGATAGTAGTCGGAGGCGTTGATGATGTCAGTATCAAATCAAATGATGAAAGGACTGCTAGATGGTGCAATATTAGGACTAATAGCTAAAGGTGAAACATATGGTTATGAAATATTAGAAAAATTGCATGCCCATCAATTTCCTGAAATTAGTGATGGAAGTATTTATCCTGTACTCTTACGTTTGAGTAAAAAAGGATACGTAGAAACAACAGTTCGTAAATCTGATAATGGTGGGCCTAAAAGAAAATATTATACGATTACAGAAAGCGGCAAAGTAGAGTTAGCAGCATTTCAAGAGAAGTGGAAGTATTTAAACTCAGGTATGAATAATTTATTCGGGAGTGAATAGTTATGTTGAGTAAAGAATCGGAAAATTTCTTGGACAAATTAAGAGTCGAACTTCTTTTTAGAGGAAAAGACGAAGATGAAGTGAACGAGATAGACGATGAATTGCGAGATCATTTACTGACTGCTGAACAAAATGGTGAAGATGTACGTCCTATTATTGAGACGCCTGTAAAATCATATGCAGATCGTTTTGCTAAAGAAATGAAATTGACACAGGGACTATATAAATATGTGATGTACTTTATAGTATTCTTATTGGCCATTTTTATGATACCTAGAATGCTTGATCAAGGTACGTTTGATGTGTCAGTATCACTCCTGCTTTATATTATAGGTGTATTCATTTTAGGTGTGGTTGTACAACTCGTAGTGATGAGGAAAGCGTTAGTTCGATGGGGAGATAAGAAAGAATCTTACATTGTGATCATAGGATTTGGTATAGGTGTTTATTTATTGATGATAGCTGGCGAATATTTATTAAGGCATTATCCAATCTATACTATGATTAAATTATCTAATATACAAAGTTTAGCGATTGGAATCATTTTACTCATTTTGACAATGATTGGTTGCTTTATAGTTAAACAGAAGATTTTCGCATTTATTATTTTAATAGTGTCTGCACCTAACTTAATTGCGCACCTTTTCACTGGAAGTATGAGTGGTAATCGTGAAACATTTATTATTATTTCCTCGGTGATACTGTTAATGATTAGTTGGGGATTCATAGGTTATTATATTTATAAGCTCTGGAAATTAAGAAAAGAAGATAAACGTGAATAATTCTATTAAAAGAGGTGGCAGTAGGATGTATAAGTATAAAAAGAGGAATCCTTTTTCTACCCAATCATCTCCAGTTTATGATGAAGGGAACCAACATATTATTGATATACAGAAAGTTTTTCGTAATCCATTTCAAAGAATCGTAAGTATAGTCACATTATCTTTAAGATTTAGAAGATATGAATTGAGGAATTCAGCAGGAGAAATCGTTGTCGAAGCTAGTGCAAAGTCTGTGTTAGAGGGTAAACATTTTGAGTTGTATTATCATGACAAGGGCAGCACACAAAAGGTTTTATTTGATAAGAAAAGTAGTGGAACAAAGGATACGTATGGCATTATTAAATTAGATAATCGAATTTTAAATATATATGCTGATGAAAATAATCAGACGCACATGAAAGATGCTAAATTAGATCGTGATATTGCATATTGGAAACAAGTTGGAGACTACGCAGAAATACGTGGTGGAGAAGATCGGTTTTTTGAAGATCATAAGATCTTGTGCATTGCGATACTTCATATCTTTGCAGTGAATCATGTCTATACACGTCATAAAGGATGGTCAATGATAGGACCGCCTACGATATAAAAATTAGCCAAGAATGATAGTAGTAGGTCATTCTTGGCTATTTTTATATGAATTAATGTGTCTCACCTAAAGCAATTTTGATGTCATCATTTCTGTCAATTGCTTCAATTGCTGCGATTAAACCTTTAACAATTGTGTCCAGTGACAATGAGGGTGATTGAGATGTTGATTCGACTTGTTCTGGAATATAAGGCACATGAATGAATCCAAATAGCAGGTTAGGAAAGCGTGTAGCATTTAAGTAACCGAGTTGATATAAAATATGATTACATACAAACGTACCTGCACTGTTTGATAGTTTTGCAGGGATGCCTTGTTGTTTGATATTTTCTGTCATTCGTTTAACAGGTAAATTTGAAAAATAAGCTGGTGCACCCTTAGGTTGTATAGGAATATCGATAGGTTGTTGTCCGTCATTATCAGCTATTCTCGCATCATCTATATTGATCCCGATACGTTCAGGGGTGATTTCTGCACGACCACCGGCTTGACCTACTGCAACTACAGCATCATATTGTTCAGAATCTAACGCTTGTTGTATGACATTCATCACTTTATGAAAGACAGTTGGCACTTCTAACTTTGTAATATCATGCTGTCCGATATGGTCAGGCAATTGCTTAACCGCCTCCCAAGAAGGATTAACTTGATTGCCCTCAAATGGATCAAATCCAGTAACTAGAATCTTCATACGCCCACCTCAATAAATTAACATTTATTAAATCATAACATGATTAAGTATGGTTTAAGAGTATTATAGAATGAGTTAAATCTGATATGCATAATTGCGGATTTGAATATGAAAAGAATTTCACATCTAACTCTAAAAGAAATCGCTTACAATATAGACAGGAGGATTAAATATTGTTAAGTAACAGACAAACTAAAATTTTGTATTTCTTGTTGAAAACAGAATCATTTGTATCAATTGCCAGGTTAGCTGAAATGTTTGATATCTCACAACGTTCTATACAATATGATTTACAAAATATTGAAAGTTTTCAAGACAATAAACAATTCGTATTAATGAGGCATAAGTCATTAGGCGTAAAAGCTAAAACATTGGATCAAAAAATTTATGATTCGGAACTTGATAATTTATCAGAAATAGTTCATTTAACTAAAAACGAACGTAAGACAAATATACTGATTACACTTTTTGAAGCGACACAACCATTGTCATCTAATCATTTAGCAGAATTAATGAAAGTATCGAGACGAACGATTGTGAATGACCTTAAATTAGTACAACAATGGTTGGCATCTTACCATTTAGAAATGAAGTATATTCAAAACAAAGGATTTATTATCAATGGAGAAGAAGAAGCATTAAGACAAGCTTATGCAAATATAGTTAAAAATTATTTCAAAATGACTGTACCTTATTTTCAAGATAACTTATTTTCTGAAGAAGAGTTAGCGATTGTGAGAAAAACGGTCATAGAAACGTTAAATGAAGAAGATTATCGACTCGTTCAATCTGCAGTAGATGGTTTAGTTTATCATATTATCATTGCTATACACAGATTGAAATTAAATTACTCAATCGATGTTCCAAAAGAAGAATATGAAAAAGTATGTGATACGGTTCAATATCGTATTTCACAAAAATTGAAAAAGAATTTAGAAATTAAATTTGATATTCAATTCTCTGAATCGGAAGCTATTTTTATAACATTACATTTGTTGAGTTCCAAAATTTCTAGTATCAAGGAAAATAATATAAATACTGGAGAACTAGAACAATTTTTAAATGAACTTATTAAACAAGTTAGCGTAGAAATAGGTGTAGATTTAAGAGAAAACAGCAAATTATTAAATGGTTTGATTGTTCATATACAACCTGCAATTCATAGAATGAAATTTAATCTGGTTGAGAAGAATCCTTTGAAAGAAGATATTAAAAAACAATACAAAAATGTTTATGACATAGTGAAGAGAAATATCCATATCATTGAAGAAGCCTATGACATATCATTTACAGAAGATGAAATTGCATATATGACAGTGCACTTTGTATCAAGTATAGAACGCATTTCCACACAAAAAAGTAGTTATATCAAAGTAGTATTACTTTGTGGCTCTGGCATTGGAACCTCTCAATTACTGAAAAGTAAATTAGGCAATTTGTATCCTGAATTTGACGTGATTGATGCATATTCGATTTATCAAATTGATGAAGAAGAATTGTTGAAAAAGGGTGTCGACTACATTATTTCTACAGTAGATTGTCATTTTGATGAAATACCAGTTGTTACGGTTGATACCTTTCTTAATAAAAGTTCAAGAGATCAATTGAACCAAATTGTGAATCAATATAGAGAATCTAAAGTCGTTCAATTAGAACAAATAGGAGAAAACCTTAGAGAACTATTACCAGAACACAGAATAACTAAAACTGAACATATGATTAATAAAGATAGGGCGATATATCAAGTGTCTGATTTATTATTACAAGATAATATTATTGAAAGTAGATATGCAGATGCGATTATAAAGCAAATGGAATCGTTTGGACCTTATATGGTAATTAGTCCTCATATAGCATTATTACATTCTGATACCACTTATGTTCAAAAAGGTGCTGGATTTGCAATGACATATGTAGACAACGGTATTCCATTCGGTCATCAGAAATATGACCCAGTTAAGGTGATTATTGTCCTAGCAACGAAAAAACCACATTTACATCTCAAAGCATTAGGACAATTGAGCCAACTATTAACGGATGATATTAAAAAGAAAGCTTTTTTAGAAGGCAATATACAAATGATAAATCAATATATAAATGAAATTTCAGAAGAAAGGATGAATTGAGTGACTTTAGATATTTTGACAGAGGACAAAATAGTTATAAAGGAAAAAGTATCGACTTGGTCCGAAGCTATAGAAATAGCAGCACAACCTTTATTAGATAATCATAGTATTAATAATAATTATGTAAGTGCAATGATAGAAAGTGTGAATGAAATGGGACCATATATTGTTATTGCACCAGAGATAGCTATTGCACATGCAAGGCCTGATAATAATGTAAAAGAAGTTGGATTAAGTCTTTTGAAACTTCATCAACACATTAATTTTGCTGAAGATAGTCATTATGCTTCACTCATTTTTGTCTTGAGTGCAATTGATAATACATCACATTTAACTATATTACAAAGTCTAGCAAGCGTATTAGGAAACCAAGCAATTGTAAATCAATTAGTGCAAGCTGAAAACAAGGAAGACATTTTAAAATTATTAAAGGAGAATGATTAATATGAAAATTTTAGTAGTATGCGGACACGGTTTAGGAAGTAGTTTTATGGTTGAAATGAATGCACAAGAAGCTTTGAAGAATTTAAATGCACCTTCGGATATTGAAGTCGAACATAGTGATATTATGACTGCTAGTCCAGAAATGGCAGACTTATTTATATGTGGTAGAGATTTGGAAGAAAATGCAGAACGTTTAGGTGATGTATTAGTTCTAGATAATATTTTAGATAAAGAAGAATTACAAAATAAATTGGAAAGTAAATTGAATGATTTAAATATGATTTAGGGAGGTGGACATATGAAAGCCATATTAGATTTTATAGTAGATATTTTAAGTCAACCAGCTATATTAGTAGCGCTTATAGCATTTGTTGGATTATTAGTTCAAAAGAAATCTGCTTCAGCAATTACTTCTGGTACGATTAAGACAATGTTAGGTTTCTTAATTTTAAGCGCAGGAGCTGAAGTTGTTTCTAAATCTCTTGAACCTTTTGGGAAAATATTCCAACATGCATTTGGTGTTCAAGGAATCGTACCCAATAATGAAGCTATTATTTCGTTAGCTTTAAAAGATTATGGAACTACTGCAGTGCTTATCATGGTATTTGGTATGATTTTAAATATATTAATTGCTCGTGTTACAAATCTTAAGTATATATTCTTAACAGGACATCATACGTTTTATATGGCAGCATTTTTAGCTATTTTATTAACTGTAGGTCATATAAAAGGATCTTTAACTGTAGTGATAGGATCAATAATTTTAGGATTAATTATGGCTATATTACCAGCGCTTGCTCAACCAACAATGAGAAAAATAACTGGCAATGATCAAGTCGCATTAGGTCATTTTGGTACTATTAGTTATTGGGCTGCTGGTGAAGTTGGTAAATTATTCAAAGGGAAATCTAAATCTACAGAAGATATTAAATTTCCTAAAGGTTTGAGTTTTTTAAGAGAAAGTACAATAAGTATTTCCATTACAATGGCATTGTTATATTTTATTGCTTCTTTATTTGCTGGAGTAAACTATGTAAATAAAATAAGTGATGGACAAAATTTTATAGTGTTTTCTGTAATACAAGGTGTTACATTCGCTGCAGGCGTATTTATTATTTTAACAGGAGTAAGGTTGATACTAGCAGAGATTGTACCAGCATTTAAAGGGATTTCTGAAAAAATTGTGCCTAACTCTAAACCTGCATTAGATTGCCCTATTGTTTTTCCTTACGCACAAAATGCAGTATTAATTGGATTCTTTGTAAGCTTTATTACTGGTGTTATCGGTATGTTTGTATTGTTTTTATTTGGTGGTGTAGTTATTTTACCTGGAGTAGTTGCACATTTCTTTTTAGGTGCTGCTTCAGCAGTATTTGGCAATGCAAGAGGTGGTATAAAAGGTGCAATTGCAGGGTCAGCTTTAAATGGTTTGTTAATAACATTTTTACCATTATTATTCTTACCTTTCTTAGGAGATCTTGGACTTGCATCAACAACATTCTCTGATACCGACTTTTTAGCTGTTGGAATTGTATTTGGTAACATCGTCAAGTTTACTGGTATCATTGGGGCTATTATCTTTATCGTTGTTATTGCTACAGTAGCTATATTATTAAAAGGGAAATCAGATAAAAGAGTAGAACAGTTATAAACCCAATGACTCAATAAAAAAACAGGTCGTAAAACGTATCGTTTTACGGCCTGTTTTTTATATTTTAATTATGCGTGTGCATGTTCTGGAACGTCTTTGAAGTTTTCTAAACGACGTTCCCATTCTTCATCACTAATATCATGTGTTGCAACGTAACGGTTGCGTTCATGTTTTGCACAGTCGTATGAGCATGCGCCTAAATATTTTTCTTCATTTTCTTCTGAAACAAGGATTTGTTTGTTACATTCTGGGTTGGCACAATTGATATAACGTTCGCAAGGTGTGCCGTCGAAATGTTCTTTACCAACCACTGTTTTCTCAACTTGGTTAACATCTACGCTAATACGTTCATCGAAGACATACATTTTACCATCCCAGTATTGGCCTTTGGTTTCTGGGTCTTTACCATAAGTTGCGATACCGCCGTGTAATTGACCAACGTTTTCGAAGCCTTCTTTAACTAACCAGCCTGAGAATTTTTCACAACGAATACCACCTGTACAATATGTGACAATGTTTTTACCGTCTAATTTGTCTTTGTTGTCGCGGATCCAATCTGGCAAGTCTCTGAAACGTGTAATGTCTGGACGCACAGCACCACGGAAATGACCTAAATCAAATTCGTAATCATTTCTAGCATCTAAGATGACTGTATTTTCATCTTCAAGTGCTTCTTTGAATTCTTTTGGTGAGTAGTATTTACCAGTTGTTTCACGTGGATCTACATCTTCTTCTAAATCAAGTGCAACGATTTCTTTTCTTGGACGTACGTGCATTTTTTTGAATGTGTGACCTTCAGCTTCGTCAATTTTGAATGTCATATCTTTAAAACGTTCGTCTGCATGCATATGTTCAATATATTTATCTGTATCTTCTTTAGTACCTGATAGTGTACCGTTGATACCTTCTGTTGATACTAAGATACGTCCTTTTAAGTTATTCTCTTTACAGAATGCTAAGTGTTCTGCGGCAAATGTTTCGGGGTCTTCAATCGTTGTATATTTGTAATATAAAAGTACTCTATAATCCATTTTCTATTCTCCTCTAATCTCTTAATCTATGTGTTTTACATCATTATTTATGCATTGTTAAACGTTTCATTAATGTCTACGTATTTTTACACCATTATAATATTGTACCAAAATTAGCAAATGATTCAATATCTCAGCTTATAAATCATTCAAGTGACTGAGTATTTAAATGTATTTTACTAAGATATAAAACTGACAAAATAAGGCAATAATGATTTGAAAATGTTCTTATGTCACAGTATCAGTAAATGGGTTATATCCCTCAATGACTTTAAATTTAATTTCAGATAAAATAGTGATGATATCATTATATATGAAAGAAGGGGTATGAAAATGGAAAATAACGGTTTACCAACATTAAAGTATGAAGGACTATCGGCTAGTGTGGCGCCGATTGTTTCGGAAAGTGAATTGCAAACAATAACAGCGGAACCATGGGTGGAAATCTCGGATAAAGGATTGCAACTTGAGGGCTTAAACTTTGATCGTGATGGGCAATTATTCTTACTCGATGTCTTTGAAGGTAATATCTTTAAAGTTAATCCTGATACTAAAGAAGTGACACGTCCATTTAAATCGAAAAAAGAAAATCCAGCAGCCATCAAAATTCATAAAGACGGTCGATTATTTATATGTTATCTAGGGGATTTCAAATCGACAGGTGGCATATTTGCTACAACTGACAAAGGAGAACAATTTGAAGAGATTATTTCAGAATTAAATACGGAATATTGTATTGACGATATGGTATTTGATCGTAAAGGTGGCTTTTATTTTACTGATTTTAGAGGTTATTCAACTCATCCGCAAGGCGGTGTGTATTATGTATCACCAGATTTTCAAAAGGTGATACCTGTGATTCAAAATATTAGTGTCGCAAATGGTGTAGCCTTAAGTACAGATGAACGTGTGCTTTGGGTGACAGAAACGACTACGAACCGATTACACCGTATTGAATTAGAGGAAGATGGTGTGACAATTGCACCATTCGGCGCGACGATTCCTTATTATTTTACTGGCCATGAAGGTCCAGATTCTTGTTGTATTGATAGTGATGATAATTTGTATGTTGCGATGTATGGACAAGGAAGAGTCTTAGTATTCAATAAAAAAGGCTATCCTATTGGACAAATTTTAATTCCAGGTCGAGATGAAGGTCATATGCTACGCTCTACGCATCCACAAATTATTCCTGGTACAAACCAACTTATTATTTGTTCAAATGATATTGAAATGGGTGGCGGATCGATGTTATACACGGTAAATGGATTTGCGAAAGGTCATCATAGTTTTCAATTTCATTAAATAAGAGTATGAAAAAAAACGGTTTTCTACGTATATGTAGAAAACCGCTTTTTAATATATATTAGTCTTGAATTGAAAATTCTGCTGAAACTTCGAATTTTACTTCTCTACCTAACATTACGCCACCAGTTTCTAATGCTTGGTTAAAGCTAATGCCATATTTTTCTCTATCGATTTTACCAGTTACGATGAAACCAGTTACTTGTTCACCGTTCATAGGATTTTTACTTACGCCATTATATTCAACGTCGAATTTTTCTTCGTGTGTTTCGCCTTTGATTGTTAAGTCGCCAATAACACTATTTTCACTTACTTCTTTAGATACGAAAGTGATTTTGTCGAATTCATCAGTACCAAAGAAATCGCCTGTTTTTAAGTGGTTGTCACGGTCTTCGTTACCAGTATTGATTGAAGCAGGATCAATTGTTGCAGTTGCTTTTAAAGTACTTAAATCGTTAATATCGCCTTCAACGTTAACGTCGAATTTTTCGAATGCACCTTTCACCTTTGAAACCATTAAATGTTTGATTTGGAAATCTAATGCACTGTGTACGCTATCGAATGTAAATTGAGTCATAATTAACTCCTCCGTTTTCTCTTTTTAAATATATCATTTATATTTGATATAAAGAATATACCATGTTGGTTATAGAAAAGCAAACTTTTTATGATTAAATCTTCAAAATGGCATACCTTTACTACTCTCGAGTATATTTAACTCTTAAATGTGTCGAATGAAAGCATAATGGGAAAAATTATAAAAAATGGAAAATTATTATAAACAGGGGTGTTATCGAAGATGAGCATCACAAGAGGTATCAATCATATTGGGTTAACAGTTCCAGACATTGAAGTAGCGACAGAATTTTTCAAACAAGGATTAGACGGGAAAGTGGCTTATGACAGTCAAACACAAAATGATAGCCCTAGAGAGGGTGAGTTTGTTGAAGAGGTGTTAGGTCTTAAGAAAGGTGCCAAAATTATTAAAAAAAGAATGATGGTTTTTGGTAATGGTCCAAATATTGAACTATTTGAATTTAAAGATGCATTACAACAACAAGCCGTATCTTTACAAGACATAGGTTTTACTCATCTTTCATTCTATGTAGATCACTTTGATAAAGCTTTGTCACAAATCAAACGTGCAGGTGGACAACCTATATCTGAACCTCATCTAAATACACGTTATGAAGATACGAAAGATAATCAAACGGTTTATGTTAAGACACCGTGGGGAAGCTTAATTGAGTTACAAACGATACCAAATGGTTATTATTATCCTCCTGATAGTGAAGCTGATGTATTTATTCCGAATAAAATTGATGATTGATGTCATTATTGTTCGAAAGTGGGTATAAGTGGACTAAAGGGGGATGACAATGAATTATATTAAATACATTCAATCAGCAGATGGTACTAACCTATATGCGAAGGTCAACGAGGTATCGGAACCAAAGGCCAATATCATTGTTGTTCACGGTTTAGCTGAACACCTTGAACGTTATGATCATATCACGTCATTTTTAAATGATAATCAATTTAACGTCATTCGTTACGATCAACGTGGACACGGTCGTTCAGAAGGAAAACCTGTATATTATAGTAATAAAGATGAAATTGTGGAAGATTTAGATGCAATGATTCAATTTGTGAAAGAAACATATAAAGGTAATGTTTATCTTATTGGACATAGTATGGGCGGATACACAGTTACATTATATGGTACAAAACACCCTGGGCTTGTCGATGGTATTGTCACTTCAGGTGCATTAACACGTTATAACCTGAAATTATTTGGAGAACCTGACCGTAGTCAACCAGAAGATAAATATTTACCGAATGAACTTGGTGATGGTGTATGTTCAGATGAAGATACGATTCGAAAGTATGAATTGGACGATTTAGTAGCTAAAGATATCTCTTTTGGATTAATTTATACATTACTTGATGGCGTCAAATTATTAAAAGCACAAGCAGCATCGTTTACTGATCCTATATTAATATTACATGGCAAGGAAGATGGACTTGTGAGTTATCAAGATTCTCTTGAATTGTTTAATGATATTAGTTCCGAACATAAATCAATGCATATTTATGATGGACTAAAACATGAAATATTTAATGAATCATCATATAATCAAAGTATTTTCCAGGAAATAGTAGACTGGTTAAACCATCATGTATCACAATAGAATGAAACCGGGATAGTGCTATGAGGGCACACATCCCGGTTATTTTTATATTAAATCGATTAATGTAATAAAACTTGTGCGACTAACATGCCACCACCAAATACAAGTACAAAGACGACAACAGGCCATACAAAACGGAACCAATGAGAATAACGCATATTGAGCATTTGTAATGTTGCCATGACTAAACCTGTTGGTGCTAAGAATAGCATTGCATATTGTCCAAATTGATAGGCAGATACAATAGTATATCTAGGAATACCAACTGTATCAGCTAGTGGTGCGAAAATAGGCATCGCTAACACCGCTAATCCAGATGATGATGGAATAATGAATCCTAGGAAGAAGAAGATAAATAATAAAGCGATAATAAATAATGGACCTTGAATATGTTCTACGAGTGAAGAAGAAAAATGTAAAATCGTATCTGAAATGCGACCATTATTTAATACTAAGTTAATGCCACGTGCTAATCCGATAATGAGTGATACCCCAACTAAACTGGAAGCACCTTTGACAAATTCATCTACGACACCTTGTTCACCTAAACCATTAGGACCAGTTGCAGTGAGTAGCATGATAATAATGGTAAAGATAAGGAATGCAGAAGCCATTGTTGGGAACCACCAACCTTGTGACATCACACCCCATACCATGACTGGGAAAGGTATCACAAAGAGTAGTAAAATTAATTTTTTACGCATTGTAAATGATTGTTGTGTGGTATCGTGCTGCATCACAGACCATTGTTGATCAAATTCGTCTTTGTCTTCGTAACTATAAGACGCGGTAGGATCTTTTTTAATTTTTTTACTATACCAATAGAGGTAACCAATAACAAATAGTGCTCCGATAATACAACCAGCAATACGCCAATACAAACCTTCAGTAAATGTCGTGCCGGCCGCATTAGATGCGATGACGACTGAGAATGGATTAATCGTAGAGAAGGTCGAGCCCATCGAACTTGCTAAAAAGATAGCCCCAACACAAACAATAGAGTCATAACCCATAGCTAAAAAGATAGGGACAAGTATAGGATAGAAAGCCACAGCCTCCTCCTCAATACCACATAAAGTACCACCTAGTACCATTAATATAGATACAAAGAAGATTAATAAAAATTCTCTGCCTTTAGTCTTTTTAGTTAGTGCTAGTAAGCCAGATTCAAATGCACCACTAGCTTGAACGACACCAATTAAACCACCGAGTACTAAGATGAATACCATAATATCAGCAGCTTCAATCGTACCATTTACCATACTACTCGTAATATCAGACAAATGAGCAGGGTGTTGATCTAAGCGCTCATATGTATTGGGAATGGATACAGGTTTATTAATTGCACCCGAAGTAAATTGGTCAATATCAATTTTGACACCCATTTTATCTAGTTCTTGCTGTGTAGCTTTGTGTGTTTCAACTTTACCTTGCGGACTTTCGACCTTTAATACATGATCATCATAAGATAATTTAGAATAAGAGCCTGCTGGAATCATCCAAGTTGCTAAAACAGCTAAAATCGTTAAGATGAATAAAATTGCAAATGCACCAGGCATTTTTAACTTAAACTTTCTTTTTGGTGAAGATGTATGACCATCGTTCATCGTGTGTTCCGTTTCCATTAAATCTCCTCCCTATACATACTTTGTTAGTGAATAATTATAAATAAATATACATATAATTTCAAACAAATTAAGCATAACATTAATTATGAAAAATAATGAGGAAAAATTAACATTTACAAAGAAAAAATAATTAAGAATTAATGAAACTCAATCCCTCTGACTAAGCTATTATTAAATCAAGTTGCCTAAAAATAACCAGTACGTTTTTGTCTTCACGTACTGGTTTCGTCTGCCGTTGATATACTATTGTTCGATATATCTTCTTAGATGTTTAGCGGTTACAGATTGTTTCACATCAAGTAAGCCTTGTGGTTCGCCGCTATAAAGGAGTTGTCCGCCTTTATCACCTGCATATGGACCGATATCGATAAACCAATCCGCTTGTGTCATCATCGTTAAGTTATGCTCGATTAGGATTACTGTGTTACCTTGATCAATCAAATGGTTGAAACATTCGATGAGTATGGGAAGATCGTCTTCATGAAGACCTGTCGTAGGCTCATCAAAAATAAATATGGCATCATGTACCGTTTCTGTTAAATATTTACTCAATTTAACACGTTGTATTTCCCCACCAGAAAGCGTATCAAGAGATTGTCCTAGTGTCATATAATTTAAGCCAGTATTTGCTAAAGCTTGTAATGGTTGAACAATGTGCTTATCATTTTTGAATTTTTCGATGGCTTCTTGGACAGTTAATGATAAAATATCAGCAATTGAGTAGCCATCAACTTTGGCTTCAAGTACTTCGGGACGATACCTTGTACCACCGCACATTTCACATGTTTGAGAGAAGTCAGGCATAAATGCCAACTCCGTTTTAATAATGCCCTTACCGTGACATTCGGGGCAGGCACCTTCAGAATTATAACTGAACATACTTTTCTTAAGGCCAGTTTGTTGACTGAAGAACGCGCGCACGTCATCAAAGATATTTAAATAAGTTAGCAAGTTTGAACGGTTTGATGCGTGGGCAGGTTTTTGGTCTATGAAAATCGCATGGCTATCTTTTTCAAATGCTGATGTAATTAATGAACTTTTACCTGAACCTGCTACACCAGTTACGACAGTCATTGCATGTTTAGGCAATTGCGTTGTGATATGTTGCAAATTATTTTTAGAAATATCATTAATCTCTAACATATCATTGTTTGATCTAATGTCATCTTTTAAAGTATGTGTACGATGAAGTGCTTGGCCGGTACTCGTTTGAGATTTGAGTAAATCTCTATAAGTGCCTTCAAATGTAATCTCACCACCATCTTTACCAGCTAATGGTCCAATATCTATAACATGATCGGCGGTCTTTATAACATCAGGGTCATGTTCTACAACAAGTACTGTATTACCTTTATCTTTTAAAGATTGTATTAAGTCGTTAATACGTTGAATATCCTCAGGATGAAGTCCAACACTTGGTTCATCGATAATATAGACAAGGTCACTGAGTGGACTGTTCAAATGTCTGATGAGCTTAATTCGCTGTGATTCACCACCAGATAAGGATGTCGTTTCTCGTGATAAAGTTAGGTAGTTAAGACCAACATAGCTCAATGATTTAAGTTGTTGTTTGAGTGGTTCGATAATAACTTGTGCTTTGGTCGATTCAATCGTTTCTAAAAACGCTAAAGCATCATCAATTTGTAAATCGGTAAAATCAGCGATATTCATACCATTGATTTTACAACTTAATACTTTGTCATTAAGTCGTTTGCCTTGGCATGACGGACAAGCATGTTGACTTACAACACGTTCAATATCTTTCGCAAAGCGCTTCTTTTCAAAGTTATCATTTAATAAAAAGGAACGTCTAAATCTATGAATTAATCCTTCAAACTTTGCAGTTCTAGGCCAATTAGCTGGCGGATTTTTAAGTTTTGTTGGTTCCGTGTATAAGAACGTGTCCAATTCTTCTTTAGTATAATCTTTTAATTTTTTATCATTATCAAATAAACCTGTATATAAATAACGTTTTCCTCTCCAACTGTCAGGACGAAATGATGGAAAGTTAATCGCATCTTCATTTAAAGATTTATCAAAATCAAGCAGTTCATTTAAATCAATATCTTCGACATAGCCTAAGCCTGAACATGTTTCGCACATGCCTCGTGTATTATTAAATGAAAAGACATCTGAGTACCCGACAAATGGTTCGCCAATACGCGACCATAATAAACGTACAGAAGCATAAATATCTGAAATTGTACCTACTGTAGAACGCGAATTTCCACCTAAGCGTTTCTGATTAATAATCATTGCAACGGGTAGATGTTGAATTTGATCAACTTCCGGTTTGGAATATTGGCTTAATTGATGTTGGATATAACTCGAATAAGTTTCATTAAGTAAACGTTCAGATTCGGCAGCTAATGTATTAAATACTAGGGAAGACTTACCTGAGCCGGAACGCCCTGTAAATACAGTTAATTGATGTTTAGGAATGGTGACATTGATATTTTTTAAATTATTTTGTCTGGCACCAATGACTTTGATATCTGACATGTGTTTCACCTCTTAATACGATATTACCCTAATATGTATTTTCAATTCGTTATGGATATGTATTCAAACACATTCATTTATCATTAGATCAAGTGTGTATAGTTACAAAAAGATAAAATTTGTATAGAATTGGATTTGATTATTGACTTTTCAGACAAATTTTCGTAACATTTTAATCAATTATTAGTTAAAGTAAGTGTAAGTGATGATGTCGAAATTTTTTATTTTAATATTATTGTAAGCGCTTACCAATAAATGAAAGGATGGTTCTTATGAAAGCTTGGTTTACAAAATTAATTGAGTTTTTACCACGTGCAATTGTCAATTTATTCATCTAGTTATTTAGGATTGGTTTAAAAATTAAATAAAATAGAGGTGCCGAATATGAAAAATAGAGAAAATAAATATAGTATTCGTAAATTTAGTGTAGGAACATCTTCCATTTTAATCGCAGCATTATTATTTATTGGTGGAGGTTCTGCTCAAGCAGCTGAAAATCAAGATAAGGGAAATGTTGATTCAGAAGCACTACAAGCACAATCTATTGGGGAACAACAGGGAAATGATGTTAAAAATGAACAAACAAATCAATCTAGTGAATTAAAAAAACAAAACGATAGCGTTGAAGCACAAAATGACAATCAACAAGATGTAACACCAACAAGCTTACATAAAGAAACATCTGAGAAAGATACTACACAAACGTCACAAGACAATACTGAAGAGAAACAACCAAAAGATGCAACAGTAGAAAGTGATCAATCAGTTGACCAAGTACAACAAGATGTTAAAACAGCACCTAAAGAAAAAACAACAGAAGATCAAGCAACAAAGTCTGTTGAAAAACCAGATACTACAACGCCAAATCAAAAAGACAAAGCTAATGGTAAAGCAGTAAAAGAAGAAACGCCAACGCCTAGTCCAAAGGCGCAAGATAAAGCATCATCAACTCAAACACATCAACATGATGTAGATCCAGAATTTAATAGCAGACATAAAGCTTCACAAGTGGATCCAGATTTTAGTCATAAGCAAGCGCAAAAGAAAGCTGATGTAGATTCAGAGTTCAATAAAAATCATAAAGCGCAACAAGTAGATCCGGATTTCTCTCGTCGTCATGCTACAGAAAAAGCGACTCATGCTACTGTGAATAAGGAAAAATCGGATGCCACAATTAATCAAAAAGATCAACATAAAGTGACAGCACAATCAGTTGATCAAACAGCAACAGCTCCGAATCAAACTGATTCATCTCAAAAATCAAAACAAAAGCAATCTGTCTCTCTTGATCAATTAGAAAAAGATTCACCATTATTATCAAAAGATAATCCAAGTAAAAAAGATAAAGAACAAAATGACGGTTTACAAGCACTGAAATCAAACTCAGTTGCTACATTAAATAATCAGTCTAAAAATAAAGTAGCTGTAGCAGATAAAGATCAAACAAATAAGAAAGCCAAACAACAACAGTATAAAAATCATGATCCAATCATTCTCGTTCATGGATTTAATGGATTCACTGATGATATCAACCCAGCTGTCTTATCACATTATTGGGGCGGCGATAAAATGAACATTCGCCAAGATTTAGAAGAAAACGGCTACAAATCATATGAAGCAAGTATCAGTGCCTTTGGTAGTAACTATGACAGAGCGGTAGAACTCTACTACTATATCAAAGGTGGTCGTGTAGATTACGGTGCGGCACATGCTGCGAAATATGGACATGAACGATATGGTAAAACATATGAAGGTGTATATAAAGACTGGAAACCAGGACAAAAAGTACATTTAGTTGGTCATAGTATGGGTGGACAAACGATTCGCCAACTTGAAGAACTTTTAAGAAATGGTAACCAAGAGGAAATTGAGTATCAGAAGAAACATGGTGGTACAATTTCACCATTATTCAAAGGCAATAATGATAATATGGTTTCTTCAATTACAACACTTGGTACACCACATAATGGTACACATGCTTCAGATTTATTAGGTAATGAAGCGGTTGTAAGACAGGTTGTTTATGATATTGGTAAAGCCTTTGGTAATAAAGATTCAAGAGTCGACTTTGGTTTATCTCAATGGGGCTTAAAACAAAAACCAAATGAATCATATATCGATTATGCTAAACGCGTGAAAAATTCTAATTTATGGAAATCACAAGACAATGGTTTCTATGATTTAACTCGAGATGGTGCAACAGACTTAAACCGTAAAACATCATTAAATCCCAATATTGTTTATAAAACATATACTGGTGAGGCAACGCATCCATCACTATTTGGTAGACAAAAAGCAGATTTAAACATGTTCTTACCATTTATTTTAACTGGCAATGTGATTGGTAAAGCAAACGAAAAAGAATGGCGAGAAAATGATGGACTTGTATCTGTGATTTCTTCACAACATCCATTTAATCAAAAATATACACAAGCAACAGATAAAAATCAAAAAGGTATTTGGCAAGTAACACCAACGAAACATGATTGGGATCATGTTGACTTTGTTGGACAAGATAGTTCTGATACAGTAAGAACTAGAGAAGAGTTACAACAATTCTGGCATGGTCTAGCAGATGATTTAGTACAAAGTGAAAAGCTAACATCTGAGCAAAAAGCACAAGCATAAACAAAAACGCTATACGTTAAATAGAGAAAGGAGCATACGCTATGACTGCAGATTTCTTCCAATTAATCGGTTCATTCTTCAAAGTATTAAAAGAATTATTTAAGTAATATATGAGTAAAGTACCTAACATGCTTTATGAGCATGTTAGGTACTTTTTTAATGTAAAAAGCAATTGAATTTAAATATCTAAATTAAAAAAAGTAAAAAATATGTAAAGAAATATAAAAATAAATGATTTGATTTTGAAAAGTTGTATGATAAAGATGTGTCAATAATTCACTTTTGGAAGGAGATTTTAAAAATGAAAAAAATGACAATGTTAGTAGGTTCGGTACTAGCAGGTACACTCGCAGTTGCAAGATGTATCTGGTGTGGCAGATGCAAGCTCAGTACATAAAACTGCCAAACATCAACAACAAACAACTCAAGGTGACCGTCCTTATGGTGGTATTGCTCCTAAAGGTGTGTCAGAGAAACAATATGAAGAATTAGAAAAGAGATTACCGAAAGCAAGTGAAGTATCAACTAAAGAATATAATCAATTACTTGATAAAGAAACACAACGCATTGCAGATAAATATAATGTGACGATTCATGCACCACAAAAAACATTCCATCCACATTAATAATTCATAAATAATAAGGCGTCTCGCACAATGCGAGACGCCTTTATTGGTAAATAAAAAAGAGCTGAGACATAAAGAAATGCCTCAGGTTACAATAATATACTCAGTAGCGGAGGGAGAAGGATTTGAACCAACGCGAGCACGAAGCTCCTACCAATCATAAATGATTGGCCTCTTAAGCCAGACTTGAGTATCCCTCCAAATCGATTAACAATGAACAGTATATAACTATCTATAGTAAATGTAAAGATAAATGGATTAAAATATTAAATATTTGTAGAAACGTGCAATATTCTATAAGAATCAATTTAATTTTATAGTTAAATCAATCCTTTAACTATACGAATCAAGCCATAAATGAGTTCAGGTATATTTTGAAATAGAATTTCATAGGTTGTCTCTTTTAGAATGTCCGCTTTTCTTCTTTTACCATTTTTATTTTTTGTTGCCAAAATCTATCCCTCCAGTTAAGCATCATCATAATAAAAGTTAAATGCACACTTTAAAACAATGAACGAATTAGACGCATAAGACCACCTACCATTTCAGGTAAAAAGTTAAACATGTCTGCCCAAAATGAGCGTTTAGTTTGTTTTTCATCTTCTGCAATTACTTTTTCGTCTTTCTGGTCTTGTTGAGATGTCATTGTAGTTACCCCCATATTCATCGTCTTATTGCTTCCATTTCATTATAACGTTCATTTAGCATCTATCATAATAAGATGGGGTTATATGGGCTGGTCCAATCCATTTCATATTTGTCACATGATTGTCGAAATTTAATCATATACATGATGATGTATAGAGATTCAATTTACAATGAAAGGATATTAAGACGATAGTGCTTTAGAATGCCTAATCCCAAATTGTCTTAATCTTAATATAATGAAAATGAAATGAAAGCTTATGAAATCTTGTATTGAAGAATTCGAGAAATTTCTATATACCTCTTCACGTTGTTCAAAATCTTTTGTAGTATAGCACTCATGTTGATTTTTTGAACGAAACGAAAAGGGGGAAGCAGTGATGAGAGAAAATAAAATGATGTTTTTTATTTTTATGTTAGGTACGTTTACTGTTGGTATGGCTGAATATGTTGTCACAGGATTGCTTACACAAATATCTGATGACATGCATGTATCTATTTCAAGTGCGGGACTGCTTGTGAGTGTTTATGCGATTAGTGTGGCAGTGATTGGTCCATTCATGCGTATATTTACGATGAAAGTCCATGCGCATCGCCTGTTACCTGTGCTTGTAGCTATATTTATCGTGAGTAACTTAGTAGGAATGTTAGCGCCTAATTTTAATGTGCTTTTATTATCAAGATTAATGTCTGCAGCTATGCATGCACCGTTCTTTGGCGTTTGTATGAGTGTAGCAGCGGCTGTTGCACCACCAGCTAAGAAACCGCAAGCAATTGCCTTAGTTCAAGCGGGTCTAACGATAGCAGTCATGATTGGTGTGCCGTTCGGATCATTTTTAGGTGGCTTGGCTAATTGGAGAGTTGTATTTGGTATCATGATTATCTTAGCAGTGATAACGATGTTAGGTATGATGAAGTTTACACCACACGTTTCATTAAGCGCAGAAGCCAATATTTCTAAAGAATTAACCGTATTTAAGAACCCACACATTTTAATTGTGATTTCTATCATCGTATTTGGTTATTCAGGTGTGTTTACAACTTATACGTTTATGGAACCAATGATTCATGAGTATGCACCTTTTAAAATAATTGGATTAACCGTATGTTTATTCTTATTTGGACTAGGTGGTGTAATTGGTAATTTAGTTACAGGTAGTGTACCAGAACACGCTTTAACTAAATATTTATTCTATACGTTCTTCTTATTATTTATAACCATTATCTTATTCGTTACTTTTGTTCATTATGCAGTATTAGCATTACTCATTTGCTTCTTGTTTGGTTTTGGAACATTTGGTACGACACCACTATTAAATAGTAAAATTATTTTAAGTGCACATGAAGCACCATTACTAGCAAGTACGCTTGCTGCTTCCATATTTAACGTAGCTAACTTTATTGGTGCTATACTTGGTTCAATATTATTATCAATCGGATTACCATATATGACGATTACGTTCATATCTGGTGGCATTATTATATTAGGTATCATACTCAATACTGTAAATAATGTTTACGAGAAAAAGCACATATCATTTCATAACTAATTGAAAACCCTGTTCGACACATGATCGAGCAGGGTTTTCTCATATTTTATCATTACGTTTCAACTTTAAAATTGACGACCTCAGGAATATGAGAATTTGAATGTTCTTGAAGGTAATCGATAATTAATTGTGCACCGTCAATTTGGATATCTTTAACAACTGGTGCGTTGGTGTACATATCATATTGACCACCACCCACTGAACGATAGTTATTCACACAAATTGTATAGGTCTTATCAAAGTCTAATGGTTCACCATTGAATTGAATATGTGCTACACGTTGTCCTCGGGGTTGACCAGCATGAATCGTGTAGCTTACACCAGCGAATATATCATAATTAAAATGTTGGGGTTTCGGTTCCATAAAATCTTTACTGATAGTGATTTCTTCATGAATAACATCAAAATATTCAGCAGAGCGTTCTATTGCAGCTTTAATATCTGCACCGCTAACACGTAATACTTTAAATGTATTTGGGAAAGGGTAATTGTTAATAACATCACGCATTGTAACGTGTTTTGTAAAACCAGTTGCTGAATCAAATAAGGCTGTACATGCCATATCGGCGTCACTCTTAGCTAATAAGACGTAATTTAAAAAATTGATAAATGGATGTGGTGCTATACGAGCTTCAAATGCATCATCCACAATCATTTCATTAGGTAGTTCAGCAATCTGAGTATCGAGCCAGTCTTCTAATTGACTTCTTAAATAGCGATCATCTTCATTAACAACAAAGTCATCATCATCGCTAACCGGTAATAAACTACATGACGCAATGCGTTCATGAGTGTCATCGTTGAAATTCAGAACGACTTTGCCTACAGATCGACCTCGTGTACCAGGTTGGATGACTGCCGTTTGGTTGAATAACGTTGCGATATCTCTATGTTGATGACCTGTAATGAATATATCAATATCATCACAGAAGTGTTCTAAAATTGCATAACCTTCATTCTCACCTGTTTGTGCTTCGGTAGGGTCTCCAGTTTCTAAATCTTTTTCAAAGCCACCATGATAGCTCACAACAACGAAGTCTGATTGGCGGCGTACTTCGGGTAGCCAACGTTGTAATGCTGTTACGGCACTTTCAAAGGTGAGTGACTGGATGTGTTCAGGTTGCTCCCAATGAGGGATATACTGCGTCGTTAATCCAATCACGCCAATTGTTTTACCATTAACATCGAAATAGTGAATGCCCTGATGCGTGAGTAATTCACCATTCTCAAAGATATTGGCACATAACACCGGATAGTTTAGACGATTCAATGCATCTTTCAAATAAGGTAACCCGTAGTTGAATTCATGATTACCTAGTGTACCAAAGTGAAAGGACATATGATTATAGAAATTGACTAGAGGCTGACTATTCTTGATATGAGAGACGAGATAATTACAAAATGGTGAGCCTTGTAAAAAATCGCCATTATCAATTTTAATATGATGTGCGTAATGTTGTTGGTCTTTTTCAATTAAATGATTAGCCAACAATAAGCCCATAGGTAGGTATTGGTCTCTTTTGGAGAAATCTGTTGGAAATATGTAACCATGTATATCGCTCACTACGTAAAACGCAAGTTGTTCCATAAAATATCACTCCTCTTGTTGATCATCTTATGCGGGTTAATCTGTTTGGGTATTGTGTTGATGTTGACTTCCATAACTGCCAGCTTTAAAGGTTGAAGGATCATACCATTTATAACCTGATGGTGGTTGAGACCAAGGTTCCTTTTCAGGTTCAGTTGACTGTTGAGGCTGTTCAAACTGATGTAACGTTGTTTTACGATCCAGTTTGATTATACTATCTTTTAAAGATGTTGAAGTATCTTCTTTACTCATCCATTGAGTAATGTTAGTTAATAATTTTCCATTATCTTCTTCATGAAAACCATTGTATGTTTTTTTATTTTCACCGGTATCTTCACGTTTGTATTTTGGTGAACGATCTTCTACTAAGGAGGAATCTCCGATAAATACTGCTTTTCCTTTACCTAGTTTAGAAATGGCAACATATGGACCTTCTTCAACACCGCCATTATTGTACACCCCTTGATCGACAGCATGGGACCATTTATGTTTAGACGATAAATGCGAAGGTGTGTACACGATACCTTTAGCTTTATTAGGGTCAGTAATAGCTAGTGTACAACCTGCATGCATCGATACAGAATCGATCCCTTTGGTAATGCCCATACTTTCGTCTGATGACACTATATTTTTAGTATTCATATCTCCAAGGGCATTATAGCGAAAACGTACACCAAATTGATTAGAAAGCCAATCAGAACTTTTAACATCTTGCATTGCTTTAGAATGCTTCTCGTCATTTGTCATACCTTTAGACATATCATCGAAAGCGCCACGTCGATAACCATTCATCGCTTCCGAAGAATCAATTCTATTTAAATTTCTATCTGCATTATAGTGGTCTGATATGAAAACAACTTTACCACCTTGTTTTACATAATTAGCAATAGCTTCTTGTTCGCTTGTCTTAAATGGTACATTTGCTTCAGGGATGACTAATATCGCTGCTTGATTTAATGTTTGTTCATCGATATTGGCTTGGCCATCAATGTCTTTAACTTGATAACCCTGTGATTTAAATGAATCAGCATAATCAGAAAAAGCACCGTCACTTGTCCAGTCGGCAGCGCCCGCTGTTTGTGCATGTGATCGATCAAATAATACTGTTGGTTCATCTTTAGACGTAGGATTGGTTTGAGCTAATGTCATAGGTATAGCAGTGAAGAGGCTGCTTGCTAATATGGATGAAACTACAATACTTTTATATATTTTTCTCATAAATGATACTCCTTTAATAATTTTTTCTAATTATGAATTATAGAATATCGACGTTTACATTGTGTGGTATTTAATAAAATTTACAAAACCTTTAAGCGTATTTAAAAATGTGTTATTAAAATTCATTTTAATATAATACAAATTTACTTTAATATGTGATAATCTATAAGTGTAATTTTATTATATACATATTACACCAAATACGTATAAGAAGGGACAGTTATTAGATGAAAAAATTGAAGTATTTATTGATTCTTGTTTTATCAGTCATTATGTTTACGGCAGCATGTGGAAATTCAAGCTCTTTAGATAATCAAAAGAGCTCTGACAAAGGTTCAGATTCTAAATCTGGAGATTATAAACCAAAAGAATTAACGGTACAATTCGTACCTTCACAAAATGCAGATAAATTAGAAGCGAAAGCGAAACCACTTGAAAAACTTCTGTCTAAAGAATTGGATATGCCAGTTAAAGTATCCGTTTCTACCAACTACAATACAATTGTAGAAGCCATGAAATCTAAAAAAGTAGATGTCGGCTTCTTACCTCCTACAGCTTACACATTAGCACATGATCAAAAAGCAGCAGATTTATTATTACAAGCACAACGTTACGGTGTGAACAAAGATGGTTCACCTAACAATAAACTTGTGGATGACTACAAATCAGAAATTTTAGTAAAAAAAGACTCAGATATTAAAAGTTTAAAAGATTTAAAATGTAAGAAAATTGCTTTACAAGATGTAACTTCAACGGCAGGTTACACATTCCCATTAGCTACATTAAAAGAAGAAGCGGGTATTAATGCAACTAAGGATATGAAAATCGTGAACGTTAAAGGCCATGACCAAGCTATCATTTCATTATTAAATGGTGATGTAGATGCAGCAGCCGTATTTAATGATGCACGTAATATTGTTAAGAAAGACCAACCAGATGTATTCAAAGATACTAGAATTTTAAAACTTACGGATGCCATTCCGAATGATACGATTTCTGTAAGACCAGATATGGATAAAAAATTCCAAGATAAGTTGAAAAAAGCATTTAAAGATATTTCAAAAACTAAAGAGGGACACAAAATCATTAAAGAAGTATACTCACATGAAGGTTATACTGATACAGATGATTCTAAATTTGATGTTGTTAGAGACAATGAAAAAGCAGTTAAAGATATGAAGTAATGCATACAGAGACTACATTAATAAATGAAGCGCGTCATATTGATGTAAATATAGTTCAAATGACTTAAACAAAGTACATGACTTTGAAATGCTAAGTGTTGAATTGGATAAATTATTGGGAGAGGATGATATTCAATTCACCTTAGTATTTCTTTGTAAAAGAAAGGTGTCAAACATGAGTCAAATAGAATTTAAAGATGTCAGTAAGGTTTATCCTAACGGGCATGTCGGATTAAAAAATATTAATTTAGAAATAGAAAAGGGAGAATTTGCGGTTATTGTTGGCTTATCTGGGGCAGGTAAATCTACGTTACTTAGATCAGTCAATCGTCTCCATGATATTACCTCTGGGGAAATTTTCATTCAAGGTCAATCGATAACGAAAGCACGAGGTAAAGAATTACTTGAAATGCGCCGCAACATTGGTATGATTTTCCAACATTTTAATCTAGTCAAACGTTCTAGTGTATTGAGAAATGTATTAAGTGGGAGAGTAGGCTATCATCCGACTTGGAAAATGGTACTTGGGTTATTTCCTAAAGAAGATAAGATTAAAGCGATGCATGCACTTGAGCGCGTAAATATTTTAGATAAATATGATCAACGTTCGGATGAACTTTCAGGTGGACAACAACAACGTATTTCAATAGCGCGTGCCTTATGCCAAGAATCTGAAATCATATTGGCAGATGAACCTGTAGCATCATTAGACCCCTTAACAACGAAACAAGTTATGGATGATTTAAAGAAGATCAATCAAGAATTAGGCATTACGATTTTAATTAACTTACACTTTGTCGATTTAGCAAGAGAATATGGTACTCGTATTATTGGATTACGCGATGGTGAAGTGGTCTATGATGGGCCTGCTTCTGAAGCGACAGATGACGTCTTTAGTGACATTTATGGACGAACAATTAGTGAAGATGAAAAGCTGGGAGTGAATTAGTATGACCGCACCAGTACAACAGAATTATGATACATATTTAAAGCGTAAAATGTCGCTCAAGACAAGTTTTACATTTGTATTACTCATTGTGTTAATTGTTTGGAGTTTTATTTATACAGGTTTTAATGTTGGGGACTTAATGGTTGGCTTACCTCAAATAGGTGATTTGTTTGCCCAAATGATTCCACCTGATATGAGCTACTTAAGTCAAATTACACAACCCATGTTAGACACAATTAGAATGGCGATTGTTAGTACTGTATTAGGAAGCATCGTGTCTATTCCAGTTGCATTATTATGCGCCAGTAATATAGTACAGAAGAAATGGATTAATATACCTGCACGATTTATTTTGAATATTGTCCGTACGATTCCAGATTTACTACTTGCGGCGATATTTGTTGCTGTGTTTGGTATTGGTCAAATTCCTGGTATTTTAGCGTTATTTATTCTAACGATTTGTATCATTGGTAAGCTATTGTACGAATCTTTAGAAACGATTGACCCAGGTCCTATGGAAGCGATGACGGCGGTAGGTGCAAATAAGGTGAAATGGATTGTTTATGGTGTAGTGCCACAAGCGATATCATCATTTGCCTCATATGTACTTTATGCATTCGAAGTGAATATACGTGCTTCAGCTGTGCTAGGTTTAGTAGGTGCGGGTGGTATTGGATTATTTTACGATCAAACGTTAGGTCTATTTCAATATCCGAAAACAGCTACGATTATTTTATTCACGCTGGTTATCGTAGTCATCATTGATTACGTTAGTACGAAAGTGAGGGAACAACTCGCATGACGACTAAAGAAACGCAATATCCATTACACACTAAAAATCATCGCAAAAAGTTGATTAAACAGTGGCTCATTGCAATTGTAGTAGTGAGTATAATTATTTGGGCTTTTTCAGGTGTGCCTAGTTTAGAACTCAAAAGTAAATCTATTGAAATATTAAAAGCGATTTTTAACGGTTTGTTTCACCCAGATTTAAATTATATTTATATTCCTGAAGGCGAAGATTTATTAAGAGGGTTATTAGAAACATTTGCTATTGCAGTGATTGGTACTTTTATAGCGGCCATTATTTGTATTCCGCTTGCATTTTTAGGTGCTCAAAATATGGTGAAGTTACGACCTGTTTCAGGAATAAGCAAATTTATACTTAGTGTTATTCGAGTATTTCCAGAAATTGTCATGGCATTAATCTTTATTAAAGCAGTAGGCCCTGGCTCATTTTCAGGTGTTTTGGCACTCGGTATTCATTCTGTTGGTATGTTAGGTAAATTATTAGCAGAAGATATTGAGAGTTTGGATTTTAGTGCCGTAGAATCTTTAAAAGCAAGCGGTGCTAATAAAATGAAGACGTTAGTGTTTGCAGTTATTCCCCAAATTTTACCATCATTTTTATCATTAATCCTTTATCGATTTGAGTTGAATTTACGTTCTGCTTCGATTCTTGGCTTAATAGGTGCAGGCGGTATTGGGACGCCACTGATCTTTGCAATTCAAACACGTTCTTGGGATCGTGTAGGTATTATATTAATTGGACTAGTAGTCATGGTAGCTATCGTTGATTTGATTTCTGGTGCAATACGTAAACGTATCGTTTAAATAAGCAGATAGGCTAGAGTTTCTCATTATGGGAAACTCTTTTTTTATGAAGCATTTTTTTTATAGAAAATCTCATTTAAGGATGAAAATATAGTTAGCAATCGAATATGTATTCATAAGTCATCGTGGTATAATAATATTTAATAAATATTTTATATAATATGTTTTGATGTTGTAAGGATATACTAAATGTTTAAACACTATTATATATGATTAAATGACGGAGATGACAAATCATGATCGATATTCATAACCATATATTGGTTAATATGGATGATGGCCCAAAAACTAAGCAAGCAATGATTCAATTGCTTATTCAAGCTAAAGAGGAAGGTATCACAGGCGTTATAGCTACACCGCACCATCTAAACCCTAAATTTAACAATAGCTTTCAAAACGTTTCTTTAAAATTAGCAGAAATGAGAAAGATACCAGAAATTAAAGACTTAGGTATCGAATTATTTCCAGGTCAAGAGGTAAGGCTCACAGAAGCAATGATTAAAGAAATTGAGTATGGCAGTATACAAGGATTAAATAAATCACGATATTTATTGATTAAGCTACCGTTTGGTGATGTGCCTGATATTGCTAATCGACTGTGTCATGAATTGCAATCTTTAGGATATATACCAAT
Organism: Staphylococcus sp. M0911; assembly: GCF_003491325.1. Lineage (NCBI taxonomy): Bacteria > Bacillati > Bacillota > Bacilli > Caryophanales > Staphylococcaceae > Staphylococcus > Staphylococcus sp. M0911. The sequence continues at coordinate 237,401 of NZ_CP022881.1, forward strand.
CATAGCGCATCCAGAACGTAATAAAGCAATTGCCAAAAACCCTTATCTCTTATATGAGTTGATTTGTAACGGGGCATTGAGTCAATTGACAGCGAGTTCATTGTTAGGTGATTTCGGTAGAAGTGTTCAAAAATTATCATTACGTTTTATGGATTGCCATTTAGCACACTTTATAGCATCGGATGCACATTCTGTAGAGCATAGACCATTCGCCTTAAATCAATTGTTTGATGAACGAAAGTTAATACCTTATAGAAATAAAATAGAAGAAATGATTGAAAATGCCAAAGCCATCGTGAACAATGAAGTGGTTTATTCGGATAGACCATGTGAACCAGAGATGGTGAGACGATTTCTAAGATGGTTTTAAGAATAAATTTAAAGGAATAATGAAAAATAATGTAGACAATACTCATAAATATAATGTATAAGGTTAAACGAAGAGTGGTAAGGATAAATAACCTGGGAAATCAATTAACCTTTAAAATGAAGAGGTGATAAAGATGGAAGATAATCAAAAAATAGTTAACGATAGAACAAGTAATGTATTGGGTTCATTAAGTTATTTAAGTATATTCTTTGCACCTGTACTTTTTCCAATTATTGTTTGGATCGTTGCAGATGCACCTGCATCAACGTACTCTAAAAAAGCGTTATTAAACCATGTTATGTCTTGGGTTTGTATGGTTTTAGCAATTATTTGTTTTGTAATGGCACCAGCAGTTTACAACCAAAGTACTGTTTTAATGGTTATTTTGTTTATTTTGGGTATCGCATTTATCGTAGGATCAGGGGTATTATTTATTATTAATATCGTCAGAGGTATTCAATTATTAATTGATTAATTATTTATAAGGGAAGCGTCGTTCAATGACTTTGAACGACGCTTTAAATGTAGTATTAGATTTTTTCGTATCTTATGGGTCTTGATGTGCCGTACGAATCTTTAACTGACGTTTGTATGAAAATATGGTTTGTATCTTCATAGTCTAAAATATACATGAGTTGAGGGTCTACTTCAGATGTCAGTTTAATACGTTGATGTTCGGTATCAATTTGAAGAATTTGATATTGATTGTGATTCGTATCAACGCCAGTTTGAATGCTAATAGATTTTTGAGCTGATGGGTTAATCCAATTACCCAAAAATAAGTGAATCGTGTCTTGCTGTGACTTTGTGAGTGTAAGTGCGTCGTCATTAATATGAATAAAGTGGAGTTGATACATAGCGTCGCCTGCCTTCAATCAATATCTATATTATGTTTATTAATAACCTATCATTGTATCGTCCCATGTATAGTCTCTGTTGAATGATAAATGAAGTAAATTAGAATCGGCATCTTGAATAGATAAATCAGTATCCCATGGATTCCAGAAAATCAGTTTTTCTTCGTTATTAATTTTAGCATTACCGACAACTGCCATCGCGTGACCGAGATGAGGGTCATTAGGATTATTTTCAACACTATGAGCTAATATCATAGCTCCCTTATTATCTTTAGTTAATTGGTCAACTTGATTATAAGAAGGCATACCACTTTGATGTTGAATGTCTCTACCTTGTGAGTTACCGTACTTAATCATTTGTTGTGGGTTAGTTGAGAATTGTGGTAATTCTTCTTCGCTAACATTTGGATATAGCGTTCTCATAATATCGTGTGCATTATACTTATCGGTATTCTTAGTGGCATTCAGTAAGGCAGCCATACTAAATCCAGCACACCATGAATTATCAAATTGTTGTTCTCTTATTTTGAAGTTTTTTAATGTATTTTCATATTGAACTTGATTGTCTTGGTCGGCTTCAGCTGCTTGATTTTCATTTATTTTTGTTGGCTCAGATGTTGCTTTAAGTTGTTGTTTAAGATGAGATGACATATGTTGATTGTTTTCTTTGTCTTTGATGTTTGTAGGAAGCGGTGTGGCTTTAATTAATTTAACTTGTCCATTTTCTTCAAAGTAGAAACCTTTTTCATCAGTTAAAATAGTTATATTTGTGTGCTTGTCTTTGATAGCATCTAGATCTTTAGCGATGAAATTTGAGATTTTCACACTATAGTTTGCATTTTCTTTAGATTGTTTTAAATCATCTTCACTTTTAGGGCTGACTGTTAATGTATAAATGATTTTGCCATCTTTTAATACTGGATAATAATAACTATTATCTTCTTCACCATTAAATTTATAGATCTTAAATGCTTCGCCTAATTGATAGTCACCAGGTTGGCTGTTTTTTGTTTGTCTAGAGCTTGGGCATAGCCTTTATATTGTTGTTGTGCTAGATTCTGTACTTTTTGAGGAACTTTATCATTTTTAACGTTAATTTCTAGTTGATTGGACTTCTGTGCGGCATAAGATTTGTTAAGGTCAGTAAAAGCAATGGTTGATAATAAAAGTATGGCGAATAAGAGAATACTCATTAATTTAAATGATATATGTTTATATGAATGATGCATTTAACAACCTCCGATAATGTTTGATGATTGATTTATAAGTATACGTTGTCTGTTTATTCTGAATTTTTATATTAATATGTGTGGCAAGTTACGCTGCGTCTGGATTATCATAGTTATTATCGTCATCGTTATTATTATTGTTATTATCGTCTGTGCCATTATTGTTATCATTGTCGTCATTATTGTCGCTATTTGAGAAATTAATGTCTTCAATATTTTGTTTTAAGAAGTTTTGTACATCTTTGTTGATAAAGACAGCGCCATTATAGCTATTGGCTGCGCCACCCCAATGAATACCAATGACTTCGTTACGGCTATTGAATACAGGGGAACCTGAATTGCCACCAGTTGTACTTAAGTCATAGTGCATATCTTCACCTTGTATTTGAGTGATTTTACCTCTACTTTCCCACATTGTAGCAAGCGGTTTATCTCCTGGGTAACCAGTAACGGTGATAGGTTGATTTTGATTTGTATCCGCATTGTCACTTAAAGTGGCTGGTGTAACAACTTCACCAATATTTTGATTTTTGTCATTAGGTGAGAATTTAACGATGGCTAGGTCAGCATTGCCTGGATATTTAGTGATTTGTTCTCCAGTAAAGCCACCATTTGGATAATTATTTTGATTAACTGCAGAAGGGAAGGCTTTTAAAGCGCGTGGATTTCCGTGAGTCGCATCTACAACATGCTTGTTAGTTAAAAGTTTGTCTTTACCAACAACAACGCCTGATGCAATAAATGTACCTTCGTTTGATTGAACTTGAACGAAAGTAACAGGAGCATAGTGACCTAACGTTGTATCATTAATTTGATGTCGATCATTGTTAGGCAGTATGACATTTGCGCGTTCTTTCTTTTCAACAGGTTTGACGTTATTACCTTTATCAATCTTCGGTGTCTTTTGTTGTTGAGATTGTGTGGTTTGTTGGTGATTATCGGTTGATGATGTCGTTTCTGCATGTGCTGGATTAATTAATGTCGCTGATGTCAAAGTTGCAATTAACAAAGAACTTGCTGTTAAAAACTTAACTTTCATTTTAAAACCTCCTAAAAATAATATTTCCAACACAAATATAACACCAAAAATTTTTAAGTCAATACAAATATATAAAATAATTAAAAAAGTTTTGTAGAAAATAGTGTTTTATGAAATGTTTTCTATAAGATTGAATTAAATATCATTTTATATTATTTAATTGTGCAAAAATGGATATTAACCATATAAAAAGCACTGGCTAAAACTATAAAATAAATAGTAATTAGCTAGTGCTTCTATGCATTATATATTGTAATGAAATTAAAAGTGTTTAAATGGTGAACCTATTTTTTAGCAGATGATTTTCTTAATAAAATAAAAGCTACACCTAAAACGAGTGTGATGACAAAACCGATGTATGGTGAACGTGTTCTTTCTTGGCCGGTTGCAGGTAATGATTTTGATTGGTGATGAGTTGTTATAGCTGATTGCGATGATGTAGAATCATGTGATTGTTGCATTGAACGACTTATCATTGCTTGGTTGTTAGCATGAATAGGTTGTCCAACTGCATCATGGTTAAAGCCAGCATCCACATTATCATTCGCAACAATCGCATCGCCATTTTGATCATGATTGAAATTGTTATCGATGTTAATGTCTGAGGCAATAGGGTTGCCGTCTTGGTCATGATTGAAGTTGCTATCTACGCTATTAGCTGTCATTAAAGGATTACCGTCTTCATCGTGGTTGAATCCAGCATCTACATTATCCTCAGCAACGATAGCATCGCCATTCTGATTATGATTAAAATTGTTATCGATGTTGTTATCAGAAGCAATAGGGTTGCCGTCTTGGTCGTGATTGAAGTCACTATCAACGCTATTAGCTGTCATTAAAGGATTACCGTCTTCATCGTGGTTGAATCCAGCATCTACATTATCCTCAGCAACGATAGCATCGCCATTCTGATTATGATTAAAATTGTTATCGATATTATTGTCCGAGGCAATAGGATTGCCGTCTTGGTCGTGATTAAAACTGCTATCGATGTTATTTTCCGCAGTAATAGGGTTACCATTTTCGTCGTGATTATAAGTTGAATCTGTTTGATTAGCTTGAGTGATGGCATTACCATTCGACTGATGGTTAAAACCTTGGTCTACTTGATTATTTTCTATAGTTGCAGCTGAAGCCTCGTGATGTGATGTAAGAAATAAAGCAGAAGTAGTGATAGTTGCGCCGATTAAGTATTTGATAGAATGATGAGTCAAAAAAATCTCCCCTTGAATATATTTATTTATACAGTAAAGAAATCTTATCTAAGTTATTGTAGTTAACTCATAAAGTTAAATGTTTAGTTATCAAAACTTCGTTATGTACAATATAAATATAGCATCAAATCATTTGAAAGCCCTATGAATCAGGTGTCAATGAAATAACAGTTTTGTCACTCTAATCATCAATCATGTAATAACACTTAATATTATCTAACAAAGTAAGTACTTTTGATAAGGCTTTATATTATGTAGAATACATATAAAGAGGTGAGAACGATGGAAATAGTATATGTAGCTGGCGGTTGTTTGTGGGGCGTTCAAGCTTTTTTTAAAACTATACCAGGTATCGTATCAACTGAAGCTGGAAGAGCTAATGGAACAACATCAAATTTGAGTGGTGAATACGATGGTTATGCCGAATGTGTAAAGTTAACATTTGATCCGGATAGTTTAACTATTCGTAATATTATGGCATATCTTTTTGAAGTGATTGATCCTTATAGTTTAAATCAACAAGGTCAAGATATAGGTAAGAAATATAGAACAGGATTATATAGTGAAAATACGCAACATTTGAAGGAAGCACAAACTTTTATTAATGAGCGTGAAGATAGTGATTATATTGTAGTGGAAGTCTTACCTCTGTCTAACTATGTAAAAAGTGCGCACGAACATCAAGATAGATTGGAAAATTATCCTGAAGATCATCATTTGTGTCATATACCCATGCATATGTTAAATAAATATAAATAAAAGAGGTCACTTAATGTGACCTCCGTGTTAATTATTTGCGTTTACCGTCAAAAGTATCGAATAAGCTTAATGTTGCTAAGCCTAATAAGTCTAATGCATGTTGAGCACCTTTTTTACCATGTCCAGCTTCGAAGTGTTTGTAAGCTGCTACACTTAGTACTGAAATTGTAGCTAATGAGCCTAAACGTGAAGCAGTTTTACTTAAGAAGCTTACTGCGAATAAGCCTGCAGCAGCTGCTTCAATCGTACCAGCTAATTTAACTGATTTTTCAGGCATACCGAAGACATTTGTGAATGTATCTGACATACCTTGGTCACCTTGTAATTTTGGTTTTGATGCATCGTAAAGTTCTTTAGCAAGTTTTAAATTTGTAGCATAACGTAAAATCATAAAAATATTTCCTCCTATTTATCTTCAAAATATTTATCTACTATAGGTTTAACCTTTTCCCCAAAAAGACGGATGGAATGCATTGTTTTTTCATGAGGCATTGATCCGACTGGAGTATGAATCATAAAACGATTAAGACCTAGAGTTTCTACAGTTTCAATAATTTTTTGTGCGACTGTTTCAGGGCTACCTAAGTATATCGCACCTTCGCTTCCAATTTCTCGTTCAAAAGATTGTTCATTGAAAGGTGGCCAACCACGTTCTCTACCAAGTACATCTTGATGTGCTTTTAATGAAGGGAAGAACTCGCGTTTAGCTTGCTCGTCAGTGTCAGCAATATATCCCCAAGAATGTACAGATATTGGTAATTGAGATGGATCATGTCCATATGATTCAGCAACAGATTTGTAAATTTCTATATTACGTGCGAATCGTTTAGGATTACCACCAATAATAGCATAAGTGATGGGTAAACCAAATGCACCTGCTCGTAATGATGATTCAGGTGTACCACCTGTAGCGATAGAAATCGGTAATTCGCCATGTTCTATTCTAGGATAAACGCCTGTGTTTTCAACGCTAGGACGTAATTTGCCTTCCCAATTGATAATTTCATGCTTATTAATTTCTAATAGCATTTGAAGTTTTTCATTAAATAAATCTTCATAATCATTTAAGTTGTAACCAAATAATGGGAAAGATTCAATAAATGATCCTCTACCTATCATTACTTCAGCTCGACCATTAGATACAGCATCTAATGTTGAGAAGCGCTCGTATACTCTGACTGGGTCATCAGAGGATAAAACAGTAACAGCTGATGACAGTTTGATATGAAAAGTACGTGCAGCAGCAGCTAACACAGTCACTGGATCTGACACAGCATAATCTTTACGATGATGCTCGCCTAAGCCATAGATGTCTAAGCCTAGTTGATCTGCCAATTCTATTTCTTCTACTATATTTCTAATGCGTTGTGCATTTGAAATAGGAAGTTCTGAACCTTCCGGCATATGAATCGCACTATTATCGGCAAATGAAGTTAATCCTAATTCAATTTTCATAGTTGCCACCTCCAATATAATTTTTATACTGGATATATTATATATCGTTGTTAGTTGAAAGTCAATACGATTTGTTCGCCTCATTATTGAGGCTATTTTCGGGGTAAAAAAGCATATTTGTTATAACAATTTAATTTGCCGTAAAATTAAAACTTTTTGAAAATTAAATAGGTTCTTTAGTTTTATTGGATAAAGTGTAATAATAGTTATCGTTATCATAAATAGAAAGGGAGTATCGGTATCATTGGAGGAACAACGTCATTATAATCTAATCACTACAATTCTATTTTTCTCTGGAATTATCGTTATGGGTAGCTTATATACTGCACTTCCACTTACAGCAGCATTTGCGCATTCCTTTCATATACCTCAATCGGTAGCAACATTAAATGGAGTTATTTTTTCAATTATGTATTCGATAAGTTGTTTGTTTTATGGAACGATTTCTGACAAATATGGAAGAATAAAAACCATATTAATAGGTTTAAGCGGTTTGACCATCATTTGCTTTATTATCGGGTTTGTACAATCATTTTCACTATTACTCATTATGCGTGCAATACAAGGTATATTCGCTGCAACATTTTCTCCAGTAGCAATCACGTATACGACGGAAACATATCCAGCTAAAAAAAGAGTTACTGCAATTAGTTTTATTAGTACTAGTTTCATGTTATCGGGGGTATTAGGGCAGAACTTAAGTGAACTCATTGTTCATCATCTTAACTGGCATTGGGTATATTTCACTTTAACTGTATTATATTTGTGCTTAATATTTGTTATTTACCGCTATGTACCGGAAAGCCCACGTCGAAATTCAGATGTACAACTAGTAAAATTCTTTAATAACTTTAAAGATTTCCGTGATAATTTAAAGGTTTTATACTGTTTATTTATCTCATTTACGTTATTAATTATGTTTATCAGTATGTATGCCATTTTAAATTTATATATCTTATCAGATAAAGTGAATGGAGATATGTCTACAGCATCATTAGTGAAATTATTTGGTGTGATAGGAATGCTAGTATCGTTGTTAGGAGGCCGTTTAAGTGGCAGAATAGGTATTAAGCGTGTGATCTCACTTGCCTTACTAACAAGTACGTTATCACTGATACTGATGGGAATCACGACAAATATTATTTGTATCACATTATTTAGTGTTACATTTGTTGCTGGTATTGCATTTGCGATTCCATCAGTCATTTCGAAGGTGGGTATGACTGTTAAACATAATCAAGGATTCTTCTTATCAGTTAATACTGTTATATTATTTATGGGTACAGCCATTGCACCTATACTAATGATTTATATCGCTAAATTACCACAATATTTCTTAATGTTTGCTTCAATCGCATGTATTGGACTTATTTCATTTATTGTATCGCTATTTATGCCTAAAGATGAAAGTGCACATTAAATAAAAAACATAATGAATGACTTGGTTAATAGATATGATATATATTTAAACGATTTATTTATAGTGTATGACTATAAATGAATCGTTTTTTAGTATTAGAATTATATACATAGCTATTATATGATTGAAGAAATACAAATATTTAATAGGGGTGAGAAACGATGAATTATTCACCAAAGCAAGGCACTAAATCTCATGGATTGCCACATGATCCGTTTAAAAGTAGTACAGTACCAAGACCTATCGGTTGGATATCTACAGTTTCGAAAGATGGTAAAGATAATATAGCACCTTATAGCCAATACCAAAATTTAACTTGGGATCCACCTATGGTTATGTTTGCGGCGAATCAGTCTGTATTAGGTGATCACGAACGTAAAGATACTGTGAAAAATGCCGAAGAGACGGGTTGGTTTGTATGGAATATGGCTACGTATGATTTAAGAGAGGCGGTTAATTTATCATCTAAAGCATTAGCACCCGATGAAGATGAATTTGACTATGCTGGGGTCACTAAAGAATCATGTATTGAAGCACCTGGCTACAGAGTAAAGGAGTCCCCAGTACATTTCGAATGTGAATATGTTCAAACGATTCGCATACCAACTGGTGATCCTGTATCCACAGTAGATATTGTAATTGGACGTGTTGCTCAAGTGCATATCGATGATAAAGTCATCACTGAAGATGGAAAATTAGATATTCCATCAATTCGTCCAATCGCACGTTTAGGATATTATGATTATACAGTTGTTGATCAAGTATTTGAAATGAAAGCACCTCATGCTTCTAAAGAAGAATTAGCAGGATTAGAAGGTAGAAACTTCGATAATAAAAATGATGATTAAGGTTAATAGCACTTTCGTAATTAAACATTGAATATAAAATAATAGCCAGTCGATGCGGTGTTAAAAACACATTGACTGGCTATTATAATTTAGACATATTGATAATTATATTAAATCTTTATTCACTTTTTGTAGTTCTGTATAGTCACCATCAATGTGTACGTTTGGAGGTTGTACATCAACTTTTGGAAATAGTAATAAAGCGACTAAACCTATTAAACCATATATAATAAAGGTCATTGTATAACCTAAATCTTCTATAAACGGTCCTGCTACAATTGAGCCCAAAACTTGCCCAACGGCTAACATTAAAAATGGAATTCCGATACCTAATGACGCATTTTTCATAAATATCTTCACACCCCAAACGAGTAGTACACCTGTAATGAAAATATAACTCACACCAAAGATTAAGGATGAAAGGAAGGGCACTATCCACACGATAGGCGTTAAAGCTAAGAGAATAGAAGCAGCTGACATTAAGATAACCCCAAAAAAGTAGGCAGATTGAATATCTATTGATCAATGATATGACCAGAAATACCACCAAATTTAGTTGGTAGAAACATGATCGACAGGGCTAGAAAAATCAAGTGTATCGTGTAATGCTGATAAAATTTCTGCTTCAGAGTAATTGTAATTATTCTCTACCCATCTTCTTATAATTTCTATAAGCCCACTACTATAAAAATCAGCAATTAATTGTGGATGATCGCTGTTCATAATTTTATGTGCTAATAAATCGTTATTACACTCAGCACCTTCTAATATTTTCTCACTACAGAATTGAGTCAAGCTGCGAAAGACATCGTCTTGTCTTGATGCGACAAGTAAATGTTTAAATACAGGTTTATGTGTATTGATGAATGAGATAAATGATTCTAATGCATCTGTTGAACCGTGCTGATGTAAAGAATCTAAATCGAGTGCTTCTTTCATATATTCTGTTAATGAATAAAGTAAGTCATATTTATCTTGGAAATATCGATAAAATGTACTGCGATTAATTTCAGCAGCGTTACATATTTTCTGTACAGTGATGTCATCAAAGTGATAGTCATTTAATAATTCAAAAACTGTTTGATTAATATGTTTTATCATACGTTTTTGTGTAGATGTCGTCATAAGCAGGACTCCCCGAATAGTCATTTTATTAAGATAAGATTGATAGATAATTTATCATAGACGTTGTTATTTTACCAAATATAAATGCTTTTTACATGGAATACCCATTATTGAATTACGGAGACAACACAAAAAAGCAGGACTTGAGAATAGATAGCTCAAGTCCTGCTTACATGATTGTTACTCGGAGTTATTAGATTTTACTAGAAGAATTAATGATCAATACCTTCTAACCATTCATCTACTTTATTATCGTTGTCATCAACATAGTCTTTGGCAACTTGTTCTGGATTTTTCTGGTCTTTGAAGATTTTCTTAGCTAATTGATCTTCGTCTTTTTTGCTCCAGTCATCTGACATACGTGTTGCAATTGTGTATGCAGCTGGATGATTAGCTTTGAATTCTTTATTAAATACTAAGTTAATATGTTGATCTTCTTTACCATAAATTTTGTCAGGATCTTTTAACATTTTAACGCCTAATTCTTTAGAGAACCAACTAGAATCCATTGCTGTAAATAGAATTGGTTGTTGTTGTTTATAAGCTTTTTGAACTGCTTTAAATTGATCTTGGTCAGAAGATTCTTTTAGGCTATAACCGTCTAGATTATCTTCATCAAGTTCACTTTTAGTTTGTTTCATGACACCATTTCTAGCGTCTGTACCTTGAATTTCTTTATCAAATTTCTTACTATCTTTTAAGTCTGCAATTGAGTCGATATTTTGTTCATATTTCGGTACGGCTAAGCCTACTTTAACATCATCGACAAGGTTCTTTTTGTCGTAAACGGATAATTTGCTTTTATATTGATTGTAGTAACTTTTATCTGTAGATGGGAAAATACCAGACGTATGGAATGAATCTGCATTTTCAGCTACAGATGCATATAATGGACCACTTGCTTGTACAGGTGTAGTTGTAACGTCATAACCCGCTTTTTTAAGAACTTCAGCTATGACTAATGTACGTGGCGCTGAGTTATCACTAGCAATATATGGTAATTCGATTTCTTTATTGCCTAGGGAAGTATTGCCATCTTTTGATGAACTTCCGCCCCCGTTACCACACGCGCTTAGCACGATAGCTAAGGCAATAGTGGCAAACAGGCCTAACAGTTTGAAACCTCTTGTTTTAAACATTCAGCATATCCTCCTTTTTAAGATTAATATCTATCATCGTCATGACTGAAATCGGTACGATGTTTGTTGTCAGTATGATTTGAATATTGATCGTATACATCTTTACTATTTTCTCTTGCATATAACATTAATGCATTAAATAGCATGTCTTGATCATTCGTTTGATTTGATAACTGTTTGAATAAATCAGTTGTACGTGCTTCGTTACTTTGTGGACGAGATTGAGAGCGACGTGCGTATGAATGACTACGCTCAGAATGGTCGTCTAATCGGTCGTCACGTCTTGGATAATTATCGTGACCATTACCTTGTTTATTATATAAAGATTCATAATCTACATCGTCGTTAGGTTCATTGGATGCAAATCGTGATACGTGTGATTCGCTTGTATAAGTTGAACGGTGTGTATCATCTTGATAACGTCGTTCATCTTCATCACGATGATATTGACGATCTAAACGTGATGGGTGTTCACTTTCAAAGTTTCTGTCATCTCTTTCACGACGATCAGTAGCGTAAGCACCATGACGATCTTCATTGTTAGATGCATGAGATTCAGCTTGATGTGAATCTTGTTCTAATGCTTTACCTTCGATATCTAATTCTGGGAGGATGCTGCCTAACCATTTAGGTAAATACCATGATCCTTTACCAAATAATTTCGTTAATGCTGGAATTAATGTCATACGTACGACAAAGGCATCAAATAATACCCCAAATGCTAGTGAGATACCCATTGATTTGATTTGCATATCGTCTTGGAATACAAAGGCGATAAATACACTGAACATAATCAATGCAGCTGCCACTATAACAGGGCCACTTTCTTTAATACCTACTCTAATAGAGTGGTCATTGTCACCAGTTTTACTATATTCTTCATGCACACGTGTCATTAAGAATAGTTCGTAGTCAATGGCTAAACCGAATAGTAAACCAATTGTAATAACTGGTAAGAATGCTAATAGTGGACCAGTGTTTTCTACACCGAATAGGCCACCAAGGAAGCCATCTTGCATGACCAATGTTGTGAATCCGAGTGTTGCCATTAATGATAATACGAAACCAAGAACGGCTTTTAATGGAACAAGGATTGAACGGAATACGAATACTAATAATACAAATGCTAATAATACGATAACACCAGCAAATACTGGGATAGCATTATTTAATTTTTCAGCCATATCGATGTTGATCACGCTTTGGCCTGTTACTTCTGTATTAAAGTCGTATTTTTCTTTGGCTTGTTTATTATAATCACGTAAATCATAAACTAAATCGCTTGTTGATTGCGCATTAGGTCCATCTTCAGGAATGATAGAGATTAATGCATAATGGTTATTATCATTTAATTGAGGTTTTTCGACAGTATCCACATTATCCATATCTTTAAGATCTTTTCGCATGCTATTTAGATCAGATTCAATGTCTTTTTTACTGCCACCGTCTTTAGTATTTACAAGCATCGCAATTTGACCGTTATATCCGGCACCAAAGTTATCGGTAACTAAGTTATACGCTTTGTGTGCGGATGAATCGTTAGGTTTTAAGCTATCGTCTGGCATACCTAAACGCATTCCAGAAATTGGTATGATAGCTGCGATTAAAATAATTAAACTAATAATAATAGCTAGTACTGGTTTACCAACTACAAATTTAGCCCATGGATGATTTTTAGGGTCTTTACTTTTTTCTGGTTTGTCTTTGATTTTAATACGTTTATGGAAAACACTAATTAATGCAGGTAATAATGTTAAAGCGGCAAGTACCGCGAATAAAACACTAATTGCAGATGCGAATCCCATAACAGCTAAGAAATCAATACCTACTAATGAAAGACCACAAACGGCAATCATAACTGTTAAGCCGGCGAATATAACTGCGCTTCCTGCTGTACCAACAGCTAAGGCAATGGATTCAACAGGTGGGGTACCTTTTTTCCTGATTTCTTTGTATCTAAATAAGATGAATAGAGAATAGTCGATACCAACAGCTAATCCAATCATTACGGCTAGTGTTAATGTAAAGTTTGGAATATCGAATACGTTTGTTAATAATGCAATGATACCAATGCTTGAGCCTAGTCCTATGATCGCGCTGACAATTGGCATACCTGCTGCGATTAATGAACCAAATGTAATTAATAAGATGATAAATGCAGTGACAATACCAACTAATTCTGAATTACCACCTGGTTCAGAACCACCGCTACCACCTTGAGCTTGTTCGATTTGAACATTGTGGTCATCTTTCACATCTTTCATTTCGCGATCGATAATTTTCTTAGAAGAATCTTTTAATGATGTTTGGTTGACTACATAATTGACTGTAGCAATTGCAGTATCATTATCATCATTGACTTGATTTGTTTCATATGGATTACTTACGTTTTGTACGTAATCATCATCTTGTTTAATATTATCAAGTGCTTTTTCGATATCTTTCTTAGTGCTTTTATCTGTAATACCATCCTTTTTATCAGAATGTATTACAATTTTCATCGATGCTTTTTCACTATCTTGATGGAACTCTTTTGACATCTTGTCATTTGTATCTAATGATTTAAGACCATTCATTGTAATATTGCTATCAAATTTAGGTGCGCTAATCAATAATGGTGTAATGATAACGCCTAGAATCAAAAGCCACGCAATGATACTGACCCATTTGTGCTCAGCAATGAATTTGCCTAATTTGTATAAAAGTTTTGCCAAGACATTTCCTCCTATTTGTTTTTTTATTCGTTAACTTGTGACAGAGCTATGAAGTTGAGCTCAATTTAATTGAGAGAAATCTGTGGTGTTTTAAAGTTACAATTATTAATTTAACAAGATTCAACAGCTTGAAACACCATTAATTTTATTGAGTCGTTGAAAAATGAAACAGATTGTAAGAATTGTTGGACATTTTATTGAAAAGATAACTAAGAAGCGTGATTAATGTGTCGTTATAGCCACTGTTAACTTGTGACAAAATGACCAATGAGAATTAAAATACCTATCAATACTAAACATAAGCCAGGTAAATAAAATTTCTCTTTTAACTCATGGCGTTTTTCGTCAGTATATATCATAATTTTAGAAATAAGGATTAAAATTATGCCTAAAATAATAAGTATGATAGATAAAGCCATGTGGATGCCTCCTAACAGTATGAAACAAAAAATTTGATAGGGCGAAAGTCAGATGAAATTAAAAAGTGCTTATTATAAGTTGTATTCCCTGTATTCAGTTAAATAATAAGCTAAATACACAGTTTTAATAAAAAAGATCGAAATTGGGATGACTATGGCATGATTCCCCCATGATGCGTCAAAGAGTTAAAACTTTATATAAAAAAAGTGGGGCAAGTTAGATACTCACCACCACTTAATAGGTATTTAGGCGTTGTTCATTAATCAAACGAAAGAGTTCAATAAATAATTAAATACAATTATTGTGCGTTGGCTTTTAAGTTAACATCAATATTGCCACGTGTTGCTTTAGAATATGGACAGAATTGATGTGCTTGTTCTACATATTGTTCAGCTTCTTCTTGAGATACATTTTCTAACGTAACCTCAATGTCTGCAGCTAATTTGAATCCATTATCTGTAGCGTCTTTCACTAATTCAATCGTGATTTCAACTTCTGGGTTTGCGTCATTAACTTTATGACGAGATAAAATTAATGATAGTGCACTGTTAAAGCATGCACTATAACCTGCCGCAAATAATTGTTCAGGGTTAG
Organism: Staphylococcus sp. M0911; assembly: GCF_003491325.1. NCBI lineage: Bacteria > Bacillati > Bacillota > Bacilli > Caryophanales > Staphylococcaceae > Staphylococcus > Staphylococcus sp. M0911. The sequence continues at coordinate 252,584 of NZ_CP022881.1, forward strand.
TATCATTACCACCTTGACCGCCCATTTCTTTTGGTGTTGCTAAATTTTGGACAAACGTATTATCTGGACTAAATACACGACCATCACGGCCACCATTACTAATCATTGTAGTTGAATAAATTGATTCTGCCATTTCAAAAACTCCGTTTCTAATTAAATTAAGTTAAATTATATATTCGAATTAACTAATTTAACTTGATTGAATTATAAGGGGATATACATATAGTTACAAATTATTTGTTTATTAATATTGACTGATAAGATAAATAGATGCTATTAAAAATGCTAAGTGTAATTTTATAGCACTTTGTTATATAATGGAGATGAATTTTAAAACGGCAATTGATTAAAGGAGATTGAAAACATGAAAGATATACAATTCGACAAAGTCAGCATGTGTTTGAAATTATCTTGTTCAGCACTTTTAATCAGTGGGTCAATGATAGGTTATGGTTTTGCTAGTGACATGACAGCACAAGCAAAAGAAACCTCATCTTCATTTCATACATCTGAATCAAAAGATGAGTCATTGAAAGATAAAATCGATGACGCTAAAGATGACATTGATCGACTTACACATTTAAAAGAAGATTCAAGACAGGATTACCACAAACAATTAGATGATGTATCTGATAATGCAACATTGGATAAGATAATAGAAGATGCTAAAAAAGAAGATCGTAAATTAAAGTTATTAGATAAAGAAACACATCAAACAACGAATTCAGATAAAAACGCGTCTACTGAAAAGAATAATGAAAATGTAAAAGACACTAAAGACAATGATGATGTTACTAAAGACCTAGACAAAATTTTGGCGGATTTGGATGTATCTTCAGAAAAGGTTGATAACCCTCAACAAAAAAGCGATGAAACGAATCAGGTACAAAGTCAAAGTAATGTACGTGATACGCAGCAAACGTCAAATCGTAACCAAACGTCAGTGCTCGATGATTTAGATAAAATAAAACAAGATACAACATTAGATGAAGATGCAAACACGACAAAAACACAACAGGGTTCCAAGCGCGCATCTAACCAACGTCAAGATGCACAACAAGATTCTAAAGATCAATCGCAAGAAACTACTAAAAAACTGCCTCAAACTAACATTAAAGAACAACAAACATTAGATGATTTAAAACACATTGCAAACGAAGCGGATGTGAAACAATCTGATCATAAACAAGATGAACATGTAGGAAAGATTACAAAGGAATTAGAGGGTAGTGACAAAATAGATCAAGCGATTTCTAGTCAATTAGCTTCTAATAAAATGAATGATGATCAATACATTAATAATAAAAGGGATACACTTAAGGCACTAGAAAAGGATGTCAATCAACGAAGTGATTTTAACAAGCAACGTAAACAGGCTTTAAAACAAGATATTCGTCAAACAGAACAACGCATGAATCAACAACATGATTTAATACTTAATCAGTTGCAACAATCCAAAGATAAACATAAAGCGACACAATCCATTTTGGATAAAGTAATGAGTCAAAATGAAGCGAAACAAGCAATGAAACACGTAAAGACGAAAGGAAAGACAGATCAACAAATTGCCAATCAAATTGATAAGCAGTTGGATGGACTTGCACATACGTCATCAGATAATATTTTAAAATCAATGTTAGATCAATCTAAAGATAAGCAACAATTAATTAAGCAACTACTTGCTACACGATTAGGAGATAAAGAAGCACAACGTATTGCGAAACAATTAGCAAATGGCCAATTATCCAATCAACAAATTGTGGAGCAACTCAAACGACACATTGATAAACAAGGACATGTGAGCGCGGATGACATTTTAAATGATGTATTAAATAATGCAAAAGATAAACGACAAGCAATTGAAACTATATTAGCAACGAGAATTGAACAAGGAAAAGCAAAAGTGCTAGCAGATATCATTAATCGCATACAAAGTGATAAAGCAAGTGCTTTAGATTTAATCAAGTCTGCCATTAACGGTAAAGCTAATGATTTATTGCAATTGCAACAAAAGATGGACAGTGCTAAGAAAGATTTAGATTATATAGTTTCTCCAATCAAGAATAGACCAAGCATTTTTGATAGAATCAATCAACATTCAAATAACGGTTCTCATTTATTAGATCAACTTAATTCAGGTGGTAGTCTGTTGGATGGTATCCCTGATATTCCCACACCTACACCTGAAAAAGGCTTAACACTGGGTTCTAATGATGGATTCTTAGATGGATTATTTAATGACGATGGTAATCTATCATTGCCTGATGCAGGTCAAACAGTTAAGCAGCATTGGATGCCTATTGCATTAGTTATAGCCATTATCGGTGGTAGTATAATCTGGTTTATTCAACGTAAAAAGTCAAAATAAATTAAAATAAGCGAGACAAAGTTAACTTTGTCTCGCTCTTTTTAATGGTGTAATCCGAGTGATTTATTTACCCGTTATATAATCCAATTGTGCTGCATCATCTGCATCAATGGTTCTATATGAGATAACACCTAATCCTTTAACATTTGATTCTGAAATGATGATTGAACCATCAGCGTTAACCTTTTCTACGAATGCAACATGGCCATATTGTGTATCTGCACCTAATTGACCAGCTTCAAAAACGACTGCGGCATGTTTTTTAGGTGTTGAAGATACTTGATAACCTTCTCGTGTTGCACGATTATTCCAATGATGTGCGTCGCCTAAATTACTATGAATATATTGACCAAATTGTTTCATACGTTGATCTACATACCATGTACATTGTCCTTGTGGATAGCTTGAACTTCCTTCGCTTTCTTCGAATGGTTTGAAACTTGATTGTGATTGATCATCGCTATGAATCGTATGATTATATTTATCCAAACTTGGCATGTCTTTCTTATCAAAATCAGTTAAATGATAATGCTTTATAATACTATTTAATTTCTTAGCATAATTAGGATCAGTCGCATAAGTACGTGATAAATGAGAAGTTGCTGACTGGTAATTAGATGCTTCACTCTTCCATGTTGGTCGGTAAATGTTAGGATTACCATCTATACCTTTTTTAATTAAACGTGCGTAATCTTCGAGTGACGTTTTTGTATCAGGATACTTACGGAATCCAGCTGTAATATTAAACATGTTATTTGAGCTATCAGCTTCTAAAGTATTAAATGAAACTGACTGACCTTGATAAGTTCCTTTAATGCCAAATAGATTAAAATTAGGTTTCTGTGCTAAAGCACTATTACCAGAATCAGATTCTAATATAGCTTGTGCCATCATTACTGAGGCATAAAGGTCTTCTTTTTGACCTATTTGATGTGCATCTTTGGCAATCGTTTTAATAAAATCTCTCGTACTTTTACTATCAACGATATTGATATCACCATTTGTTAAAGTACTGTTTTCTATTTTAGGTAATTGTTGAAACAATCCAGTGGCACGTGTATTCGATTGTTTAAAATCACCTTCAAATGATTGTGCGGGCTTTGTTTTATGTTTTAATTCATCCGGTGTTGGAAGTTGAGGATTGACGTCTTGCTGTTTTGTATTGTTTGGTGTTGTATCTTGTTGTTTTTCATCTTGAGTGTGTTTATCTTTAGATGTTTGATACTGCTTTTGCGTTTTCGTTGCATCTTCACTATACTCATCTAAAATTGAATCAATTGCTGAGTCGGAAATGCTTTGATGTGATGTTGACTTGTCATTCTCATTAGAACCATCCGATTGATTTGAAGCATGATCTTGTTGATTGTTGTCGCTTTGTTGATGATCTTGAACTTCATCACTTTGTGAATGATTGTCTTGGTTTGATAGGTCACTATTTTCCTTATCGTGACGATTAATAGATTGGTTATCTTTAATAGACTCGTCTTGTTGTGGATCCTTTTCAGAGCTATCGCTATTATCTGTAACTTGACCATTATCAGTCATCGTATCATTATTATTCGATTGTTCATTTTCAGACGTTGTATTTGTATCATCTTCTTCATGAGAAGGTTGTTCATAGTCTGAAATATCAGAGTCAAAATGAAATAGATTTTGAATTAAAGTTGTTAAACTAAAACTATTGTCATATTGGTCTGGAGACCATAATCGATTAAAGTCAGATTGATGCGTGGATAATCCATCATAAAATTGATTAATTAAATTTGTTGATTGATGTGATTTTTTATAATTATCATCTGTAACAGATGTTTGTGTTCCGTGATGCTTTTGTTGTTGCGCTTTGTCTTGTCCATCCTTTTTAGTGTCTTCACGGGATGGTTTCTTAGTTTTTTCATGCTTTTGTTGTGGTGTGTCCATTTCATCATCGTCTTGTGTGTCTTTAGTAGGTTTATCATCATTGTTTGTTGAATCATTGTCACTTTGAGTATCACGCTGTTGTGATGATGAAGACGGCGTTGTTGAGTGGTCATCTGCAGCATTAGCTATGGGTGCTGTTGAGAAAGATGGCACAATTAATGTAGTTGTAAGTAAATATATCAAGAATTTATCTTTAGACATCTGTGATTAGCTCCCTTAAATATTTGAAAAATGATTGAGATACATATTGGACATTTGTTATAATTTAACTTATGACATTTATAGTTGATACGTATCAACAAATTGAAACAATCTAGTAAATCTAATTATACTAACCTTTATCAGAAAAATAAATTGTTTTTGGAAAAATGTAATCTAACATTTGGTAAAATAAGTATAAATATGATGGCGATATCAATAATAGATAGGAAAGTTAATCAATCGTTTTTAGGAGTGTGACAATGAAAAACGCACTAAAGCTGTTTAAAACAGATTTAAAGAAAATTGCTAAAACACCAGCAGTTTGGATCATATTAGTGGGATTAGCCATATTACCCTCATTTTATGCGTGGTTTAACTTATGGGCAATGTGGGATCCATATGGAAATACAGGCCATATTAAAGTAGCGATTGTCAATGAAGATAAAGGTGACAAAGTTAGAGGGAAAGAGATTAATGTAGGTAATAAAATGGTACAAACCCTCAAGAAAAATGATAGCTTTGATTGGCAATTTGTTAGCCGTGAAAAAGCAGATCATGAAATTAAAATGGGGAAATATTATGCAGGCATATACATACCGAGCAAGTTTACACATCAAATTACGGGAACATTAAGGAAACACCCTGAAAAAGCGGATGTCGATTTCAAAGTCAATCAGAAAATCAATGCGGTTGCGGCGAAATTAACAGATACAGGTTCTTCATTAGTGGTAGAAAAAGCTAATGAACAATTTAATCAAACCGTGACGAAAGCACTACTATCAGAGGCGAATAAAGTAGGTCTAAAAATTGAAGATGAAGTGCCAACAATTAATAAAATAAAAAATGCAGTCTATGCAGCAAATCAGTCACTACCAGAAATTAATAAGTTTAAAAATAAAATCATCTATTTAAATGAACACCAAGATGACCTTGATCGCTATGCGAATCAATTTAGAAATTTAGGTAATTATAAAGGTGATATTTTAGATGCACAAGAAAGATTAAATCAAGTTAATTCATCAATACCAGCATTAAATGAAAAGGCCAAATTAATAATAGCGCTGAATAATTATATGCCTGATATTGAAAGAGTACTAAATGTAGCAGCGAATGATGTACCAGCACAATTTCCTAAAATCAATAGAGGTGTCTCTATAGCGGGACAAGGTATTGATGCTGCGAACGACCAACTCACAGATGCTAAAGGATTTTTAACACAAGTTCAAAATCGAGTTGGTGATTATCAAGATGCAGCAGGACGTGCCCAAAATGTAAATAATGATGTTAACCAAGGTTTACGTCAGCAAGGTGCGCGTCAACAAAGTGCTCATAATAAACAACACGACGAGGGACATAGTTATCAATCTGGAATCAAGACGCAATCATTAAGTACTTCCGGTGATAATGAAAGTAACCAGTCAAATGAGCTAGTAAGTTCAAATGATGTTAAATCAATGAATACAGCATTGACTGAATCATTATTATCACTTTCTAATTTAAGTGATGTTCAGGCCAAAGCATCTCAAAAAGATATGGATGCATTGAAACATATCTCATACGGTATTTTGGCATCAGACAAACCGACTGAGTTTAAAGAACCGTTAGAAAATGTATCATCTCGTTTAGAAAATGCTACGAAATATAATCAACAATTTATTGATATATTATCAGAGCTTGAGAAAAACGAAGATGTTGATTTATCAAAAGAAATTAAGCAAATAAAAAAAGCCAATAATCAACTCAATGATCAGTTGAAAACAACCAATCAATTAATCGATGCCTTATCAAATGGTAGTTCTGGTAAATCAGAAGCGATAAATGTGTTGAATAAAATTGGTGATACGAATAAGACATTAAGTCAATTCCGTACTTATGTTAAGAAAGAATTAAATCAAAGTTTATTAAACATTTCGAATGATATTACGTCACAATTGGCATCAGGTCAACAAGCATTATCAACCGTTCAATCTAAATTAAATTCAATCAATCAGGTGATTGATTCAGGACAAAGTATATTAGATAGTGGTAAAAAACGTATTGATCGTATTCAAACAGCATTACCAGGTATAGAACAAACGTATATTAGCGCAATGAAAACAGCGCAAGATTACTTCCCTACAGTGAAGAAAGATGTAGCTAAAGCGGCAGACTTTGTGCGTAATGACTTACCTGGATTAGAACAACGTCTAGCGAATGCTACTCAAGCAGTCAATGACAATTTACCATCATTATTTAGTAAATATGATAATGCGGTGAATTTATTAGATGAGAACCAACCAAGAGCTAAAGAAGCACTGTCAAATTTAGCGGATTTCTCAGAAAATAAATTACCAGGTGTTGAGAAAGATTTGAAGAAAGCCAATAAAATATTTAAACAATTAGATAAAGACGATGCGGTAGATAATTTAATCGATGTATTGAAAAATGATTTGAAAAAGCAAGCTGATGTCATTGCACATCCAATAAATAAAAAGACAACGGACGTGTTCCCAGTTAAAGATTATGGTTCAGGAATGACACCGTTTTATACAGCCTTATCCATATGGGTAGGTGGGTTGTTAATGGTTAGTTTATTATCCGTAGATAACAAACATGAGTCTTTAAAATCAATACTTAGTCCTAGAGAAATCTTCATGGGTAAAGCAGGCTTCTTCTTCCTACTAGGTATAGTGCAAGCATTAATTGTATCAATTGGAGACTTAGTTATATTAAAAGCAGCCGTCGAGTCGCCAGTATTATTTGTGACGATAGCAGTGTTCTGTTCACTGGTATTTAACTCAATTATTTATACTTGTGTATCGTTATTAGGAAACCCAGGTAAAGCGATTGCGATTATTTTCTTAGTATTACAAATCGCAGGTGGTGGCGGTACCTTCCCAATTCAAACGACGCCTAAGTTCTTCCAAACGATATCGCCATATTTACCATTTACGTATGCGATTGATGCTTTACGTGAAACGGTAGGGGGTATTGTTCCAGAAATATTAATTACAAAAGTGATTATCTTAGCATTATTTGGATTAGGATTTATCATAGTTGGTGTTATTTTAAAACCAATCACAGATCCATTGATGAGAAAAGTTTCATCTAAAGTTGATGAAAGTAATGTAACAGAATAAAGTGAATGAGTTTCTAGCACTTAGGCATTATATGTATGCCTTAAGTGCTAGAATTTTTTTATGTAATATACATTAAGACACGAGTTATACACAAAAAAATATATTCTTGAGTGATATTATAATAAGTGAATACATTTAAGGAGCGTGTGTAGTATATTACTGGACAAACAATTATCGTTGATGGTGGTATGAGATTCCACTAGATTAGTTAAAGGTATTTAGAAGAAATTTTGATTCAAATCAGACTCATGAATCATTGAGTGTTTAATAAAAAAAGACAGGATAAGGCATTCAGCTCAAGTAAGAGCCAATGAGAATGACTTAATCCTGTCTTTTATATTATTCTGATTTGCTTTGTTTGTTTGAAGTGCTATTGTTTTGAGCTGAGCGATTTGCATTATTATTGTTATTTGATCCTTGGCCACCTTGACCGCCTTGACCTTGTGCTGATTCAGTACTTGCCTTTGGTTTATTTACTGGTTCAGATTGTTGTGTACGTGCCGGCTGATTATTACTTTTTTGTGCCGGTTGATTTGACGGTTTAGATTGAGCTGATTGGCTAGGTAACGTCTGATGATTAGCTTGGGATGATTTTTGAGTTGGTTGTTGATTAGCTGAATGATTGGAACTGTTTACATTATTTTGTTGTGAATTCGTAGGCTCAGCTTGAACAGATTCTTGATTTGTTGTAGTTTTTTCCGCTTTATCTTTTGATGCTTTCTTTTTATCTTTTTCCTCAGTTTTATGTTCGGCTTTATGAAGAGATGATTTATTTTGGTGTGTCAAAGCTGCAAAAACAGAAAATCCTAAAGCTAATACAAGTGCAAAAATAACAATGCTTGCTAGTAATTTCTTCAAAAGTGTATCCTCCATTAACTTCGATAATCATTAACTATATTATAATCAAATTTTTGAATAAGAACACAACATTTAACGATATTTTAAAATAATAGGAAAGTAAGTGACATATATGAGTGTATTAACTAATGAACAAAAGGTCGAAATTTTATCAGAAATTGTGGCTATCCCTTCAGTCAATGATAATGAATTAGCTGTAGCACAATATTTAGCCCAATGGCTTAATCAATATGATATTGACACACACATTGATTATATTTCAGGTCAACGTGCAAATCTCATCGCAACCATAGGGTCTGGTAAACCAGTAGTTGCTGTATCAGGACATATGGATGTTGTAAATGAAGGGAATCATGATGATTGGACATCGCCACCATTTGAATTGACTGAACGAAATGGTCATTTATACGGACGAGGCGCTGCGGATATGAAGTCGGGATTGGCTGCCTTAGTCATCGCAATGATTGAAATTAAAGCAAGTGGACAATTAAAAAATGGTACCATTAAATTATTAGCAACTGCTGGAGAGGAAATGGAACAAGCAGGATCAGAACAATTATATCGTAAAGGTTACATGGATGATGTCGATGCTCTAGTCATCGCAGAACCATCTTATCCAAGTATTGTATATGCTCATAAAGGATCAATGGATATTAAAATCACATCTAAGGGTCGTTCAAGTCATAGTTCTACACCTTTTATGGGAGAAAATGCAATTACACCACTCATTGAATTGATTCAAAATATTAATCAAGCATATGAAGACATTACCCAAAGTATAAAAGGGACGGCGCTAGATTATGGTAATATGGTCAATCAGATGGCTGATCAATTGCCTAGTTTTGTAAGTAAAGACGAAGTTCAAACTAGAATTCAAGGACTTGTAATGACCAATAGCATGATTAATGGTGGTTCTCAAGTCAATTCTGTCCCTGATCATGCAACTGCAACATTCAATGTTCGTACGATTCCAGAATATGATAATACAAAAGTTAAAGCACTATTCGAGAAATATATCAACGAAGCGAATCAAAGAGGGGCACATCTAACTCATGACATCTATTTAGATCTTGACCCAGTTGTAACAACGGGCGACAATCACTTATTTAAATTAGGGCATCAACTGGCTCAAACATATTTTGATTCTTCTGCTTTGATAGATACACCAACAGTTGCCGTTACGGATGCATCTAATTTATTAAAAGGTAAAAGCGAAGCATTTCCATTCTTAATGATAGGGCCAGGTCAAGGACCACATCAAATAGATGAATGTGTTAATAAAGTTCATTATTTAAAATTTATCGATTACTATATTGAATTACTACTGACTTATCTAAATGAAAATTGATAAGACATGTAAGATAAAATATTAAATTCAATCATAAATTAGATATGACAAAACTGTAAGGGCTATTACTTTTAATTGTATGTCTTTAGTTGATGACGTATAATTTAGAAGACCCATAAGCAAAGAAGCTGTGGGTAAAGAAAGAGAGGATACGTTATGAATAAAAAGACAAAATCAATCATTGCGTCTACATTAGCTTTCGGTACATTATTAAGTGCATCAGCGAGTGTAGCGCCAGTAATAAATCATACGGCACATGCATCAACAACACAGCAACACCAATCAGCTTACTATACTTATAAAGGTAACGCAGGTTATGATGCGAAGTTTACTTTAGATAAAAATTTCAAAAATGCGATCAAAGCTGGCAACGTTACATTTAATGGTATTAAAATTGCACCAACTCAATCAACTCAAACAGTAATCAAATCAGACCAATTATTCCGTCAATATGATAAAAAATCTAAAAAAGCTTCATTAGTCGATATTCCATTGAAAAAGCAATTGAAGTTAACAGATTTACAAAAATCTTATGGTAAAGATTTGAAAAAAGTAGATAATGGTAAAAATAATACAACTGGTATTTATTACTACCAACCTAAGAAAAATGGCGAAGCAGTATGGTTCGATGCATCAAAAGGTAAAATCGACCGCATTGTCATTGGCTATGAAAAAACCAAAGTAGCGATTCAAAAAGATAAAACGATGGATAAAATTAAATAAGATAGAATGATATGAACAGACGTCCTTATATAGGATGTCTGTTTTTTGATAGATTTAATTATGAATTTAGTCTAATTGGACATTTAAAACAACATTCGATCAAAGTGAATATTGGTGATGAAATAACGGATAACGTTATGATAGGTCTTTGTGGAAATTCAGGTAATTCGTCAGAGCCTCATATTCATTTTCAAGTTAGTAATCAACCTAGTTTATTAGAAGGGTAATCACTCAAAGTTAATTTTGAAAATAATAGGACACCTATCAAAGGTGAAACGATTCGCAGATAAAACAGTTTGGTAAATTTAATATATTATATTACAAAACACAACGTATATGTATTGGATTTTATGTAATTTTCATTTACTTTTTACAAAAATATAAATAGTATGAGTAGAGGTTAAAATTTAAACATATACGGAGGATTAATATGAAACGATTGTCTAAAACTATCATTTCTAGTATTTCAGTAATAGCTATAAGTAGTTCATTTTATAGTGGACAAGTAAATGCAAAGAATGATCATTCAACAAATCAAAATAAATTAGAAATTAAGGATAAGAATAAAGCATTTCAGGCATTAAAATTATTACCCAATGATAAAAATGCTAAAAAGCAATTTAAGCACTATAAAACAGTCGACGTCAATACAGATCAATTAGGCTACACGCACTATACATTACAACCAAAGTTTAAAAATGCATATGTTCCTGATAGAGAAGTTAAAATACATACTAATCCTCAAGGTAAGGTTGTACTTATCAATGGTGACACAGGTGGTAGTGAAATAAAACCTAGCAATACTGTTCAAATCCATAAAAAGGAAGCTATCGATAAAGCATTTGAAGCTATTTCAATGTCATCTGACAAAGCTAAAAACTTTAAAAATGATGTTATTAAAAAGAATGACATTCAAATTAGTGGTCAAAATAACAAATATGTTTATCAGGTTGAAATTGTAACGACCTCTCCAAGAATATCTCATTGGACTATTCAAGTTGATGCTGAGACTGGTGAAATCGTTAATAAACTAAATAATATCCAACATGCACATACTGAAGGTAATGGTAAAAGCGTATTAAACAAAACGAAAAAAATTAATATTAATAGTAATGATGATAGCTATGAATTGAAAGATGTGACACATAAGGGAAATATTTCAGCTTATGATTATAATGATGAGGATAGCAGTTCAAAACTAATGACTGATAAAGATAAAGATTTCATAGACAAGTCACAACATGCTGGTGTTGATGCGAACGATTATGCTAAAGATGTGTATGATTACTATAAAAATAAATTCGGTCGAGAATCATATGATGATAAAGGGAGCCCTATCGATTCATTAACTCATGTGAATCAATTTGAAAATGAAGATAATCGTAACAATGCTGCTTGGATTGGCGATAAAATGATTTATGGAGACGGAGACAATGATAATTATTTACCATTCTCTGGTGCTAAAGATGTGGTAGCTCACGAAATTACACATGGTATAACTCAAGAAACAGCCAATTTAGTTTATGAAAATCAATCCGGTGCATTGAACGAAAGTTTCTCAGATGTCTTTGCATACTTTATTGATAGTGATAATTTCTTAATTGGTGAGGATATATACACACCTAATGTTAAAGGTGATGCATTAAGAAGTATGTCTAATCCTGAAAAGTATGATCAACCTGCGCATATGAAACATTACTCTAAAACACAAGAAGATAATGGTGGCGTGCATACTAATTCAGGTATCCCTAATAAAGCTGCATATTTAACGATAAAACGTATTGGTAAAGATAAAGCCGAACAAATTTATTATAGAACGTTAACACAATATTTATCTTCTAATTCAAATTTTGAAGATGCTAAAGAATCATTACATCAAGCCGCACTTGATTTATATGATAAATCTACAGCAGATAAAGTTAATCAATCATGGGAAGATGTTGGCGTTTAAACTATCAAGCCTTTCACTGAGATAAGCGCAGTGGGAGGCTTGTTTTATGGGGTGACACTTAGGGTTGTCTAACGTTAGACAACGAGCAGTCTAATTTTTGGGAGATAGTTAATAGTCAAATGATTAAAATGAACTACCGTATTTGTTTTGCAAAATAATAATTTACATAAATTTAAAATTAATAGCATTGTTTTTATTCGTGAAAATAGTAATGTTGTATGTATATTGTATATGAGGAGATACAACATTGAAAAAGTATTATTTAATATCGATTTTGTCTTTTATTTTATTTTTGTTAGTTAGCACGTTGGTATATCGGATGGATTTAAAGCAAGAGGCACAAGTTGTAGCAGTAGGCGATAATTTAATACATCCTAATGTATATAAGGATGCACTTGAATCAGATGGTGTTACATATCATTTTAACCCTATGTATCAACATATAAAAAAAGATATTCAAGCGGCAGATATTGCTTTTATCAATCAAGAATCTCCAATTGGTGGAGATCATAGCCCTTATCATGGATTTAAACGATTTAACACACCTAGGGATATTTCAGATAGTTTGGTAGAAACAGGGTTTAATTTTATTAATGGAGCTAATAACCATGCATTTGATCAAGGTGACGAAGGACTGAAATATCATATTCAACAATGGGATAAATATAAAAGTAAAGTGTTGTTTACAGGTGTTTATGATACGCAAAAGGATCATGATCAGGTGGCTGTCAAAAAGATAAACGGTATCAATATAGCACTGCTTAGTTATACATTTGGTACTAATGGAATTAAGCCTAAACATCAATACGAAATCAACTATTTTGATGACAAACAAATTAAGAAGGATATACAACAAGCCAAAGAAGTAGCGGATGTCATATTTGTATCGGCACACTGGGGGAATGAAGGCGCTCATCAACCTAATCCAATACAACGAAAATATGCAAAGTTATTTGCTGATGAAGGGGTGGATGTTGTACTAGGTACACATCCACATGTTATACAACCCGTTGAATGGATCAAAGGTAAGGATCATCATCGTACCTTAGTCGCTTATTCCCTAGGAAATTTCTTGAATGGACAGGAAACTGGAAATGAAAGTAATGACTTACTCGGTAGAATAGAATTTAAAATAATAAAAACGCCTAAAGCAGTAAAAATTGAAAACGTTAAATGGCGAAGTATGGTTAATTATTATGAATTAAGTAATATATACAACAAAAACAGTAAAGTGAACTTTAAAATATATCCATTAAAGGATATTGATGAACGTTTAATCAGTAAACATGGTCGAAATTATGACCCGAATTCTGAAATGAGCAAATTGCGATTACAACAAATAACTAAAGAGGTTATTAATGAAAGATTTTTAGATGAAGACAGTTTATAAAAAATACGTTAGCTTCTGAAATCAATTGTGTTACTAGAAATATTTAACACACTGTTACCTAACAACATCGTTAAATGTTTCATGAGAAACATTGTAAATGATATTCATTATATTAATGATGTATACAACAATAAATCATTTTTACTCCTTTAATGCCCGTAAAATCAATAGAATGGGTAATAGGATCATATTAATACAATGCATAAATAAACAATTTATTGAATTTATATTTACTATGTTGTAAGATGTTATCAAGGAGTTGATGACATGAGCAAGTTTAACTTTGAAGGTAAATGTTTATTAAAATCGACCGATTATTCTAAAGATGAATTGAATTACATCATAGATAGGGCACAACAATTAAAAGCAGAAAAGAAAAATAATCAATCACATCAATTATTAACAAATAAAAATATAGCCATTATATTTGAAAAACCATCTACACGTACACGAGCAGCCTTTAGTGTTGCGGCCCACGACTTAGGTGTTCAAGTAGATTACTTTGGACAGGGAGAGATTCATTTAGGTAAAAAAGAGAGTATATATGACACGGCAAAAGTTCTAGGAAGTATGTATGATGGTATCGAATTTAGAGGACATGATCATAATGATGTTGAAACACTAGCCCAACATGCAAATGTACCTGTCTGGAATGGTTTAACTAATGAATGGCACCCTACTCAAATGTTAGCGGACTTTATGACATTAAAAGAAGAGTGGGGGACGTTAAAAGGTAAGACATTAACATATATTGGAGACGCTCGAAATAATGTAGCGAATGACTTGTTAGTTACAGGGGCGTTATTAGGTGTCAATATGAATATTGTGGCACCAGAATCTCGTTTGCCGGAATCGTCTGTGGTAACAATGGCTAACGATTATGCACAACAAACAGGCGCAACGATTCAAATCAGTAGTGATATTGAAAAGAGCGTTTATCAAACGGATGCTATTTATACGGATGTTTGGTTTTCAATGGGAGAACCAACAGATGTTATAGAAGAAAGAGTTAAGGTATTACAACCTTATCAAATCAATATGTCATTAATTCAAAAGATTCAAAATCCTGATGTGAAAGTACTGCATTGTTTACCAGCTTTCCATAATACACAAACTCAAGTAGGTAAAGAGGTCTACGAAAAATATGGATTATCGGAAATGGAGATCACAGATGAGGTCTTTAATAGTCCTTATTCTATAGTTTTTAAACAAGCAGAAAATCGTTTGCATTCTATTAAAGCTGTAATGGCATTAACTTTAGGTGGCATAAAATAAGAGATTACAAATGAGGTGTTATGCATGATTATAGAAGTCTCTAAAGCATTAAAGTCATTTCTTTATGATAACTATGAAATAGAAATAGGCGAAATAGCGAGCAAGCAAATTATTGACCATATTTACCCTATGATAGAAAATGAAATACACGAAGATATGAAAATGGAAATTCAAAACGAAACTATTAATGATGTTATAGCAAAGTTAGAATCTGAAAAGATAATTAATCAAAAATGAATAAAGAGGTTGAGACAAAAGTGTTTAGGATTTGAGCAGAACCTAACGATGAGCAAAATGGTTTTCCCAATTTTGTCGAATCGTGAGCGTTCCTAGAGCACCAAAACTTTGCGTCTCAACCTCTTTTATATTCTATTATTTATTTTGTGAAGCAAATGCTTTAGCAATATCACTTAATTTAGCTGGCGCGTCTTCAACTGCCATTTTCACTTCAACAAAGTGCATGCAGTCACCATTTGCATTGATTTTTTCAAATGTTTCTTTTAATTCATGTGATGTATTAACATCATGGACGACTACATTGTCTCCGCCAAATACTGCAGGGAGTGCTTTGTAATCCCACATGTGAATATCATTATATGGTTCTTTCATACCATGAATTAAACGTTCCACTGTATAACCATCATTGTTAACTACAAATATAATTGGTTTCAATTGTTGTCTGATCATTGTTGATAACGATTGAACCGTCAGTTGTAAAGAACCATCTCCGATAAGTAAGACATTACGTCTATGTGGTGCAGCGATTTCTGTACCTAATGTTGCAGGTAATGTGTAACCGATAGACCCCCATAAAGGCTGTCCAATAAAGGTATTGTCTTTATATAAAGCTAAATCATAGGATCCAAAGAATGAAGAACCTTGTTCAGCAATTAAAATATCATCCAGTTGTAGGAAGTCTTGCATCATTTTGAAATAAGTTGCTTGAGTTAATGGTTCATGATCGATTTGATAGTTTTCTCCTTGTGGTCGTTGATATTTTGGAAACTCAGATTTGTTTTTATAAGAAATTGTCATTAAGCCATTTAAAAGATGAGGTAGTGCAACTTGTTCAGTGATTGTTTCATTCATTTTAAAATAGTTATGATTAATCATCACAACATCATCGATATCAAATTCAAATGAGAAACCGGCTGTCGCTGAGTCAGTCAATTTCGCACCTATATTTAATATGGCATCACTTTGATTAACATAGTTTTTAACATTTTCTTCGGCGATACTGCCATCGAAGATACCAAGATAATGTTCGTTTTCTTCATTAAAAGCGCCTTTACCAAGAGAAAGTTGTGCGACAGGAATATGAGTTTGATTTACAAATTGTTCTAATTCAGAATGCAAACCAAAGCTATTAATTTCATGCCCTGTAATAATCACAGGTTGTTTAGCAGAATGTAATTTATCTTCAATCATTTGAATATAGCGAGATACATCTTGATCATCACGTGTTTCAGGTTGGAAAGGCTTAGCCACGTCGATTTCAGTCATTGCAACATCGATTGGCAAATGTAAATGAACTGGACGACGTTCGTTGATCGCTGCTTGAATAAGTCTAGGAATTTCAGTTGTTGCATTTTCTGGCGTAATATATCCTTGCGCAGTTGTTATTGGTTCAAACATTTTTCTATAATCATCAAATGTACCTTCACCTAAAGAGTGATGAACATATTTTCCAGCTGACTCAACAGCACGAGTGGGTGCACCAGTAATTGCAATGACAGGTACGCGTTCAGCATAGGATCCAGCAATGCCGTTAACAGCACTCAATTCTCCGACCCCAAACGTAGTAACTAATGCACCTAATCCATTAATTCGAGCATAACCATCGGCGGCATAGCTCGCATTTAATTCGTTAGTATTACCAATCCACTCTACTTGGTCATGAGAAATAATATCGTCTAAAAAGGCTAAATTGAAATCACCAGGGACACCGAATATTTTATCTACCTCTGCAGCATTAACTGCATCCATTAAATATTGTCCTACACGTTGTTTCATTATGCATACCACCTTTGTTTATGTATTTGCATTTTACAATTAAAAGATAACTTTTTGTGGAAATAAAGTCAATCAACTTGACCTTTTGGAAAAGTTTAGCATGACTAAAATAGGAAACTTTATTATAATGAACCTTAAATATTAGAAAAGGAAAGAAAGTACATGTCGACAAATAAAAATGATTATGAACATATGTTATTTTACTTTGCTTATAAAACCTTTGTTACGACAGCGGATGACATTATCGAACAATACGGTATGAGTCGCCAACATCACCGTTTCTTATTTTTTATCAATAAATTACCGGGAATTACGATAAAAGAGTTACTTCAAACATTGGAAATATCAAAGCAAGGTTCTCATGCCACACTGAGAACATTAAAAGAAAAAGAGCTTATTATAGAGCAAATATCCGAACAAGATCGTCGTGTTAAACAGCTATTTGCTACAGAAAAAGGTAATGCGTTAATTAATGAGCTCAATTACGCACAAGATCATCTATTACAAACGATTCAACAAAAAGTAGGAAACAATTGGTACGATATCATGGAAGCGTTAGCCAACCAAAGAGATGGCTTCAAACATATTGAACATTTAAAAAGGCAAGATTAACTTATACTTTTACTAATTTTCCCTGTTGCATATGATGCAATAGGGGATTTTTATGAAATGTAATGAGAAAGTCTAAATGTTAAGTAATAATGTTGGGAATATTAACATCATACATACTCTTTTTTAAATTTTTGTTAATAATGTAATAAATAGTTGTTATATTAAATAAAATTATTGCTATTTACAATGGATAAGTTAACATAGGATAAAAGCATTTTATTTTAAGGAGTTTATGAATGAAAAGATATGTAACTAAAAAAAGCTAAACCAATTGTTAAAATTACGTTAGGTTTAATCACTGCGTCAATTAGTTTAGGAACAATAAGTGTCGTGACTCAACAAGCCACTGCCCATGCTTCTACTTTACAAACGACTTACAACCATACGAGTGCTCAAAATCAAACACGAACATCATCAACAACACCTCATATATCCCAGTCTAAGAAAGCTGTGAAACGTGTCACAACAACAGTTAAGGCGCCAACTACAGTGAAAACGACGACTAAAGTAGCAGCTATTAAGCAACCAACTCAAACAGTCAAAGCGGTATCTGTTTCAGCTCCTAAAACAAATCAAACATCTACGATTAAAACAAGCACGAGTCATACACAAAAACCAACATCAGCAAAAGCACCTACGTCTATACATCCTAAAAGTGGAACAACAAGTACGAAATCCTCAACAAACCATGCGACAACAAAATCACCTATAACAAAGCCAACAGTATCAAAGACATCAACAACGAAACCAACAAATACGACACAACATACAACTACAACACCATCAAAATCAACAACGTCAACGAAAACATCTACAACGACGCGTCCACCGAGCCAGAAATCGAAGACGGTATCCAAGACATCAACAAGTACTGCCAAAGCACCTACGACATCTACATCACGATCAAGTACTAAACCGTCAACGACGACTGTTTCATCAACGAAACCAGTAACATCGACAACATCAACTACAACACCAAAAAGCGCAAATTCGAAAGAAACTACAATACCTGCGATAGGTACAAATACGGATGTTAAACCTATCAAACCGATTGAAAGTGCACACAAAGATTATTACACTTCAATGACCCAACTTGAACGAGAAACTAAAGAAGGCATAGATTGGAAGAAAGAAACCCGTGACCAAGGTAGTCAAGTTCTGATAGTAGCACCTCATGGAGGTAATATAGAACAAGGTACGTCTGAGTTAACAAAGTTACTTGCACAACAAGGTGGTTATGATTATTTTTCTTTTGAAGCTATAAGACCATCTAATAATACACAATTGCATGTGACGTCGACACATTATGATGATCCAACTTTACATCAAATGGTTGAAGGACGATCGGCTACCATTTCCATACATGGAGCTAAAGGAGACGACCCAATTGTATTCTTAGGCGGCGCTAAGTCTGACCTAAGAGATGAGATTCAATCACAATTGGAAAGTAGAGGTTTTACTGTACAAGTTCCACCTGAATATTTAGGCGGATTAAATGAGAATAATTTCATTAATAAAAATGAAAATAGTACTGGCGTGCAATTAGAGTTAACGACCTCATTACGAAAAGCGTTATTTAATAATCAAGATATGAGTACATCATCACGAAAAAATGAAGATAATTGGTCGCCGTTAATGTATCAATTTGCAGATGCTTTGCATATGGCAATATCTAAAACTACGGATACATCAACACATTAAAATCAACGTGTTGAGTGTATTGAAAAAAGAATGTTGGCGATATATATTAAATTTAATTTATGTTTTTTCAATCCATTGATAATAAGGTTTTTAAAATTGTTGAAAAAAAGTGTATAATTATGTCATAAGAATTTCAAAGCGATAGTTGAAATGAATAATCGAAAAAGGAGTTTTTATGATGAAAAAATTCGCTATATTATTAACTTTAGTCGGTGCAGGCTACTATGCATTTAAAAAGTATCAAAACCATGTAAACCAAGCACCTAATATTGAATATTAATATGTATCATGAATAAATAGATGCATACATTAAAATAAACCGAGATGAGTCACGCTCATCTCGGTTTATTTAATATCAAAGCTTATTTTACGTCATTAGCAAAGAAATCAAAGATGTTTTTCGCACTATCTGTATTTTCTTTATTTCCTTTGAATTGATTAGATCCAGGACCATAGGCATACGTATTTACATCTTCACCAGTATGACCGTAAGTAGTCCAACCTGTATGAGATGCATCATTAATAGGTTTTTGAATTGCATCTTGAAGACGTGTCGTTTGTTCTACAACTTTTGGATCTTTTTCATCTTTGCCTGATTTTGTTAATTTCTTCAGCTTTTTAGCTTCTTTTTTAACTTTATCAAGTTGTTCTTTAGGGAAGTCAATGCCATAGCCATCATTGATTACTTTTTCAGGATCTTTACCAGCAGCAATTTCTTTTGTCATATACATACCAGAATGTTTCATTTGATGAATTGATTGAGGATTCCATTTGTAATCTTTACCTTTACCGATGGTCATACCACCTGTAGAATGATCTGCTGTTGCTACAACAAGTGTATCTTTATGTTGTTTAGCATAGTTAATCGCGTTTGAGAAAGCTTTATCAAACCCTTGCATTTCAGACATTACACCCGTAACATCATTTGGATGTGCAGCTTTGTCGATAGACGCACCTTCTACCATTAAGAAGAATCCTTTATCGTTCTTTTCAAGTTTACTTAAAGCGCTGTTTTCCATATCTACTAATAATGGGTTACTTTCTGGTGCATCAATTTGAAGTGGCATATCTTTCTCAGAGAATAAACCTAACACCTGATTGCTCTTTGATTGATTCAGTTCATTTTTATTAGAAACCACATCGTAACCATCTTTTTTGAATTTTTGATCTAAATTCCCATTTTCTTTGCCAAAATATTTAGAACCGCCACCTAAAATGACATCTACTTTATGTTTGCCGTTAATTTTATCGTTATAAAATTGTTTCGCAATTTCATCTTTTTTATCACGAGAATCAACATGAGATGCATAAGCTGCAGGGGTTGCATCAGTGATTTCTGCTGTAGATACAAGGCCCGTAGATTTACCTTTTTCTTTTGCACTTTCTAATACAGTTTTCACATTATTTTTATTAGCATCGACACCAATGGCACCATTGTATGTTTTATGACCTGAACTAAACGCTGTAGCACCTGCCGCAGAATCTGTCACGTTTTCTTTAGGGTCATTAGGATAAGTACGGTTAGTACCCTTTAAATATTTATCAAATGTAGTGGGTTTCATCGATTTAGCTGAGGGATCGTTTTGATAATAACGATACGCAGTGTTAAATGAAGGACCCATTCCATCGCCAACTAAGAAAATGACATTTTTAGGGTTTTTAGTATTACCGAAAGCAATAGCATCATCATTACTTTGTTTTTTGTCGTCCTCTGTATTTGTCCCAGAAGCTAAAGATACATTCGTACTACTTAATAATGTTGCAGCAATGATACTACCTGACAATAAGTATTTAGTATATTGATTAAATGATTTCATTTAAAAAGCCCCCTAATATATGTATGAACGTATTACAATTTAAGTATAAGCAAGGCATTTTGATTAAATATGTGGTTCTTGTAAATAGATTGTAAACATGGGTAAAAGGGGATTTTATGAACGGATGATTCATAACAAATGTACTTTTAATAATAAACATGTAAAATAGATATTAAATAGAGTATAGCAAGAGAGAAATTGGAAGCCATTTTGACACCATGGAAACTCATGCTTAAAATAAACGAGGTGAAAAAATGATATTTGTTATGTTATCTCCGTTATTCATCATAGGTTTTATTGCATTAAGTATTTATGAAGAAAAAAGAAGAAAGAAGAATGAAGCTGCTAAAAAAGCATCAAATGATACTCAAACTGATTCAAATCAATCACAACATCAAGATAAATCTATGTAACGCAACGAAAGGTGTATCTCAATGAAGATTTTGATAGTAGAAGATGACTTAGTCATTGCAGAAAGTTTAGCAAATGAACTTAAGAATTGGAACTATGACGTTAAGTTGGCAAAACAGTTTTCTCATATTTTAGATGATTTCAAAAGCTATCTACCTGACTTAGTACTACTAGATATTAATTTACCTACTTTAAATGGATTCCATTGGTGCCAAGAAATTAGAAAAATATCAAACGTACCTATTATATTTATCAGTTCACGGACGGATAATATGGATCAAATTATGGCGATTCAAATGGGTGGCGATGATTTTATTGAGAAACCATTCAATTTATCATTAACAGTTGCAAAAGTACAAGCTTTATTACGACGAACTTATGATTTAGCTGTATCCAATAACGAATTAAATGTTAAAGGATGTCAACTGATTGCTGATGAGGCAAAGTTAATGTTCCAAGGTGAGGTGACACAACTGTCTTTAACGGAACTTCAAATCATTAAACTGTTGTTTCAAAATGAAGGGAAATTTGTGAATCGAACAGCTCTGATTGAAAAATGTTGGGAATCAGAAAATTATATTGATGATAATACTTTGGCAGTGAACATGACTCGATTACGAAAAAAATTAAATCAAATTGGCTTAACAGATTTTATTGAAACGAAGAAAAATGTGGGTTATAGGGTGTAAATAAGATGTTACTAACGTTTATTAAATCAATTAAAAATGAAATAGCGATTGTTACTTTCATATCCTTACTATTTGTACTCATTTTCTTCGTTTTTTCACTCCCTAAAAGTGCGTTAATACTAGGTGTAGCAATCATTTTATTTATTATGTGTATTTATTGGTGGATCAGTTATTTAGGTTTTCAAAAAGAAGAAAGACTTAAAGAAAAAGTAGTGTCACTCGAAGAAGAACTATTTGAAATGAAAAACAAGCAAATTGAATATCGTAAAGATGTTGAAAGTTATTTCTTAACCTGGGTACATCAAATCAAAACGCCTATCACTGCATCGCAACTATTACTAGAGCGTAATGAACCTAATGTTGTCAATCAAGTGAGACAAGAAATTGTACAAATTGATAATTATACCCGCTTAGCACTCAGTTATTTAAAACTACTTAATGAAGCGTCTGATATGACAATCACCGAGGTGACTATAGATGATTTAATTAAACCCTTAATCATGAAATATCGTATTCACTTTATAGAACAACACACTAAAATTCATTACCAATCTATTGATAATAGCGTCTTAACAGATGCACAATGGACTTCAATATTGATAGAACAGATACTAAATAACGCATTAAAGTATGCACGTGGAAAAGATATATGGATTGACTTTGATTCAACTTCTCAACAATTATGTATTAAAGATAACGGTATTGGTATTAGCCAAGCAGACTTGCCGAAAATCTTTGACAAAGGATATTCTGGTTACAATGGTAGCCTCAATGACTCCTCAAGTGGCATTGGATTGTTTATCGTTAAACATATTGCGCAACATCTGAATTTAAATGTTGAAGTGACATCAGAATTGAATAAAGGCACACAATTTACAATTAGCTTTCCAATGCAAAGCTAACTTTCAAAATTGTAAGATGGCCAACAAGATTTGTAAGAAATTATAAATGTTGTTGGTCCTTTTTTAATATAAAATAGAGTTGGTATTAGAAAGGAGCGTCCATATGTTACTAGAAGTCAAACATGTCAAAAAGGTATTTGGAAAGGGTTTAAATAGAACTGAAGCCTTAAGCGATATGAATTTATTAGTTGATACTGGTGAGTTTGTAGCCATTATGGGTGAATCAGGATCTGGTAAATCTACATTATTACAACTGATTGCTACATTTGATCAATTAACGGAAGGTACCATTCAATTGAACGGTCAATCCCTAGCGTCATTGAAACAAAGAGATATTGCTCAATTTCGACGAGAACAACTAGGATTTGTCTTTCAAGAATTTAATATTTTAGAATCAATGACAAATAAAGATAATATTTTAATGCCGTTGGTCTTAAGTAATCAATCTGTTCATACGATGCAAGAACGTATAGAGAAAGTGAGTCGACAACTTCATATTAGTGACATCTTAAATCAATTTCCAAATCAAATTTCTGGTGGACAAAAACAACGCGTTGCTATAGCACGTGCGCTTATTACACACCCTAAACTTTTATTAGCGGACGAACCAACGGGGGCGCTTGATTCAAAAAGTTCGAAACAGTTAATGCAATTATTTCAACACCTCAATCAACAACAACAAACGATTTTAATGGTTACGCATTCTAATATTGATGCGTCATATGCCAACCGTGTTGTTTTTATTAAAGATGGCCGTTTATATCACGAGATATATCGTGGCGAAGAAAGCCAGATAGCATTTCAAAAGCGAATTGCTGATAGTTTAGCAATCATAAATGGAAGGGAGTAAATCACGTGCCCCTAACAATGATTTGGACAATAGTGAAACGTCATTTTGTAACTCAACGGCATATCATTATACCTTTTATTTTGTCTTCCAGTACGATATTTGCGATTGAATACATATTATTATCGCTAACTACAAACACATATATTCAACAACATCAACAATTACTAGGTGTTTTTGCAATAATTGGAAATGTATTTATGTCATTATTAGCTATCATATTTATCATTTATGCGAATCAATTTGTTATAAAACAACAACAAAAGACATATTCACTTTATATTATTTTAGGTATGGAAAAAACGTCATCTTAGCATCATGATATTCATAGAATCCTTCGTAAAATATTGTATTATCTCATTATTGAGTATCGTTGGAGGATATTTATTCGGCGCACTATTATTTATGTTCATTCGTAAGGTAACGACAGGACGGGAAGGGTACCTAAGTGCCTATCCATTTGATTTTAAAGCTATGTGGATAACATTGCTATTATTGTCAATTGTCATGATATTTTTATTAATTATTAATATATTTAAAGTCACTATGCAAAATCCAATGCAATTAATGAATAAGAAGGCATATCGTGATTATCGATTTCAAAATGTATTCAATTATAGTTTATTAATGATCGGTGTTTTATGTGTTGGCAATGGTTATCGTATAGCCTTGCAAAATAATACGCCAATAGAGTCGATTTTGGCATTATTTGCTGCTATCTTTTTTGTGTTTATAGGTACCTATTTATTATTTATTTCATTAAGTGTTTTACTCATTGAAAGGTTACAAAAGTTGCCTAAGTTTTACTATCGACCTAAACGATTCTTTTTGATATCAGGATTAAGGGCACGTATGAAATCGAACGCAGTAGGGTTAGCAAGTATCGCGATTTTATGCACGTTTTTGATTGTTACTTTAGGGATGACCGTCACAACATACAGAAGTATGGGTGAGAATGTTCGTAATATGTGGAAAAATCAATACCTTACCAGTGTTGAAGGTGATTTTCATCATGATGAAAAGGTAGCTCAAAAGGTTAAAGCAGTAACCAAAGATATTAAACAAAATGTACATTCAGATACACCGAAAATCTATACTCAATCCATGTTTAATGTGCTTTTAGATAAGCATTCGGATTATCGGCGTTTACTCAAACCAAGTAACACACCAAACAAGTTCAATATTGATCCTTGGAGTACTAAAAATGTATTTATTACGATTATGACATTGAATGATTATAACCAATTTAATCGCCCGCTACATTTAAAATCAAATGAAATCGGTGTGAACACGAGCATGCAAATGCTGGATTTGAATGACAAATTAGTACTAAGAGGAAGATCCTTTAATATTAAACCAGTTGAAGAAACCAATGTGAATTCTATAAGATTTAGTGAAAACATTAATTTAATCGTTAAAAATGACAAAGAACGCGATCAAATCATCCAATATTATACTAAAACATCATCCAAAGCTGACGATCAAGTGACTCACACGATGGTTGAATTTAATGCGTATGATTTAAAAGGGAAAGACACACCGGATATTCATAAAATTGAACAAAAATATCATATTAATATCACTAGCTATGAATCATTTCGTAAAATGTTTTATAACTTCAATGGTGGCTTAATATTTGTTGGAAGTTTAGTTTCTTTCATTTTATTGATTGGTATATTCTTAATGATTTACTATAAGCAAGTATCAGAAGCACAAGAAGATGTTGATCATTATGTCACAATGGCACATCTAGGATTAGATAATGATGATATCAAACAAATATTAGATCAACAGTTAATTTGGTTATTCAGCGTTCCGTTCATTGTAGGTATACTCCATACAGTGGTTGCCTCAAAAATAATATATAATGTACTCGGATTATTTGGAGAAGTTAGTAGAGGTATATTTATAATTAGTTTTTTAAGTGTGGTAGTTATAGTAAGTGTACTTTACCTATTTATGTATAAAATGACTTCCTATTTATACTTAAATTATGTAAATCAATTAAAAAAATAAAACTTATAAACTACTGGTATAATAGGAAAAATAAAACTATTAGCGATTTAATTTTATAATTTAAGCATACATGGTATTTCAATTGGGTAATGATAAAGAAACAAAGAAAGAGGTGTAATTTAATGAAAAGGACAATTGAACGGATCCTTGCTTGGTTAGGGATCATTACTCAATTATTTATATTATTAGGTTTAGGCATTGGTACCATGTTTGGTGGTACAAGCGAAGTGCAAAAAGAAATTAAACGACAGGCTAGAGAACAGGCGGCTTCAAATCCAGCCGTGGACTCATCGTCACATATGTCTGAGTTATTACCATCAATACTTAAAGTTGGACTTATTTATGGTTTAGTTATTTTAGTGATTGCACTTATTGCGACATTACTAATTAAGAAAAAAGCGAAATTAGCAGGTGTTTTACTCATCATTGCTGCTGTACTTTCATTAGTAATAAACTGGATTGCTGCTTTATTCTGGATTATTGCAGGTATTATGTTATTAGTTAGAAAAAATAAAGATAATCATGATATCAAGGATAAAGACAGTGCCCACAACAAACATTCAAAGGATAAGCATCATGATAAAGCAGACCATTTAAATGATGACAATCGTAAACATCATCACGATGTAGAAGATAGACATGATCGTGATGTAGAAGGAAGAGACGCACGTAACGGATTCGATGCAGATCGCAGAGATGACAATCGTCGTGATACAGACCATCATGATGTAGACCGTCGTGATGCTAATCATCAAGACACAGATCGTCGATTCGAAGATACAGAAAGAAGACATGATCGTGATGTAGAAAGAAGAGACGCACGTAACGGATTCGATGCAGATCGCAGAGATGACAACCGTCACGGAGCAGACCATCATGATGTAGACCGTCGTGATGCTAATCATCAAGACACAGATCGTCGATTCGAAGATACAGAAAGAAGACATGATGATCGTAACGTAGAAGGAAGAGACGCACGTAACGGATTCGATGCAGATCGCAGAGATGACAACCGTCACGGAGCAGACCATCATGATGTAGACCGTCGTGATGCTAATCATCAAGACACAGATCGTCGATTCGAAGATACAGAAAGAAGACATGATGATCGTAACGTAGAAGGAAGAGACGCACGTAACGGATTCGATGCAGACCGCAGAGATGACAATCGTCGTGATACAGACCACCATGATGTAGACCGTCGTGATGCCAATTATCAAGACACAGATCGTCGATTCGAAGATACAGAAAGAAGACACGATGATCGTAACGTAGAAGGAAGAGACGCACGCAACGGATTCGATGCAGATCGCAGAGATGACAATCGTCGTGATACAGACCATTCTCAAGACCATTTTGAAAATGAAACACATAATAAAGATAACTTCGTTGATAAAGTAACACGTCGCTTCAAGAATGATGATAAGAAATAACTATAAGTAGTAGATTTTATGCTTTACCTTGAAGGGAACATTTCATTGTTCCTTTCAAGGTTTTTTATTTGAGGAACAATTTCTATATGCGCAACTAATTATTTTAAAAAAGTAATTGTGAATACATGTTATTTGTCAAATGTAATCAATATCGTTATTATGAATTGATATTGACTTTTTTCATTGAAAAGGTTTGAAATTTCTCTATAAGTCTATAATATAATTTGCGTGCAAATTATTTTAAAAATTTCAAAGATAGATAACATGATTTTAATCATTGTAAAAAAGAGATGATTATATTGTTTTTTTGAATCATATATTTTAAAGAAAGGAGGATTCATCGATGTATACAGTAGGGTTGGTACCATCGCCTGGTGTTGCGCATGAGCATGTGACGAAGATTATTCCCAAAATCAAACAATTGCTGACAGAAAGGATTAATGATGATAGTCAGTGGAACTTTGATGTTCAAGAGGATTTAATTATCGGTTCAGCAGAAGATGTACACGAGAGCGTTGATAAAGCAGAACAAATTAAAAATGAAAAACATTGGGATTTCGCAATATGTGTTACGGACCTTCCTAGTATTTCTGGAAAAAAGGTAGTCGTTAGTGATTTCAATAACGAAAAGCAAGTCGCAATGTTATCATTACCTTCATTGGGTGCGATTGATTTAAAAAGAAAGTTGATTAGTAGTATTACTACGATGATTGAGCAACTTTATTATAATGAACCATTATCAAAGACGAGCACCCATCCATTCATTCATTTAAAATCGGTAGAACCCGAAGAAGACGAATCTCCCAAGAGGCGATATATTAATACATTAATGATTATAAGTTGGATTCAGTTAATTTGTGGTTTGACGCGTGCTAATAAACCATGGAAAAATATTTTTAATTTCAAAAAAATTATTTCAGTTGCCTTTGCTACAGGGACATATGTGTCTATTTTTTCTATGCCGTGGGAGCTTAGTGTGATTTACTCACCTATCAGATTTATTGTATTAATGATTATTTCTATTGTAGGTATGGCATGTTGGCTGCTATATGCGCATAAATTGATTGAAAGAAAAACAGCCAAATCGCAAAGAACGTATAGATGGATATACAATGCCACAACGATGTTGACACTGATTGTGATTACGCTAATCAATTATTTCATATTGTATTTATTATTAATTATAAGTATCACATTATTTGTACCAGTGAGTTTATTTAATAGTTGGACTAGTGCACAAGCAGAATTTACTTTTATGAATTATGTTAAATTAATTTGGTTTGTATCATCACTAGGCTTATTAGCTGGAGCAATGGGATCTACAGTAGAAGATGAAGAGAAAATAAGAAAGATTACGTATTCATACCGTCAATACCATCGTTATAAGGAAGCACAAGAAGAAAAAGAAGAGCAAGAACAACAACATGATCCATCACAACAAGAGGTTGAAAGACAGTCTACTAGTGATGATAGTGATGACGATGTATATGAAGAAAAGAAACAAGACCATAGAGAGGAGGGTCATTAATGTCTGAAAGAAAGGTCATTGGTTTAGTTGTAGCACCTGGTGTTACTGAAAAACTAGCAGAGAATTTAATGGAAGATATACCTGACATTTTATCAGAACAACACAATAATCAAATTGAATGGGAAATTGATTTAGTTGTTGACCCTCTAACCGGCTATGCGGAAAGAGTAGAAGAAATATTTAAAAAGGTACAAGCGTATCATGATGAACGAGAATGGGATTACGTATTAGCTATTACAGACTTACCGATATTTCACCACAGACGCGTCATGGCACTGGACATTAATATGAGAAACGGTGCAGCTATCTTCTCATATCCTGCGTTTGGTTGGAGACCAGTTAAAAAAAGATTTAAAAACGCGATTGTTACAATCATTAATGAAGTCCATCATGCAGAGCAAGACCACCGTAATTATGATGATAATGATTATATCGAACAAAGTGTTAAACAACAGTTTCCACTTTCTAAAATAGACAAGACACAAGTGTATTTAGATGACACAGATTCAAAACATATACGATACTTATCTAGTTCTAGATCAAGAGGCATGTTTAGATTAGTCAGTGGGATGACATTTGCCAATAATCCGTTAAATATGATGGCGAGTTTAAGTAACATTGTTGCCATTGCTTTTACTACTGGTGCGTTTGGTTTAATATTTACAACAATGTGGCAAATGGCTAATAATTTCTCAATGTGGCGATTATTTGGGATTTCTATTATTGCGATACTAGGTATGTTGCTATGGGTTATGATGTCACATGACCTATGGGAATCCACAAAGCAGAGTAGTAATAAAAGAATTACACTTTTATATAATTTAACTACAGTGATGACACTCTTGATTGCAGTTATCATTTATTATATTATCCTGTACTTAATGTTTTTATTTGCAGAATTAGTTCTTTTACCAGCCGATTTCTTAGGCCAACAAATTAGTCTTAAAGGACCAGCTGGCCCTGACTTATATCTAAGTATTCCATGGTTTGCAGCTTCAATATCAACTGTAGCAGGTGCCATTGGTGCAGGTTTACTTGACGAAGAACTAATCAAAGAAAGTACGTATGGATATCGACAACGAATTCGATATGAAGATACACATAAAAAGCAATAATATATAACCTGGGACGTTTGGTATGTCTCAGGTTATTTTTTATAGAATAGATTTATTTAGAAAACCTTACCTTACTATTTCACAACCTTCACCTAATTATTTCCTTAAATATTAAAATATTAAATTTTAAAAATTGTATTGAAAAGATAGTCTTTTTAGAAAAAGTAATTTAAAATATTGGTTAACAATATTTTTTAGAATCTAAAAATGTGCAAACATTCATTATGAAGGGAATGGTGGGAAATGAAATATTGTCCTAACTGTGGCAATGAAGTAAAACCTGGACAAGCATTTTGTAACAAATGTGGTAACACATTAAAAAAAGAAAACAAACAAGCGGAAACGTCATCACAAGGGAAACAAGCGACTCAATCCAAGCAAACATATCCAGATCGTAACAAATATACTCCTCAACAAAAGAACAAAAATAAGAAGCCAATTTGGATTATAATACTCTCAATTATCTTTATTTTATTAATTGGTGCATTACTTTATGGTGCTTACTACTATTACAATAATGTAATTAAAGACAATGATAGTGATAACCAAACTACTGAAACACAAAATAAATCTAAAGATGGTAGTCAGTCCAAAGAGTCATCCTCTAGTGAGTCTAATTCATCAGAGAAAGCACCAACAATCGATGTATTTAGTAATAACTTTGATCAAGGCTATATGAAATCTGCATCGACTGAAGGCTATAAAGGTATTTATAAGGATATGACTAGAAAAGAAGTAGAAGCTAAATTTGGTAAATCATCAGGCAAAGTTGACGGTGGTCAAACATATTATGAAAAATATGGTGATTTAGCGGTGCTGTATTCTGGAGATAAAGTAGATCGTGTAGGTGTTGCACCTTCTAATGTTACTGAAGATGAATTTTTAGAACATTACTATGAACCTGATGATCGAAAAAGTGATGAGTTAATTTATGATAGTAACAAAGATAATGACTTCTCAGTTATAGCTCACAGTAAAAAAGGTAAGATTACGTTAATTGAAAATATAGATCAATTATAAAGAGAGGAAACGATCAGTTAATACTGGTCGTTTTTTTATTTAAAACATTAATTTTCTGATAACTATTAAAAAATGGGTTGACTTTAATTTTAAAAATAGTTAAAGTATTAACATATTATTCTGACAATTCAGATATGTTTTAATGAGGATGAAATAAAAATCGATCGGGGGATGATAGAGATGTCAGTCAAAGCGATGACATACGATAATTTTACAGGCGATCCTTTTATAAACTCCCTCAACACTGATAACGACACTAGGGGCGCATATCAAATATTAAAATGGGCGTATGATCAATATGAAGATGAATTAGTTTATTCATGTAGTTTTGGTGCAGAAAGTATGGTATTGATTGATTTAATCCATCAAATCAAACCGAATGCAAAAATTGTCTTTTTGGATACTGACCTACATTTTCAAGAAACATATAACTTAATTGATGAAGTAAAAGCAACATATCCTGAATTACGCATCGAAATGAAGAAACCTGATTTAACATTGGAAGAACAAGCTAACCGATATAACCCTGCGTTATGGAAAAATAATCCTAACCAATGTTGTTATATCAGAAAGATTAAACCACTTGAAGAGGTCTTATCTGGGGCTAAGGCTTGGGTATCAGGGCTGAGACGTGCACAATCTCCGACGAGAGCACATACTAATTTTATTAATAAAGATGAACGGTTTCATTCAATCAAAGTTTGTCCGCTTATATACTGGTCTGAAGACGATGTTTGGCAATATATTAAACAACATCAATTACCTTATAATGAATTGCATGACCATCATTATCCAAGTATTGGTTGTATTCCATGTACGTCACCAGTATTAGACTCTGAAGATTCTCGAGCAGGACGTTGGTCAAATTTTGATAAAACTGAATGCGGATTACATGTTCCTGACAAACCTTAAATAAGGTTAAAAATTTTATATACAAAACCTAGTATTCCGATAAGAATTTTGCAAAATGTAATAGCATTATATTTCGTTTACTCATTTAACAGTTTGCTACATAATTAAATTAATCGAATCTGGGAGCTAGGTCATGAATGGAACGTAAAGGAAAATAAATAACGCAGAGTTAACTATGACTGGATTGAACAAGTATGATGTTGAGGTCAAAATATAGGATAGATTGCAACATACGATACCCAGACTTTCAAATTTAGGATTGAAGACAAGAGGTGGAAAATAGTGAATATTAACATCACAAATAGTCCTTTCAATGAGGAACAAGCAAAACAACTTAATGAATTACTACCAACTTTAACACCTGAACAAAAGCTTTGGTTAAGTGGTTATTTAACAGCGAGTCAACAAGCTGAGACCAATGAATCAGTGACGTCGAATCAAATAGCACAACAAGACCAACAAACTGAAACAATGCTTGCTGATAAAGAACCTGAAGTTACACCAGAAACTCGTGCCATTACAATTTTATATGGGTCAGAGACAGGAAATGCCCAAAGTTTGGCAGAAATCTTTGAAGAACGTCTTGTAGATATGGGTAACAATGTGACCTTGAAATCTATGGAAGACATTAAACCTAAAGATATTAAAAAAGTTGAAGATTTATTTATAATCACATCGACACATGGCGAAGGTGATCCACCTGATAATGCTATTGAATTACATGAATACTTACATGGGCGTAAAGCACCGAAACTAGAAGGTGTGAGATTTTCTGTACTTGCTTTAGGTGATCAATCATACGAATATTTCTGTCAAGCTGGTAAAGATTTCGACTTTAAATTAGCCGAATTAGGCGCTGAGCGATTATATGATCGTGTAGATTGTGATATTGATTACGAAGAAGACGCTGAAAAATGGATGGCCAACGTCATTAATGCTATAGGCTCCAAACCCAAAGATACTGATAGTGAGCAGGTTGTAAGCGAATCGATTAAATCAGCAAAGGAGCGTAAATATTCAAAATCCAATCCATATGAAGCAGAAGTATTAGAAAACATCAACTTAAATGGTAGAGGATCTAATAAAGAAACAAGACATGTTGAATTATTATTAGATAATTTTGGAGAGGAATACGAACCAGGTGATTGTATTGTGGTATTACCACAAAATGATCCGTCTATTGTTGAATTATTAATCAGCACATTAGGATGGGATTACGAAGAGCAGGTACTTATCAATGAAGATGGTGATACATTAAACCTTGAAGAGGCATTAACATCGCATTTTGAAATTACTAAACTAACGAAACCATTATTAGAGAATGCAGCAGTACTATTTGATAACGATGAATTAAAAAAAAACGTTCAAGATAAAGCATGGGTTCAAAATTATATCGAAGGACGAGACCTTATCGATTTATTAAATGATTTTGATACGACTGAACTTCAACCCGATAACCTATATCAACTATTGAGAAAGTTACCACCTAGAGAATACTCTATTTCAAGTAGTTATAAAGCGACACCTGATGAAGTACATATTACAGTTGGTGCGGTAAGATACCATTCTCATGGTCGAGATCGAACAGGTGTCTGCTCAGTTCAATTTGCAGAACGTGTGCAACCCGGCGATACGGTACCGATTTATTTAAAACGTAATCCAAACTTTAAATTTCCACAAGAAAGTGAAGTGCCAGTCATCATGATTGGACCTGGTACAGGCGTCGCACCTTTCAGAAGTTATATGCAGGAAAGAGAAGAGTTAGGATTTAAAGGTAATACTTGGTTGTTCTTTGGTGAACAACATTTTACAACGGATTTTCTATATCAAACAGATTGGCAAGAATGGTTAGATAAAGGTTATTTATCAAAGCTGGATGTTGCATTTTCTAGAGATACTGAGCATAAAGTGTATGTGCAACACCGTATATTAGAAAATAGTAAGCAGTTTAATGAATGGATACAAAATGGTGCCGCGATTTTCGTATGTGGGGACGAAAAGCAAATGGCTAAAGATGTACACCAAACAATTAAGGAAGTATTGATGAAAGAACAAAACTTATCCGACGAAGATGCTGAAGCGTATCTTAAGCAAATGAAGAGAGAGAAAAGATATCAAAGAGACGTCTATTAACAAGAAAGGGTGTCAAACATGGTTAAATCAAATCAAAAACTGTCAGAAGAATTAGATGATCATCTAGATCAAATGGAATATTTGAAGGCAGATAGCCAGTATTTGAGAGGAACCATCGAACAAGGGTTAGCTAATCCTATTACTGGTGCGATTTCTCAAGATGATGCGAAGTTATTAAAGTTTCATGGTAGTTATATGCAAGATGATAGAGAGCTAAGAGATGAACGACGTAAGCAGAAATTAGAACCTGCTTATAGTTTTATGATTCGTGTTCGTGTTCCAGGTGGCAAAGCTACGCCAGAACAATGGATTGCCATGGATGATATTTCCAATCAATATGCTAACCACACCATCAAATTGACAACGCGTCAAGCATTCCAATTTCATGGTATTTTAAAACGAAATTTAAAACAATCTATGAAAGATATTAATCAATCTGTACTCGATTCGATTGCGGCCTGTGGTGACGTTAACCGAAATACAATGTGTAATCCCAATCCATATCAATCTAAAGTACATGCTGAAGTAAATGATTATGCTACAGCTATTAGCAATCATTTACTTCCTAGTACAGGTGCATATCATGAAATATGGTTAGACGGTGAGAAAGTATTAGATTCAAGTGAAGAATCAGAACCCATTTATGGAAGTACCTATTTACCTCGAAAGTTTAAAATTGGTATTGCAGTACCCCCGTCTAATGATATTGATGTTTACTCCCAAGACATTGGTTTGATTGCCATTATTGAGCAAGGTGAATTAATAGGCTTTAACATTACTATCGGTGGTGGTATGGGTATGACGCATGGTAATAAAGAGACATACCCTCAGTTAGGTCGATTAATTGGTTTCATTCCTAAAGACCAAGCGGTTGATGTGTGTGAAAAACTATTAACGATTCAACGAGATTATGGTAATAGAGAAAATCGAAAAAATGCACGTTTTAAATATACTGTTGATCGTTTAGGTGAAGCCTGGGTGACTGAAGAGCTAAATCGACGCTTAGGTTGGGAGATTGAGCCTGAAAAAGATTATGAGTTTGACCATAATGGCGATCGTCTTGGATGGATAGAGGGTGAGAATAATTGGAACTATACGCTATTTATTCAAAACGGACGTGTAAAAGATACTGAAGATTATCAACTTAAAACAGCACTTCGTGAAATTGCAGAGACACATACTGGAGATTTCAGATTGTCACCTAATCAAAATTTGGTCATTGCTAACATTTCTCCAGAAAAGAAAAACGACATACAACAAATTATAGATAAATATCAACTTACAGATGGTACTTATTATACTGGATTAAGACGTAATTCAATGGCTTGTGTAGCATTTCCTACATGTGGTCTTGCTATGGCAGAATCAGAACGTTATTTACCTTCACTCATTTCTAAAATTGAAAATTTACTTGATGAAGCGGGTGTTCAAGAAGAAGACATTACGATTCGAATGACAGGCTGTCCAAACGGTTGTGCTCGACCAGCTTTAGCAGAAATTGCATTTATCGGTAAAGCACCAGGAAAATACAATATGTATTTAGGTGGTGGATTTAAAGGGGAAAGACTCAATAAATTATATAAAGAAAATATTGATGAAAACGAAATTTTACAAACGTTAAGACCATTACTCATTCAGTATGGAAAAGAAAAATTACCGAATGAACATTTTGGTGATTTTGTGATACGCACTGGTGTGGTATCAAAAGTTAACGATGGAAGAGATTTCCATAGTTAAAAGATAAAAAGGCGTTAGGGGTTGAGTTTCTATGGGCAAAGTTTATTTAGTAGGTGCAGGACCAGGAGATCCTGAATTATTAACGATCAAAGGGCTTAGAGCAATTAAAGAAGCAGATGTTATTTTGTATGACAGACTAATTAATAAAGACATATTAGATTATGCTAAGCCAAACACCAAGTTTTTCTATTGTGGAAAGGACCCATATAGACATTCGTTACCTCAAGAAGAAACGAATCGTATGATGATTCAGTTAGCCAAAAGAGGACATACAGTTACACGGTTAAAAGGCGGCGATCCATTTGTATTTGGTCGTGGCGGAGAAGAAGCGGAGCAATTGGCGACACAACATATTCCATTTGAAATTGTTCCGGGAATTACATCAGGGATAGCGGCACCAGCATATGCAGGTATCCCAGTAACACATCGAGATTATAGTTCATCTGTAGCGTTTATTACTGCTGTAAATAAACCTGGTATGGATAAGGAAGCGTATTGGCAACATTTAGCGCAAGGCCCTGAAACCTTATGTATTTATATGGGCGTCAAACGATTACCGGAGATTTGTGAGTTACTAGTTAAATTTGGAAAGGATCCACAAACGCCAGTCGCACTTGTACATATGGGTACATCCACATCACAACATACAGTGACTGGCACATTGCAAGATATCACAAATAAGGCGAGTAACATTACTAATCCAGCGATGATTGTAGTTGGAGATGTAGTGAATATGAGAGACAAAATCAGTTGGTTTAAAGAGCAAATTTTTAAAGAAGATGTCAATTTGGCTAAGTAAGATACACTTAATTTTTAGAATATTAAAATAATTATTTAAATAGGAAAGGTGACGAGCGCATGCAAATGCCAATCATGATTAATTTATCACAAATGAATGTTGTGGTTATTGGAGGTGGTCGAATAGCGACACGACGTGTGGAATTGCTACTTGAGTATGCCAAACAGATTCACATAGTAAGCCCTCAAATAACGGAACATTTAAATGAGCTTATCCAACAACAACAGGTAACATGGCATCAAAAGGAATTTGAAGCCTCAGATGTTGAAAATGCAGACTTAGTCATCGCTGCTACTAATGACGACCTAGTGAATGACGAGGTTAAACAACATCTAGGGTCTCGCACATTATTTAATCATGTAGGTAATGCAAAAGAGGGTAATATCACATTTCCTAATCAACTTAGAAGAGGCAAGCTCACTTTAAGTGTATCAACAGATGGCGCAAGTCCTAAACTAGCTAAGCAAATCATTCAGGATTTGGCACAAACGTATGATGCTTCATATGAAGATTATATTGACTTTTTATATGAGTCTAGACAACTCATTAAAGAAAAAGCACTCACATCAACAGAAAGGCAAAGGTTACTCCAAGATATTTTGACTGAGGAATATAAACATCCGAATGCACAACAGTCTTTTATAAATTGGTTGAAAACACTGGATTCATCCAGATAGGGGGCAAGATCATATATGCGGAAATTACTTGTTTTTGCGTTAGCAGGCTTTTTAGCACAATTAGTAGATGGATCACTTGGAATGGGGTTTGGGGCGTCATCATCCTCCATTTTATTAACCTTTGGCGTGGCACCTGCGATTGTCTCAGCTACAGTTCATTTTTCAGAAATAGCGACAACCGCAGCATCAGGGACCTCACATTGGAAGTTTGAAAATGTCCATTATCCAACGATGTTGAAATTAGCTATTCCAGGTGCAATTAGTGCATTTCTAGGTGCAGCAGTATTAACAAGAATTAATGCTAATGCAATTAAACCACTGATTGCTTTATTTCTATTGTCGATGGGCGTTTATATATTATATCAATTTATATTTAAGCATACGAACGAGGAACATCATTATTCAGGTCAATTTGGCCGAATTAGAATGGTGTTACAAGGTGCTATCGCAGGCTTTTTAGATGCTATAGGTGGAGGCGGATGGGGACCTGTCAATACACCGTTACTTTTATCTAGTAAAAAGATGGAACCACGTTATGTGATTGGTACAGTCTCAGCAAGCGAGTTTTTCGTCACACTGTCAGCATCTTTAAGTTTTATCGTCTTCTTAGGTATGACGCATATCAATTGGTTGGCAGTGATAGCGCTGAGTGTAGGTGGACTGATTGCAGCACCTATTTCCGCATATCTAGTTAAAATCTTACCGATTAATATTTTAGCAATATGTGTTGGAGGATTAATTATTTTCACTAATAGTAATGCATTACTTAGTTACTTTGTTGAGGACGAGGTGTTATCTAACATTGTGAGAGTCATCATTATCGTAGTTGTGTTAAGTCTACTTGTTAACCAGGTCATTAGAAATAGAATACTGAGTTTTTCTTACAATAAAAGCCGAGTAAACAAATATAATTAATTGGAAAAGGAGATTTAAATATGTCAGAGCATAAAACGTATACAAATGATACTATTCGCCCACATGGTGGAACATTGGTCAATCGTATTGTAGAAGGTACAGAAAGAGAACAACTGATTGAAAATGCGAAGTCTTTACATTCAATTATATTAAATCAATGGAGCTTATCGGATCTAGAATTAATAGGCATTGGTGGGTTCAGTCCATTAACTGGTTTTATGAATCAAGCTGATTATGAAAGTGTCGTAGAACATGTTCATCTAAAAAATGGTCATGTTTGGAGTGTGCCAATTACATTGCCAGTAAGTCAAACAGAGGCTAACAATTTAGAGATTGGCGAACAGGTAGCACTATATGGAGAAGATGGTACATTGTATGGTGTGTTAGATTTAGAAGA
The DNA here is from genome assembly GCF_003491325.1 of Staphylococcus sp. M0911. Taxonomy (NCBI): domain Bacteria; kingdom Bacillati; phylum Bacillota; class Bacilli; order Caryophanales; family Staphylococcaceae; genus Staphylococcus; species Staphylococcus sp. M0911. Next base: position 291,408 of record NZ_CP022881.1, read on the forward strand.
AAAATATACTTATGATAAAGAAAAGGAAGCACAACATGTTTATGGTACAACAGATAATGCACATCCAGGGGTGAAAAAGGTTTACGAAAAAGGTGAGTATTACTTAGCCGGGCCAATACAATTGATTAATCGTCCACAACATGATGCGTTTGTAGATTACCATCTTGACCCATTAGAAACGAGACAGCTATTTAATGAATTGAATTGGAAGACTGTTGTAGGATTTCAAACTAGAAACCCAGTTCATCGTGCCCATGAATATATTCAGAAATCAGCATTAGAAATTGTAGATGGATTACTATTAAATCCATTAGTAGGTGAAACTAAATCTGATGACATTCCAGCAGAGGTAAGAATGGAAAGTTATCAAGCCATACTTAAAAACTATTTCCCAGAAAATCGAGCACGTTTAGTCATTTATCCAGCTGCGATGAGATATGCAGGTCCAAGAGAAGCCATTTTACATGCGCTAGTAAGACAAAACTATGGTTGCACACACTTTATTGTTGGTAGAGACCATGCAGGTGTTGGTGACTATTATGGCACTTATGAAGCACAGGAATTTATTTCTCAATTTGAAAATGAATTAGATATACAAATTTTAAAATTTGAGCATGCCTTTTACTGTGAAGCATGTGGCAATATGGCTACAGCTAAAACTTGTCCACACGATGCTTCGAATCATTTACATTTAAGTGGTACGAAAGTGAGAGAGAAATTACGCAACGGAGAATCATTACCAGAAAAATTTTCAAGACCAGAAGTGGCAAATGTGCTAATCAAAGGATTAAAAGAGAAATGACAAAGGGTGATGTTAAATGAGTGAAACAAAACATATTACATGGCACGAATCTGAAGTCACAAAAGCACAACGACAAACGCGTAATGGTCATCAAAGTGTATTAATTTGGTTTACTGGTTTATCAGGATCAGGTAAATCTACGGTATCGGTTGCTTTAGAAAAGGCATTATTTGAAGATGGCAAACAAATGTATCGTTTAGATGGAGATAATGTCAGACACGGTTTAAATAAAAATTTGGGATTTTCTCCTGAAGATAGACAAGAGAATATTCGACGCATCGGTGAAGTAGGTAAGCTAATGGTAGATTCAGGTGCAATTACAGTTACAGCTTTTATATCACCGTACAAACAAGATAGGGATAATGTTAGACAATTATTTGAGGAACAAGAATTTATCGAAGTTTATACACAATGCAGTATTGAGACTTGTGAGCAACGTGATCCTAAAGGCTTATATAAGAAGGTACGTACAGGTGAAATACCTGAATTTACAGGTATTAGTGCACCATATGAACCACCTGAAAATCCAGAGATTATCATTGATACTGAAGATAATAGTGTCGAGGCTTCAGTTAACCAAATATTAAACTATTTGAAAGAACATCATTATATTTAAAGATACTTTATAAAGCGTGTATTGAAACTGATTCAATTTTCATACACGATTTATTTATTATGGAATAAGATAGTTATCAATATGAATCGAAAATTAAATTAATGTTTGAACATCTACTGATTGTGAAATAATAAATAAGAAATAAGTAATTATACACATAATATGAAGGTGATAACATGAGTGTTTTTTCTAAAGAGGATAAAATTCAAATACTGTCGGATTTGATTGAGATCAATACTGAAAACGATAATGAACTTGAAGTATGTAAATATCTTAAATCATTATTGAGCAAATATGATATAGACTCTAAGATTCAGGAAGTTGACGATAATCGAGCGAATTTAATTGCCGAAATTGGTGAAGGGTCACCGAAACTAGGTATCTCAGGGCATATGGATGTTGTTGATGCTGGGGATCATAATGAATGGAAGCATGATCCATTTAAATTAACAGAAGAAGATGGTAAATTGTACGGTCGAGGTACGACTGATATGAAGGGCGGTTTAGCAGCATTAGTTATTGCTATGATTGAAATTAAAGCGTCAGGTCATCTACAACAAGGTTCAATTAGATTAATGGCTACTACAGCAGAAGAAAGAGAAATGTCAGGGGCAGAGAAACTTAAAGAACAAGGCTATGTTGATGATTTAGATGGTTTAATTATTGCCGAACCGTCAGATGGCTTCGTATTTTACGCCTCAAAAGGGTCCATGGGATTAAAAGTAACATCTAAAGGCGTGCCCGCACATAGCTCATTACCATCACTGGGACATAATGCGATTAATACCCTCATTGAATTTATTCAAAAAATTAAAGAAAAGTATGATGATATCAAGAAAAACGAAGGAACACATGCACTTGATGTTCACCCATTTATAGATGAATTTTTTGGAGACCAAGTTGACGATAAGACGGAAGAAAAAGTTGAAGACGTAGCAGCAGGACTGGTTATTGTTAATTCGATTATACGAGGTGGAGAACAATTTAATACAGTTCCTGAAGAAGCCTATGCTGAATTTAATGTGAGAACTGTACCTGAATATGATAATCGAGCCATTGAACAATTATTTAAAGATACGATAGAAGAGGTTGATAGTGACAGACTTTCTTTAGAAGTGACTGTCGATCATCAAACCGTATATTCTCAAAAAGATAACACGTTAGTACAAAGCTTTTTAGATTATAATAATGAATTTAAAGTATCTGGTTTAGTTGGGGCGACTGATGCAGCAGAATTATTAGTAGATAAAGATGAAGACTTTGATTTAGCTATTATTGGCCCAGGTCATATGACTATGGCACACAAAACAGATGAATATGTTTATAAATCAAGATATTTAGACTATACAGATATGTATCAACAAGTAATGTTGAATTATTTAAACAAAACCAAATAAAGGAAAGTGAGATGAACTAAGATTATTGCGTGAATGAAATGCAATAATCTTAGTTTTTTTATGCTGGAAATTGTCAGATAAATTACATACGTAGTAATAATTAATATGAACAAAATGATTAAGTTGCGTAGCTACCCTTTTGAAACCCATTACAATGATAACCCAACAATTTTACAAAAAATGTTGGATTATTATGATTCATTTACAAAATCTTAACATTGCCCACAAAAGCTTGCTTGTTTGTTAGAGTGTGTCTTGTCGTTATTTAACGAAGAAAAAACTTATATGTTTATAGAAAATTGAAGGTAGCCACGAGATAGTAATCAAAAAAGCTTTATCATTCTTAGGAGGATATTTAAAATGAAAAAAATCGCTACAGCTACAATTGCAACAGCAGGTTTCGCAACATTTGGTTTAATGCAACATGATGCAGATGCAGCAGAAAACAATAACGGATATAATCCTAATGACCCTTATTCATATGAATACACATATACGATTGATCAACAAGGTAACTACCACTATGATTGGAAAGGTAATTGGAGTCCTAGCCAACAACAAGGCAATAACAATAGTTATTCATATGGTAACCAAGCTACTCAAAACTACAATTCAAATAACGCTACAAACAATAATCAAAATACACAATCTTACACAACTGACAATACCAATAATCAAGGTGGCGGATTAGGTGCTGATTATTCAACATCAGATAAAAACATCAAAGTGACTACACAAAATGCGCCATCTTCAAATAACTCAACTGCATTTTCTGGACAATCAGGTTCTGGTTCAAATGCGTATACTGCTGGTCAATGTACTTATTATGTATATGACAAAGTTGGCGGTAAAATTGGTTCTAATTGGGGTAACGCAAGTAACTGGGCAAACGCAGCAGCACAAGATGGTTATAATGTAAGTAATTCACCTAAACAAGGTGCAATTATGCAAACATCACAAGGTGCATTTGGTCACGTTGCCTATGTTGAAAATGTAAATAGTGATGGTTCAATCAAAGTTTCAGAAATGAACTATAATGGTGGACCAGGTAACGTTTCAACTCGTACAATTTCAGCTAGCCAAGCTGGTTCATACAACTACATTTCATAATGATTTATATTCAAATAAGAACTCGAAATAATATTAAATATTATTTTGAGTTCTTTTTTTGTTTTGGATTAAATTTTGAATGTGTGTGACATATTTGTCAGGGTTGTGATTAAATTCTTGCCTCCATGGGGTTTTATTATTATTTGACATACTTCAATTTTCAAAACAATGATTTCAAAAATTGAATGATTATTTTTATAGTTGTTCATGAATTAGTAATAAACTTATGACAGTTTAGTTAAGTCATCGATTATACATTGTAATACTATATATTGTGCTTTAAATTTTAAATAAACACTATATATAGAAAAGAGTGGTAAGATGAATCAACTAGAACAATCATTAACGGGTTTGATTGAGAAGGATCCAACTATCGTAAATGAGAATGCTAATAAAGATAGCAATACCTTTTCGACTATGCGCGATTTAACGGCAGGTATTGTTTCAAAATCATATGCTTTAAATTATTTATTGCCTAAACATATTGCTGAGGCGCATCAAAATGGTGACATTCACTTTCATGATTTAGATTATCACCCATTTCAACCATTAACAAATTGTTGCTTAGTTGATGCAAAAAGCATGCTGAAAAATGGCTTTGAAATAGGTAATGCCAATGTTACATCTCCAAAATCGATTCAGACAGCATCAGCACAACTTGTACAAATTATTGCGAACGTCTCTAGTAGTCAATACGGTGGATGTACAGTGGATCGTGTAGATGAATTATTGAGTGAGTATGCACAATATAATGAGCGACATCATCGTGAAGTAGCACAGGCCTATGTTAAAGCTGAGCACCTAGAAACATATGTAGAGCAACAAGTTACTAAAGATATTAATGACGCCATTGAAAGTTTGGAGTATGAGATTAATACACTGTATACCTCTAATGGTCAAACACCATTCGTCACATTAGGATTTGGCTTAGGAACAGATACATTAAGTCGTAAAATACAGCAGGCGATATTGAAAACGAGAATTAAAGGATTAGGTAAAGATCGTGTCACAGCCATTTTCCCTAAATTAGTATTTTCAATTAAAGATGGTATTAATTTGAAAAAAGATGATCCTAATTATGACATTAAACAACTTGCGTTAGAATGTTCAACAAAACGTATGTATCCTGATATATTAAATTACGACAAAATCGTTGAACTATTAGGCGATTTTAAAGCGCCGATGGGATGTCGATCTTTTTTACCAAGTTGGCGTAATGAACAAGGTGAAAATGAAAATAATGGCCGTTGCAATTTAGGTGTTGTTACTCTCAATTTACCAAGAATCGCGCTTGAATCACAAGGTGACATGACAACGTTTTGGAAAATTTTTTATCACAAAATGACGTTGATGCACGATGCTTTAGTATATAGAATAGAGCGATTAAAAGAAGCGACAGTTAATAATGCACCTATCTTATATAAAAGCGGTGCGTTTAAATATAAACTCGATGATCATGAAGATGTAATGGCGCTATTTAAGAATAAAAGAGCTACGATTTCCATGGGATACATCGGATTATATGAAACTGCTACAGTCTTTTATGGTCCTAATTGGGAACATAATGATGAAGCCAAAGCATTTACAATTGAAATATTAAAAGAAATGCAACGTCTGCAAAAGCAATGGACAAAACAATATGACATTTGGTTCAGTATATACAGTACACCTAGTGAGTCATTGACTGATCGCTTTTGCCGTTTAGATCAAGAACGATTTGGAGATATTCCAGATATTACAAGTAAAGGTTATTATCAAAATTCATTTCATTATGATGTAAGAAAAGATATTACGCCATTTGAAAAATTAGATTTTGAAAAAGATTATCCCTATTATGCGAGTGGTGGCTTTATCCATTATTGTGAGTATCCTAAATTAAATCATAATATTAAAGCACTAGAAGCGGTATGGGATTATGCTTATGATAAGGTAGGATATTTAGGTACTAATATTCCAATAGATCACTGTTATGAATGTGGATTTGATGGAGATTTTAAATCAACACCACAAGGCTATCAATGTCCAGAATGTGGTAATGATAACCCTGAAACGGTCGATGTTGTTAAACGGACATGCGGTTATTTAGGTAATCCAGTACAAAGACCTGTGATTGAAGGACGTCATAAAGAAATGTGTGCTCGTGTGAAACATATGAAGGAATCTTAATCATGACATCTATATTAGGAATAGAACATGGACAGGGATATATAGCCAAAATTGAAACACATAGCTTTGTAGACGGTGAGGGTGTACGGTGTAGTGTGTATGTTTCGGGATGTCCATTCCAATGTCTAGATTGCTATAACAAAGCGGCACAACATTTTAAATATGGTGAACCATTTACAGAAAAAATATTACAAGAGATTCTCTCATATTGTGAACCGGGTTATATTAGTGGCTTAAGTATTTTAGGAGGCGAACCCTTTTGTAATTTAGATGTGACATTGAGACTCGTGCAAGCATTTCGACAAAGATTTGGACAGACCAAAACAATATGGATTTGGACTGGGTTTCAATATGAATATCTTTCACAAGATAAGTGGCTACGTTTTGAATTATTAGAATATGTAGATGTGTTAGTTGATGGCATGTTTATCACTCAGTTATATCGTCCTAATCTACCTTACAAAGGTTCTTTAAATCAAAGAGTGATTGATGTCAATACATCATTGCAACGACACCAATTGTGTGAATACATTTACAGTGGTCCATCGACGAGTCACAGTTTTTAATCATGTTATAAATCGATATAAAAGGGAAATGTAATTATAAGAGTAAAGATTCAATATAGAGAAGGTGAGACAGTATGTGGTTATTAATAGGTAAATGGATGATTGCCATTGGTCTTATCGTAGGTTCCATTATTGAAGAAACGATTTATAAAAAACGTCGACAAGCACGTAAAACACAACAATAATAAGACAATGAATCATATGGGCAATAACTACAATGTGTAGTGTTGCTCATATATTTTTTTGATGTAAATCTAATTTATAATTGTTAACAATTTTTGACGATGTTGAAATACTAGATATATCAGTCTTAAAGACTCGTTTTGATTGATGAAATAATACTTTTGATTTTGTAATCAAATATGAAAATATATACTTATCACATGTTTAAGTGATAAAATATCAATGTTACTAAAAATTAACATCATAAGAGAGTTAGGAGTTCCTAAATTGCTACTGTTTATAATAGAAATTATGATTATGGTTTTAGCGGTGTTACTAGGTTTAAGAACAGCCGGAGCACTTGGTTGTGGCATATTTGCCATTGTAGCGCAACTGATTATGATTTTTGGCTTTCAATTACCACCTGGTTCGGCACCTGTCACAGCTGTGTTAATTATTCTTTCAATAGGTATTGCAGGTGGCACGTTGCAAGCTACTGGCGGTATAGACTACCTTGTATATATTGCATCTAAAATCATCGAGAGATTCCCAAAATCAATTATTTTTATTGCACCAATGATTGTGTTTGTCTTTGTCTTTGGTATTGGTACTGCCAATATTGCTTTATCATTAGAACCTATTATTGCTAAGACAGCTCAAAAAGCAAACATACAACCTAAAAAAGCACTTACTGCATCAGTACTCACTGCGAATTTAGCACTTTTATGTAGTCCGGCTGCATCAGCAACAGCTTATATTATTTCTGTATTAGCTGGTTACGATATTTCTATGGGTAAATATTTAAGTATCGTATTACCAACTGCGATTTTGAGTATGCTTTTATTAAGCGTATTCTGCACATTTGTTGGCAAAAATGATTCAATATCATCACAAAAGTTAGTTGAACTGCCAGAAGAGACTTTACCTAGTGAATTTTCTAAAAATGTGAAATTCGGTGTATTAGCATTCTTGATATGTGTGTTAGGTATATTAACATTTGGGATATTCCCTCATTTAATGCCATCTTTTAATGTAAATGGTAAAACGGTCAATGTTGAAATGACAGATATTGTACAATTCTTTATGTATTTAAGTGCTGCCATTAATCTATTATTATCAAAAATTAATACGTCAGATATTCTAACGTCACATATTTCTCAATCAGCATTTGGTGCATTGTTTGCAGTATTAGGTCCTGGTTGGTTAGGCGCTACTATATTTAATGCACCTAATAATTTGAAAATATTAAAAAATGATATTGGCCAAGCCATTAGCAGTGTACCTTGGCTAGTCATCATTCTCGTATCAGTAGTAGCGATGATCGTGATTTCTCAAACAGCGACTGCATCCATTATGGTGCCAATTGTTATGAGTCTAGGCATTCCGCCCTTATATTTTGTCGCCATGGTTCAGACGCTTAACGTTAACTTTGTGATTCCAGCACAACCTACTTTATTATTTGCAGTTGAATTGGACGAAACGGGCAGAACAAGGCCTACGAGTTTTATTATTCCGGGATTCTTTGTCATAATCACCTCAGTTGTAATTGGTTTTACATTAAAATTATTTTTAGGATACTAACAAGTAATGAAATCAACTATCTTTCACGAATTAAGTGGGAGATAGTTTTTTTGTTGTAATAAAGCCCATTTATTAAAAGAAACTGAAATAAATAAAAATTCTATTTGTATGCATAAAAATTCATAGTTTTAATGAAGTTAAGTTTGTTCAATTCGTTAAATCTAAATTTAACACTGTTGTCACAACAATTGATTGTGAAAGAATAATCGTCAGAAATTATATAATTATTCAATATTGGGATTGTATTTCTTTGTATGTAATTTGCATTATTATTAAATGTTCGTTATTGTCAATTTTGTGAATCAATTATATTTGAACGTGGAACTTAAGAACATCAAGATTCATAAATCATTTAGTATTAGGGGGATCACGATTGAGAAAAGAAAAAGTTATGGACTGGACGACCTTTATAGGTGTAGTCATAGTGTTACTTTTAGCTGTTATACCTATGATGGTTTTCCCGAAAGCAAGTGAGACAATTATTACAGATATCAATAGTGCAATTTCTAACTCGATTGGTTCTGTTTATTTATTCTTAGGATTAGCTATTTTTTGTTTCGTTTTATACATAGCATTTGGTAAATACGGTAATGTTACTCTAGGTAGAGCGAGTGACAAGCCGGAATTTAACACATTTACTTGGGCAGCCATGTTATTCTGTGCAGGTATTGGTTCAGATATTCTATATTGGGGTGTAATTGAGTGGGCATTCTATTATCAAGTGCCACCTAATGGCGCTAAAAGTATGTCCGATGAAGCACTACAGTATGCGACGCAATACGGAATGTTCCACTGGGGTCCGATTGCATGGGCGATTTATGTATTGCCAGCATTACCAATTGGTTATTTAGTGTTCGTTAAAAAACAACCTATATATAAAATTAGCCAAGCGTGTAGACCTATATTAAAAGGACAAACAGATAAGTTTGTAGGTAAACTTGTTGATATCTTATTTATCTTCGGATTATTAGGCGGTGCAGCGACCTCACTTGCCTTAGGTGTACCTTTAATATCAGCAGGTATTGAAAGACTTACTGGTCTGAATGGCGAGAATATGATAATGCGTTCAATTATTTTATTAACTATCACAGTTATATTTGCCATTAGTTCATATACAGGATTGAAAAAAGGGATTCAAAAGCTGAGTGACGTCAATGTATGGTTATCATTTATCTTATTAGCCTTTGTCTTCATTATTGGACCAACTGTATTTATTATGGAAACTACAGTGACTGGATTAGGGAACATGATGCGAGATTTCTTCCATATGGCCACTTGGGTTGAGCCATTTGGTGGTATCGGTCATCGTAAAGAGACACATTTCCCTCAAGATTGGACGATATTCTATTGGTCATGGTGGCTAGTGTATGCACCATTTATTGGTTTATTTATTGCTCGAATTTCAAAAGGTAGAACTCTAAAAGAAGTCGTTCTTGGTACAATGATATATGGTACGTTAGGTTGTGCATTATTCTTTGGTATATTTGGTAACTATGCCGTTTATTTACAAATTTCTGGTCAATTTAATGTGGTTGATTTCTTAAATCATCACAGTACAGAAGCGACTATCATTGAGGTAATGCATCATTTACCATTCCCAACTATAACGATTGTCTTATTCTTAATTTCAGCATTCTTATTCTTAGCGACAACATTTGATTCTGGTTCTTATATTTTAGCAGCTGCTTCTCAAAAGAAAGTGATTGGGGAGCCATTAAGAGCGAACAGATTATTCTGGGCATTTGCGTTATGTTTATTGCCATTCTCACTAATGTTAGTGGGTGGGGAACGTGCACTAGATGTACTTAAGACTGCATCGATACTTGCGAGTGTACCATTAATCGTCATATTTATATTTATGATGGTCTCATTCTTGATTACTTTAGGACGAGATCGAATCAAATTAGAAACACGTGCTGAGAAATTAAAAGAGGTTGAAAGACGTTCACTACGAATTGTTCAAGTGAAAGAAGAAGAACAAGACGATAATTTATAACATATTAAAAAGGCTAAAGGATTGATATCCTTTAGCCTTTTACTTATCTTCGTGTTCTGGAATAGGGAAGTATTTAAAGATTTCTCCTGTTTCTAAAGCTTCGCTAAGTTGTGCTAACCATTCGTAATACACCTTTGAATGATCGAGTTGTGCTTTCACTTTATCAATATCTTGTCTTTCTTCATCAGTTAAATCACTGTTGTTTAAGAGAGGATTTAAAATAGCTTCAGCATCTTTAACTGCTTCCATGTTTGTATCGATTTCTCGTTCCCATTTTTTTGTGAAGAAATTGCGGAAGAAAGTAAAGAAGTCTTTTTTAGCAATGAAATGTTGCTTTCTGCTACCTCTTGTAAATTGTTGTTTAACGATGTCATATTCTTGTAGTTTCTTTACACCTGCACTCATGCTAGGTTTACTCATTTGCAGTTGTTGTCTCATTTCATCTAGTGTCATACTTCCTTCAAACACCATGATACCGTATAAGTTACCAACACTACGATTAATGCCATACAAGTCCATTGTTTCACCAATGGAATTAATTACCAAGTCTTTGGCTTATTCGACTTGAGATGTGTAGTTTTCCGAACGTGTCATGACTGTACCTCCAAAAAGAATTATTTCATTTTACCACGTCTCAACATAAAGTTAACATGATTTCATCTTTTATATGCTAATCAATTATATAATTTTATTTAAAAAAATGAAAAGCAAGGTTTTAGAAAAATTATTTTGTTTTATCTCGTTGTAAGTGCGCTGTTTGAATCAGCTCAAAAGGAACACCCTAGCTAAAGCTAGTGCGTAAGAATCACTAACTTAATAAAATTAAGAGTGATTCTTTATTCTTCAGACCTTTTGACATGTTTTCGTTTTATATGCTAACATATTTCTGTAAAATTCGTTAAATAAAAATTTAACAAACTTAACGGAGGTATTTTGATGGAACTTGTAAAGCGCTTGTCAAATCGTCAATTCATTGATGGTGAATGGGTAGATAGCTCAAATAAAAATACAAGAGAGATAATAAATCCTTATAATCAAGAAGTTATTTTCACGGTAGCTGAAGGAACAAAAGAAGATGTAGAACGCGCTATTTTAGCGGCAAGACGATCATTTGAAGATGGTGAGTTGTCCTCAGAAACAAGTGAAGTCAGAGGTCAAAAAGTAAGAGCCATTGCAGATAAAATCAAAGAACATCGTGAAGAATTAGCAAAATTAGAAACATTAGATACAGGTAAAACGTTAGAAGAATCTTATGCAGATATGGATGATATTCATAATGTATTTATGTATTTTGCGGGATTAGCTGATAAAGACGGTGGCGAAATAATTAATACGCCAATTCCTAATTCAGAAAGTAAAGTCGTTAAAGAACCAGTAGGCGTGGTGACACAAATTACACCTTGGAACTATCCTTTATTACAAGCATCATGGAAAATCGCGCCAGCATTAGCAACTGGATGTTCACTTGTTATGAAACCAAGTGAAATTACGCCATTAACAACGATTCGAGTATTCGAATTGATGGAAGAAGTAGGTTTCCCTAAAGGTACAATTAACTTAGTTTTAGGTGCTGGTTCAGAAATTGGTGATGTGATGTCAGGTCACGAAGAAGTGGATCTTGTATCATTTACAGGTGGTATTAAGACTGGTAAACATATCATGAAACAAGCAGCAGACCATGTAACGAACATAGCATTAGAACTTGGTGGTAAGAATCCAAATATCATTTTTGATGATGCAGATTTTGAATTAGCAGTTGACCAAGCATTGAATGGTGGTTATTTCCACGCAGGACAAGTATGCTCAGCAGGTTCAAGAATATTAGTGCATAACGACATTAAAGAGGACTTTGAAAAGGCACTCATCGATCGTGTTAGCAAAATTAAACTTGGTAATGGTTTTGATGATGAAACAGAAATGGGTCCAGTGATTTCAAAAGAACATAGAGATAAAATTGAGAAATATATGGAAGTTGCCAAAGAAGATGGCGCTACAATCGCTATTGGTGGTAAACGTCCTGAAAGAGAAGATTTACAAGCAGGCTTATTCTTTGAACCAACTGTAATTACGGATTGCGATACATCTATGCGTATTGTACAAGAAGAGGTATTTGGACCAGTTGTTACAGTAGAAGGATTTTCTGATGAAGCAGAAGCCATTCGCTTAGCTAATGATTCTATTTATGGATTAGCTGGTGCTGTATTTAGTAAAGATATCGGTAAAGCACAACGTGTTGCTAACAAATTAAAGCTAGGCACTGTATGGATTAATGATTTCCATCCATATTTCGCACAAGCACCATGGGGTGGATATAAACAATCAGGTATCGGCAGAGAACTTGGTAAAGAAGGTTTAGAAGAGTATTTAACATCTAAACACATTCTAACAAACACTAATCCAGAACCAGTTAACTTTTTCAGTAAATAAAACATAATAATGAAACAGAGGTTAGAGTGACGTATGTTATATGGGTTGCTCGACCTCTTACATATATCAGTACCATTCAAGATAACAATGAAAGAGATGTATACAAACAAAAATTGATTTCGGAGGTTATACGTGATGAGTAGAAAACACGATTCATACGATTACATCATTATTGGTGGCGGTAGTGCAGGATCAGTATTAGGTGCAAGATTGAGTGAAGATAAAGATAAAAATGTATTAGTATTAGAAGCGGGACGTAGTGACTATTTCTGGGATCTATTTATTCAAATGCCAGCTGCGTTAATGTTCCCTTCTGGTAATCCATTATATGATTGGATTTATCAAACTGAAGAAGAACCACATATGGGACGTAAAGTAGACCATGCAAGAGGTAAAGTATTAGGTGGTTCAAGTTCAATTAACGGTATGATTTATCAAAGGGGTAACCCAATGGACTATGAAGGTTGGGCAGAACCTGAAGGTATGGAAACTTGGGACTTTGCACATTGCTTACCATACTTTAAAAAATTAGAAACAACATATGGTTCAGCGCCATATGATAAATATAGAGGACATGATGGCCCAATCAAATTGAAACGTGGTCCAGCAACAAATCCATTGTTCAAATCATTCTTTGATGCAGGTGTTGAAGCAGGATATCATAAAACACCTGACGTGAATGGTTTCCGTCAAGAAGGATTCGGTCCATTTGATAGTCAAGTACATCATGGACGCCGTATGTCAGCATCAAGAGCTTATTTACGTCCAGCTATGAAACGTAAAAATTTAGATGTGGAAACAAGAGCATTTGTAACTAAAATTAATTTCGATGGTAGAAGAGCAACGGGTGTCACTTACAAGAAAAATGGTAAAGAAAGAACAATTAATGCCAAAGAAGTTATTTTATCTGGCGGTGCTTTCAATACGCCACAATTATTACAATTATCAGGTATTGGTGATTCAGAATTCTTGAAATCTAAAGGTATTGAACCTCGTGTTCATTTACCTGGTGTTGGGGAAAACTTTGAAGACCACTTAGAAGTTTATATTCAACATGAATGTAAAGAGCCTGTATCATTACAGCCTAGTTTAGATATTAAACGTATGCCATTTATCGGCTTACAATGGATTTTCGCACGTAAAGGTGCTGCAGCTTCTAACCACTTTGAGGGTGGTGGTTTCGTACGTTCAAATAATGAAGTGGATTATCCTAATTTAATGTTCCACTTCTTACCAATTGCAGTACGTTACGATGGTCAAAAAGCACCTGTCGCACATGGTTACCAAGTGCACGTAGGACCAATGTACTCTAATTCACGCGGTAGCTTGAAAATTAAATCTAAAGATCCATTTGAAAAACCAAGTATCATCTTTAACTATTTATCAACAAAAGAAGATGAACGTGAATGGGTAGAAGCTATTCGAGTTGCAAGAAACATCTTATCTCAAAAAGCGATGGATCCATTTAATGCTGGAGAAATTTCTCCAGGACCATCTGTTCAAACAGATGAAGAAATTTTAGATTGGGTACGTAAAGACGGTGAAACAGCGTTACATCCTTCATGCAGTGCGAAAATGGGACCTGCATCAGATCCAATGGCAGTTGTAGACCCACTAACAATGAAAGTACATGGTATGGAAAATTTACGCGTTGTTGATGCCTCAGCAATGCCTAGAACAACAAACGGAAATATTCATGCACCAGTTTTAATGTTAGCTGAAAAAGCTGCTGACATTATTCGCGGTAGAAAACCATTAGAACCTCAGTATGTAGATTATTATAAACATGGTGTTCATGATGAAATGGCTGGCGCTAAAGAAAACGACCCATTTTATAAACATTAATTTTTTCAATCAATCACTTCGGTATGACATGATTCATATCGAAGTGATTTTTTATATTGTCATAATCATATCTTTAACAATGTAAAGTGTGACACAACAATAAAGTGGCATATCGTATTATAATATAGATAAAAGGAGAGGATTTTATGAGTAATACTTTAGTTGAACGTCTACGTGAAAAAGAAGATAGAATGATTGAGATTAGAAGATATCTTCATCAACATCCTGAATTATCATTTAAAGAAGTAGAAACGCCTAAATATATCGCAGACTTTTACAAAGACAAAGATTGTAAAGTAGAAACGAATATAGGACAAAATGGTGTGAAAGTAACGATTGATAGTGGTAAGCCTGGTAAAACACTTGCGATTCGTGCTGATTTTGATGCGTTACCAATTAAAGAAGAAACTGGGTTACCATTCGCCTCTAAGAACGAAGGCGTTATGCATGCGTGTGGTCACGACGCACATACTGCATATATGTTAATTTTGGCTGAAACGCTTATCGAAATGAAAGACCAATTTAAAGGTAAAGTTGTTGTTATTCACCAACCAGCTGAAGAAATGCCTCCAGGTGGTGCACAAGGTATGATTAAAGATGGTGTCTTAGACGGCGTTGATCATGTATTAGGCGCACACGTGATGAGTACAATGGAAGCTGGAAAAGTCTTTTATAAAGAAGGATTTGTTCAAACAGGACGTGCGTATTTCGAACTTACTGTACACGGTAAAGGTGGTCATGGTTCATCACCTCACATGGCAAATGATGCGATTGTTGCGGGTGCTAACTTTGTGACAACAGCACAAACTGTGGTGTCTAGACGCTTAAGTCCGTTTGAAACAGGTGTTGTTACAATTGGTTCATTTGATGGTAAGGGGCAATTTAATGTTATTAAAGATAGTATTGAAATTGAAGGTGACGTGCGTGCGTTAACAGATGATACTAGAGATACAATTGAAAAAGAATTAACGCGTCTCGTTAAAGGATTAGAAAGTACATTCGGTGTGACATGCGATTTTGAATTTAATAAGGACTATCCTGCCTTATATAATGATCCGGAATTTACATCTTACGTTGCAGACACAATTAATAATGCAGAAGACAATGATATTAAAGGTGTTGAAGAATGTGAACCACAACCCCCTTCTGAAGACTTTGCATTTTATGCAGTAGAATTGCCAAGTACATTTATTTATTCAGGGGCAGCACCTGAAGATGGTGAAATTTATCCACATCATCATCCTAAATTTAATATTAGTGAATCTTCTATGTTAGTTGCAGCTGAAGCAGTAGGAACTGTCGTGCTCGATTACTTGAATTAAAGGAGTTTAATACAACTATGAATCAACAACAAGAATTTAAAGGTAATAATAGATTATTAATTGGTATCGTATTATCGGTATTAACATTTTGGTTATTTGCGACATCATTAGTTAACGTGATCCCGACATTGACACAAACCTTTCATAGCCGATTGGAGACAATCAGTATAGCCGTCAGCCTAACAGCACTCTTTTGTGGAATGTTTGTTGTAGGTGCTGGCGGTCTTGCTGATACATATGGACGCGTTAAATTAACGAATATCGGTTTATGGCTTCATATCGTAGGGTCATTACTTGTTATTGCAACATCTTTTGTTCCGTTGCTATTAATAGGAAGAGCGATTCAAGGTTTGTCAGCAGCAGCTATTATGCCGGCGACTTTGGCAATAGTTAAAACATATTATCACGGTAAAGATAGACAACGTGCATTGAGTTTTTGGTCCATAGGGTCTTGGGGCGGTTCAGGATTAGCCTCCATATTTGGTGGTGTAGTGACCACATTTTTAGGATGGAAATATATTTTTATATTTTCCATTATCGTAGCACTCACAGCGTTGTTTCTTATTAAAGGCACGCCTGAAACAACTGCACATCAAGGGAATGAGAAGAAACGCTTTGATGTTATAGGTGTAGGATTACTTGTATTAATTATGCTATGTATTAATATCATCATTACGCAAGGTTCGAAGATGGGATGGTTGTCTATATTTATCATATGCTTGATATGTTTTTGCATTATGATGGCCATTGTATTTTATTATTTTGAAAGAAAATACACGCATCCATTAATAGACTTTAATCTTTTTAATAATAGATTATATTCGGTTGCGACGTTAGCTAACTTTTTATTAAATACAGTGGCAGGTACACTCATTGTTGCAAATACGTTTGTACAACAAGGATTAGGCTTTTCTGCTTTTAAGGCAGGTATGTTATCAATCACATATTTAGTTGCTGTGCTTTCAATGATAAGAGTTGGCGAAATGCTATTAAGAAAAGTAGGGCCAAGACAACCCATGTTGCTTGGTACGTTTACAACCATGTTAGGCGTGTTACTCATGTCGATGACTATGCTCTCAGTTACAAGTTACATTGTAGCCTGTATATTAGGATATCTGTTATTTGGATTGGGATTAGGTTTGTTTGCAACGCCATCTACAGATACGGCTATTTCCAATTGTGCAGAATCTGAAGTCGGTGTGGCAGCAGGTATATATAAAATGGCATCATCATTAGGTGGCGCATTTGGTATTACTTTAGCTGGTACCATTTATAGTGTAACAGCAAGTACATCTTCTATTGCTACTGGTGCTATGATAAGCTTCTGGTTTAATGCTTTAATGGCATTAAGCTCATTTTTAGTTGTTTGTTTAGCTTTGCCAAAATTAACACATCGTTCAAAATAATATCACTTATGTTTATAGGCTTACATATGAGTTGGTATAATTTTGAAAACTAAAAAAATTTAATACTATTTGATTGATAGTGATGTTTTATGACGCATTTCGTGATAGTATAGTAGCAATAAGTAAGATGAGGTGATAACGTGACGTTTTATGAATTTATACAAGGATTTACAGGGGACCAAACACCTCTAGGTGAACTTGCAGCATGGGTAGATAAAGATATACAGTTTCCCAAAGAAGAAAAGCTAGCTGACAATATATTATTATATTTTAATCAAGTATCTAATTTAGATGATGAAAAATTAGAAATAGTTAAAAGATCACTCTCATTATACGAACAAGCTGTATAAATAAATGTAAAAATGAACTAGGATGAAGGTATAACATGTTATTAAATGATTACTATAAAACATATAAAATGAACGAATCAGAAGATACATTTATGATTGAAAAAAATAATGATGCTCAGTATTATGACATCTTAGAATCGATCAATGAGCTATCAAATGATACATTTTGTGTGCTCAATCATTTATTTGTCAATGAAGATAAAGAAACTCAATTTGAAGATAAATTTTTAGGACGTCAAAAGCATTTGCAAGATGTACCGGGATTTAAAGCGTTACGTTTTCTTAGACCTCAAGCGAAACATAAACATTATATTATAGTGACTTTATGGCAATCGAGACAAGCTTTTTACGATTGGCAAAAGTCATCAGCATACGCGCAAACACATCGTAAGCGTGGAACAAAACGTGGGGTAGATAACCTAATCGTAAATCGTGAATTATCATATAATATTAGAATAGAACTTGAAGATATGACCAATCAATTTCTAAATTACGAAGATATTTTTTAACATATATAAAGAAACGATACAGAAATTAATTCTGTATCGTTTTTTTGATAACTATGAAAGTCATAATAGTTTGGTCATCCGTCAATAAAGAGTAAAATATACCAATATGATAATACATTTGATAAAATTAAAATGAATGACATGGAAAGGGAGTAAAAATATGCAAAAAACAGATTTACTTGCACCTGAAAAGTATAATATTACATCAGCAATAGAACAATATGCTACAGATGCAACTAAAAAAGCAATTATTTACAGAGATTCAGAACATGATCATATTGAAGTGACTTATCAAGAGTTGATAAAAAATGCGAATAAAGTAGGTAATGTTTTCAAAAAGCATGGCTTGAAATATGGTGATAAAGTATTAATCATGATGCCTAGAGCTATAGCTACATATGAATTATATATCGCAGCATTAAAATTAGGTATTGCCATCATTCCAAGTTCTGAAATGTTACGTACCAAAGACTTACAATATCGAGTAAGCCATGGTGAAATTGATGCAGTTATTTCATTTGGGAAATTTATTAAGGAATTTGAAGGTTTAAAAGAATATCAAAACCTTACTAAATTTATTGTTGGTGATACACATCCAGATTGGATTTCAATTGAAGAAGAAAAAGCCAATGCAAGTGATGAATTAGAAGCGGCTGATACTTCTCGAGAAGATGTTGCTATTTTATCATACACGTCTGGTACTACTGGTAATCCCAAAGCTGTTACCCATACACATGGCTGGGGTTATGCTCATTTACAAATGGCGCCTAAACATTGGCTATGTATTAAAGAAGATGATCTTGTTTGGGCTACTGCAGCACCAGGTTGGCAAAAATGGGTATGGAGTCCATTCTTATCAAGTTTAGGTTCAGGGGCAACAGCGTTTGTATATAACGGTCGTTTTAAACCAGAAACATATTTAGAATTATTACAAGAATATCAAATCAATGTTTTATGTTGCACCCCAACTGAATATCGTATGATGGCCAAATTACAAAATCTAGATGATTATCATTTAGAACATCTGCATAGTGCGGTGTCAGCGGGTGAACCATTAAACAGAGAAGTCGTTGAACAATTTAAGAAGTATTTTAATATCACGGTGAGAGATGGGTATGGTCAAACAGAAAGCACATTATTAATTGGCTTCTTAAAAGACACAGCATCTCGTCCAGGTGCAATGGGTAAATCCATTCCAGGTAGTTACACAACCATTATTGATGATGATGGAAATGAAGTAGAACCAAACGTCAAAGGTAATATTGCTGTGCCGTTAGACTTACCAGCACTATTTAAAGGTTATTTCAAAGAACCAGAACGCACTGCAGCTGCAAGATTAGGCGACTACTATGTGACAGGTGATTTAGCTCATCAAGATGAAGATGGTTATTTCTGGTTTGAAGGTCGTAAAGATGACATCATTATTAGTTCAGGTTATACGATTGGACCTTTTGAAGTTGAAGATGCACTAACTAATCACCCTGCTGTTAAAGAATGTGCGGTTGTTGCAAGTCCACATGAATTAAGAGGTAATATTGTTAAAGCATTTATCATTCTTCAAAATGGATACACAGGTGATGACGAGCTAATTAAAGAGCTTCAAACATTCACAAAAAATGAAGTAGCACCTTACAAATATCCACGTGCTATAGAATTTGTAGAAGATTTGCCAAAAACAAATTCAGGTAAAATTAGACGTGTGGAATTAAGAGACGCAGAAGTAGAAAAATATAATCAAGAACATGAATAAAATATAAAGTATAAAGAACCTGAGCATTGAATCTATGCTCAGGTTCTTTTTTAATTAGTATGACACATTGTTTGTGATTATATGGCTAAAACAACTATAGGTTTTTAGCACAAATATTTAGATAATTTGTGTCAAAAATAAAAACTATACGTAATCGTTTTCATATCATACTTGTATTTTTCTTTTTATTATGACATACTCAAAATTAATTAGTATGACATAATAAAAAGAGGTGCTTACTTATGACAAAATTGATTTATGCATTTGATGAAGGACAAAAATCGATGAAAGACTTACTAGGCGGAAAAGGTGCCAATTTATCAGAAATGAAACGATTGGGTTTACCTGTTCCGGACGGTTTTACAATTACTACAGAAGCTTGTATAGATTATTTAAAACAAGGTGAACGTTTATCTGACGATGTAAAGGCACAATTACATAAGCATTTAACAGCCTTTTCAAATAGAACAGGTAAATCTTTTTCATCACAGGATCACTTATTACTTGTATCAGTACGTAGTGGTGCGAAAATATCCATGCCAGGTATGATGGATACCATATTAAATTTAGGATTAAATGATGAGAATGTAGAAAAACTTGCCACTAAAACAGATGATGCTCGATTTGCGTATGATTGCTATCGTCGTCTATTACAAATGTTTGGCGATGTTGTTTATGGCGTAGCAATGACTCATTTTGATACATATTTTGAACAATATAAAAAAGAACATCAATATGACTCTGATGCTGATATTACTGCTGAAGGGTTAAAAGAAATTTGTGAACAATATAAAGATATTTATTTAGAACATGGTCACCGACCCTTTCCTCAAGATCCGCTTCAACAATTAGAAGAATCAATTGAAGCTGTATTTAAGTCTTGGGATAATGATCGTGCTCGTGTCTATAGAGATTTAAATGAGATTCCACATGATATTGGTACAGCTGTGAACATTCAGGAAATGGTGTTTGGTAATAGTGGTGAACGAAGTGGTACAGGCGTGGCATTTACTAGAAACCCTGTGACAGGAGAGAATCAATTATTTGGAGAATATCTATTAAATGCTCAAGGTGAAGATGTCGTAGCAGGTATTCGTACACCAAAGGATATCGATACATTGAAGGAACAAATGCCAGACGTGCATCAACAATTTGTCAATGTGACGAAACAATTAGAAACGCATTATAAAGATTTACAAGACATTGAATTTACAATTGAAAATGGAAAACTGTATTTATTACAAACGCGTAATGGTAAGCGTACAGCACGAGCAGCTATTAAAGTAGCCGTTGATTTAGTTAACGAAGGACTCATCACTAAAGAAGAAGCTGTCACACAAGTTGATGTAAAATCAATTGAGACATTACTACATCCTAATTTTAAAGAAGAAGCATTAAAACAAGCGACGGTTATTTCGAAAATGGGGCTACCTGCAAGTCCAGGTGCAGCGACTGGAAAAGTTGTATTTTCAGCTGAAGAAGCTAAAGTTCAAGCAGAGAATGGTGACAGTGTTATTTTAATGAGACCTGAAACATCTCCGGAAGATATCGAAGGTATGGTGGCTAGTGAAGCTATCGTCACTACACATGGAGGAATGACATCACATGCTGCAGTTGTCGCTAGAGGGATGGGGAAATGTTGTGTGACAGGTTGTTCTGATGTCGAAATTGATACAGTAAACAAAACAGTACATTACCCTAATGGTGATATGTTACATGAAGGGGATATCATTTCAGTTGATGGTAGCGCTGGAGATTTATATCTGGGAGAAATTGAAACAGTTAGCGCTGAACATAGTGATGAGTTCGAACAATTTATGGAATGGTCAGAAGAGATTGCACGATTACAAGTACGCATGAACGCAGAAACACCACAAGATATACAAGCAGGTTATCAGTTTAATGCTAAAGGCATTGGCTTAGTGCGTACAGAGCATATATTTTTCGGTGCGGAGCGCCTTGTGGAAATGCGTCGATTTATATTAGCTTCTAATTATGATGAACGTGTAGAAGCATTAAATAAAATCAAGACATATCAAATCGAAGACTTTGAAGCCATATTTAAATTGTCATCTGGGCGACCAACAATTGTCCGCCTATTAGATCCACCGTTACATGAGTTCTTACCATCAACAGAAGAAGATATTGCTATGGTTGCAGACCAATTAAATGTTTCTACAGCACATCTAAAACGAAGAATCAATGATTTGAATGAAGTTAACCCAATGTTAGGACATAGAGGATGTCGCTTAGCTATTACTTACCCTGAACTTTATGAAATGCAAGTTGAGGCAATCATGACTAGCGTGTTTAACCTTAAAAAAGAAGGTATGACATCTCAACCAGAAATTATGATTCCGCTTGTGTCTACAGTTGAAGAATTCACAACATTAAAATCACAATTAGTATCAACTATTCAGGATTTAGAGAATGCTATGGAAGATAAAGTACATTATTTGATTGGCACTATGATAGAAACGCCAAGAGCATGTTTGATTGCAGACCAATTGGCACAACATTGTGACTTCTTTAGCTTTGGAACGAACGATTTGACGCAATTAACATATGGGTTCTCAAGAGATGATGCAGGCAAATTTATAAATGTGTATACTGAAAGTAATATATTACAGCTTGACCCTTTCCAAACGTTAGATCATGATGGCGTAGGTCAACTGATAGACATAGCGGTCACAAATGCTAAACGCGTTAATCCGTCTATTAAAATAGGTGTTTGTGGAGAATTAGGTGGAGATGCTAAATCAATACGTAGATTTAACCAATTGGACATTGATTATGTTTCATGTTCACCATTCCGTGTACCTGGAGCAATCCTAGCTACAGCTCAGAGTCAAGCTGAAGAAAGTGAGAGATAATGTGAAAGAACAACAAGCACAACAATTAACGATTTACATCGTTTCTGACTCTATAGGGGAAACAGCACAACGGATGATACATGCGACATTAACTCAATTTCCAGACTTAACCCAAATAGAAATTAAGAAGTTCCCATATATTAAAGATGAAAATGAATTTCTTAATGTATTAGAATTAGCACATGAAAAAAATGCGATAGTGGTTACAACACTGGTTAGTGAATCCTTCAATGCACTTGGTCATCAATATGCAAAGGAACATCAAATATCATATATAGATTATATGTCGGAATTAATTACGATGATCGAGCAACATACGCAATCTACACCGTTGATGGAAAGTGGCGCATTACGAAAAATGAACACAGAATATTTCAAACGTATAGAAGCCATAGAATATTCGGTGAAATACGATGATGGTAAACACTTCACTGATATTGGAGAAGCAGACGCCCTAATCGTTGGCGTATCTCGAACGTCTAAAACACCATTGAGTATGTACTTAGCCAATAAAGGCTATAAAATAGCGAATATACCATTAGTGCCAGAAGTGACGATTCCCGAAAGTGTTTTCCAACATAAAGGGTTAAAGGTATTCGGTTTAACAGCAAGTCCTAATTATATCGCTAATATTAGAAAAAATCGTGCCGAAGCGTTAGGTATTTCAAAAACGTCAACATACAATAGTTTAGATAGAATTAAGAAAGAATTATCCTATGCTGAAGAAATATTCAATAAATTAAATGCCACCGTTATTAATACAGAATATAAATCTATAGAAGAATCAGCATTTTATATCGAGAAATTTTTACAACAAAATGATTAAAGTATAATCAAATTAAATATTATTCCGCAGTGAATTAATGTGACATATATATAATTTCATGTATTTGTGGAAAAAATATAATCACCTTCTAAATCAATTTCTATTATTATAAAGAATAATAATTTACTTTTATCAATGGTTGATTTAACATAAGAATAGAAGACTAGTTTACGAGATGAAATGTTAGAAAAATTGTATTAAATCCTGATTTAGTCAATAAAATGCAATTTTAGTGGACTGGTGTAAGTATTTATTTTGGAGAGGTGAACAACATGGCAAAGTCTGACAAAAAAGACGTAATTTTAATTGGTGCCGGTGTACTTAGTACAACTTTCGGATCAATGTTAAAAGAAATTGCGCCAGACTGGAATATTCATTTGTATGAACGCTTAGACCGTCCTGGTATTGAAAGTTCTAACGAACGTAACAATGCAGGTACAGGTCATGCTGCGCTTTGTGAATTGAACTATACTGTTCAACAACCTGATGGTTCAATTGATATCGAAAAAGCGAAAGAAATCAACGAACAGTTTGAGATTTCTAAACAATTTTGGGGTCATTTAGTTAAATCAGGAAATATTGAAGATCCACGCGCATTTATTAATCCATTACCTCATATTAGTTTTGTAAGAGGTAAAAATAACGTTAAATTCTTAAAAGATCGTTATGAAAAAATAAAAGCTTTCCCAATGTTCGATAATATCGAATACACTGAAGATATCGAAGTAATGAGAAAGTGGATTCCGTTAATGATGAAAGGTCGCCAAAATGATGGTGGCTACATGGCAGCAAGTAAAATTGATGAAGGTACAGATGTAAACTACGGTGAATTAACACGTAAGATGGCACAACACCTTCAAGAAACTGATAATGTAGACGTAAAATATAATCATGAAGTGGTTGATTTTACACGTTTATCAAATGGTAAATGGTCAGTAAAAATTAAAAACCGTAACACAGGTGA
The DNA here is from genome assembly GCF_003491325.1 of Staphylococcus sp. M0911. Lineage (NCBI taxonomy): Bacteria > Bacillati > Bacillota > Bacilli > Caryophanales > Staphylococcaceae > Staphylococcus > Staphylococcus sp. M0911. The sequence continues at coordinate 316,076 of NZ_CP022881.1, forward strand.
CGTGTTTGAACAAGAAACGGATTATGTATTTATTGGTGCTGGTGGTGGCGCAATTCCACTATTACAAAAAACAGGTATCCCTGAAAGTAAACATTTAGGTGGATTCCCAATCAGTGGACAATTCATTGCATGTACCAACCCAGAAGTAATCAAACAACACGATGCCAAAGTATATGGTAAAGAACCACCAGGCACACCACCAATGACTGTACCTCATTTAGATACACGTTATATTGATGGTGAAAGAACATTATTATTCGGACCATTTGCGAACGTAGGTCCTAAATTCCTTAAAAATGGTTCAAACTTAGATTTATTCAAATCTGTAAAACCATACAATATTACAACTCTACTTGCATCTGCAGTTAAAAACTTACCATTAATCAAATATTCATTTGACCAAGTGATTATGACTAAAGAAGGTTGTATGAATCATTTACGTACATTCTATCCAGAAGCACGTGATGAAGATTGGCAAGTTTATACAGCGGGTAAACGTGTACAAGTCATTAAAGATACAGAAGAACATGGTAAAGGTTACATTCAGTTTGGTACTGAAGTAGTAAACTCACAAGACCACTCAGTGATTGCATTATTAGGTGAATCACCAGGGGCTTCAACTTCAGTATCTGTAGCATTAGAAGTTCTTGAGAAAAACTTCGCTGAATATGCTGATGAATGGAAACCATTAATTAAGAAAATGATTCCATCATATGGAGAATCATTAATTGAAGATGAACAATTAATGAGAAAAATCCGCAAACAAACTTCTAAAGACCTTAAATTAGGTTTCTATGGAGAAAAATAATTAAAAATTAACTCAACCAAAGCGTCAAAAACTTTGGTTGAGTTTTTTTGTTTTATTATAAAGTTTGAACTTCTAATTGATATAATGAATATAATAGATAAAGAAATGAGGGAATGTTGTATGTCTAAATTACCTAATGATTTTTTATGGGGTGGCGCATTAGCGGCTAACCAATTTGAAGGTGGCTATGATCAAGGCGGAAAAGGGCTTAGTGTGATTGATGTGATGACAGCAGGTGAACACGGAAAAGCACGTGAAATCACACAAGAAGTAGAAGCAAACAAGTATTATCCTAACCACGAAGGCATTGACTTTTATCATCGTTATAAAGAAGATGTGAAATTATTTAGTGAAATGGGATTAAAATGTTTACGTACGTCTATTGCTTGGACACGTATTTTCCCTAATGGAGATGAAGAAGAACCTAACGAAGAAGGACTAAAATTTTATGATGACTTATTTGATGAATTATTAAAATATGATATTCAACCAGTCATTACGCTATCGCATTTTGAAATGCCATTACACCTTGCTAGAGAATATGGTGGATTTAAAAATAGAAAAGTAGCAGATTTCTTCGCTCACTTTGCAGAAACAGTATTTCAACGTTATAAAGATAAAGTGAAATATTGGATGACATTCAATGAAATTAATAACCAGATGGATTTGAATAATCCTCTCTTTTTATGGACAAACTCTGGTGTGTTATTATCCGAAGAAGATAATAAAGAAGAGGTATTATATCAAGTCGCACATAATGAACTCATCGCAAGTGCCAAAGCTGTCAAAATTGGTAAAGACATTAATCCTGAATTTGAAATAGGCGCAATGATTTCACATGTACCTATTTATCCATATAGTTGTAATCCTAAAGATATGTTGGAAGCGGAAATTGCAGGTAGAATGCGTTTCTTCTTCCCAGATGTGCAAGTTAGAGGGTATTACCCAGGTTATGCTACGAAAATGTTTGAAAGAGAAAATATTAACATAGGTTGGCTTGAAGGAGACGACCAAATTTTACAAGAAGGTACAGTCGATTACATTGGATTTAGCTATTATATGTCTACAGTAGTTAAACATGATAGTAATAGTAGTGTAGAAGATAACGTTGTGAACGGTGGCTTACCTAATTCAGTTGAAAATCCTTATATTCAAACTAGTGATTGGGGTTGGGCAATTGATCCGGTAGGTTTAAGATTCACATTGAATGTATTATATAATCGTTATCAAATTCCATTGTTTATAGTCGAAAATGGCTTTGGTGCAGTTGATGAAATGGATGAAAAAGGAAATATACATGATGACTACCGTATTCAATATTTAAAAGAACATATTGAAGCCGCAATTGATGCAGTCGACCAGGATGGTGTTGACTTAATGGGTTATACACCTTGGGGTATTATAGATATTGTATCTTTCACTACTGGAGAAATGAAAAAACGATATGGTTTAATCCATGTTGATAGAGATAATAAAGGACAAGGTACACTCGAACGCACGAAAAAAGATTCTTTTGAATGGTATAGAAATGTGATTGAATCTAATGGAGAACGGTTATAAGAATATAAATAACGCATTATTAAAAAGGAGTATACTATGTCTTATTATTTAGTGAAATTTGTTCATACAGATATGAAAGGCTGGCAACAGCACATACGTGATCATGTTATTTATTTATATCAGCTCGTTGAATCTGGTGACTTATTAGTATCAGGTCCAGTCGAAAATGAAGATAAAAGCAAATTAGAGGCGTATTTAGTACTCAAAGCAAATAATGAAGACCAATTAATGTCATTACTCAAAGCTGATCCGTTTTGGAAAGAAGGATTAGTGGCAGATTATACGATAGAACAATGGACACCTATGTTTGGTAAGCCAGAAAATATCGAGATAACTAGTCCTATAGAAGAAGATTAATTAATACAAATGGTGCTATGAAAGGAAAAATCATAGTACCATTTTTTATTTAAAATAATTAACGATATATCGTTGACTAATTTCGATATATCGTTTAGTATATCGATATATCGAAAAAAAGAAAGGTGATTAACATGTTTAATAGAAATAATAATCGTTTAAATAGAGGTATGAGACATTTTGAAGGATTTGACATGAATAGAGGCCAAGGTAGAGGGCCAGGTCAGTTTGGAGACTTTAGACAAATGAATGGTAGAGATAGATTCTTCAAAAAAGGAAACTTACAATTTGTAATTTTAGAAATGTTAAAAGAGGAACCAAGACATGGTTATCAAATTATTAAAGATTTAGAAGAAAAATTTAAAGGTTTTTATTCTCCAAGTCCAGGTTCAGTGTATCCTATTTTACAAATGTTAGAAGACAGAGATTTTGTTACAATCACTAAAGATGGCAATAAAAAAGTGTATTCAATTACAGAAGAAGGTCAACAATTTGTTGAAGAAAACAAAGAAAATAGTGATTTTTCAGAACGCATGTCACAATTTGAAAATGTAGACTTTGAAGAAATGAAACAATCACGCGAAAAATTACATGATTTATTCCATTTATTTATGAAAGCTTCAAAAGAATCTATGCAAGACAATGATAAAAAAGAACAGTTAGATAAGATTATAAAAGAAACAAAAGAGAAATTAGAACAATTATCTAAATAGAGATATAGTTGTCGTGTAGGAGGTCTTTTCAATGAAAAAACAAAGAATTGGAATTATAGGTGCAGGTCCAGGAGGATTAATGTTAGGTTTGCTACTTCAACAACAAGGACATGACGTTTCAATATATGAAAAAGCGAGTCCAGATTCAAATCAAAAAAGAGGGGGCTCTCTTGATATACATGAAGAAAGTGGCCAATTAGCATTGAAAGAAGCAGATATATTCGAACGATTCCAAGCATTAGCCCGTGTAGAAGGGGAAGATACACGTGTGCTAGGTAAAGATGGCACTGTTTATTTTGAAGAAATAGGTCAAGGAACAGGCGATCGTCCTGAAATTGATCGAGGTAAACTATGTGATATTATTATTGAAAAGCTTAAAGAAGATACGATTCAATATGGCTATACGTATCAATCTTTAACAGAATTAGATAATGGTAAAGTAACTTTACAATTTTTAGAAGATGAAGTGCAACAGTTCGACGTGGTTGTCGGTGCTGACGGCGCGTTCTCGAAAGTAAGAAATGATGTTGCACATGTAGATGTAACTTATAATGATATTTCAATGATTGAATTGAATATTGACGATGTTGTCAATAAACATCCAGACTTAGCTCAAATCAATAGTAATGGTAGCTTAGTCGCATTAGGAGATTATAAAGGTATATTAGGCCAGTTTACTGGTAATGGCCGTATTAAAGTATATGTTGCATTCCGCATGCCAAGTGAAAAGCTTGATGATTACAAAGCATTATCAGTAGGTGAGTTGAAAGAACAATTACTTGAAGATTTCTCTGATTGGGATGAAGATCTTAAAAAATATATCAAATATGCTAGCGATGACGTGATGTGTAGAAGAATTTATAAATTGCCTATTGGTTTCAAATGGGACAATCATCCACATATTACTTTAATTGGTGATGCAGCGCATGTCATGAGCCCATTTGCAGGTGAAGGTGTTAATATGGCGCTATATGATGCTTATTTACTAGCTAAATCTATAGAACGCAATGAAGATTTACAAACGGCATTGAAACAGTATGAAGAAGCAATGTATGAAAGTTCGGCACCAAGAGCACAAGAGTCACAAGATAACTTAGAATTAATGTTTAGTGAAAATAGTGCACAAAAATTTGGTGATTTTTTCAACCAAGCTTTTGATGAAGCATAAAAAATAAAAATGACATAAAGAAAGGTCGTGCAGGAAAACTGCACGACCTTTTTTAAATGTGGAAATTAGTTTTTATTAACTGATGCATCGTAGATTGAATCTACAGCGTCACCTAATGCTTTATCGAATTCTTCTTGAGATTGACTAGCTCTTAAGTCACTAGCTAATGCACGTGAGAAGCTTGCGATAAGTTCATCGTTATCTTTTAATAATTTGTTAGCTTCATCTCTGCTGTAACCACCAGAAAGTACTACAACACGTACAACATTTGGATGTTGAGCTAATTCTTTATATAAGTTAGGTTGAGTTGGGATAGTTAATTTAAGCATTACTAATTGATCACTGTCTAAGCTATCTAAACCTTTTTTAAGTTCATCTTTTAAGACATTTTCAATTTCAGCTTTATCTTTAGCATTGATATTTACTTCAGGTTCAATAATTGGTACTAAACCTTTAGCAATAATTTTTTTAGCGAATTCAAATTGTTGTTCAACAACATCTTTGATACCTTGTTCGTTTAATTCTAAAATGTTTGAACGCATTTTAGTACCAAAAATATGACGTTCATTAGCACGATCTAATGTTTCGTCTAAATCGTCAATTGGTTTCATTAATTGAACACCGTTTTGTTCCTCAGCTAAACCTTTATCAACTTTTAAGAAAGGAACAACGCCTTTATCAGCTAAATAGTCTCCAGTATATTTACCTTCAACTTCACGATCCATTGTTTGTTCGAAAAGAATTGCACCTAGGATTTTATCAGCTGAGAATGATGGTGAAGTCACCACGCGAGTACGCATGTCATGAACAAGTTTGAACATTTCATCGTCATTGCTATATTCATCTTCGTTAACACCATATTCTTTAAGTGCTTTAGGGGTACTACCGCCACTTTGGTCTAATGCAGCGATAAATCCTTTACCATTCTTCATTTTTTCTAATTGTTCTTTATTCATACTTTCCACTCCTTAACTTAACTTTCATCTACAGTATGATAAAAAATATTGTTATTCTCAAGCGATTCAACTTATAATTACCTTGAAAATTACACTATAATAGTATAAAGTCAAAAAACCGCCTTATAATGTGATGATTTGAAGGAGGATAACAATGTATAACAAAGTTCTAGTTATAGGTAGTCCAGGGAGCGGGAGAGGGACAGAAATAATATTTCCCTGAAATTTATTTCGTTGTCCCACCCCGGCAAGGTTGACTAGAATTAAAAAGTTTGTTAGCAACGAATTTTTAATTCAGTCAACTACTGCCAAGACATGTGTTTATAATGATAACTTTATTACTTTATCAATATCAACTGTCTAAATATATGAGCTTGCCTCTTTATCATTTGGATCAAATCAATTGGAAAGATGATAATCAGACGATAGAACAAGATGAATTGATTAACGAAATCAAAGATATCTTGATACAACAATATTGGATTATTGATGGTAATTATATAGACACATTAGAACTGAGAGTAAGTCATGCTGAAGTTGTTATTTGGTTACAAGAAAAAAGAGTGACGTGTATATGGAGAGTACTAAAACGGTATTTCCTACATGTCATTTGTAAGCAAACGATTGGAAAGAATCCTAAAACAATGAGTCTATCATTTTTAAAATTTATCTGGGATTTTCCAAAGATTAATGACGAACAAATAAAGAAGGTACAACGTAAGTACCCTGAGAAATCATGGGTCATCAAATAAATAGATTAAATGATAGAAAGTTTAATTTAAAATAACATTTGGTCACTACCGAATGTGTCATCTAATGCTTGTTGAGCAAGTACGTTTAAGTAATTCCAAGGTCTGTCGTAGTCAGGTTGGAAGAAGAAGTCTTGTACTGCAAGTTGTTCTAAAGTATAACCAGCTGAAATCGCAATGGACATTGTGTTGATTGATTCAGTGATATTCTCTTTAGACATTAGCTGTGCACCTAAAATTTTATGACTATCTTCATCATAAATTATTTTCATGTGTACAGGGATTTCATCTTGCATGAATTTTGGACGAATAAGTTCTTTGACATATTTTTGTCCTAAGTTTCCATCATAATTATCTTTTTCAGTACCATGAATACCTGTTTGACCAAATTTATAATCAAACAATTGTAATTCAGAGGTACCAGAAACACGTGGCATTGTCATATCATGGCCTAACATATTTTTAGCTGCTGTGACACCTTGTCGACGTGAATTGGTTGCTAAAGCAATATAGCGATCTTCTTCAACTGGTGCAAATGGGACAAGTGTTGCATCGCCACCAGCATAGACATCTTTAGCAGATGTTTGTTGATGATGATTAATAGTAATGACACCTTTTTTACCTAAATCTATTTTACCTTCTAACCAATCTGTTGCTGGTTGGACACCTACGGCAAATAGTACTGTATCTGCTTCATACTCATTTTTGTCTGTGATAACTTTAGTTACATTACCTTGTTCATCACCATTTAAGGATTGAACGGTTTCGCCACCAATAAATTCTAATCCATGTTCTTTAGCATTATCCTCAAGAATATCAGTAAATTCTTGATCTAAATACGTACTTAAAATACGATCCGCTACATCAATCACTTTCGTTTGAATACCGGCTTTAGCGAAGGCTTCTGCGGCTTCAACACCGATATAACCACCACCCACGACAACTGCTTTTTTGGCGTTTGACATACGTGATTTTACTTGATCAGCCCAATCTCTGCCACGCATGAATAAAACATGGTTATATTGATCAATACCTTCAACTGGAGGAGTGACTGGTTTGCCTCCTGGACTTAAGAAGAGTTTGTCGTAATTTACTTGTTCAGTATTACCATTTTGATTAACTGTTATGACTTTTTGTTCAGTATCTATATCAGTAACGGTGCTATTAACATGAATATTAACGCCTTGATCTTTATATGATTGTTCATTCGCATAGTGTAGTGAATCGAGAGATGGTGATACATCTTCTAAGTAACTTTGTATACCACAAGATAGGAAAGAAGGTTTGTCACCACTTTCATATACATGTATATCGGCACCTTTGTCTTCTTTAAGTAATGTTTGGATGACCTCATATCCAGCATGAGATGTACCAACAATGATGTATTTCATTTTATTACCTCCTATTAGAATTTTATACATATGAAAATAATTTATTTTCGTTCACAAATTATATTTACCACTATATTTATTTTTTATTCAGAGAAAGGACTGTTTTGAGCAATGTTCAAAAATTTGTCATGATTAACAGTTTTGAAAACATAAAAAGAGGTCGTGACAAAAGCGTTTAGGATTTGAGCAGAACCGAACAATGATAAAGAACTACTTCCTTATTCATAGGTTAGTAGTTCTTACAAACTCAATAGTTGAGTTTGTTCATTTGAATTGTTTTCCAAATTTTGTCGAATCGTGAGCGTTTGCCCAACTTGCATTATTTGCAGAAATTGGAATACCAATTTCTCTATGTTGGGTCCCTTCTGACGATAATCCTGCTTTTGGGACGCCGTTAATCGGTTTCCCAAAGTACAAAGCTTTATATCTCAACCTCTTTTTTAAATATATGAATTATGAAATTTTTCTTAATGGTCTTTGGCTAATGAAAGCTGTGCCTGCTACTAGGGATAGCACTGCTAATGCATCGGTAGGTATTGTGTCATCCTTACCTGACTCTGGTAATTCGTTAGATTTCACTTTGCCAACATAATACGCATTTAACTCTTTTGTACTATCTACAGAGGCATTTTCTTGTTGGCTTTCGTGATTTTCTTCATAGTTTTTGGCGCTGATACCTTGGCCTGTATAGTTATCTGATGAATTCAAAGAACTAAAATCTCCGAAATTACCACTTTTATATTGAACTTCTCCATTTTTATATACTTTATACGCACCAACACCGGCACCAGATTTATTATTAATATTAATGATAAAATAGGAACCTTTATCTTTGACGTCGTTGAAATTTTGTAAGTCGGGATTACCGCCGCTATTTTTCATAGCTTGTTGTGCAACATTGATGGCATTGTCTGCAGTGACTTCTTCAGCTTTTGCCTCACTTGCGAAAGATACTGAAAATAAAACAGTGCTAGCTAAAACAGTTGTTGCTATTATAGAGCGTTTCTTCACAATGAAAACCCCATTTCCAATTAGAGAATGATTTAATTTCGTTTACATTAATAGTGTACCACCATTTTTTTCTGAATAAGCCTTTTTAAAAGAATCAATACTCAAACTTAAAGCTAATTTAAAGAAATTAATAAATGATTTAGAAATGGGTATCAAAAGTTATAAACAAACCAAATAGTTTAGAAGGTCCACAATTTATTTATTTACAATTAATGTGTAATTAGATATATGTTTTTGAAATAAGGTAGTTTATAATAAATTTATAATGTAATGTATATACAAAAAATAAATAAAGGGGATTCTTTAATGAAAAAATTAGCTGGGACAATACTAACAGCATCTATAGTATTAGCAGGTTGTGGGTTTGGGAATAATGACAAAGGAAGTTCTAAAGTGTCTGATGATTCAACAAGTAAGAGTCATCAAAGCAGTGATAATAAAGGTGATCAATCATCACAATCGAATCAAAGTTCAAGTCAATCATCTTCAAAAAGTTCAAAAACACAACAAGAAAATACCAATACGCAAGATTATTATGCTAAAGTTTGGCTTACTGTATTTAAAGACTACCGTGGAAGCGGTGAAGTAGAGAACCATATATCAAATATGTCTCATACTGATGTTAGTGGTGAAGCAATTAACCCATACAATAAAGAGGCATCAGAAAAATATCCAGATGGCGTTCAAATTATAAATGGTACACCAACTGCTGCTGGTAACGTTATATATAAAAATAATGGGGATGGCACAATAACGACTTATGGTACGCCATCTCATTTCCAAGACCGTCGTTGGATGGAAGATGATTATACAAAATCTGAAACAAAACGTATTTTAGATAATGCTAATACGATTAAGTTATATGATGCGAGTCAAGATGAAATTGATAAAGTTAAAGGTTACTTTAATGAATCAGATACCGTAGCTGCGACTGATGATGATGTATCAAGCGATTCATCTGACGATTCAGATGATGACACGTCTTCAGATTCTAATGATACAACAGTGACTCGTGATAATGTTATTGATAAAGTTGAAGACTATGAAGGTCATCAATTGGATACATCAACATATACGTATAAAGAACCTGAGAAAAATAGTGATGGAGAATGGGGATTCTCATTCACAGATAAAGACGGTAACTTAGCAGGTTCTTATATTATTGATGAAGATGGCAATGTAACGAAATACGATGAAAATGGTGACGAAGAATAATCATCGTTCAATTAGCTATAGGCTAGGACATAAATATATACTTCAAGTTACATTGATATTTAGGCCGTAGTTGACTGTAAAGTCATTTTTTCTTATAGAAATTAGAATGACTTACACATGAGTATTGACTCATGTATTCAAATTAACCTTTAGAGGTATACATGAACAAAAGTTCATGCATAAAACCGTCTAAGTAATAAATTACAAAGACGGTCTAATGTATCAAGCTTTTCCTCTTTCTAGTCAACCTTGCCGTGGGGACGGGCCCCAAACATAGAGAATTTCGAAAAGAAAATCTACAGACAATGCAAGTTGGGGATGGACAACGATAAAGAAATACTTTTTCTTTAGAAATTAGTATTTCTATTTTAAAGTACATATTAGCTGCGGCTAATGCGTAAGAACCACTACATCATAAATGATTAGTGGTTCTTTATTATTTCTGTCCCACTCCATTGTTTTATAAATGTAGTTTTGAAATAAAAGTGATACAGATATACATAAATACCATAAATACAATATGTGCCAAGAGCCACCAAATCCATTCCGTCGCATTAAATACAAAGAATGATCTTTGAGCGATGGCAATGAGGAAAGGATACATACCGATAAATATCACTAGTAAAGGTAGATAGGCTAAGTGATAGAGTAGTTTTGATATATTGTAAAGTACCATGAAGATGAGATAAATCATCACACCTATAGACAGATGTATGATGACTTCCATCCATGTTGGTATAAGATTAGGATTAACTAGAAAATCTATATTTAATAATAGTTGTGTTAGATGCTTATGCTGTAAGAGTACATCTATCGTCATAGTACTGAGTAATAATATAAAAGATGAAGCAACAGCGCTTAAAAAGTGGTAAGTCAGCCTAAGAATAATATCACTCCCAGTTCGCGTTTGATTTAAATTTTATTCCCTAATACGGATAAAATATTCATTCAAAGGAGATATCATGTTTATTTAGTTAGAATTTTCGGAAAATATTTACAAATCTGAAAATTATTAGTATATTGAGTACTATCATCAAATCGAAATCATTTTATAACTGAAGCATTTGAATCATCTTTTTAATCGTCAGTAATGAAGTGAAGTTTAATTAAGGAAGGATGATTTGATCATGAGTAAAGCACAAGACTTAATAAAAGAAGATGAGCAATATTTTGCTAAATCTGGCAGAATCAAATATTATCCTTTAGCCATTGATCATGGTTACGGTGCAACGCTAGTAGATGTTGATGGAAAAGAGTACATCGACTTATTAGCCAGTGCAAGTTCACAAAACGTGGGCCATGCGCCTAAAAAAGTCACCGAAGCGATTAAAAAGCAAGTTGATAAGTTTGTCCACTATACGCCAGCGTATATGTACCATGAGCCGCTAATTCGTTTGTCTAAAAAGTTATGCGATATATCACCCGGGGATTATGAAAAAAGAGTGACATATGGTTTGAGTGGTTCAGATGCCAATGATGGTATTATCAAGTTTGCTCGTGCATATACAGGACGACCTTATATCATCAGTTTTACAAATGCGTATCATGGTTCAACATTTGGTTCACTTTCTATGTCGGCAATTAGTTTGAATATGAGAAAGAAATATGGTCCGCTTTTGAATGGCTTTTATCACATACCTTTTCCTGACAATTATAGAGGTTTATTTGAACAACCTACTCCGAATACTGTAGATGAATATTTAGCGCCACTTAAAGAAATGTTTAATAAATATGTTCCAGCTGACGAAGTAGCATGTATTGTATTAGAAACGATACAAGGGGATGGTGGTCTATTAGAACCTGTGCCAGGCTACTTTGAAGCTTTACAAAGTATTTGTAGAGAACATGGCATTCTAATTGCGGTTGATGATATTCAACAAGGATTAGGACGTACTGGGAAATGGAGTTCAGTAGAGCACTTCAACTTTACACCAGATTTAATTACGTTTGGTAAGTCACTTGCCGGAGGATTGCCTATGTCAGCCATTGTTGGTCGTAAAGAAATCATGGAGACGTTAGAAGCACCGGCACATCTATTTACTACTGGTGCGAATCCAGTTAGTTGTGAAGCGGCCTTAGCTACACTTGAGATGATTGAGGAAGAACAGTTACTTGAAGCAAGTCTAGAAAAAGGTGACTATGTACGTCAAACAATGGATAGATGGATTACTGATTATAAATGTATTGGAGATGTCCGTGGTAAAGGATTATCAATTGGTATCGATATAGTATCTGATCCAATTCAAAAGACGCGTGACCCTGAAGCGGCATTAAAAATTTGTAATTATTGTTTTGATAAAGGTGTAGTTATCATAGCAGTAGCAGGGAATGTGTTAAGATTTCAACCGCCACTAGTTATCTCATACGACCAGTTAGATTATGCATTATCGACACTTGAGAAAGCGATACAAGCGTTAAATCGAGGAGATTTAGACCAATATGAAATAGAAGGTCAAGGTTGGTAAAAGGAGTTTAGGCTATAAATAAAAGAGCGATTCCACACATGATAATCATTGTGGAATCGCTCTTTTAATGTTTTGATTAAGATTTTTTAGGAGATTTGTAGGCATCATCACGATCTTTTTTAGAATGTCTCATGCCATAAAGTAAATAGATAAATATACCTATAATAAACCAAATCAGTGTATATAATTTTGCTTCAAAACTTAATCCCCAGAATACTAATAGAACTAGTATGAAAGTGATTGCGGGTAATACTGGGTATAAAGGCAATTTGAAAGATGGTATTGGTAAGTCTTTACCTTCACGCTTTCTAAGTTGATACATTGCTAATGAAACAAACATAAATGCAACTAATGTTCCTGCTGAAATTAATTGAGCTAAGAAAGCAAATGGGAACATTGATCCGATTAAGACACCAATTACTGTTAAAATAACTAATGCTCTATTTGGTAAATGTTTGTTATTTAATTTACCTAGCCAAGAAGGTAATAAACCGTCACGACCAAATGAGTATAATAGTCTTGATCCAGCAAGCATCATACCAATTAAAGCAGTAAACATACCAATGACTGAGATAGCTTGCACAACTGCGGCAACAATACCGTGACCACTTTCACGTAATGCCCAACCTACTGGTTCAGCGTTGTCCGCATATTGACTGTAATGGAACATACCTACTAATACTAAAGCAACTGCAACAAATAGTATAATAGCGACTAATAATGATCCTAAAATTCCTCTTGGCATTGTTTTTTGAGGGTTAATCGCTTCAGCAGAGTTGGCAGCGATAGAGTCAAATCCAATATATGCTAAGAAAATCATAGATACACCAGCATAAATACCTTGCCAGCCACCAAAATCACCTGCATCAGTAACCTTGTGTTCTGGAATAAATGGTACATAGTTGCTAAAGTTGATAGCAGTTAGTCCTACAATGACGAATAAGATAATTGCTAACACCTTTAAAATAACTAAAATATTTTCCATACGTGCAGCTTCACTCATACCACGTGATAATAGTAAAGCAGTTAAGATAATAACTATGGCTGCAACAATATCAATCACGCCACCATCACTACCAAATGGATTGGATAATGCTTTTGGTAATTCAATACCTAAGGGTTTGACTAAACCTCGTAAGTTAGCAGAAAAACCAGAAGCCACAAAGGCGACAGCAATGAAGTATTCGGCTAGGAGCGCCCAACCGGCAACCCAACCAAAAAATTCACCAAATAGTACGTTAATCCAAGAATAAGCAGAACCTGCAAATGGCATAGTAGAAGCCATTTCAGCATATGTAAAGGCAACTAATCCTGCTACAATGGCTGCAAGTAAGAATGATAATGCAACCGCTGGTCCAGCATGCTCAGCTGCTACAACACCAGGTAAAGTAAATATAGACGTAGAAACAATAGTACCTACACCTAATGCAAGAAAATCACGAACACGTAATGTTCTTTTTAAATGACCATCTTTGCTTTGATAGATGGATGGATCTTCTTTTTGTGTTAATCGTTTAAAAAAACTAGACATAATAAACCTCCGTATATCAATGAGTTATATTTAACTGTCATTTTAATAATTTATATCATAGCATAAAAAACACATATTTTGTCTAAAAATTCTGAAAAATCAAAACTTTCTTGTTCACTTCTGTTATACGTGACATCAATTCGCATTATGTTATATGTCTACAAAATGGCAGTAGCTATCTAAATTGTATATTAATGTATTACAATTAGAGCTATCCTTGCCGAGGTGACACAATGAAATAAAGTGATTAGTTATTTCTGTTTCACGCTCAAATTTAAAAGGATAAACTTGATTATAACAGAAAATAACGGGATAAGAAGTATTTTTTTATAAATGTGAACGATATTTTAGCTTTTTACAACATATTCTATAGAATAAAGGTATATGAAACTTATCAATGAACGATATGTGTCATATTACTATTATAAAAACGTTGAGGCGATAACGATGGCTTTAGAAAAATTTATGAGAAGAAATATATATCAGAGTAAAGAAATGGCTATACTCTTAACCTTTGTTGGTGGATATATTGATGCTTACACCTTTTTAAGTCGTGGAGGTACACTAGCAGCAGGTCAAACAGGAAACATTATTTTTCTTGCTTCAGAGTTGTCACATAGAGATTTAAGAGGCGGTATGTTGAAGGTTGCTTCGGTTGTCTCCTTTATGATTGGCGTAATGTTTGTATCTTTAATTCATCATCAATTGGCAACACGGTATTGGAGATTAGTCTCATTAATACCTATTACATTAAGTTGCCTCGTTGTAGGATTTTTGCCAATGAGTATACCTAATTTGTATATTTTACCACCATTAGCATTCGGTATGGCAATGCTAACAACTTCATTTAGTAAAATAGAAGGTGAAGGTTATAATAATACCTTTTCAACTGGGAACCTTAAAAATGGTGTGATAGCATTGAGTGAATATATATTAAATGGTGATACCGCCCAATTGAGAAAGGCTAAACTTTACATTAGAATAGTATTAAGTTTTATTATTGGAGCTATTATTTCAGCAGAAGTTCAAAAATATATAGGCACCTATGCCATATTAGTTGCAGCAATGATTCTAGTATTAATATTTATCTTTTATAGTATATTAATTTATAGAAGAGAGCATACAGTGGAATAACTTTCAAAAATCAAATTAAGAGGTTAGTGCTATGGAAATAAAACAGATAAAATATTTTGTTGAAACTGTTCGACGCGGTGGTATGACGCAAGCATCTGAACATTTATATATTGCACAGTCAACAATTAGTAAAGCAATCAAAAGTATAGAAAATGAATATGATATTACATTATTTGATCGTTCACAAAAGCAAATTAAACTGACAGACATCGGTCAGACATTTTACGACAATAGCTTAGAGTTTTTAGCATTGTTTGAGAAACTATCATTAGAAATGAATGATGTGATGAATGTTCAAAAAGGTCATATTAGAATAGCGCTATCACCAATGATGAATGTTCAATTATTTACAGATAGTTTAAATCAATTTCACCAACTATATCCGAAAGTTACCTATGAAGTAATGGAAGGTGGAGGTAAAATAGTAGAAAACCTCACAGAAACAGATGAAGTGGATATAGGTATTACGACTTTACCTGTTGATGCAACTTTATTTCATTCGGTACCATTATATAATGAAGAGTTATTACTCGTTGTGAGTAAAGATCATGCATTGGCACAACAAGAAAAAGTGGATTTAGCCGAACTTAAAGAAGAAGAGTTTGTGCTATTTCATGATGATTATTACTTAAAAGATCAAATTATCGAGAACTGTAAACGATTAGGCTTTTATCCGAAAACTGTAGCTAATATCTCCCAAATTAGTTTTATAGCGAATATGATTAGTCAAGGTATTGGTATTAGTGTCGTACCAGAAAGTTTAGTACATTTAATGGGAGATAATGTGAAAGCATTGAAACTCGAAAATGCAGAGTTATCATGGCATCTAGGTTTAATCTGGAGGAGAGATGCATATCTTAATTTTGTGACACGCGAATGGATACAATTTATAAGGGACTTAAGAGAGAAGTAGTAATTCTTTAATACAAATAAATAAGTGAATTGAAAATACTTTGGTGTCAGTCATTGTACATCAAAGTATTTTTTCATTACTTTTTTCTATATATAATGTATTCCTTTTAGGAATGTTATTAATCGAAAATATGTATTTTATTAATACTTCAAGAGGGACTATAATGAATGATGTAAGGCACATAAAACCAACAAATTGGTGACGTTAACATCATTCATCCCCTTGTATGTTTACACATAAAATTTAATAAAGTATATTTAAAATGAAGCAGGATTTAATTGTAATTTACTATAAATGAATGAGATAAAAAGGTAAATTTTAATCTTTATCTCTACTAAGTGAAGGAGTTTTTCAATATGAAAAAATTTGGCAAAAAAGTTGTTTTAGTTGGAGACGGCTCAGTAGGTTCTAGTTATGCATTTGCAATGGTAACACAAGGTATTGCAGATGAATTTGTAATTATTGATATTGCTAAAGACAAAGTGAATGCGGACGTTCAAGATTTAAACCACGGTGCACTTCATAGTGATTCACCAGTTATTGTTAAAGCTGGAGAATATAGTGATTGTAAAGATGCTGATTTAGTAGTTATTACTGCAGGAGCACCACAAAAACCAGGTGAAACACGTTTACAATTAGTAGAGAAAAACACAAAAATTATGCACAGCATTGTGACAAGTATAATGGATAGTGGCTTTGATGGTTACTTCTTAATTGCGGCAAATCCTGTGGATATCCTAACACGCTATGTCAAAGAATTAACTGGCTTACCAGCTGAACGTGTTATCGGTTCAGGTACAGTATTAGACTCTGCAAGACTTAGATATTTAATCAGTAATGAGTTAAATGTAGCGCCTGCAAGCGTTCATGCTGCTATTATAGGTGAACACGGTGACTCTGAATTAGCGGTATGGTCTAAAGCGAATATTGCTGGTATTTCAGTATTCGATACGCTTAAAGAACAAACTGGTAGTGAAGCTAAAGCACAAGAAATTTATGAAAAAACTAGAGACGCTGCATATGAGATTATTCAAGCTAAAGGTTCAACATACTACGGTATTGCTTTAGCCTTATTAAGAATTTCAAAAGCCTTATTAAACAACGAAAACACTATTTTAACAGTTTCTTCACAATTAAATGGAGAGTATGGATTTAAAGATGTATACATTGGTGTACCAACATTAATTAACGAAAATGGTGCAAGTAAAATTTATGAAACACCATTAAGCGATCACGAAAAAGAATTGTTTAAACAATCTGTTGAGGCATTAGAAGCTTCATATGATTCAGTGAAACATCTTTTAGAACAATAGAACATGAATGATCCATCTTTAATGTATGAATGAGCAACGGGGAATTGATTTCACACTGATGTTATCGTAAAGATAAAATAAAATGTGAGCATTGGAAGGAAATGAATATAATGGCAGACAAAAAATATACTGCAGCTGATATGGTCATAGACACATTAAAAAATAATGGAGTAGAATACGTATTTGGTATTCCAGGTGCAAAAATTGACTATTTATTTAACGCACTTGAAGACGATGGACCTGAACTTATTGTTACGCGTCACGAGCAAAACGCAGCAATGATGGCCCAAGGTATAGGACGACTAACTGGTAAACCAGGTGTCGCACTTGTAACGAGTGGTCCAGGTGTCAGTAACTTAACGACCGGACTATTAACAGCAACATCTGAAGGAGATCCCGTATTAGCTTTAGGAGGACAAGTTAAGCGAAATGATTTATTACGTTTAACACATCAAAGTATAGATAATGCGGCATTATTAAAATATTCAACAAAGTATAGTGAAGAAGTACAAGATCCTGAATCTTTATCAGAAGTCATGACTAATGCTATGAGAACAGCAACATCAGGTAAAAATGGTGCGAGTTTTATTAGTATTCCACAAGATGTTATTTCAGCACCAGTAGAATCAAAAGCTATAGCACTATGTCAAAAGCCCAATTTAGGTGTTCCTAGTGAGCAAGATATAAATGACGTGATTGATGCAATTAAAAATGCAGCATTTCCTGTTTTGCTCGCTGGTATGAGAAGTTCAAGTGCGAATGAAACAAATGCTATCCGTAAATTAGTTGAAAAGACAAATTTACCAGTAGTTGAAACATTCCAAGGTGCTGGTGTCATTAGTCGCGATTTAGAAAATCACTTCTTTGGTCGTGTAGGATTATTCCGTAACCAAGTAGGAGATGAATTGCTTCGTAAAAGTGATTTAGTTGTCACAATTGGTTATGATCCGATTGAGTACGAAGCAAGTAATTGGAATAAGGAATTAGACACAAAAGTGATCAATATTGATGAAGTTCCAGCAGAAATTACAAATTATATGCAACCTACTAAAGAATTAATTGGTAATATTGCAGGAACTATAGAAATGATATCTGACAAAGTAGATGAACCATTTATTAACCAACAACATTTAGATGAATTAGAGCAGTTAAGAGCACATATTGTTGAAGAAACGGGTATTAAAGCAACTCATAAAGATAGTGTATTACATCCAATCGAAATTATCGAATCTATGCAAAAAATGTTAACGGATGATACTACGGTTACCGTTGATGTCGGAAGTCATTATATTTGGATGGCACGTAAATTCAGAAGTTATAATCCGAGACATTTGTTATTTAGTAATGGTATGCAAACGTTAGGTGTTGCATTACCTTGGGCGATTTCAGCAGCACTAGTACGTCCAAATACACAAGTTGTCTCAGTAGCTGGTGATGGTGGATTTCTATTTTCAGCACAAGATTTAGAAACAGCTGTTCGAAAAAATCTAAATATCATACAATTAATTTGGAATGATGGTAAGTATAATATGGTTGAGTTCCAAGAAGAAATGAAATACGAACGTTCATCAGGTGTAGATTTTGGTTCAGTTGATTATGTGAAATACGCAGAAGCTTTTGGTGCAAAAGGTATGCGTGTCACAAATCAAGAAGAATTAGAAGCGGCTATCAAAGAAGGCTATGAAACGGAAGGCCCTGTATTGATAGATATTCCAGTTAACTATAAAGATAACATGAAGCTTTCAACAAACATGTTACCTGATGCATTTAACTAATAAAGATGAACACAAATTAGGAGTGAAATCGTTTATGACTAATGTCTTATATCAACACGGAACATTAGGGACATTGATGGCAGGTCTATTAAAAGGTACTGCATCAATTAATGAACTATTAGAACATGGTGACCTAGGTATTGCGACATTAACTGGTTCTAATGGAGAAGTGATATTTGTAGATGGTAAAGCCTATCATGCGAATGAACATAAAGAATTTGTTGAACTAAAAGGTGATGAGTTAACACCTTATGCAACAGTGACAAAATTCACAGCAGATACAACATATCAAACTAAGGATAAAACTTCTGAAGCTGTTTTTGATGAAATAAAAGAAAAAATGCTCAGTGAAAATTTATTTTCAGCAGTGAAAATTTCTGGATTGTTTAAAATGATGCATGTACGTATGATGCCTGGTCAAGAACCACCATACACTCGTTTGATTGATTCAGCACGCAGACAACCTGAACAAACCGAGACATATATCAAAGGATCAGTAGTTGGATTCTTTACACCGGAACTCTTTCATGGTGTAGGTTCAGCAGGATTCCATGTACACTTTGCTAATGATGATCGCAACTTTGGTGGACATGTATTAGATTTTGAAGTTGAAGATGTTAAAGTTGAGATTCAGAACTTTGAAACATTCGAACAACATTTTCCAGCTCATGATGAAACATTTACAAATGCTAATATCGATTACAAAGATATTGCTGAAGAAATAAGAGAAGCCGAATAACTATAAATGAAGCCTGAGGTAAGTCATGTCTTGCCTCAGGCTTTGTTACGTTATTAGAAATATCATTAAAATTGAGATTGATAAGCCGATAAAAATGCATATACCGTATCAAGGTAAGGTGTCGTTATATGATATTCTTGAGCCTTCTTATAAATGTATCCTTGTATAGACTCCATTTCTAAAGGTCTTCCAGATGTGATATCATAGTACATACTTGTTCCCATCTGATCAGGATACCCCTCATATATTGTCATAATAGAGTCGAGTGTGTTTACATCAAAATTGAGTCCCTCAGCACGAGCTACGGAAATCCCCTCTGAAATGATGCCACGACAAATATTCCGAATATGTGATGATCGTAATAATTTAGCAGTATCTCGGCCCAATGCAGTAATTGAATTGATCCCCAAATTAACTAATAGTTTATACCATATCTTTTCTTCTATATTCTCTTCGAGTATGATTTCAATATTCGTTTGGTTGGTTAACTTTTGTAATTTTCGAGTCCTTGGTGTATCTTTCAAGTGAAGGCGATAGTCTCTAAAATGAGTGACGTCATTGTTATTTTTTTGACCACTGATATACACAACGGCCTGATATGAATTTGGAAAAGGTATGCGCTCTAATTGTCCATAGCCATTTTGAGCGAGAATGATGATCGTCTCTTCATGGATAATAGGTGATAATTGAGTAATGACTGTTTCTAATTGATATGTTTTAACTGCAATAAATACAATATCAAGTGGTTGCGTTATATCTTGATAAGGCGTTACAGAAATTGTTTTAGATTGATGCCCATTTTCTGGGAAATAATTTAGAGTAACTTTTTGTTTTCCAATGAGTAAAGTGTCAGGATATGCTTGCTGTAATTCAATAGCAATCGTTGTTCCAACGGCACCTGGGCCAATAACACCAATTGTCATAATATTATTCTTTCCTTTCTGGGATAGATTCATTATACTATTGCTTAATAATATAGGAAATTGAGGATGAATTGAATTGAAAACTATAGCTCAGTTAGTAGAAATGAAAGAACAAAGCAATAAAATTTCAATGGTTACTGCTTATGATTTTCCTAGTGCAAAGCAAGCACAACAAGCAGATATAGATATGATTTTAGTAGGAGATTCCTTAGGAATGACTGTGTTAGGTTATGAAAGTACAGTTCAAGTTACAATAAACGATATGATTCATCATGGTAAAGCGGTTCGACGTGGTGCATCTGATACATTTGTAGTCGTAGATATGCCTATTGGTGCGGTGGGGATTAGTGATGAATTAGATTTGAAAAATGCATTAATGTTGTATCAACAAACAGAAGCAAACGCGATTAAAGCAGAAGGTGCACATTTAACTGCATTTATTCGAAAAGCTACTCAAATAGGTATTCCTGTTGTGGCACATTTAGGATTAACACCGCAAAGTGTTGGTGTTATGGGATACAAATTGCAAGGTAGTACCAAAGAAGCGGCATTACAATTAATTGAGGACGCGCATCATGTAGAAGAAGCTGGTGCAATTGCACTTGTGCTCGAAGCAATTCCTAGTGATCTGGCACAAGAAATTAGCCAACAATTATCAATTCCAGTTATAGGCATTGGTGCAGGTAAAGATACTGACGGACAAGTATTGGTTTATCATGACATGTTAAATTATGGTGTCGATCGACATGCCAAATTTGTTAAGCAATATAGTGATTTTTCAATAGGTATTAATGGTTTAAAACAATATAATGAAGAAGTAAAATCAGGCGCATTTCCATCCGAAGCACACACGTATAAGAAAAAATTATGAGCGAGGTAAATAAAAATGACTAAAGTGATTACAACGGTAAGTGAAATGCAAAGTATTGCTAAAGAATACAAGAGACATGGTCAAACGATTGGTTTTGTACCAACGATGGGTGCATTACATGAAGGGCATTTAAAAATGATGGAATTATCATCAGAATTTAACGATATCACTGTAGTTAGTATATTTGTTAATCCTTTACAATTCGGTCCAAATGAAGACTTCGATGCATATCCACGTCAAATTAATAAAGATGTTGAAATGATGGAAGAAATTGATGTAGATTATGTATTTTATCCAAGTGTAGAAGAAATGTACCCTGATGAACTAGGTGTAACATTGAAGGTGGGTAAATTAGCTCATGTATTAGAAGGTGCACAACGACCAGGACATTTTGAAGGTGTCGTAACAGTAGTAAATAAATTATTTAATATTATTAGTCCAGACTATGCTTACTTTGGTAAAAAGGATGCACAACAATTGGCTATCGTTGAAAAAATGGTTAAAGACTTCAATCACCCAATTGAAATCATTGGCGTTGACATCGTTCGTGAAAAAGATGGATTAGCTAAAAGCTCACGAAATGTATATTTAACAGAAGAAGAACGTCAGGAAGCCGTTCATTTAAGTAAAAGTTTGAAATTAGCACGTGATTTATATAATAATGGTGAACGCAATAGTTCTGTTATTATAGATGAAATTACACAGTACTTATTAGATTATACAAGTGGTCAAGTTGATGAAGTTGCCATTTATAGTTACCCAGAATTAGAAGAGCAATCTAAAATTCAAGGCCAAATCTTTATTTCATTAGCTGTTAAATTTTCTAAAGCACGTTTGATAGATAATATAATAATTGGAGCTGAATAAGTTGATTAGAACAATGATGAATTCTAAAATTCATAGAGCAAGAGTGACAGAATCCAACTTGAATTATGTTGGAAGTATCACGATTGATTCTGACATTTTAGATGCCGTTGATATACTGCCAAATGAGAAAGTAGCCATCGTCAACAATAATAATGGTGCACGTTTTGAAACATATGTCATCGCTGGTGAAAGAGGTAGTGGCAAAATTTGTTTAAATGGTGCCGCTGCAAGATTAGTTGAAGTAGAAGATATAGTTATAATTATGACTTATGCACAATTAAATGAAGAAGAATTGAAGTATCATGCACCTAAAGTAGCAGTATTGAATGAACATAATGAAATCATTGAGATGATACATGAAAAAGAGAATACGATTGTGTTATAAGTCGTAACATTCGATATAAAATGAAGTCCTAATTCATCACGAGAAGTGGTTGATTAGGACTTTTAATTTTTATTAAATAAAATAAAAATAATATAGAATAGGGCGGTTAAATGGGATATAATTTATCTAAGTAAATATAGCGGAGGAATTGAATAGACATGAAATGTCCAAATTGTGGTCAGAATTATCAACAAGAAGATCAATGTTGTGGTCATTGCGGATACAAATTAACGCGTCAAAATGATCATACAACAACTAGTACAACAGCATCTACAATAAAAGAGACACAACAACATTCTACTAAAACTAACGATGACAATGTGAAAAGTAGAAGAGATAACGAAAACTTTAAACAAGATACAACATCACACCAAACAAAGAGAAAGTTATCTACGCTAGGTGAAAACGATGCGCATTTTGAAGAAGTAATGAAAGATAAAACGGCGTCTTTTGAACATAAAATGAAAGATTTAACAGACGAAAGTAAACAGTTTTTTAACCATGTGTTTAAATCATCAGACCAAAGCGATGTGATATATAGTTATCGATTATTAGTAACGTTAATATGTGCTGGATTACTTTTAAGTACATTATTAATCATCATTCTAGCATCTGATATATTTTTATTATTTCCAGAAAGTTCACCATTTAAAGCTATTTTTTATATGTTAATGATCATCCTAGGTAGTTTAGCTTTATCAGTTACTATTTTATATTGTATCGTGAAATATACTTTAACAACGACGATAGAATTTCATAAGGTTTTTTCAGATTATGTTGTTATTAACACTTTCTCAGTTTTAACATTATTAATTGGATTAGTATTAGCCATTTTATCTATCTTTAAATTAGCATTGATTATCATGCTATTAGCATTTGTACTATTATATATCATCTCACCAACGTACATGTTAGTGAAATATAGTGGTATCTATCCTACAAAATTTGCGAGTATTTATGGTATTATCATTTACCAATTTGTCTTGATGGTCATCGTTTATTTATTAGGGCATATGATTATACAACAATTAATTAATGATTACTTGATGAAACTGTTTGGTAGTGGTTTTAGTGGTTTATTGTAACAGATGTGGTATGCCTAAACATTACTATCTCACTCAATATTGTCCATCTTATTATTCAAAAGGCATTAATAAAAAACATGACAAAAATCATTTGCATCAAATACATGCAGCACATACGTCGCATAGATACCGATTTCGTAAACCACGTAAACCATTGTTTTTGATTGTGGTTTTACTGATGATTATGGTCATTATATTAGTAAGTTGGATATACTATTTTAGATATGAAAATTCAGCAGACAAAAGAATTCAAGCATTTTCAGAGGCAATGAGATATAAGGATAAAGAGCAATTAACATCATTAGTGACCTCAAATCATCAACCATTGACAGATGAGGAAGCGGTGGCATATTTTGCTTTAATCCAAACAATGGGTGGATCCGATAGATATATGAAACAAATCAAATCAGCCATCCATCAGTTAGATCAGAATGAAGCTACATCAAAAGATATCAACATTGATGGTGTGACGATTTTAACGATCAATAAGAAAACGCAATTATATGGTTATATCAAAGAATTTCAATTTGAAATACCCCAATTTCGTTTTATATTAGATGCTAAAGATAATGGTGAATTAACATATCAATTAAATGATAAAAAGCATGAAATACGTTTAGTAAAAGGTCATATTGTGAGTCTTGAAGCAGTACCATTAGGAGAATACAAATTAAAAGCGACTAAAAAAGTGGGTAACCGTACTTACGACGGTCATGTCGTATTAAGTTTAAAGCAGTACGGCACGATGGCTAAAGAAGACTTTAGTGAAAAGCGATTTAAAGTGACGACTAAAAATAGTTATATGTTTAAGAAAGTAGAGTTAGTATTAAACGATAAACATGTAGGAAGAGTCAAAGATTATATCACCTATGGCCCTTATAGCGGAGAAGAAGATTTACTTGTATATGGAGTAGGGTATATAGGAAATCAATCATTCAAATCAAATGAAGTAAATGTACCATCCATTAATAGCGATGAAAGTCCTGTAAATGTCGTACTTAAATTTAATGAGTCGGAAATCTTTAGTCAGACTCGAACTAAAGATAATCATGGTATGACAAAAAATAAATGATATTTATCTTAAGGAGAAGGCGTACAGTACTTCTCTTTTTTGTTGGTTTAATATTGATGATAGTTATTTTATTAGATATTAAAATAAAAAAATTTAGTAAATATTAGTTTAAAGATAATTGACCTATCTAAAAATATAACTAACTTTAATAAAGAATTTTATAAATATTTCAAAAATCGATAGAAAACAACATAAATATAATGTTATACTTTGCAAAGATTAAAAATAGAAATTGGGGGTAACATTATGAAATGTCCAAATTGTGGTCATCAAGTCGAACAAGATGACGTTTTTTGTGGGGAATGTGGTACTAAATTAGAACGTCAATCAAAAGAAGTCACAGCTGCTGAAAAGGATATTCAAAAAGCAGATTCTAATTCACAGTCTCATCATTCAACACACGCATCTAGTCACCACGCAATCAACTCAAATAGCAATGCCTCATACGAGCAATCACAATCTATGAACCAAGGTGCGCCATCTAATTCAATGAATCAACAAAATGCATCTACCGAAAATAGTTCAAATTCAAACTTCAATCACAGTCAGCATCAACAAGCACAAAACAATACTAATCAACAGCAATTCCAAAACCAACAGTATCAGCAACAAAATCAACAATTCCAAAATCAACAATTCCAACAACAACCACATGGTTATCAAAAACAACCTAATCAATTTAGTGAACAAGCTAAAGAGGTTACAGCTGAAAGTAAAGGCTTTTTCAAAAGTGCTTTTGTAGATCCAGACAGAGAAATTAAAAGTATACATACATTTAGTTTCAAATTATTAGGATCACTATTAGCAATTGGATTAATTTTAATAGCAATTATTTTATTCTTAGCTATTCCTGAAGAAGTATCTTTATTTACTTCAGAAGCTAAAATTGTTTTTTCTATCATTTTTAGCTTAATTATTTTATTAGCTGCAATTGTAGGTGCAACGTTTGGTATTACTAGATTAGTTGTAGTCCAAGCAATACCATTTAAAAAAGTGCTTTCAGATTTTGTATTTATAAATAGTGTAACAGTGGCAACATTATTATTATCAATCATTTTATTAATCATGGAAGCATATACGTTTGGTACGGTTATTCTTATCTTATCATTCGTTATACTTGTCACTTCAGGTGTTTATTTAATTGCCAAATATAGTGGCATTAATCATACAAGATTTTCAAGCTTTTACGGTATGATTATTTATTTAATTGTTATTTTCATTTTAATGAGAATATTTGGTGAGGTAACATTCTCAAGTATCTTAGAAACATTCAATGAAACGAAAGATTCATTATTTAATAGCTTATTTGGTGGGGGTAGTACGTATTAATGAAATATTGTAGTAATTGTGGTAATCCTTTACGCCCAGATGTAAAGATATGTACGAATTGTGGTGCACCAGTTAATGGATCATCAAATGCAACACAATCAACTCAAAGTCAAGGAAACGCACAACGACAACAAAGTTATAATAATGCGAATATACATCAACAGTATCAACCATAACCCAAAAAAAGTAAGAAAAAGGTTATTTTTATTATTTTAATTATTGCGGTTGTATTGGCGATGTTAATTGCCATTTTTGCAATCCTGAAACATCAATTTTCACCTGAAAGTCAAGCAGATAATATCGCACATGCAGTGAAAAAAGATGATGCTAAAGGTTTAGCAAAACAAGTAACATCAGATAATCATAAATTGAGTGAAGAAGAAGCAAGAGCATATTTAAATTACATTAAAGCTGAAGACGACTTAACTAACGTTGCGAATCAAATTAAAAATAATACTAAAGAAATCAAGCAAGGTAAGTATAATAGTTTATCAGTCAATGCGAATGATAATAATGTGTTGAATATAGAGAAGAATGGTAAAAAATATTTATTCTTCGATAAGTACAACTTTAATATTCCGCAACATACGGTATCTATTTATCCTAATGATAGTGGTGATATCACTTATACATTTAATGGTGAGAAACATCATATTTCTGTTGAAAAAGAAGAAGAAAAAACGTTAGGTGCATTCCCAGTTGGTGATTATAATCTAAAAGCATCTAAGAAAATGGGTGGCAAAACGTTTAATGGTGCGCTTGATATTACTATGAGTGAAGATGAAGCTACTGCCAAGGAATCATTTAAACAAAAACGTTTCACTGTAACAACTGAAGGCGGTTCGATGTTAGATGATATTAAAATCTATGTGAACGATAAAAATTCAGGAGATGAATCAAAAACATATGGTCCTTATGATCCTGATGAAGAGGTAATTGTTTATGCCCAAGGTACATTAGATGGTCAATCATTTAAATCAAGTTCAGTGAATGTTTCAAGTGCAAGTAATGAAGATGATGGCGTATCGGAAGTCACATTGAAATTTGATGAAGACGCGATTGATGACGCATATGATAAGAAAATGGATGAAGACGATGATAGTGACAGTAGCGATTCAGGTGAAGTTACAAGAAGTAATGTTATCGATAAAGTAGAATCATATGAAGGTCATAAATTAGATACAGATACGTATACGTATAAAGAACCAGAAAAAACGGATGACGGTAAATGGGGATTCTCATTTGAAGATAAAGATGGAGACTTAGCTGGGTCATATACAGTAGACACAGATGATGGTTACGTAACAGAATATGATGAAGACGGCGAAAAAGTAGGTTCAGGCTACTAAGATAACCATACTTTATAGATCATTTTAAATTGATATACTCAAATTAAAAATAAGAAGGACCACTCATCAGAGTGGTCCTTTCTTAAATATATACCATTATTTTGTAACAGGAATGATCAGTTGAGAATCATATTGGCCACCTGTATGAATGTGATGAAGTCCTTTGTTAACGCGTTCTTCATGTTCATAGCGTGTTTTCATACCAGGTGTACTATTACCTTTAACAATTTCACTACCTTTGACAACAACGACTAGTGTTTCACCTTGTTTGAAACGTGTGCCAGATGGTAATAATTCGATTTCAACAGGAACAATGTCTCCTTTATTAAGTTTGAGCTCTTGTTCATGTTTATGCCAAGGTTGAGCGATAGTTGATTTGTCTTGGTCTAACTCACGATGAGATGCACGTAACCACCCTGTAGCTACTTGGCCTTGTTCAATATGGTTGAAGTCTGGGAAGTGCACTTCGTTACCACGACGATCTAGTTTTTTAATACCTGCGAATAAGTCCATATCGTCTGCATCATCTGTACTTACCCAAAGTTTTAAGTTCATATTTCCTACTAATTCTGTGTCATGATCGAATGTATAGCTAAAGCGTACATCATCTTGTTCATTTTCAGAATCGTATTGAGTTGAACTTTCTTCATTGACAGCATTTTGATTTAAAGTTAAGTCTTTAGCATTTAGATATAAAGGTGTGTAGTTCGTATTTGGTAGTGGGAATGCTGTTGCTGTTTTGAATTCACCTTTATAGAATTGATCTCTTACTTCATAAGTGACAGTTGGTGTTTCTTTCCAATCATTATCTTCTTCTTTAAGGTAATAATCGAAGAATGCTTTTTGGCGTTCAAGGTTTTCTCGAGCATAATAACTTTCCCATTCTTTACGACCATGGATATATAACCATTTGTCTTCTGAACTTGCTTGTTTAAAGCCTTCAAATGAACCACGATTGTGTAAACCTTGTGTTGACCAACTTGCACAAGCTAATAATGGTGTTTTAATTTGATGTAATGGTGCTTGACGTTGTTTCCAATAATCATCGAATAATGGATGGTCTTTTTGAGCTTGAATTAAATCTTCAATATTTGGATTATCAGTCCATCTCGCAAAAATACCTTGAATCCAGAAACGGAAGAAACCTGTATCAGGAATACCACCATGGAAGGCTACTTCACGATACATATCATTGAGTCCTTCCCAAGGAATCATTGCTTTTAAATGAGGGGGATTTAATGAAGCAACCCACCATTGTGTAACAGCTAGGTAAGAGACACCATTGGTACCTACATTACCATTACTCCATTCTTGTTGTGCAGCCCATTCGATGACTTCGTAGTAGTCTTCAGCTTCACGTTTTGACCAAGGTGATAGCACACCATTTGATTTAGAGCTACCTCTTAAAGCAAGTTTAACTACTACATAATCTTGAGGTACCCAGAAACCTGGATCTGGTGATTCTTCAGGTGTAAAACTAGAAGTTGGAATAGGACCTAAAGTAGGCCATTGCGCCCCCATATTAGTAATTTTAGGTTTATTATCTTTACCATAAGTGTCGGCTGACATGACAACGGGGAATTGTCCTTCTTTATTCGGACGGAAAATATTGACGTATAATTTTTCGCCATCTTTCATTTCTACAGCCACATCTTTTTCCATAATCATTTCTTGATTACCGAATTGTACACTATCTACAACGATATGATTAAGACCTTCTTTAACATCGTTAACATCTGTAACAGTTAATTGAGGATTACCTAATAAATTTCTTGTCATATGAATCACCCTTTTTGGTTAATTTTCTTTACACCTTTATCGTAAAGGGTTAAGTAGATAATTCCAATCATCAATGTAGATGATTTGTATGTTAACCAACAAACCCCTTATAATTGTTGGAAAGTAAGCTATTAAGGAAGTGACATAATGCCACAAGACCGACGTGTTAGAAAATCACAATCAGCAATTAGACATGCATTTATCGATTTGCTTCATAAATATGAATTAGAACAAATCACGGTTCAACAAATATCAGATTTGGCAGATGTGAATCGAAGTACTTTTTATACTCATTACATAGATAAATATGATTTATTAGAAAAATTGGAAGATGAACAGGTAGAAATTATTAGAACGTTTATTGAAGAGGGAGATGTATATAAGAATCAAACATTCTCTACTGAAAGTATCCGTACGATTATGGAATTTTTAATAGGTAATATAGAAAAGAATATGGAATTTTATCAATTAATGTTTACGATGGGGAAAGATTCAAATTTACATGAAAAGTTATATGAATTAATCACAGGTCATCTAAATCATTTTAAAAATGAAAATAATAAAATAGGAGATATCCCATTTTCTTATTTTATGAGTTATGTATCAGGTGCTGGATTATCATTTATACGACATTGGGTAGAGGATCCCAATCGCATTGCTAAAGATGATTTAATACAGTATTTTTACGATATTGTTAATAATGGGCCGGCTACGATAATTAGAAGAACAGAATAAAAATAAAAGGTTGGGACACAAACTTTATGTGTCTCAACCTTATTGTATTAATTATGATTGTGGAATAGCGTTGTAATCTTGACCGTGTAACATCCATCTTACACCGTATTTATCTGTAAATACGCCCATTTTACCGCCCCAGAATTGCTCTGATAATGGTAATTCAACGTCGATAGAAGCATGGTCTTTAATTTTATCATAGAAAGATTCTACTCTTTCTACATCAGCTTGATCATTAATATCAAAATCAATTAATAATGAAATGCCGTTATTGATAGGTTGGATTCGGCTAAATGAATCCGCACCTAAGATTTTCACACCAACAATTTCAAATTCAGAGTGCATTGTCGCTTCTTTGGCTTGCTCTTTAGTCATACCAAAATGTTCAGCTTGGTCTTCGCCAACTTCTAACCGTTTAATATTTGTTGCACCAAAAACTTCTTCGTAATATTTAAGCGCTTCTTTCGTATTTGGAAAAGCTAAATATGGTGATAATTGAGTCATATGATACCTCTTGTTATTTTTTATTTTATTGCTAATCACATCATACAATGTTTTAGGTGAAAAGAATAGAATTATGTATGATTGGTTTATAAATAATGGAAGTTAGTCACAGTTTTTAATTATCTTATTTATATCGATATAGTAGTGAACTAGAAATGACTTTTTATGTATCATTTATTGTATAATATTCATAAATTATATTATGACATAAAAAGAAGGTGTTTCTTTTGATTGAAGCGGGCGAAATTTTAAAGAAAATGAAGAACCAAAAGGTCAATTATGACAAAGTTTTAAGAAAAATGATTCAACAATGGGAAGAAAACGGGGAACGACCTAAAATATTATTACATAGTTGTTGTGCACCTTGTAGTACCTATACCTTAGAATTTTTGACACAATATGCGGATATCGCGATATATTTTGCTAATCCCAATATTCATCCTAAGAGTGAATATTTAAGACGTGCTAAAGTTCAAGAAATGTTTGTAAATGACTTTAATGAAAAGACGGGGGCAAATGTAAAATATATTGAAGCAGTTTATCAACCACATGAATTTATGAAAATGGCTAAATCAAAAGGACTTACTGAAGAAAAAGAAGGTGGTCTACGATGTACAACTTGTTTTGAAATGAGACTTGAGATGGTTGCTGAAGCAGCGATTAAGTATGGTTATGATTACTTTGGTAGTGCAATCACATTGTCACCTAAGAAGAATGCGCAATTAATTAATCAACTTGGTATGGATGTTCAACAAATTTATAATATTAATTATTTACCCAGTGATTTTAAGAAAAATAAGGGCTATGAACGATCTATTGAAATGTGTAAAGATTATCATATTTTTAGACAGTGTTACTGTGGGTGTGTGTTTGCTGCAATGAAACAAGGTATTGATTTTAAAGCAATTAATAAAGAAGCCAATGAATTTTTACAACGATTTTAAAAAAGACCCAGAGCAAAGGTGGTATATCCTTGACTCTGGGTCTTAATATTAATTAAATCATTCTATGAATGAAACGGACGATAGCCATAATAGCTATGACGAGCATTGCTGCAAAAGAAAAGAGTTTAAATCGTTTATTTTCTTTTTTAATTTCTTTGTCTTCATTTTGCATCATTTCTTGTAATTCACGTTCTATTTCTAAATCAAGATCTGTTTTTCGATAACCATTAAGGCCTTTTCTTTCATCTTCGTCATTTGAAGAATGTGATTTTTTATTCTCGGTTGTGTCTTGTTGTGTGGACTGATTCATTTCTTTATCTTTGATATCTTCTCGCATTGTATAATGCCTCCTATAATCATGACACATACTTTTAATGATTCATTTGATGTAAAGTCATTGATTCATCGTTAACTGCTTTTTAATTATTTTACATCTAATCCGATAATATCGCTAATATGATGATAACCATTTTGGTTTAAATATTGTACAATGTCTTTATTTATTTTCTTAGTTAATCCTGGACCTTCAATAACTAATGAAGAATATATTTGTAATAAAGAGGCACCATTGCGTAACATTTGGATAGCATCTTCAGCATTAAAGATACCGCCTGTACCAATAATTAAGAGTTCTCCTTTAGTTTCTTGATATGCTAATTTAACAAGTTTTAAATTACGTTCAAATAAAGGACGTCCGCTTAAACCACCCTCTTCAACACGGTTAGCTGATTTTAAACCATCACGTTTACGTGTCGTATTTGCAAGAATGACACCATCGAAATGTGTTTGAATGGTTGGTAATAGAGATTTCAAACCTTCTTCGTCCATATCAGACGTTAATTTTAAGAAAATAGGTACATTGATTTCATTGTTTGCTTTAAACGTTTCTAACGCATTGCATAACATTGAAAATTCATCTTTATCGTGAAAATTTTGTAAGTTTTCAGTATTAGGTGAGCTAATATTGACAGTAAAGAAATTAACATCATTTTTGAATGTATCAATAACTTTAATATAGTCTTGATAACGTTCGTCGTAAGAGGTCATTTTGTTGACCCCAACGTTTAGACCAATAGGTGTATGGTAAGCATAACGGCGTAGATGACTAAGTGCTTTGTTCATACCCATATTATTAAAGCCCATACGATTAATTAAGGCATCATCCTCTAATAAACGATACATACGAGGTTGTGGATTACCTGGTTGTGGCTTTGGTGTGATACCACCAAGTTCTAATGCACCGAAACCAAGATTTTCTAAAGCTTTAGGTACTTCGCAAGATTTGTCATAACCAGCTGCAAGACCGATTGGATTTTCAAATGTAATACCGTGGATATCTTGAGATAACATAGGATTTTGATAATCGAATAATTTTTTCATAATCGGTAATACATAGGATTGTTTTTGTGCAATTTTTAAGGCGTCGATAGTTAATCCGTGTGCTTTTTCAGGTTCAATTTTAAATAAAAGGGGTTTAATTAATTTATACATGTTAACGCTCCTAGTTCATTATATTTGAGGCTTACTATCCTCAACTTAATATATGTGAAACTTTTCCTTTTAATAGACTAGCATTTTCATTTACAATTTCCTAGTTAAATTATAAAAATTAAAAAAATAGACGAACTTTTATAATGTGGTCATACACATTGAGGGTGGCTTTAACGATTAAGCGATTGGAAATGAGGTAATATAATTAGTATTCAGTAGTATAGGGAAGGTGACATCATGGCTATAGATTGGAAAGAGCATTTACCATTAGATTATATTAAAGAGATTACACCAGTCAGTGGTGGAGATGTGAATGAAGCATTTAAAGTAATAACACAACAAGATGATACGTTCTTCTTATTAGTACAACGTAACCGAGATGAATCATTTTATGCTGCAGAAATTGCAGGTCTGAATGAATTCGAAAATGCAGGTATTACTGCACCCAAAGTCATAGCAAGTGGAGAGATAAATGGGGATGCGTATTTAATTTTAAGTTATCTTGAGGAAGGGTCATCCGGCAGTCAAAAAGATTTGGGACAATTAGTTGCTAAAATGCATAGTCAACAACAAGAAGATGGCCAATTTGGATTCCGGTTACCACATGAAGGGGGCGATATTTCATTTGATAATTCATGGACGGACAACTGGAAAGACATTTTTATTTATCGCCGTATGGATCACATTCGAGATGAATTATTACGTAAACAACTATGGAATGAGGAAGATAATAAAGTATATGAACAGGTGAGAGCGGTTATGCTGGATGCATTAAACCAACACCAAAGTAAGCCATCGTTATTACATGGTGACTTATGGGGTGGTAATTATATGTTTTTATCAGATGGTCGTCCAGCTTTATTTGATCCAGCACCATTGTACGGTGATCGTGAATTTGATTTAGGTATTACAACCGTATTTGGTGGTTTTACTCAAGAGTTTTATGATGAATATGAAAAGCATTATCCGTTAGCTAAGGGTGCGTATGAACGATTAGAATTCTATAGATTATATTTATTGATGATACATTTATTAAAATTCGGTGGAATGTATGCAAGCAGTGTTAATCGCTCAATGGAAACAATATTAGAGTAAAGAAAAGCACGCGTTGAATTATTTTTCAACGCGTGCTTTTTTAATCAGCTTATTTATGCCACATGTTTAATAATACTTCGGCAAAGCCTTCAGGTTTTTGTACATAACCTAAGTGACCGCCAGGAATATCAACGATTGGTAAACCAATTTGTTCATTGATATAGAAGTTAACATCTTGTGGGAATGATTCTCTAGAGTCAGTACCATTTAGTAATGTGATTTGATCTTCATGTTTTTTAAAGTCATCTAAAGTAATATCTGAGTGTGTATATTGGCGAATTTCGTATTCAGACCAGAACATAACACGTTGATATTGTTCTTTTTGAGCTTCTTCTGTTTCTGCAGGTTGAGACATCATTTTAGCATCGATAGGTGCAATATTAAGTGTTTCAGCAAATGTTTTCATACCTTTTTCTAATCCTTCTGTAAGGATTTGGTTTACAATTTCATCATTTTTATCTTTCCAGTATTTACTATCTGGTAAGAATGTATTGATTGGTGGTTCGTGGAAAGCAATTTGTTTAACTACTTCTGGATGTTCTTTAAGTACATGCATAGCAACGATTGAACCAGAACTTGAGCCTAAAACATAGACGGGTTCATCGCTAAGTGATTGTGCTAATTCTGCAATATCTTTTGCGTCGCGTTTTACACGATAATTGTCGTCTGGATTTGCTGCTGATTCTGGTAGTGGTTCTGTTAACTCACTTTCACCATAGTCACGACGATCTACTGCAACTACAGTGAAGTGATCTTTTAATTGTTGTGCTAATGGCATAAAGATGTCGCCAGTTCCATTGGCACCTGGGATGAATATTAATACCGGACCTTGTCCAATTTGATGGTAGCGTAATTTAGCACCTTTTAATTCTATTGTATTCATATGAAATACCTCCATTGAGTTAAAGCATGATTTATCAATCATATTATTCTAAGCCAAGTAATTTAGCGCCATTTCTATAACTTACTTTCTCTTTTTCTTCATCAGTTAAACCAAGTTCATCTAAAAATACGCCTAAACGTTCTGGTTCGATATAAGGGTAGTCTGCCGCATATAAAATTCGGTCAATCCCCATTTCCTTTTTAACTAAATCAAATTGTGGTTTAGTCAACATACCACTTGGCGTCATATAGAAATTATTTTTAAAGTAATAACTAACAGGGTGTTTTAAATGATCAGCAAATAAAGTTTCATCCATACGTTCTAAGAAGAATGGAATGAATTCACCCCAGTGTCCGATGATCATATTTAGATTAGGGTAACGATCAAAGATACCTGATAGAACTAGATGGATCGCATGAATACCAACATCGATGTGCCAACCATAACCGAAACAAGCGAATGTAGCAGCAGTGATTTCTGGATAATTTCCTTTATAGTAAGCTTGGTATACATCGCTATTTACGGGTGCGGGATGTAAATAAATAGGTACATTTAATTCTTCAGCAGTTGCAAAAATACCGTCAAATTGATCTTGATCTAAGAAACCATCTTTTGTACGACCCATAATGAGTGCACCTTTAAAGCCTAACTCATTGATACAACGTTTGAATTCTTCCATAGCTGCTTCAGGTTCATTAATCGGTAATGTCGCAAATCCTACAAAACGGTCTGGATATTGTTTGATATACTCAGCTAATTGATCATTAGCTTTTTTACATAAATCGATGGCTTTTTGACCTTCAAGATTAGAAGGTGCACCATTACCATATGATAATACTTGCATTTGTACATTTTGTTCATCCATGAATTTAATACGTTTATCATGATGAGAAATCTCATCAGCGTCAGTAAAACCTGATTTTTTCTCTAGTCCTTCTAACATGACTTTCATGGGTACACCATTTGGGTCAGCAGAAGCTTGACTCATTGTTTCTTTTTGAATGTCGTCTATCACATAATGTTCTTCAAAAGTAATACTTTTCATTTTAAATCCTCCATAATCGTGCGTTTCTATTTATATAGTGGGAATACTACTGATTAATGATTTGAAATTACCAAGGCATTTTGCCGTCGCCATTAATAAATGTACCAGTTGGTCCGTTTGCATCAATTGTGGCTAATTCTACAATAGGTTTAATGCCTTCAGTTGCTGGTTTAGCATTATTGCTAAAGTCACCAACTAAGTCTGTATTTGTAGAACCTGGATCTGCAGCATTAATTTGCATTTGAGGTAAACCTTTAGCGTATTGAACTGTTAGCATAGTGACAGCTGATTTAGATGAACAATAAGCTAATGAATTAACATGGAATTCTTCTGCCTCAGGATTGGTTACCATACCAAATGAACCTAAACCACTTGTTACATTAACAACGACAGGTTGTTCTGATTGTTCTAGTAAAGGAATGAATGTGTTCATCATTCTAACAATACCGTATACGTTGGTTTGATAGACTTTATCTATATCATCAACAGTAATATCTGCAGGTTTGGCAAATTGTCCTGAGATACCAGCATTGTTAACAAGTACATCTAAGCGACCCTCTTGATCTTTAATAAAGTCGAAAGCATGTTGTACAGAGGTCTCATCAGTAACATCTAATTGAACACTTTGTGCACCAATTTCTTTTGCTGCAACTTGACCACGTGATTCATTTCTAGAACCAATGTAGACTTTATGACCTTCATTGATCAATGCTTTAGCTGTTTCGAAACCTAAGCCTTTATTACCACCTGTAATTAATGTAATTTTAGTCATGATATTACTCCTCTTTATCAAAATATAGTTTGATTATATAATCTCTGATTTTTTCATTTGATAGTCCGCGTTCGTCTTTTTGTAATTCGAAAGATTTAGTAGATAATGATTTCAATAACATATCTACTTTGAAAGTTGTCCATGTTGTACTTTTATTATTGCCAAGAATTTCACTATAAAACTTAAATAACTGTAAATAAATATCACTATGGTAAAAGTCATTTTTATCTGTTGTATCTTCAATACAATGAAGTAAATCATTGTTGATTGTTTTGAAATTTAAAAAGATATCAAGCGACTTTGCCATGACTGCTTTAGAATCGTGATGTTTTTCTTTCACTTCGTACATTTGGTTGATAATGTCAGTAAAGTCATGTTCGATAATCGTCGTACACAATGCGCTCTTATCCTTAAAATGACGATACAAAGTTCCCATTCCAATATTTAACTCTTTTGCGATGCGATTCATACTCACTTGTTGAACACCAAGTTGGTTAAAGAGTTCAATCGCTTTATTCTCTATGCGCTGCCGGTTCTCGAGGGCGTCTCGTCGCAAATACATCACCTTCTTAATATAAGTTTGTTGACAAACGGATAAATATCCGTTTATTATAAAGCCTATCATATAAAAAGACAAATAAAGTGATATAGATGTTTAAATAAGAAGGATGAGTGATATAAGTGTCATTAAATAAAGAGCAAAGACAAATCACAGCTAAAGAATTACAAGAGCATTTTGACGAAACAACGTTAAGTTTAAAAAATATAGCAGACGAATTGAATATTTCAATCAATGATGTGTCACATGTATTACAAATGAAAGCGCCAAATAAATTATTTGGAAATCATTTGCAACAATTTATACATTTAGTTTGGGACGTTCGAGACCTAATGAATGAAAATATCTGGCATACGGGTAAATCACCAAAAGAATATACATATTTAAAAGGCGAAAAGGAAGATTATTGGTTTTTACAACAGTAATGAAGGAGAGAATATTAATGAGAAGTATTTTAGTAATTGGTTCTACAGGTAAACAAGGTAATGCCGTAGTTAAGCAACTGTTATCAGACGGATGGCATGTACGTGCGCTAACACGTAATAAGAATAATGAAAAGTTAACGTCAATTGACAGTGACAAACTTGAAATTGTAGAAGGTGACTTAAGCGATCAACAAAGTTTAGAACAAGCAATGCAAGGACAATATGGAGTATACAGTGTTCAACCTATAGTTAAAGATGATATTGCTGAAGAATTAAGACAAGGTAAAATGATTATTCAACTTGCCGAAAAACAAAACATTGAATTCGTGGTTTATAGTACAGCTGGTGGTGTGAATAGAGATAGAAAGGGACCACACTTTGAAGCCTTAGCAGATATTGAAAATACACTAAAAGCGTCATCATTGAATTTTGCAATTATCAAACCTTCATTCTTTATGGATAACTTCCTTAGAATAGCTAAAAAAGAAAATCAACAAATTGTAATACCAGAATTTATTAGTCCAGATGTTAAATTTGCGATGATTTCTTCAATTGATATTGCTAGAATTGCTGCAAATTTATTTAAAGACCCTGCTCAATATAATCATCAAGCGATTGAGATTGCTTCAGATGAGTTAACACTTAATGAAGTTGTTAAAACATTTGCAACTGTCACAGGTATGCCAACTGAAATTAAAGGTGAATTTGTTAGTGGTACAGCAGAAAGAAGTTGGCTAGAAGAAAAAGGTTATGTTGTCGATTTTGATTTAATGAATCAAATTAATCCAGATAAACTATCATTAGCCCAATGGATAGAAGAAGTAGAATTTTAGTAATTGATTATGTTAATAAGGAGAAATGGTTATGATTCAGTCGATGTGGTTCAATTTACATGTTAAAGATTTAAAAAGAAGTGAGCAGTTTTACCAATCTTTAGGATTTGAAATTAAACATAACCCTGACATGCTTGATAAAATGGTAGGCATTAAAATTGGATCGACCATTGTCATCTTAATTGAAAATAAACATTTTGAAGCGGTCACTCAGGATAAAGTTCATGCTAATGTTAATGAAACGATTATTTCTCTAGGTGTAAAGACGAATGCAGAAGTTGATCAACTTGTTAAGCAAGTTGAAGCGTCAGGCGGTCGTATTTTAGAACAACCGACAGTTAAACAAGGCTATTATGGTGCTATGTTTACTGATCCAGATGGACATAAATTTAATTTTTTAGTTTGTTAAATACAATAAGGCACTCAGTTCCCAAGTTTGGATGCTGAGTGCCTTTTAATTTGGATTTAAGATCAACTTAAATATTTCCATATTCTTTTCTCAAATCATAAACTTTTTCTGGTGTAACATCTTGGCCAAGTGGATCAACAACTTTCATAGTAGAAAATGTATGAAGTACTTGTCCTCGTATCATTTTTAAATAGTCTTGTCTGAGTGCTTGTTGTTCTTGTTTTTCTTTTACACTCAATGTTTGTACTTTTTCTTTATTCGCTAATTCGTTAATTCTGTCTAAAATTTGCATCATCGCAACCTCCAATTTATATTTCCAACAAATATTTGCTAAGCAACACTTGTTGTATAAACATAATATACTCTCATATACATGATATAGCAATAGACATGCTCAATTCATATGTTGTCTATGCAACATATTGATCAGTTTGTTGTATAAATTAAAAAATATGACCCCATGCATCATTATTTTATTAATGTACATAGGGTCATCATTTGTTTTAGATAAAAAGTATTATGTAAAATGGTGGAATCTTTATAGGTGCGCGATGTGATGAATTAAGAATGGAAGATTTTTGTCTATAAAGTTTTCAGCTGTATCATGACTTGTAGAAAGCCAATGATTACACAGACCACTCATACCTGCCGCAAGAAAACTAGCACTACTTACCAAGATGTCTCTATCAATATCTGAATAACTATTTTCTAGCATGATAGAAAAGATATCTTCTAATTCGTTATTAATTCTCTTGTGCGCTTGTTCACAAAATACATCTTGGTTCATTTCACAAGATGCTTGTACTTGTTCCATATATTGAGTCATTGTGATGAATATATTTTTTAAGACGATTTCATTGATAATATTTGAAATGTTGAGTGTGTCATTTAAATCTTTAAGAATAGTGACATCTAAAGAATAATCGAGTATGTCGTATTTATCTGTGAAATGTGCATAGAACGTAGCTCTATTAACAGTTGCTTCATCAGTAATATTCTTGACTGTTAATTGGCTTAACTTCTTTTCTTTTGATACTTTTTGAAATGCGTCAACAAGTAATTGTTTTGTTCGTGTGACACGGGGATCGATTTTGTCAGTCAATATGTTTGCACCTACCTAACAAGTGTTGTTTATCTTAATTCAAATTATCTTGCTAAATGTCTTATATGTCAAAAATAGTGTCTATGAACTAATTTAATAGTGATTGTAAATTTAAATTATGGGTAAATATAGTTTTATAGAAAGTGAATTTACTTTCAAACAAAGTTTGTAATTTTTTTAGGGGAGAAACTGTTAAAGAAACAGAACGGGGAGACGGATATGGCAGATAAACTGCAACGTGAATTAAGCAATCGACACATACAATTGATTGCTATTGGTGGTGCGATTGGTACAGGATTGTTTTTAGGCGCAGGTGAATCAATTCACCTGGCAGGACCATCGATATTGTTGACTTATATTATAGTAGGTTTTGTATTATTTATGTTTATGAGAGCAATGGGGGAAATGTTGTTATCTAACCTTGGCTTCAAATCATTTGCTGATATTGCACATAAACATATAGGACCATTAGCAGGCTTTGTAGTTGGTTGGACTTATTGGTTAACATGGATTATTTCAGGAATGGCAGAAATTACAGCAGTTGCTAAATACATAGAATATTGGTATCCAGCAATGCCTAATTGGTTAACAGCTTTATTTACATTGTTAGTACTAATGACGCTCAATTTATTTAGTGCAAAGTTATTTGGAGAATTAGAATTTTGGTTTGCGATTATAAAGGTATTAACAATATTAGCTTTAATTATTGTGGGTATTATTATGATTGTCTTTGCAATGAAGACACCTTATGGTACTGCTAGCGTATCTCAAATATGGAGCCATGGTGGTATATTCCCGCATGGTGCCTCAGGATTTTTCATGTCCTTCCAAATGGCCATTTTTTCATTTATAGGAATTGAACTAATTGGTATTACAGCAGGAGAAACTAAAAATCCTCATAAAACGATACCTCAAGCGATTAATAATGTTCCATATCGAATTTTGATATTTTACATTGGATCACTTGCAGTCATCATGGCAGCAGTGCCTTGGAATCAATTAAATCCTTCAGATAGTCCTTATGTGAAATTGTTTGGTTTAATCGGTATTCCATTTGCAGCAGGTTTAATCAACTTTGTAGTGTTAACTGCTGCGGCATCCGCTTGTAATAGCGGTGTGTTTGCCAATAGTAGAACGATGTTTGGTTTATCTCAACGTAAACAAGCACCGCCTATTCTTGGTAAAACAAATCGCAATGGCGTACCATATTATGCGATATTAGTGACATGTGCACTATTAAGTATTTCTGTGATACTAAATGCTATCTTTAAAGATGCAACGCAAGTGTTTGTATATATTACGACAGTATCAACAGTTTTAAATATAGTGATTTGGTCTATCATTATGATTGCTTATTTAGGATATTTAAAACATAATCCCGAACTTCATAAAGCAAGTCAATATAAAATGCCAGGTGGTAAATGGATGGCATATGCTATTGTACTATTCTTTATATTTATCTTTGTGGTATTACTGATTAATCCAAGTACGAGACTTGCAGTAATCATTGCACCATTCTGGATGGGAATTTTAGGATTAATGTATTTAAGATATAAAAAAGAATCTAGAAAAGCAGAGATTCCAGATGAATAGATCCATTTGCATCGCCAACAAGCAAGCTTTGTTGGCGGTGCTTTTTAAATAGCAGTCGTGTTAAAAGAAAATTTGTAAAATTAATGACTTTACAAATATATTTATCTGAAAATTCTAATAATGTGATATACTATTCTCCATAGTCTTAATTGGCCCAACTTTACACAACATATGATTGCATCAACGAATTACCAACACACCTTAGATTTCATCATGTGTATAGTTAGTTCAATTAAGGCTATTTATTTATGTTTGATTTATCGTATTTAGATATTGGAGGCGCTAGAAATGACAACATTGAGTAAAATTGGACCGAAAGAATTTATTTTTAGAGTGCTATCTGGTGTAGCAGTTGGTATTGTCGCAGGATTAGTACCCAATGCGATATTAGGGGAGATATTTAAATATTTAATGCAGTTTCATCCCATTTTTAAAACATTACTAGGTGTTGTTCAAGCAATTCAATTTACGGTGCCGGCACTTGTTGGTGCTTTGATAGCATTGAAATTTAATCTGACACCTTTAGCGATGGCAGTAGTTGCAAGTGCTTCGTATGTTGGTAGTGGTGCTGCACAATTTAAAAATGGCACATGGGTTATAGCTGGAATTGGGGATTTAATTAATACAATGATTACTGCATCTATTGCGGTGTTATTGATTTTATTAATAGAGCATCGTGTAGGGAGTATGGCGTTAATCGTATATCCAACAATTGTAGGTGGTATTTCAGCAACTATAGGTGTGTTGATACTTCCATATGTACATATGATTACTACTGGTATTGGTAATATGATTAATAGTTTTACAGAGTTACAACCTGTTTTAATGAGTATGCTGATTTCGATGGTATTTAGTTTTATTATTATATCGCCACTTTCTACTGTTGCCATAGCGATTGCAATTGGCATTTCAGGTATTGCAGCAGGTTCGGCTTCAATCGGTATAGCAGCCACAGAAGCGGTATTGTTAATTGGTACGAGCCAAGTTAATAGAGCAGGTGTGCCGATTTCTATCTTCTTTGGTGGAGTCAAAATGATGATGCCTAATATGGTACGCTATCCTATTATCATGTTACCTATATTGATTACAGCTGCAGTTTCAGGAATCGCATCCGGCATTGTCGGTATCGCAGGTACAAAAGAATCTGCAGGATTTGGTTTTATAGGAATGGTTGGACCGATTAATGCATTTAAATTTATGGGTATTGACTCAGCTTGGTTGAGTTTATTATTGATTATCATTGCATTCTTCATTGTGCCTTTTTTCGTTGCATGGATTTTAGATGTTCTTCTAAGAAAGGTATTCAAAATATATACGAACGACATTTTTAAATTTTTAGCGTAAAGCTAGATAGAATATAGACGTCTTACTTTGATAAGTGAGGCGTCTATATTTTATTATGCTATACTTTATTAAAATCGCTATCTATAAAGGATGGGTAAAATGAATAAAAAGATAGAACAATTAAAATTAAAAGCAGCAAGTTTAACACGACAAACACATGACTTAGGTATCCCAGTCATGATTGTGTTTGAAGGTGTACCTGCCTCAGGAAAGACGCGTTTATCCAATGAACTATTACTTACTTTTGATGCTAAATACACACAGTTTATATCAACAAAAACACCAGATGCTGAAGACTTAAGATATCAATTTTTACAAAAATATTGGAATACACTGCCTCAAAAAGGAAATATCAATATCTATTTTAGAAGCTGGTATTCTCACTTTTTAGATTATAAACAAAATAATATTAAGCAAGATTATTACAAAAACGATAATAAACTCGTGAATCAAATCAAACATTTTGAAGAGATGCTTCAGAATGATAGTTATGAGTTGATTAAATTTTATATTGAAGTTAGTGAAGAAAAACGACAAGAGCACATTCAACAAACCAAAGATAATCCATTAATGAGTTGGAAAGTACAAGAGTATGAACAAATCATACCTAAAGATATCTATTTGAAAGAAATGAGAAAGTTCACGCATTCTGATAAGCAATGGGAAGTTATTGACTATAAACAACGAGAAGTTGCATTTGAAAAGATGTATAAACATATTATAGAAAGATTAGAACAAGCGATTCAAAAAGCAAATCAATCAAAAGATAATAAAGACGGTGCGTTTACTAAAGATTTTTCAACGACTAAATTTGATGTCACATTGGATGAAGTATCTAAAAAAGAATATAAAGAATTGATAGAACCATTACAAAAACGTATGAGAGAAATTCAATTTGCATTATATGAAAGAAAAATTCCGCTTATCTTAACATTTGAAGGCATGGATGCAGCAGGTAAAGGTGGTAATATCAAACGTATTCGTGA
Source organism: Staphylococcus sp. M0911 (assembly GCF_003491325.1). Lineage (NCBI taxonomy): Bacteria > Bacillati > Bacillota > Bacilli > Caryophanales > Staphylococcaceae > Staphylococcus > Staphylococcus sp. M0911. The sequence goes on from NZ_CP022881.1 coordinate 360,254, forward strand.
GAAATTAGATCCGACGGGATATGAAGTGAATGGTATAAGTGCGCCTACAGACGTTGAACTGGCGCATCACTATCTTTGGCGCTTTGCGAAAGAAATGCCAAAGAGCGGACATATTGAAATATTTGATCGTAGTTGGTACGGCATGGTATTAGTAGAAAGAGTAGAAGGATTTGCCAATAAAGATGAGTGGCAACGTGCTTATGAGGAAATTAATCATTTTGAAAAAATGTGGACAGATGAAGGGGCAATATTATTAAAATTCTTCTTATGTTTAGATAAAGACGAGCAACTTAAACGATTTAAAGATAGAGAACAAGATGTAAATAAGCAATGGAAAATCACAGATGAAGATTGGCGCAATCGTGAAAAATGGGATTTATACTTAGAAGCAAGTCACGATATGATAGAGAAAACAGATACAATACATGCGCCTTGGCTTATAGTTCCAGCTGATCATAAAAAGACGGCAAGGATTGAAGTTTTAAAATATATTATTAGACAGTGTGAAAACGTATTATGGGGTATTAAAGATTATTAACTTCATGATCACATTTTAAATAGCGAAAATAATAGGTGGATATATCAAATTAATGTCAAAAATTTGAATATATCCATCTTTTTTTGGGAAGTTAGATCTTTTTAAAATTTTTAGAACTATTACAATTATGTAACTGCATTGCAATCTGTAATATTACGAATAATGTAAAAGTTGAGAAAAACTTAAAAAATCTCATGTAATATAAGGCTTTATGATGAAAAATTAAACTAAATTACGTAAAAAATTATATTACAAGGACTTCAGTAATATTTCAAAGTTACAAAACTTGATTTTGTTTGTAATGTTTTGTAAGGAACGTGTAATATACAAAGCGATTTTTTATGGTATAGTGAATACCGTCGAAAGCTAAACAAAAACATTTTCAATATTGCACAACGAAATTAAATACATTAAAACATATAAAAAAACAAAAACTTTTTGGAGGATTTTTCAATTATGAAGAAGACATTTATCGCATCAACTTTAGCATTAACATTAGGCGCAGCAGGTTACGCAGTATCAGGACACGAAGCACACGCTTCAGAAACTACTAACGTAGATCAAGCACACTTAGTAGACTTAGCTCATAATCACCCAGAACAATTAAACGCTGCACCAGTTCAAGAAGGCGCTTATGACATTCACTTTGTAAGTGGTGGATTCGAATATAACTTCACTTCAGATGGTACAAACTGGTCATGGAACTACCAAGAAGCTGGTACTACTTCAGCTCAAACGTCAAATACTGCTGTTCAATCAGCTGACTACACAACTTCTTACAATCAAGAAGCTGGTACTCAATCAGTAAGCTCTAACCAACAATCAAGCAACACTAATGTAGAAGCTGTTTCAGCTCCAACTACATCAAACAATGGTTCAAGCCACAACTACAGCACTAAAACAACATCAGCTAGTAGTAGCTCATTAACTTTAGGTAACGGCAACACTGCAGGTTCAACTGGCTCATATGCTGCGCAAGAAATGGCTAAACGTACTGGTGTATCAGCTTCAACTTGGGAATACATTATTGCACGTGAATCAAATGGTCAAGCAAATGCACGTAACGCTTCAGGCGCATCAGGTTTATTCCAAACAATGCCAGGATGGGGTTCAACTGCAAGTGTAAGTGACCAAATCAATGCAGCTGAAAAAGCATATAAAGCACAAGGTATGTCAGCTTGGGAAATGTAATCTAAAATTAGATTATATTAAAAGACTATAATTAACTTATCACATTACGATAGCATAATATCGTAATGTGATTTTTTGTGTATAAATTAATTTTGTAAACAAACGATAATGGAAAGGTAAAAATAAAGAGTATTAGTAACTCATAATTTAACGAATTAATTTATTACTTATTAATACTATATAATGGAAGAAACTAGTTTGCTTCATAAATACATTATAAACTTAAACTTAGAAGTATACATAAGTTTGAAAAAATCAAGTCTAATATGTAAGCGCTTTTATTCAGACAAATTACACTGAGGTTACATAGAATTTTATAAAAGACTTATTTATTATTTAATTCAAGACTGTCATAGGTGTATTTATGCTTATTAAATTTAAGATATTCATTATATTGAGATTACAATATATAAAGAAAAATGTAATACTTTGTAAATGCAGTGTTATTTGTAGTGGAGAATTTTGTGTTATAGTTGCAATTGTCAATCGATAGAAGCTTAAAGCAAACATCTTAAGAAGCAATTTAAAATAAATTTTTGAAATTAATAACAAAGTTGAAAATATAAAAATTACTCGGAGGTATTATATTTATGAAAAAAGCAATAGTAGCATCATCATTAGCAGTAGCATTAGGAGTAACAGGTTATTCAGCAGGTCATGGTCATGAAGCTCATGCATCTGAACAAAATGTTAACCAAGCACATTTAGCAGACCTAGCTCAAAATCATCCGGAACAATTAAATGAAAGTCCAGTTCAAGAAGGATCTTATGACATTCATTTCACATACAATGGATTCAACTATAACTTTACTTCAGATGGTACAAACTGGAGTTGGGATTATAAAGCTGTTGGAGAAACATCTAATCAAGGTAATACAGAATCAACTCAATCTACTGATTATAGTCAATCATACAATCAACAAGGTTCACAACAACAAGCTGTTGCATCAAACACACAATCTGATAGCACTAACGTAGAAACAGTATCTGCACCATCAAATTCAGCTCAATCTACTTCTAATAGTTCACAAGCTTCAGATTCTAGTCAATCAACTTCTAGTCAAAGTGCAAGCTCAACAAAATTAGGCAATGGTAATACTCCAGGTGCAACTGGTTCAAGCGCAGCACAAGAAATGGAAAAACGTACTGGTGTATCAGCTTCAACTTGGGAACACATCATTGCGCGTGAATCTAATGGTCAATCAAACGCACAAAATCCATCAGGCGCATCAGGTTTATTCCAAACAATGCCAGGATGGGGTTCAACTGCAAGTGTGAGTGATCAAATCGATGCAGCTGAAAAAGCATACAATGCACAAGGCATGTCAGCTTGGGGAATGTAATTATTACATGAATTAAAATTTATTATAGTTAGTAAGAATATTTTAACAGTCATTCAAAAAGTAATTATTAACTAACTAAAAAGACGACATATGATATATGTCGTCTTTTTTTATTTATAAATAAGATCGAAAAAATATATTGAATTTCTTTCGAAGTTTTGTTATTTATATTTATTCTAGAATTAATGATTATATAAATGTAAAAGAGAATAAGTCATTATAAGCAAATTAAAAAAATTGGAGAACTAGAAACCAAATAGAGATCTTGACCTCCTAATTTAATAGTAATAGCGATAAACTTCGTAATTAATGCTTTATATTGAGTATATATGAAGATAAGATCAGCAGAGGAGAGTCTAATAAAGAAAGAAATCGTTTGTACTCAAAAAAGGATATAGTAGGCGCATTTTTGTGAAATAAGTAGAGAATTGTGAATTAATATGTGCTTTGTGTAAAAATTGATGAATATTTGTCTGATGAAGTTAAAAACTCATATAAAAGGCTGATTTTGTATTTTACAAAATCAGCCTTCTTGTTACATTCCTATGATTGGTAACTTAAATGGTTAATTATATCGACATTTAAACCTATTATAAATTACTTATTAAGTGAATATTTTCTTTGCTTGGTTGTAGTAGTTAATTCTATCATTTAAACCATTAGTACCACCATTGACTACACGAGTAACGTCTTGAACGCTTCCTCCATTATCAACTATTTTATTTATATTTTTATTATTCCAGAACCAAGCAGCACTTGACCATGGATATTTATTGGCTACATACTCTACACCTTTGTTTACAATATCTGGATCTTTCATAGCTTTAGAAAATGCTGTATAGTTACTTCTACCAGTTAATTGAATATATCCTCCACCTTTGAATTTTTTACCATCGCCAGGTTTTGTATTTCCTAAATCAGTTCTGCCTTCATAAGCACTACCGTCAGCAATTTCGGTCGGATATAATCCTTTCATTGACTCTTGGGCAACTTGAGCCATAAAGTGTTGTATTCTTTTAGGAGTGTTGATATTGAATTTATTCAAAGCATTATTTAAGTCTTTGATTACTGAGTCTTTTAGCCCGTTTGTATTCCATCCAAATTTTTTCATTTGATCTTTAGTAACTAAAGTTTTTGAATTATTATCAGAAGGTTTAGTTGGATTAGTTGGTTTAGATGGTTTGCTAGGTTTGGTAGCAGAATTGTCAGGAACTTTGATTGTCTGACCAGCTTGAATGTAATCTGGATTTTTAATGTTATTTATTTTTTGTAAATGGGCTGAAGTTGTTTTGAATTTTTGAGCTATTCCACCTAAATATTCTCCATTTTTAATCACATAGTTCTTAGTTTTTTCAGACTTAGCTTTGCTTTCTAGATTAACCATTCTATTTCGAGTAGTATTTTCTCTTGGTGTAGCAAAAGCTTTATATTTATCATTTTTATTCATTAAATCTTTTAGAAGTATACTTTGAATTTCTTTACTATCCATTCTATCCCAGTTGTCATTAATGTATTTAGCGACGTCGTCATCTACTTCATTTTTTTTGAAGTACTTGTTTACAGCGTCTTTGTTTTCTTTGAGGTCAGTATCTTTTGTAAGAATAGAATCATTAGATAAAGCTTTAGCATTGCTCGAATTAACTTTAGATTGAGTAGGTTTAACGTTGTCCTTGCTGTCATCAGATTGAGTAGGTTTAACGTTGTCCTTGCTGTCATCAGATTGAGTAGGTTTAACGTTGTCCTTGCTGTCATCAGATTGAGTAGGTTTAACGTTGTCCTTGCTGTCATCAGATTGAGTAGGTTTAACGTTGTCTTTGTTGTCATCAGGTTGAGTAGGTTTAACGTTGTCTTTGTTGTCATCAGGTTGAGCAGGTTTAACGTTGTCTTTGTTGTCATCAGGTTGAGCAGGTTTAACGTTGTCTTTGTTGTCATCAGGTTGAGCAGGTTTAACGTTGTCTTTGTTGTCATCAGGTTGAACAGGTTTAACGTTGTCTTTGTTGTCATCAGGTTGAACAGGTTTAACGTTGTCCTTGTTGTCAACAGATTGAGCAGTATTCATGTTATCTTTACTGTCATTAGACTCAACAGTTTCAACATTGTCTTTATTAGATTGTTGGAAATTAGTATTTTCTGAATTCACCTGGTTACTTTGGCTAGAATCTGACTTAGTAGCTTCTATATTATTATTTGAAAGATCAGAATTTTCAGTATGTACTGTTTTTTCTTGATTTATATTTTCATTAGAAGTATTTTCTGAAGCATGAGCTTCGTGGTTAATACCTGAAAATAGTAAACTACCTACAACTATTGAAGCCGCACCAATACTAAACTTTCTAATTGAAAACCTGTTAGGAATGTTTAAAAAATTCTTCATTCTAAAAACTCCTTTTAAAATTATTTTGTTGCATAAGCATTGTTTCATAAAGTTTTGAAAAAAACAATTAATTTTTTGATATTTTTTTGTAAATAGATAAAACATAATGAATAAGTAAGTTTTTAAAAGTTATTTAAAAAGCTTTGAAATAGGTATTTATAAAGTTTTAAAACCATTTTAAGGTTTTAAAAAAATAATTCTCGTTAGAACATGAATATGAATTTATTTTTAATTTTTTTATTGACGCTTTTAAATGCTAAGCGTATATTAACTTTAATTTGAATTTGTAAAATTTATGAAAAATTATATTAATGTCATTTTTCTTATGATATGATGAGTTTTATGAAGATAAATAAAAAAACGGAGTGTTATACATATGGAAGGAAATGAATATAAGCGTTTAGACAAGTTTCACAAACCACATTATTTACCAGGACTAGACGGTTTGAGAGCACTTGCTGTATTAGGAATTATAATTTATCATTTGAATTCTAAGTGGTTAAGTGGTGGCTTTTTAGGCGTTGATACATTTTTTGTAATTTCTGGTTATTTAATCACGAGTTTATTACTTGTCGAATTTTATCGTGATAAATCAATCGATTTAATTAATTTCTGGCTTAGAAGAATTAAAAGGTTAATACCTGCAGTGCTTTTTTTAGTTGCTGTTGTATTAATATTTACATTACTTTTTAAGCCAGAATTAATTATAAGCATAAAACATGATGCAATAGCAGCTATATTTTATGTTTCGAATTGGTGGTATATTTATCAGGATGTAGATTATTTCAATCAATTTGCTGTAGCACCTTTAAAACATTTGTGGTCATTAGCTATTGAAGAACAATTTTATATCTTTTTCCCGGTTATTATCTTATTCTTATTAAAGAAATTTAAACCTAAAACAATTACAATAATACTTATTGTTACTTCTTTATTATCATTGTTAGCGATGTTTGTTATACATAGTGTTACTGGAGATAATTCTAGAGTGTACTTCGGTACAGATACTAGACTTCAAACATTGCTATTAGGATGTATTCTTGCTTTTGTTTGGCCGCCTTTTGTTCTTAAAAAAGAAATTTCCAGAGCGGAAAAGGTAAGTGTAAATTCAGTAGGTATCATTGGACTACTGATTCTTATATATTTAATGATTACAGTTGGTGATCAGGATAAATGGATTTATAATGGTGGTTTTTATGCTATTTCATTTATAACATTATTCGTTATTGCGAGTGTCGTTCATCCTGCGAGTTTTCTGAAACATGCAATGAGCTTCAAACCATTTATCTATATTGGTAAAAGATCATATAGTTTATATTTATGGCATTTTCCAATTATAGTATTTATGAATAGCTATTATGTACAGGGACAAATTCCTTGGTATGTTTATATTATTGAAGTAGTTGCTATGTTTATGATGGCAGAGATTTCATATAAATTTATTGAAACACCAATAAGAAAAAATGGCTTCAAGGCCTTTACTATAATGCCTTTAAAATTTGTAAAATTTGGTAGAACATTATTAGTAGTTTTATTGTTATTGCCATCGTTATTTATTTTATTTGGTTCATATGATAGTTTAGGAAAAGAACATGAGAAGAAAGATAAAGCGAAACAAACATCATTTAAGTCAAAAGCACCTAAACATAAACCTGCGAAAAACCAGCAAAAAAATAGTGGTAAGGCCTTTAATCCGAAAGAAGCTTCTCCTTTATTGCTTGGTGACTCAGTAATGGTAGATATAGGTGAAGTATTCAATAAGAAAGTACCTAACGCAAATGTCGACGGAAAAGTTGGTCGTCAACTTATAGAAGGTAAAGAAATTATAGATGAAAAATATCAAGATTATACTAAAAAGGATCAAAGTGTTGTTGTAGAGTTAGGTACCAACGGGGAATTTACGAAAGATCAATTAAATCAATTAATTGATAGTTTAGGAGATGCAGATATTTATCTAATTAACGTTCGTGTCCCTAGAGATTATGAAAGTAATAATAATAAATTACTTGCTCAAGCTGAAAAGAAACATAAAAATGTTCATCTCGTTGATTGGTATAAAGCATCAGAAGGTCACCAAGAATACTTTGCATATGATGGTATACATTTAGAATATAGTGGTGTTAAAGCATTATCTAATTTAGTTATTGATAAAATGAAAGAGGTCAATAATAATAAATAGTAAACAAACCCCTTTGAAATGTTATTTATACATTCTAAAGGGGTTTTATAATATGGCTATAAATGAATTAAATCTAATGCAAAAAGCATGTTTGTTTCAAATGTTAGTGTAGTATTAGAAGAAAATTACAAATTAATAACATTGGACAAAAGAGATATGTAATTTGTTAGAATTTGTAATGTTCGCTACAAAATAAAAAGAGTTGAATATATATTGGAGGGTATTTATCAGATGAAAAAAATCGCTACAGCTACAATCGCTACTGCAGGAATCGCTACTTTCGCTTTTGCAAACCATGATGCTCAAGCAGCAGAGAATAATAATGGTGGATATAACCCAAATGATCCAACTTCATATAGCTATTCATACACAATCGATCAACAAGGTAACTACCACTACACTTGGCAAGGTAACTGGAGCCCAGACAAAGTAAATCATAATAACAGCTACGATTATGGTTACAATACTCAAGCTTACAACAATTACAATAACTACAATTATAATAATTATGATTATGGGTATAACACTCAATCTTATAACACACCACAACGTACAGGTGGTTTAGGTGCAAGTTATTCAGCAACAAGTCATAACGTACATGTAACTACAACATCTGCACCATCTTCAAATGGTATTTCATTATCAAGAGCAACTTCAAATGGAGGTAACTTATACACTGCTGGACAATGTACATATTATGTATATGACCGTGTAGGTGGAAAAGTTGGTTCAACTTGGGGTAACGCTAATAACTGGGCAAATGCTGCAGCAGCTGCAGGTTACACTGTAAATAATCGTCCAGCAGCAGGTGCTATTTTACAAACAACTCAAGGTGGATTTGGTCATGTCGCTTACGTTGAGAGTGTTAATAGTGACGGTTCAATTCGCGTTTCAGAAATGAACTATGGACATGGTCCTGGTGTTATAACAACACGTACTATTTCAGCTAGCCAAGCTGGTTCATATAACTATATTCACTAATTATTATATTTTAGAAGAGTAATAACATTATAAAAATGTTATTACTCTTTTATTATATATAAGGTTGACAAATCTTGATGAAAATGAAAAATTATAAGTAATATAATTAAAAAAGAAAGAGTGTTTTTTATGTATAATTCTAAAAATAAAAAAAGTAAAAAGAAAATTGTTTTTTTGATTTCATCAATAATCATACTAGTCTTTATCTTGATTATATTATACTTAGGAATAAAGTTATTTGTAACTGGTAATAAAATATATAAACCATTAGACAAAAGTGAAGATGAAATTGCTGATAATAGAAAGAACATAAAACATAAAAAACCACTTACTATTGCATTATTTGGCGTTGATTCCAATGAGGAAAGAAAAAGGAGTGACATTGGTCAAAGAAGCGATAGTATCATAATATTATCAATCAATCCTAATAAAAATAAGACTGTAATGTTAAGTATACCACGTGATACACAAGCAGAAATAGTGGGAAAGGGTAGTGAAGAAAAAATTGCTCATGCATATGCCTATGGTGGACCAAATATGTCAGTAAAATCATTAGAAAAGTTTTTAGATATATCTATTGATCATTATGCTACTATCGATATGGATGGGTTAAAGAATATAATTGATGATTTAGGTGGTATTAATGTTGAGAGTAATGCGACATTTCAGTTTGATGGTAAAAAATTTAATAAAGGTCAAAAAACTCATGTGAATGGTGATGAGGCAATGAAGTTTATTAGAAGTAGAAAGCAAGAAGGTGCTGGTGGAGACTTTGGAAGACAAGAAAGGCAACAATTAGTTTTAAAAGCTATTTCTAATAAAATGTCTAAAGTATCTTCAATACCACATATTAATTCTATTATGAGTAGTATACAAAAAAATGTGCGGACTGATTTAAAGATTTCAGAGATGAATAGCATAAGAAAAGGTTATAAAAATGCTAATAAAAATGTCAATAAGCTTCAATTAGACGGTAGAGGCGCTATTCAACAAGATGGATTATATTACTTTATTCCAAAAAAAGAGTCGAAACAAGATGCGGTTAATAAAATGAAAAATAACTTAAAATGATAAATATATAAGAAAAGCGTAGTAAATTTTTGTAGTTTGCTACGCTTTTGTATTTTTTGAAATAAAATAATTTGAAACATGAATATGTTTGCGTATGATTTGTTTGATTACCATCAAATACGGGAATTTAAGAAAAACTATATATAGCATATCATTCAGTTTTTTAATCAATTGAATTGGTTGATGAAACATTCAATTTAATTGATATAGATATAGGCTAAGTAAGGTAGAAAGTTCTATATATTCATTACATAAATATCATTCTATACGTCTAGAATTGATATTAACGTATAAAAGGTTATGTGTAACAGGAGGTCCATGAATGACAACGGTCAATGAGAGTTATAAATATTGTCATCAAATAATGAAAAAGCATTCTAAAAGTTTTTCTTATGCGTTTGACTTATTACCAGAAAGTGAGAGGCGTGCTGTCTGGTCAGTATATGCGGTTTGTAGAATTATAGATGATAGTATTGATGAAGAACAAAATCCTCAAAAATTACAAGCTATTAAAGAAGATATTCAACTGATTCAGTCACAACAAGTTGATTCACCGAATCAATTCAAGAGTAATCAACGTATTATGTTAGCTTTTTACGATACATCTCAAAATTACAAAATGGAGTATCAATCTTTCTATAATTTAATAGAATCTGTATTTGAAGATGAACATTTTGAAATGTTCGTTAATGATGAGGAATTAATGAGATATTGCTATGGTGTAGCTGGGACAGTTGGAGAGGTACTATCACCTATTCTGACTGAACAACCGAGTGATGAAACATATGAAGTAGCACGTGAATTAGGAGAGGCATTGCAATTAACTAATATCTTACGAGATGTAGGGGAAGATTTTGAAAAGGGTCGTATTTATTTTAGTCAAGAGATGTTAAATCAATATGATGTAAATATTGAAGACGTTTATCAACATCAGCCAACTGATAATTATATTAAATTATGGGAACATTATGCTCAAATTGCAGAAAAGGATTATCAATTTGCATTAGATCATTTACATGTTTTTAAGCCGGAAGCTAGATCAATTATCGAATTAGCGGCACGTATATACAAAGGTATTATAGATGAAGTTCGTGAATATGGTTATCCATTACATCGAAGAGTATATATATCAAGGTTGGATAAGTTACACATCTACAGACAAGTTAAAGATAAATATAATAAATAGGTGGAATGTCAATTGAATATTGCTGTAATAGGTGCGGGTGTAACGGGCTTAGCTTCTGCAGCTAGGCTTGCTGCACACGGTCATCAAGTAACATTATATGAAAAGAACGACCAAATTGGTGGACGTATGAACCAATTTAAGAAAGACGGTTTTACCTTTGATATGGGACCTACAATAGTCATGGTACCTGAAGTTTATAAAGCTGTGTTTGAAGCGTGTGGTGAACGTTTTGAAGATTACATAGATATGGAACAATTACCTTATATTTATGATGTCTATTTTGATAAAGAAGATAAAGTGAGAGTACCTACCGATTTAGCTGAGTTACATGACACTTTAGAACAAATTGAACCTGGTACTACGCATGGATTTATGAAATTTTTAGCAGATGTATATGGAAGGTATGAAATTGCTAGAAAATATTTTTTAGAACGAACATATAGGAAACCGTCTGATTTTTATAATTTAACATCACTGATTCAAGGATATAAATTAAAAACATTAAATCATGCGGATAACTTGATTGGGCAATATGTCAAAAATGAAAAAGTTCAAAAATTGTTAGCATTTCAAATGCTATATATTGGTATAGATCCTAAACAAGGTCCTTCACTATATTCGATTATTCCTATGATTGAAATGATGTTTGGTGTTCATTTTATTAAAGGTGGTATGTATGGCATGGTGAAAGGTTTAGAACAACTAAACCTTAAGCTAGGTGTGGATATACAATGTAATGCTAATATAGAAGAAATTATTATTGATCCTAAGTATAAGCAAGCAGACGGCGTAAGAGTGAATGGCCTAGTTAAACGATTTGATAAGGTACTTTGTACGGCAGACTTTCCATATGCTGCGCAACAATTAATGCCACAACATGCACCCGTTAAAAAATATCCTCCTCAAAAAATAGACCAATTAGATTATTCATGTTCAGCTTTTATGATGTATATAGGCATTGATAAAGATGTTACAGAAGATGTATTGTTGCATAATGTCATATTTTCAAATCATTTCAGACAAAATATAGATGAAATATTTAATGGGGATATTTCCGAAGATCCATCTCTGTATTTATATGTACCTAAAGTAGGAGATGCCACGTTAGCGCCTGAGGGACAGACAGGATTATATGTTTTAATGCCAACACCAGAGCTTAAAACAGGCCCTCTAGAATGGGAAAATCCACAGTTTATAAAAAGTGTTAAAGAACATATTTATCGTAAATTAGCTACTATACCTGCACTTGAACATGTTCAAGATCATGTTATTTCCGAAACGATTTTTACACCTAAAGATTTTGAACAACAGTATAATGCTAAATTTGGAACAGCGTTTGGTTTAATGCCCACGCTAGCACAAAGTAATTATTATAGACCTCCGAACGTATCTAGAGATTATAAAGATTTATACTTTGCTGGTGCGAGTACACATCCAGGTGCCGGTGTACCTATTGTTTTAACAAGTGCTAAAATCACCGTTGATGAAATCATCAAAGATATTAACAATCATATATAATTTATTAGCATAGAGAGTGGGATAGAAATCGTATGACATTCATATCATTTCGACTTCCCGCTCTCTATTTATATTAGAAAAGAAATTTACTAGTAATAAAAAATCTGAATATTGCTAATATTGACAATGTTAATCTGCTTGATAAAATGATAATATCTAAACATAGCGTAGAAAATAGGAGATGAAGGAGGCATGAGACGTGAAAATGTCTGAGAGATTGGCGGCAATTCCTGAAAGTTATTTTGGCAAAATCATGGGACGAAAAATCGAATATGGGCCTCTGACATTAATTAATATGGCTGTTGGTATTCCGGATGGTGAAACACCACAGGGTATCATTAATCATTTTGCTAAAAGATTGAACGTACCTGAGAACCAAAAATATGGTGCCTTTCATGGTAAAGCATCATTTAAGCAAGCCATCATTGATTTTTACCAAAGACATTATGATGTTGAATTAGATGCGGAAGAGGAAGTTTGTATTCTATATGGTACGAAAAATGGACTTGTTGCACTGCCAACTTGTCTCGTTAATCCTGGGGAAAACGTATTATTACCAGATCCAGGGTATACAGATTATTTAGCGGGTGTCATGCTTGCAGATGCGCAACCTGTCCCATTAAATTTAGAACCACCGCATTATCTGCCAGATTGGGATAAAATAGATAAAAATATATTAAATAATACAAAGCTCATCTATTTAACATATCCAAATAATCCAACAGGCTCTACTGCTACTAAAGCAGTGTTTGATGAAGCAATTCAAAGATTTAAAAATACCAATACTAAAATTATTCATGATTTTGCTTATAGTGCATTCGGTTTTGATGCTAAAAATCCAAGTATTTTATCTTGTGAAAATGGCAAAGATGTAGCAGTTGAAATTTTCTCCTTATCAAAGGGATATAATATGTCAGGATTTAGAGTAGGCTTTGCAGTAGGAAACCGTGACATGATTCAGGCCTTGAAAAAGTACCAAACACATACGAATGCAGGTATGTTTGGTGCCTTACAAGACGCAGCAACCTATGCGTTAAATCATTATGACGAATTTTTAGAACAACAAAATGACATATTCAAACGAAGAAGAGATATGTTTGAACATAAATTAAGCGAAGCAGGATTGCCATTTGTACACTCAAAAGGTGGTATTTATTGTTGGTTAAAGACGCCACCTGGATATGAGAGTGAATCATTTGAACAGTTCTTATTAAAAGAATATTCCATTTTAGTGGCACCTGGTATCCCGTTCGGTGAAAATGGTAGAAACTATGTAAGGCTATCTTTAGCACTATCAGAAGAACAACTTGAAACAGCAGCAGAACGATTAGCAACTTTAGCAAATTTATATGAAAAATAGTGCATAGGGGATGACGTTATTATGACAAAAATTAAAATAATGAGTGTGCGTGACGAGGATATTGTATATATTGAATCATGGGCGAAGGAAAATAACGTGGAATATGAGTTAACTCAGTCACCGTTAACAGAAGATAATGTCGATGATGTTCAAGGATTTGATGGCTTATCGTTATCACAACAACTACCCATTTCAGAAGCGGTGTTTGCTAAATTAAAATCATTCGGTATCAAACAAATAGCACAAAGAAGTGCGGGATTTGATACCTACGACTTAGAGTTAGCATCAAAATATGACATTATCGTCTCTAATGTACCTTCGTATTCACCAAGTTCAATTGCAGAATTCGCAGTGACACAAGCTATTAATGTTGTCAGACATTTTAATGCTATTCAAACTAAAATGAAATCACACGATTTTAGATGGGAGCCGTCAATATTATCACAATCAATCAGTGATTTGAAAGTAGCAGTTATAGGTACCGGAAGAATTGGAAGTATTGTAGCTAAAATTTTTGCTAATGGTTATGGTTCTGAGGTAGTAGCATATGATCCTTTTCCTAATGAGCATATTAAAGATATAGTCTCATACCAAACCACTTTTCAAGAAGCCATTGAAGGGGCAGATATTGTTACTTTACATGTACCGGCTACTAAATATAATCATCACTTATTTGACCGATATACATTTAATCATTTTAAAAAAGGTTCAGTGTTTGTCAATTGTGCACGAGGATCTTTAGTTGATACACATGCGTTACTATCATGTTTAGATAGTGGGCAAATTAAAGGTGCTGCTCTAGACACGTATGAATTTGAACGTGGTTTATTCCCTAGTGATCAACGAGATAAAAATATGGATGATACATTACTTCAACAATTAATTGATAGAGAAGATATCATCATAACACCACATATTGCGTTTTATACAGAAGCAGCAGTGAAAAACTTAATCGTTGATGCGTTAGATGCAACGATGGAAGTTATTCAAACAGGCACCACTCATTTGCGGGTAAATTAAAAAACGGGAGCGATACCAATTAAGGTCGCTCCCGTTTTAATCTTTATTTAACATCGTAGCCTTGATCTTCAATAGCATCTTTCATGTCAGAAAGTTGAACTTTTTCTTCATTATAATCAACACGTACTTGTCCTTTTTCTAAATCAACTTCTGCAGCTGAAACACCATTCATTTTAGCTAAAGCAGATTCAACAGCATTTTTACAATGATCACAACTCATACCTTCTACATTAATAATTTCTTGTCCCATTTTAATTCACCTCATTTTATTTAATGACTTATCTTCATTTTATAACTAAGTTGTATGACTTAAAAGTAATTGACATAACTTAATTGGGTTGTCTTATTTAATGATTCGTTTCAATCTTAATGCATTGGTTACAACGCTAACAGAACTTAATGCCATCGCAGCTCCTGCAATCCATGGTGCAAGTAAACCTAAAGCAGCAATAGGGATACCTGCGATGTTATATCCAAATGCCCAAATGAGATTTTGACGGATGTTGCGCATTGTTAGTTGGCTAATATTTAATGTTTGAGGTAGTAATGATAAATCACCACCTAATATTGTAATATCGGCTGCTTCAATCGCAACTTCGGTACCTGTACCCATGGCAATACCGATATCTGCAGTAACCAGAGCAGGTGCATCGTTAACACCATCACCAACCATAGCTACTTGTCGACCTTCATTTTGTAGACGTGTGATGTTGTCAGACTTTTCGTCTGGAAGAACATTGGCAATGACATGATCAATACCGACTTGTTGTGCTATTGCTCGGGCGGTATTGTTATTGTCACCAGTCAACATCACGACATCTATATTCAGTTTGTGTAGTTTTTGTATTGATTCTATAGCATTGTCTTTAATAGTGTCTGCTACCGCAATCATACCTTGATATATACCATCAATGGCAATCAGCATGACAGTTTTACCATTGCGTTCCCAGTGGGTCATTTTTTCGTCTATATGGGAATTCAAATTGATGTGATGTTTTGTCATTAATTGACGATTACCAACTAAAATTGTTGAATGGTCAATCGTTGCGGAAATACCGTGGCCTGGCATAGCGTTAAATTCATCAGTATCCACTAATTCAAGATTTTTTCCTTCAGCATAGTCTACAATGGCTTTAGCCAATGGATGTTCAGAAGCATACTCTGCACTAGCAAGTAATTGTAGCGTATGTGTGTCACCATCAAAATCAGTAACTACAGGCTTACCATAAGTAATGGTACCCGTTTTATCTAGCACGATGGTATCAATGTGTTGCGCTTGTTCAACGTACTGACCACCCTTAAATAAAATGCCTTTTTCAGCAGCGCGTCCTGTTCCCACCATGATAGATGTAGGTGTAGCTAAGCCTAATGAACATGGACAAGCGATAACAAGGACTGAAATAGCTGCCATAAGTGCAGGTTCAAATTGTCCGGTATGGACCACAGTGATCCATATGATAAACGTCAGTAGTGCTATACCGACAACGGTTGGCACAAAATAACCAGATATTTGGTCAGCTAAGCGTTGTATAGGCGCTTTAGAACCTTGGGCTTGTTCGACGACCTTAATGATATTAGCTAGTGCTGTATCATTACCCACTTGTGTTGCTTCCATAATAATTGATCCATTTTGATTAATGGTTGCCCCAATAACTTTGTCATTGATATTTTTATCTACTGGGAGAGATTCGCCAGTTAACATAGATTCGTCTATAGACGTCATCCCTTTTATAATAACACCATCAACTGGGATTTTTTCACCAGGTTTAATAACAATATGGTCACCAACTTGAACATCTTTAATGGGAACCATCTTTTCAATACCATCTTTAACAATGCGCGCTTCCTTAGCTTGTAAACTTAATAATTCACCTAGGGCATTGGTCGTTTGTGTCTTAGCTTTTGCTTCCAAATATTTACCAAATAAAATAAGTGTAATTAATACAGCACTCGTTTCAAAATAAAGGTGTGGCATATGCGTTGAATGATTGAGCCATTTAAACATTTCATAGATACTATAAAAATAAGCTGCGCTTGTACCTAAAGCGACTAATACATCCATGTTTGCAGAGCCATTTTTTAGATTTTTATAAGCACCTTTATAAAATTGCCAACCGATGATAAATTGTACTGGTGTAGCCAATGTGAATTGGAACCAGGGATTCATCAATATGGAGGGCAAAGGTAAATGGAATAAATGAACCAACATCGTCATCAGTAGCGGTACTGATAATACGATAGAAAAGATTAATTTATAGAACTGTTTCTTCAATTGTTTATCTTTATTTGAATATTGTTGTTGTCCTTCTTTGACTTCAGCGTCATAACCTAAATTCTGTATTTTAGAAATAAAATCATCACTATTAACGACACCTCGATAATATTTCACAGTTGCTTGTTCTGTAGTCAAGTTAACCGTCGTTTGATCGACACCATCCATTTTATTAAGGACTTTCTCAATACGATTTGAACATGCTGCACATGTCATACCAGAAATAGTTAATTCAACACTGTCTTTAACTACATCGTATCCCAAATGTTGGATTTCATTAACATAGTCATTAGTACGATATTGTCCTTTTAAATCTTCAATAGTGGCTTGCTCAGTTGTAACGTTAACCTGAGCTTTAACATTATCCAATTTGTTTAATTTCTTTTCAATTCTATTGGAACACGCAGCGCATGTCATGCCTGTGATATCTAGAGTTGTTCTTTTGTTTTTATCCATGCGAAAGCCTCCGTTTCTATTCATATTTAATATACCCCCTATAGGTATTTAAGTCAATTGTATGAATTACAATTTTGTCAGTAAATAGGTAATATAAAACGCAAAAAAGTACAATTCTAGCATGTGTATGACATGAGAATTGTACTTTAATCATCTATATTAACAGCGGATTCGCTGGTATTGTCATTCAAGCGAGTCGGTGATTAAGTAATGATTTAGAAGAAATCTGATGGGGAGAATTGTTTTAAATCAATATCTTTAACTTGGTTTATATCATAGTTGGAAATATTCTCTAAAAGTTGTCCGCTTTTCACTTGTTGATAGTATTCGTCAACTTCGGTAATGACATCATGTGTTTGTACTGTTTTGATGACACCTAAGAGGACAAGGACTGCAATAACAGTTTTTAATATCCGTTTCATTATGATCGGCTCCTTTTTGTATTGATACTATATATTATAGGAAATAAAGCGCGCGAATACATGGGGCTATGGTATTGATATCATCTCGTACTTCGGTAGGATGTTTAAAAAGATGCCTAGTGAAAGTGTTTAAATAGTTTTGAAAGAATATTTATAGGGAACTTGAATATTGATTAGGAAAGGAGAAAAGTTATGAATTTATTAGAATTTCATCAACAAATTAAAGGTTATACGCAAAGTAATCAACCAGGTATTGAAGCGGATATGACACCTAAGCCAATAGCTGAGTTAAACACATATCAAGCAGCAGGAAAATTAAAAGATAAAGTAGCGCTAATAACTGGCGGTGATTCAGGCATTGGACGTGCGGTTGCGATACTATTTGCTAAAGAAGGCGCTAATGTAGCCATTGGATACTATAATGAACATCAAGACGCTAAAGATACAGTTCGTCGTTTAGAAGAATTAGGTGTTAAAGCTAAAGCATATGCACATGATTTAAAAGACGAGACACAATCGCAGCAACTTGTGAAAGATGTCGTTGATGACTTTGGTGGTCTTAATATTCTAGTTAATAATGGTGGCGTGCAATTTCCTAGAGATTATTTTGAAGAGATTACACCGGAACAAGTTAAAGAGACATTCCAGACGAATATCTTTGGAATGATATTCTTATCTCAAGCAGCAGTACCTTATTTAAATGACGGTGATTCAATTATTAACACCACAAGTGTGACAGCGTATAGAGGGTCAGGACACTTGATTGATTATTCTGCGACTAAAGGTGCTATTGTGTCATTTACACGTTCATTAGCGACGACTTTAATGGAGAAAAATATCCGTGTGAATGCAGTAGCACCAGGGCCAATCTACACACCATTGATTCCTGCAACATTTGATGAAGAGAAAGTTGAAAATCAAGGTGGCGGTACACCAATGGGGCGTCGTGGTCAACCGGCTGAACTAGCACCATCATATGTATTTTTAGCAACACCTGCAGATAGCTCATATATCACTGGACAAGTGATTCATGTTAATGGTGGAGACTTTATGACCACATAAAAGATAGATAAACAGATTAAATGATAGGATGACGTAATCAATGACAGAAAAAGAAAAAATGTTAGCACATCAATGGTATGATGCGAATTTCGATTCGGAATTAATCAATGATAGAAAAAAAGCTAAAGATTTATGCTTTGACTATAACCATACAAAGCCAAGTCATGAAGACAAAAGAAATGAAATATTAAAGGCATTGTTCCAAACCACTCCCGAAAATATAGACATTGCAATTCCATTCGATACTGATTACGGGTGGAATGTGTCCTTTGGTAAAAATGTATTTCTTAATACGAATTGTTATTTAATGGATGGTGGTGGTATTACATTTGGAGATAATGTGTTTGTGGGTCCCAATTGTGGCTTTTATACAGCGACACATCCATTGAAATATAATGATAGAAATAAAGGGTTAGAATTAGCTGAACCAATTGATGTCGGAAGTAATACGTGGTTTGGTGGTAATGTGGCAGTATTACCTGGTGTTACAATCGGCGAAGGTAGTGTAATCGGAGCAGGAAGTGTTGTAACGAAAGATATCCCTCCCAATAGTTTAGCAGTAGGAAATCCATGTAAAGTCATACGTCAAATTGATAATTAATCATATAGTCGTCCATAAGAGGTATGTATTGTTCAATACGTTTGCTTCTTGTGGACTTATTTTTTATTGAATTTTAGTCGCTAACTTAACTGCCAGAATCAAAAAGTTTTATGGATTGATTCATTTGCATATTAAATTTTTGAAATATTAAGATTTTTAAATGAAAGCGATTGCAAAAGTGTAACAGTACATAGTAGAATGTAAGAAAGGTTAAGATAAAATTGCACTGAAAGGCAGTAACATCAAGAGGCATTTATCTAGACCTCAATATCATAAAACAAAGGGTTTGAAGAACTCACTTTAATATTTCATAGGGGGTACGCAATAATGGTAGTAGATTTTAAGAATGAACCAGGTATTGATTTTACGGTTCAAGAGAATGTAGATAAATTTAAAGAGACGCTCAAAAAGGTTGAAGGAGAACTTGGTCAAGATATTCCATTAGTGATTGATGGTAAAAAAATCAGCAAAAAAGATCAATTTGAATCTATCAATCCAGCCAAAACATCTCAAACCATTGCTAAAGTCTCAAAAGCAACAAAAGAAGATGTAGAGAAAGCATTTCAATCTGCTAACGAAGCATACCAAACATGGAAAAAATGGTCTCATAAAGATCGTGCTGAATTAATGTTACGTGTTGCTGCAATTATTCGTCGTCGTAAAGAAGAAATTTCTGCAGTAATGGTTTACGAAGCGGGGAAACCATGGGATGAAGCAGTAGGCGATGCAGCTGAAGGTATTGATTTTATCGAATACTATGCCCGTTCAATGATGGATTTAGCTGATGGTAAACCGGTATTAGATAGAGAAGGAGAGCATAACAAATACTTCTATAAATCGATTGGTACAGGTGTTACGATTCCACCTTGGAACTTCCCATTCGCAATTATGGCTGGTACAACATTAGCACCAGTAGTAGCAGGGAACACAGTATTATTAAAGCCAGCAGAAGATACACCATTAACTGCATACAAATTAATGGAAATCTTAGAAGAAGCAGGCTTACCTAAAGGGGTAGTTAACTTTGTACCGGGCGATCCAAAAGAAATTGGTGACTACTTAGTTGATCATAAAGATACGCATTTTGTTACATTTACTGGATCAAGAGCGACAGGTACACGTATCTATGAAAGAAGTGCAGTAGTTCAAGAAGGACAAACATTCTTAAAACGTGTCATTGCTGAAATGGGTGGTAAAGATGCGATTGTTGTCGATGAAAATATCGATACAGATTTAGCAGCAGAAGCCATTGTTACCTCAGCATTTGGCTTCTCAGGACAGAAATGTTCAGCTTGTTCTAGAGCCATTGTTCATAAAGATGTTTATGATGAAGTTTTAGAAAAAGCAATTAAATTAACGAAAGCATTATCACTAGGTGATACGACTGGCAACACGTTCATGGGTCCAGTGATTAACCAAAAACAATTTGATAAAATTAAAAATTACATTGAAATTGGTAAAGAAGAAGGTAAATTAGAACAAGGTGGCGGCACGGATGATTCTACTGGCTACTTCATTGAACCTACTATTTTCTCTGGGTTAAAATCTTCAGATCGTATCATGCAAGAAGAAATCTTCGGACCAGTAGTTGGATTTGTTAAAGTTAAAGACTTTGATGAAGCTATTGATGTTGCTAATGATACTGAATATGGTCTAACAGGTGCAGTGATTACAAATAATCGTGAACATTGGATTAAAGCCGTTAATGAATACGATGTTGGTAACTTATATTTAAATCGAGGTTGTACAGCTGCAGTTGTTGGTTATCACCCATTTGGTGGATTCAAAATGTCAGGTACGGATGCCAAAACAGGTAGTCCAGATTACTTATTAAACTTCTTAGAACAAAAAGTCGTTTCTGAAATGTTCTAAATCACATAGTAATTAAAAGCTATAAAAACGTTGTTTAAGTCGCATTATGACTTAAACAACGTTTTTTGTGTTTCATAAGAATAGAGTGAAAAATTAAGTTGTCATAAATTGTTGATAATATTGGGGTAAATGATATTGAATATCAATGGATAAAAGTATACGCTTACTTTAATTAATAATGATTATCAATATTATTTGCGGAGTGTGAGGGAAATGACAAATATAAAATCAGCATTAAAAAATATAGAATTAAACAAATTGATATCGATAATAAAGACATGATTTATAGATTGAATGCATTTGGTATTCGAGTAGGATCTGATATTAAAGTGAAACAACGTTGCATGTTTAATGGGCCATGTGTAATTGAGATTAGCGGCCAACAAGTGAGCATTAGGCACTGCGATGCTTGTCAAATAGCTTTGGAGGAATAATTTATGAGTCAAAGCTATTGTATTTTAGGTAATCCCAATGTCGGTAAGACCTCCCTCTTTAATAATTTAACAGGATCTTATGAATATGTAGGTAACTGGAGCGGTGTCACTGTTGAAAAGAAAGTTGGGAAATTAAAGCAAGAATTAGGAACTCTCGTTGATCTACCTGGGACATATGATTTATCTCCAATTTCTAAAGATGAAACAGTTGTGACAAAGTATTTATTACAACATGATTATACAGGAATGATTAACATTATAGATGCGAGCCAACTTAAGAGAAACTTGCAGCTAACCATTCAATTATTAGAACTGAATGTGCCAATGATGATTGGTTTAAATATGATCGATGTATCTGCTAAGCGAGGTATTATGATTGATCATGACAAACTAATGCGTCGCCTAAGAGTGCCGGTATTACCCGTGATTGCACGTAATGGTAAGGGCACAGCGCATATGCTTGAAGAGTTACAATATTTAGATCAAGCTCATGTGCCACACTTCAAATTGAACTATGGAACAGAAGTAGAAAAAGCTATCAAAGCGATTTGTACGTGTTTAAAACACAGTACTCATTATACGTCGCAGCAAATGCGTTTTATCGCGATTCAATATTTGTTAGACAATGCACAAATTTGTCAAACGTTAAATCAGACATTGATTCAACAATTAGAACCTATTAAGTCAGAACTTTCACAACAACTCACATTATCCATCCGTGATGATATAGAACAAAAACGTAATCATTATATAGAACAAATATTAACAGACGTCGTGACATATCCAGATGAAGAAAAGCAATTCTTTTCATCAAAATTAGATAAAATATTAATCAACAAATATATCGGAATGCCTATTTTTCTGGGGATTATGTGGTTGATATTTCAAATTACTTTTACTTGGATTGGAACGCCATTATCTGATCAATTAGATGGTTTTATTGGAGGCACCTTAACTGATTGGGTTAAATCAGGCATGCATCAAATTGGTGTTGTACCATTTTTACAAGATTTAATTACAGATGGAATCATTGCAGGTGTGGGGTCAGTACTTGTCTTTGTACCACAAATTATCGTATTATTCTTCTTTATTTCACTGCTTGAAGATTCAGGGTATATGGCTAGAATCGCTGTGTTAATGGATAAGTTAATGGAACATTTTGGATTAAGTGGTAAAGCGTTTATACCGATGATCATTGGGTTTGGATGTAATGTGCCTAGTATTATGGCTGCACGTAGCATTGAGAATGAGAAAGAAAGACTATCGACAATATTAATTGCACCATTTATGTCGTGTTCAGCAAGATTACCCGTCTATGCTTTGTTTGTAGGTGTCTTCTTTAAAGAACACCAATCTTTAGTGGTGCTCAGTCTATATGTCTTGGGCATTGTCATTGCACTCATTGCAAGTACTATTTTAACTAAGACTGTGCTTAAAAATAAGCATTCGTTATTTATCATAGAGTTACCTACGTATCGAATTCCATCAATCAAAACATTATGGAGAAGTACATGGGAAAAAGCAAAAGGCTTTGTTAAAAAAGCAGGTACCTTTATATTTGGCGGATCGGTCGTAATTTGGCTTCTAAGTTATGCAGGACCGGGTGGGTTTAATGTGAGTATCGACCAAAGTTTCTTGCACATCGTTGGCTCAATTGTAGCAACTGTACTGCATCCATTAGGATTTGGTACTTGGCAAGCAGGTGCAACACTCGTTCCAGGATTTTTAGCTAAAGAAGTCATTGTTAGTTCAATGGCAATCATTTATTCATCAAGTGAAGGTGGTCTTGTACATGTTTTACAACAACAATTCACACCTTTATCAGCATATGCATTTATGATTTTTATATTATTATATATTCCATGCCTATCAACAGTAGCAACGATTCGTAAAGAAACATATTCAATCAAATGGACTTTATTTTCAATGATTTACCCATTAGCAACAGCTTATATTTTAGCACTAGCATTTTATCAAATTGCTAGATTAATCGTTTAAGGAAGTGGCATGATGTCAATAATTATTAATATTTTGATATTTTTAGCAATATTTGGCTATACAGCTTATGTATTAATCAAATATTTTAAACAATCCAAGTCTGGGCAATGTGGTTCTTGTAGTTCTAAATGTCATTGCGATGATCAAATTAAAAGTACCCACAGTAAAATTTTTAAATGAAAAAAGTTCGATATCTGATTTTTAATATATTAAGAAATGATTGATGAAATATTAATTTACTAGAAAAATGATTAAAACTTTTAAATAGTGATATATAGTCAATAAGCAGAAAAATAAAAAACTATTGGGGGATTTTAATCATGAAAGGTAGTAAGAAATTAAATCAGTTATTAGAAGACAATGAGAAGAAGTTAAAGAAATTATTTAAATATGATAAGAAAGAGGCATTGTCATTCACGAAAGAAGATAGAGAAAAAGTCGAGAATCAGTTTGGTGTATATGTGATATTTGATAATAAAAAACCTGTCTTTGTCGGCCAAACGGGTGGTTATTCAACTGGGTATAAGCCGATTCAAAAGGATTTAAATAGCAAATTAGCTCAATATAATTCTAAATCTGATAGTGGTACAACTAAATTTAGACGAGAGCTTGCTAAAAGTAAGAAAAAAGATACATCAGATTTAAAAGGTGTAACTGCAGAAGAATACGGGTTAACATTTCAATATATCAAGGTCAAAGATGAACCGGCATTTATTAATATTTTAGAAATTTTAGCATTAGAATATGCGAAACAAGAAAATATGAAGTTATACAATTTTCAATAATTAGTAGAATTCAGAATATCAAGCGATTGAATGAATAAAGACTAAAGGTGACAGAGCCTTTAGTCTTTATTGTTAGTATTTTGATTCAAGTCTTTTAAATATTGTTTATGATAAAAGTTGGCGAGTTTCAAATCATGGACGAAAGAGATGACAGGTCTTATCGTCATTTGTATACTACCGATAACAAAGAGAACTGTTCCAATTGTTACGGTTTTATCGCTAAAAAATAAGAAACTACCAACTAAAAAGACAAGTCCTAATACGATATCATTAACTTGATAAATTGCTTTATAAAAGTTAGTGATTTGATTCGCATGTGCTTCTGTGGCTTTGCTATTAAGTTGGTTATTTGTATTGAAATGTAAATCGACATCATTAGGATGCTTTTTCACAATCATCACCCCCAATTGATTATATAATGGTAGTCATTTTCAAACAACTTGAAATAGAAATAGACGAATTTGGAGTGATCATAATGGAATATAATTGCTTTTATCAATCACCAGTTGGCCAATTAGAATTAGTCAGTGATGGTCAATATTTAACTCAATTATTATTTAGTAATCAACAACAACCAACTGAAAGAGAAAACAAAGCATCGTTACCAATATTTAAACAAACAAGATCCTGGCTAGATACGTATTTTAAAGGAGAACGTCCACAAGAAACTATTCCTATTCAACCATCAGGAACAACATTTCAACAATATGTGTGGGAAGAGTTGAACCAAATAGAATACGGTAAATTAACGACTTATGGTGATATAGCTCAATGTATTGCTCAGAAAATGAATAAAGATAAGATGTCAGCACAAGCAGTAGGTGGTGCGGTAGGTAGTAATCCGATATCAATTATTATCCCATGTCATCGGGTAGTTGGAAAAAATGGTAGCTTGACAGGGTATGGTGGGACATTGCCTAATAAAATCAAATTATTAGAAATAGAAAATATAGACATGACGCATTTATTTACACCGAAACACACAACAAAGCCATAATAAAAAGCCTAGATGTGGACATCAATGATGATGGTCCGATACATCTAGGCTTGTTTATATTCATATGAGAAATGCAATTTCTGATAAAGTTTATTTTGGAACGTGGTATTCACGAATATTGTCATTAATTGCTTTTAAATAGAAGATGGATTGATCATTTTCAACTTTATCTTGTTGTTCATCAAATTCTAATTCGTCAAAACGTTTAAAGAATGTTTCGTAGTCTTCAACTGACACTTCTTGACGTTGTTTTAACGCAGATTGATGACTTTCGATATCTAAGTGATTTTGATAACCATCAACAACATTAGCACTAAAGAATTCGCCGACAGAACCTGAACCGTAACTAAATAGTCCGATTGTTTGTCCACTTGATAGTTCGTGATTTTCTAATAATGAAATAAGACTTAAATATAATGAACCAGTGTAAATATTACCTACATAACGATTGTAATAAACCGCATCTTCATAACCTGCTCTTAGACGTTCTTGCGTTGTTTCATCAGCGTCATCAATAATTGATTCTAATGCTTTTTTACCCATTTTTGTAAATGGCACATGGAAACATAATGATTCGAAATCAGCTAATGATTTATTTTCACGTTTAGCATATTCGTTCCAACTATGTTGGAATGAGCGTATATAGGCATCTTTAGATAATGCACCATCAACTAATGGATAAGCATGGCCTGTTGGTCTCCAGAAATCATATACATCTTCTGTGTAAGCGACAGCATCATCATTAAGTTGTAAGATGCTAGGATTGTGTGAAATCATCATTGCTACGGCACCAGCACCTTGTGTAGGCTCTCCACCAGATTGTAAGCCGTAACGTGCAGTATCACTTGCAATAACTAATACCTTTTCTTCTGGACGATTAGCAAGGTAATCTTTAGCTAATTGAATGGCAGGTGTTGCAGCATAACATGCTTCTTTCATCTCAAAGCAACGTGCAAAAGGTTGAATTCCTAGTAAACGATGCACTTGAACGGCTGCGGCTTTAGCAGAATCAATTGCAGATTCAGTTGCAACAATAACCATACCGATTTTCTTTTTATCTTCGTCTGTTATAATATCTTTAGCAGCATTTGCTCCCATTGATACGATGTCTTGATTGACTGGACTTACAGCCATTTCAGTTTGGCCAATACCAATTAAAAATTTATTTGGGTCAACTTGGCGTGCTTCTGCAAGCTTTGCCATGTCTACATAAAATTTGGGTACATAAAAGTTAATTTTATCTATACCTATGTTCATAAGGCGTACATCCTTTCAGTTTTAAAAGTAGCATTAGTATCATACCAAAATCATTTAGTGATATACAATGAATATAACAGATTTTACTCTTAATGTATAACAGTTATGTAAGCGTTTTAATAATTGCTTTAAATAGCTTTTTGAATCAAGTTGAATTTAAAAAACATAGCGAGCAATGTTGTTATAATTTAAAAATTTTAGAATGTTTTATAAGATTGAGGAGACATATAGGTAGTATCATCTACAAGACGATTACGCTTTTATGGAAATATTTTAAATTTTAGATTAAAGCATACACGTTTGATTGCGAATAACGATGATAACTAAAAATGTTAAATAAAGGAGAAACATAAATGAAAAAATTAGACAAAGGGTTCCGTCATCTTTCACGAGAAGATAAATTAGAGCAATTAGAATCATATGGTTGGTTATCTAGTGATAATCATGACATTCTTTTAAATCATCCACTGATAGATGAAGATGTTCTGAATAGTTTAATAGAAAATGTAATTGGACAAGGGACTTTACCAGTGGGTTTATTACCTGAAATTATAGTTGATGAACAACCTTATGTGGTACCAATGATGGTAGAAGAACCATCCGTAGTAGCTGCTGCAAGTTATGGGGCTAAATTAGTAAACAATACCGGTGGATTTAAAACAGTTTCTAGTCAACGATTAATGATCGGACAAATTGTATTTGATGGCGTGACTGATACGGAAAGTCTATCACAAGCGATTCAAGATAAAGAAGATCAAATCCATCAAATAGCTGATGAAGCATATCCATCTATTAAAGCAAGAGGTGGCGGTTATCAAAAGATTGAAATAGATTCATTCCCAGAGCAGCAATTGTTATCGCTTAAAGTTTATGTCGATACTAAAGATGCGATGGGTGCTAATATGTTAAATACCATTTTAGAAGCCATTACAGCACACCTGAAAAATGAATTCCCAGATGAAGATGTATTAATGAGTATATTATCAAATCATGCAACTGCTTCAGTAGTTAAGATACAAGGAGAAATAGACATCAAAGATCTTAATAAAGGT
This sequence comes from Staphylococcus sp. M0911, assembly GCF_003491325.1. Taxonomy (NCBI): domain Bacteria; kingdom Bacillati; phylum Bacillota; class Bacilli; order Caryophanales; family Staphylococcaceae; genus Staphylococcus; species Staphylococcus sp. M0911. Next base: position 388,223 of record NZ_CP022881.1, read on the forward strand.
GGACGTGATGGTGAAGCGGTCGCACGTAGAATGGAACGTGCTTCAGTATTAGCACAAGTAGATATCCACAGAGCAGCAACACATAATAAAGGTGTAATGAATGGTATACATGCAGTCGTTTTAGCAACAGGTAATGATACACGAGGTGCAGAAGCCAGTGCACATGCATATGCAAGTCGAGATGGTCAATATAGAGGCATTGCGACTTGGACATATGATCAAGAACGTCAACGTCTTATAGGTACAATTGAAGTACCAATGACACTTGCAATAGTGGGAGGCGGTACGAAAGTATTACCAATTGCTAAAGCATCACTTGATTTATTGAATGTTAAATCTGCACAAGAATTAGGGCATGTTGTGGCAGCAGTTGGTTTAGCACAAAACTTCTCAGCATGTAGAGCTCTTGTATCAGAAGGGATACAACAAGGTCATATGAGTTTGCAGTATAAATCATTAGCTATTATCGTAGGTGCAAAAGGTGATGAAATTGCACAAGTAGCAGATGCGCTTAAACAAGAAGACAAAGCCAATTCAGCAAAGGCAAAAGCTATTTTAGAACAAATAAGACAAGATAAATAAGTATAAAAAAGGACATTGTTTGCAATCACAATTGCAGTAACAATGTCCTTTTTAATGTCTTTAATAAATGTAGTTATAATTACGAGCAGATGCTTTACTTATAATTCGCGTCCCATATCCATATGGACGATTATAATTGTATTCTGATATTTTGATATTGCCGTTATTATATATTCTTTCTACTACGGCAACATGTCCGTAATAACCTGCTGTTGATTGCATAACAGCATATCGTCTAGGTGTATGACCAGTAGCATATCCAGAACGTCTTGCGTTGTAATACCAATTTTTCGCATTTCCCCATCGATTAGAAACAGGTTTACCTAATTGAGCACGTCGTTGATAGGCCCACCATGTACATTGACCTTTATTGTAATAATTTTTATATGAAGCTGCTTCTGACACGTGTGTCCGTTCAGCTGTTTGATAAGCAATAGTCCCAGTTAACAAGATTCCAGTAGCGATTATGACACGAGATAGTAATTGTTTTAGTTTCATTTTTTTCTCCCAAAAATCGTTTTTTTATTTAGTAACCGTATTCATAATAGATGTAAAAAAGATAGAATACAACATTAGAAACGAATTATACAAGTAACTGTAACGCTACTGAAATAAAAATAGGTTATTTGTAATAATATTTATATTTGCATGCAATTTGCATTATTTTACATTAGGTTAAAAAATAAAAAACTGCCAATAAAGTACGAAACTTTATTAGCAGCGTTCGACGTCATTTAAGACGTTTTCGAGATGATAGACTCCATGTATTCATTATGTTAGATGAATGCTAAATAACAATTAACATAGATCATACATTAGTGAATTGGTTGAAGACTGACAATGCTCTTTTAACAATCGTCATTGATAAGTCTTCGGGACACGGATTAGTTCGAAAATATGACAATATTTCACTTTGGCTCTTCACTTGTCTAGGAAAATTGTTATCTTGATTAATCCAATCAACCAATTCGCCTAATGGTGTGTCATCACCAAGAAAATTTTGCATAAATTCGTAAAAGCTCAATACCTCACCTCGAATAATCAATTTGAGCCAGACTAAATTATAACACAGTTAGCAAAGTGACAATGCATAATGTGTAAATAAAAATATACAAAACTACAATCAATCGTATACTGATGTTTCATACATATAAAACAAAGTGATAATGTATAATAAAAGAAATACATTTTTGAATGGGTGAGTTGCGTGGATATTAAACATATGAAATATTTTGTTGAAGTTGTGAGGCAAGGCGGTATGACTAATGCATCGAAGTCTTTATTCATAGCTCAACCTACTATTAGTAAAGCAATCAAAGATATTGAAGGTGAGATGGCAGTACCATTGTTTGATAGGGAGAAGAGGCAACTTATATTAACAGATGCAGGCCAAATCTTCTTTAATAAATGTAAAGAAATCATTGCACTTTATGAAAACTTGCCATCTGAAATCAATAGTTTATATGGATTAGAAACAGGTCATATGGATATAGGGCTTTCAGCAGTGATGAATATGCAATCCTTAATTAATATGATTGGTGATTTCCACCAACATTTCCCCAATGTAACCTTCAACTTTGTGGAGAATGGCGGAAAATATATCGAACAGCAACTATTAAATGATGAATTGGATTTTGGTATTACAACATTACCTGTTGATCAACAACGATTTGAAGCCATTTCCTTAAATAAAGAATCGTTATGTGTAGTTATCCACCATGAGCATCCTTTAGCACGTTTCCAATCTGTAAAAATGAAAGAGTTAATTCAAGAGGACTTCATTTTATTTAATGATGATTTCTATTTAAATGATAAAATTATAGAAATTGCTAAAAACGCTGGTTTTATACCTAATATGGTGTCTCAAATTTCACAGTGGAACGTCATCGAAAACTTAATCAGTAATCAACTTGGTATCGCTATATTACCTTATTCTATTACACAACTCATGAATGAAAATGTACGTGTTCTAAAAATCGAAGATGCAAATGTAGACTGGGAGTTAGGTATTGTTTGGAAGCAAGGGAAACGTTTAAGCTATGCAGCGAATAAATGGATTGATTATTTAAGAGAACGCTTAGGGTAAGAGCGTAATAAAGTTCCAATGATATCAATTTTATGAAAGTTGGAATACAAAGATAGAGTAGAGTTCTCCCGTTAACGCGGGGGACTTTTTACATTACGTTTAAGATAGCGCTTCCATAGATTTAAGGAATGTTTAATATTCGAAAAATGTATTTTAATAATAGAAAGATGGAGACTATAATTACAAATATCACTAAAAAATTGTTGTAACAATTTGGACAAATTTTTTAGAAGGGATAGATCGCATGCATAAGGTGAGAGATTTACTACAACTTTTTGTACAAATCATTCTTATATTACTTATTTCATACATCGGTACCGAAGTGCAGCGCTTATTACACATTCCTTTAGCAGGTAGTATTGTGGGTCTACTCATGTTTTATCTATTGTTACAGTTTAAAATTATCCCTGTATCATGGGTAGACGAAGGTGCAAACTTCCTATTAAAAACAATGGTATTTTTCTTTATCCCGTCTGTTGTTGGCGTTATGAATGTAGCATCAGATATTACACTAAACTACATACTGTTCTTTTTAATTATCATTTTAGGGACATGTTTAGTGGCTTTATCTTCTGGTTATATTGCTGAAACGCTAGTGAAAAGAGATGATGGTGGAAAAGGAACGGATAAGTTATGACAAATATATTGCAAGCTACTATCATGATTCTGCTTACGATTGTGGTATATATCATAGCTAGAAGACTACAAGATCGATACAACAATCCTTTTTTGAACCCTGCATTAATTTCATCGATACTCATTATAGCTATTCTGCTTATGTTTGGCGTTAGTTATAAAGGTTACATGAAAGGTGGGGAATGGATAAATCATATTTTAAACGCAACCGTCGTTTGTTTGGCTTATCCACTCTATCAAAATAGACAGAAGATAAAGAAATATCTATTTGTGATTTTCACGAGCGTGTTAACTGGTGTAGTACTTAATTTTATGTTAGTATACGTAACGTTGAAAATCTTTGGCTATTCAAAAGAAACCATTGTAACGATGCTACCAAGGTCTATTACGGCAGCCGTAGGGATAGAAGTATCCAATGAACTTGGTGGTACAGACACCATTACAGTGCTCTTTATAATAGCTACAGGGTTAATAGGCAGCATTCTAGGTTCAATGCTATTGCGTATGGGAGGCTTTCAGTCATCTATCGCGAGAGGCTTAACCTATGGTAACGCTTCTCATGCTTTCGGTACGGCAAAAGCACTAGAATTAGATATAGAATCAGGCGCATTTAGTTCGATTGGTATGATATTAACTGCAGTAATCAGTTCGATTTTAATACCAATTCTTATTTTATTGTTCTATTAAAGGGAAGAAACTCATATAAATAGAAAGGGAGGCTATTTGAAAAAATGGCAAAAATCAAAGCAAATGAAGCATTAGTTAAAGCATTACAAGCATGGGACATTGATCACTTATACGGAATCCCAGGAGATTCAATCGACGCAGTAGTAGACTCTCTACGTACAGTTAGAGATCAATTCAAATTCTACCACGTACGTCACGAAGAAGTAGCAAGTTTAGCTGCTGGTAGTTATACAAAAATCACAGGTAAAATTGGGGTTGCATTAAGTATTGGTGGTCCTGGTTTAGTTCACTTATTAAACGGTATGTACGACGCTAAAATGGATAGCGTTCCTCAATTGATTATTTCTGGTCAAACAAACGATAGTCTTTTAGGTACAGGTGCTTTCCAAGAAACTAACTTATCTAAGTTATGTGAAGATGTAGCGGTTTACAATCACCAAATTCAAAAAGGCGACAATGTATTTGAGGTTGTTAACGAAGCAATCCGTACTGCTTATGAGAAAAAAGGTGTAGCTGTTGTTATCTGCCCTAACGATCTTTTAACTCAACCAATTAAAGACACAACTGATAAACCAGTTAACACAACTAAACCAAAAGCAATTGCACCTAAATTCAAAAACATCAAAAAAGCTGCTAAATTAATCAATAAAAGTAAAAAACCAGTTGTACTTTTCGGTGTTGGTGCACAACATGCGAAAGATGAATTACGTGAATTCGTAGAAATGGCTAAAATCCCAGTTATTCACACATTACCAGCAAAAGCAATTATTGCTGATGATCACCCATATAACTTAGGTAACTTAGGCCAAATCGGTACTAAAGCATCTTATCAAACAATTCAAGATGCAGACCTATTAATCATGATTGGTACTAACTTCCCATTCGTTAAATATTTACCTAAGAAAAATATTAAAGCGATTCAAATTGATACTAAAGAAGAAAATATCAGTCACCGTTTCGACATCAATGTTGGTATCTTAGGCGACAGTAAAATTGCGTTACAACAATTAACTGAAAACATTAAACATGTTGCTAAACGTCCATTCTTAGATAAAGCATTAGACCGTAAAGCGGTTTGGGATAAATGGATGGAACAAGACTTAAATAACAATAATTCACCATTACGTCCAGAACGTTTAATGAAAGCAATCAATGACAACTTAAAAGAAGATGCAATTGTATCTGCAGATGTTGGTACATCAACTGTATGGTCAACACGTTACTTAAACTTAGGTGTTAATAATAAATTCATCATCTCAAGTTGGTTAGGTACAATGGGTTGTGCACTTCCTGGTGCTATGGCATCTAAAATTGCATACCCAAATCGTCAAGCTGTAGCTATCGCTGGTGACGGTGCATTCCAAATGGTTATGCAAGACTTTGCAACTGCAGTTCAATACGATTTACCATTAACAATTTTCGTATTAAACAATAAACAATTAGCATTCATTAAATATGAACAACAAGCTGCAGGTGAATTAGAATATGCCATTGATTTCTCTGATATGGATCATGCTAAATTCGCTGAAGCTGCAGGCGGTAAAGGTTATACAGTTAGAGACGTTAGTCGTTTAGATGATATTGTTGAAGAAGCAATGTCACAAGACGTACCAACTATCGTTGACGTACACGTAGACCCTAACGCTGCACCACTACCAGGTAAAATTGTTAACGCAGAAGCACTTGGTTATGGTAAATGGGCATACAGATCTATCACTGAAGATAAACACTTAGACTTAGATCAAATCCCACCAATCTCAGTAGCAACTAAACGTTTCTTATAATATAGAAGCAAAGTGCTTAAACTCAGCCAAAATAGTTTGGCTGAGTTTTTTTGAAATTACTATTGTAAACGCTTAAACAAATGTGTATACTATATTTAAATTTAATATAACATTTGCGTGTTACTGGTTAAGCAGGCATGAGCAAACAGATGATCATTTAATATGGTCTTGTTTGTTCATGCCATTTTTTATGTGCATGCGAGTGATTTCAATATGAGAGGAATGTTTTTACATGTTTAAAAAGCTCTTTGGGCAATTGCAACGTATAGGTAAAGCATTAATGCTACCTGTCGCAATTTTACCGGCAGCTGGGATTTTACTTGCATTTGGGAATGCAATGCATAATGAACAGTTAGTCAAAATTGCACCATGGTTAACAAACCATGTATTTGTCATGATTTCTTCAATCATGGAAGCAGCAGGGCAAGTTATCTTTGATAATTTACCATTATTATTTGCAGTCGGAACAGCACTTGGATTAGCAGGAGGAGATGGCGTAGCAGCATTAGCAGCGTTAGTTGGATATTTAATTATGAACGCGACAATGGGTAAATATTTAAATATTACAATTGATGATATCTTCTCTTATGCAAAAGGCGCAAAAGAATTAAGCCAAGCAGCAAAACAACCTGAATATGCACTTGTATTAGGTATTCCAACCCTACAAACGGGTGTGTTTGGCGGTATTATCATGGGGGCTGTAGCCGCATGGTGTTACAACAAGTATTATAATATTACTTTGCCAGCATTTTTAGGATTCTTCGCAGGTAAACGTTTCGTACCAATTGCGACATCAGTAGCTGCAATTATTGTAGGTATTGTATTAAGTTGGATATGGCCACCTATTCAAACGGGATTAAATGACTTATCTAACTTCTTACTAACGAAGAACTTAGTTTTAACAACATTTATTTTCGGGGTTATAGAACGTTCATTAATTCCATTTGGATTGCATCATATTTTCTATGCACCATTCTGGTTCGAATTTGGACATTATACAAATCATGCTGGAGAACTCGTACGTGGTGACCAACGTATTTGGATGGCGCAATTAAAAGATGGCGTACCATTTACTGCAGGAACATTTACAACTGGTAAATATCCATTCATGATGTTTGGTTTACCAGCTGCAGCATTTGCAATTTATAAAAATGCACGTCCAGAACGTAAAAAAATCGTTGGTGGTTTAATGCTATCAGCAGGTTTAACAGCATTCTTAACAGGGATTACAGAACCACTTGAGTTCTCATTCTTATTTGTAGCACCATTATTATATGCGATTCACGTCGTATTAGCAGGATCTTCATTCTTAATCATGCATTTATTAGATGTAAAAATTGGTATGACATTCTCAGGTGGATTTATCGACTATGTATTATTCGGTTTATTAAACTGGGATAAAACACATGCATTACTAGTGATTCCAGTTGGTATCGTATACGCAGTTGTGTATTACTTCTTATTCGACTTTGCAATCCGTAAATTCAACTTAAAAACACCAGGTAGAGAAGATAAAGAGCAAGAGGTCAGAGATTCAAGTGTCGCTAAATTACCATTTGATGTTTTAGATGCAATGGGTGGTAAAGATAATATCAAACACTTAGACGCATGTATTACACGTTTAAGAGTTGAAGTAAATGATAAAGCTAAAGTAGATGTTCCAGGATTAAAAGCATTAGGTGCTTCTGGTGTACTTGAAGTTGGTAATAACATGCAAGCGATTTTTGGTCCGAAATCAGACCAAATTAAACATGATATGGCGAAAATCATGAATGGTGAAATTACTAAACCAAGTGAAACGACTGTAACTGAGGAAGACTCTGAAGAACCAGTTCATGTAGAAGATATTAAAGAAAGTGAAATTTACGCACCAGGTGTTGGTCAAATTGTTCCATTATCTGACGTACCTGATAAAGTATTTTCAGAAAAAATGATGGGCGACGGTGTTGGATTTATTCCTGAAAAAGGTGAAATTGTAGCACCATTCGATGGTACTGTTAAAACAATCTTCCCAACAAAACATGCCATTGGTTTAGAATCAGATACAGGTATTGAATTATTGATTCATATCGGTATTGATACAGTTAAACTAGATGGAGAAGGTTTCGAAAGTTTAGTTAAAGCAGATGATAAAGTAACACAAGGACAACCGTTAATGAAAGTGAACTTAGCATATCTTAAAGAACATGCACCAAGTGTTGTAACACCGTTAGTAATTACTAATTTAGGTGATCAAACATTAACAGTTGAAAAGACAAGCAGTGTTGAACCAAGCCAACGCATTATGAAAGTTAAATAGCTATATATAAGTGCACATTTTAAATTTTTAAAATGTGCACTTTTTTAATAGGGTTGACATGTATATTAATAACTAGCAGTATAAAATTGTATAGTACATAATATGTTTAATACTGTTGGAGGTTCAAAGTATGATTGATTCCAAAATGAATAAGAAAGATAATGTAAGACATAATGGGAATAAAATGATGAATATATTCATTATCATTGTTTTGACAATCGTGATACAAATTCCTGCAGCCATGTCTATTATTGCACTGCCTTTTTCATTAAAACTCAATGATTGGTATACTATCGCTTTAAGTATGCTTATTCTTGGTTTAGCGTTATTTATTGTCTGGGCAATAAGGTCGTATTACTTATTTCGTACATATGAAAACCAATATCTTAAAATGACTATGAAAGATGTCTTGAAAAATATTACCTTCTTTATTCTAGCTATTATTTGTAGCATAACTAGTAATGCTTTAATGTTCATTTTTATTGGTGATTCAGGAACCAAAAATGAAAAAATGATTGATGAGAGTCTCGATTCATTAATGGATAAAAGTCATTTACCTCATCTTTCTATTGTATTAGTAACAATATTATGTCTGTGTTTCATAGGCCCTTACCTTGAAGAACTCGTTTTTCGAGGGATTTTTAAAGAAACCTTATTTATGAAAAGCCGATTTTGGTTACCTTTAATCATTTCGTCTGTAGTGTTTAGCTCACAACATTTATCAACAAATATATTCTCATTTGGATTATATTTCTTAATGGGATGTGTGCTTTATGTCGCTTATGATAGAAGACGAAATATTAAAGATAGCATGATGGTACATATGTTAAACAATTCTATTACGACAATTCCTTTGTTTTTAGTATACTTATATATTTACTTTAAATAATAGCGATTTATCTTTTCTAATAAATTAGAAATTACTTTAACTTAATAGGTATAATTTAAAAGGGTTCTATTATAGATTAAATGTGTCATCAATAATAGGATTTTTTATTTTTAAGATTTAAGATAAAAAGAAAAAAATTAAGTTTATGTAATATTATTTTCAATTAATAATTTAATTGTTTTATGATTAGTTGCATCTCATAATGAAATTATCAGTTATTGAACAATTCTTGTACCCTTAAATTTAGGTTTATAATTTAATATCAGAAAACATTGTAGAAAAATTATAAAAACACTTACCTATAAATGCACAATTAATTATAGAAAGAAATATTTTGAAAAGATGAAAATATTGATTATATGGCGTAAAATAGAATTGAGTATAGATATAAAGGAGTTATCAGTAATGCATACGACTGAAGGGAAATTAGTAGTAGATACTGAAATAGAAGTCAATGGTTACGATATTGATGCGATGGGTATTGTGAGCAATATCGTCTTTATTAAATGGTTTGAAGACTTGCGTACTATTTTTATCAATCAATATATGAATTATTCTGAAATGATAACACGAGGTATTTCGCCTATATTAATGAAAACAGAAGTGGATTATAAAGTACCTGTGACGATACATGATCGTCCAAGAGCGCGTTGTTGGATGATAAAAGCAAGTAAAATGAAATGGATTTTCAAATTTGAAATCGCGACTAAGGATAACGTTCACTGTATTGGCTATCAAACGGGTGGCTTTTATGACTTAGAAAAGCAAAAGATAACAAAATTGCCACAAGTTTTCCAAGATATTTTAAATTAGAGTGGAAGTTGATTGACGAAATAGAACTGCATACCTTATGATATATACCAATTTCAAGACAAGAGGGTGTATGGTATGGTTGAGTCAATTCGTGATGTATCCCAATTTAAAACAATAATTAATACACAACCCTTAGTAGTGGTACATGTAATGAGGGAACAATGTGGTGTTTGTCATGCTGTTTTACCACAATTGAAAGATATATTAGATACGTCGTATCCAAAAGTGACATTGGCGACTATTAATCAAAATGAAGTACCCGAAATTGCAGGAGAGTTAACTATTTTTACAGTACCTGTTGATTTAATATTTATGAATGGTAAAGAAATGCATAGACAAGGTAGATTTATTGATATGCAGTTATTCGAAAAACAATTAGCTATCATGTATGACCAAATAGATGATTAAATAAGAAATGATGAAGGCACCTCAAATTGATGATTCAATTTGGGGCGTTTTTTATGGAAAAATCAATATCAATTTAACCCGAGTTGTTGGGGCATAGATATGATAAATGTTATGATAAAAAACGTGTGAAAATTTTAGATTATAGTATGATATGGCGTTAATCATTAATATTTAACTTGTTAAAAGAGGACGTTTCATACAAGTGGGACAGGCGTGATTTAAATAGATTGATGACACCATGTAAACTTTTCATCACCTATCAACATGTAAAGGCATTAGTTTTAAATATTTTTTATGTAATAAGGAGGCTCAAATGGAAAAACATTCTCGTAGTTATCATATTAAAAATACTATTTTTTGTTTGTTAGGTACATTGTTAATTGCACTTGGAGTTAACTGTTTTGTTATTCCTGGAAACTTAGGTGAAGGTGGCGCTATCGGTATGTCTTTAGTACTGAAGTATACACTTGGTTTATCACCGGCACTAACGTCTTTCGTTATCAATGCCTTTTTAATAGTTATCGGTTGGAAGTATTTAAGTAAAACAACAGCCATTTATACAGTCATTACAATTACTGCAAGTTCTATTTTCTTGGATTTAACAAAGTCTTTAAGTTTGGGGATCGATGAAAACTTTATTAATGCGGTATTTGCAGGAGTATTTATTGGCGTAGGTTCAGGTCTAGTCATTGCTTCTAGAAGTACGCTAGGTGGTACATCGGTTATTGCCCGTATTATTAGCAAATATTCCGAAGTAAAAACGTCTCAAGCGTTGTTTATTCTAGATGCACTTGTCGTATTATCATTCTTAATCGTATTACCCGTGACTAATGTGTTGTATACGATTGTGATGTTGTTTATTGTTGAAAAAGCAATGGCATTTGTCGTTGAAGGTTTCAATCCTAAAAAAGCGGTAACCGTTATTTCTGATCACAATAAAGAGATCAGTTCGGAAATATACCAAGCGACTGGCAGAGGTTCGACATTATTAGATGGTAAAGGTGCGTATCAACTTGATAATACCGATATATTATATGCTGTAGTATCTCAGACACAAATTGCTACAGTTAAAAAGATTGTCAATCGTTATGATGACCAAGCCTTTTTAGTTATCCATGACGTAAGAGACGTCTTAGGTAATGGCTTTATGAATATCAAATAATACAATGTGATGAGCGTTTATAAGACCAATCACGAGAAAGTGTTATATGATAGAAGTAAAGAATATAGGAGGTGCAAGTCATTGTTTAAAAAAGCACTTGCTGTAATTAGCTCAACTGTATTAGGAAGTATATTTTTTGCTAAAGTAAAAGAAAAAAGAAGTTACCGTAGTTTTGTACAGGAGAAAATGATGCGATTGAACGGCATGAAAAAGTCATTTGATAATGTTGAAGGTGCGAAAAAAGCACTTGAACGAACTAAAGATGAGACAGCAGGTAAATATGGCGGTACATCGTATGAATTTAAACATCATGTGAAGATAAAAGATTATTATGGCTCACTAGTTTATATTGTTAATGATCAAAGTGACCGTAAACAAAAAACGGTATTATATATACACGGTGGTGCTTGGTTTCAAGATCCATTACCGTATCACTTCGAATTTATCGATTTACTTGCAGAATCGTTAAATGCAAAAGTTGTAATGCCAATCTATCCGAAAGTACCACATAGAGATTATGTGACAACAGATATATTGTTACATCATTTATACCAACATTTACTTAATAAAGTTGATGATGCTAAACAAATTGTGATAATGGGTGATTCTGCTGGTGGTCAAATTGCTTTATCATTTGCACAATCGTTAAAAGAAAAGCAATTAACACAACCAGGACATATTGTACTTTTATCACCTGTATTAGATGCTACATTTAGTAATCCAGAAGCCAAGAAGTATGAGCAAGAAGACCCTATGTTAGGTATAGAAGGTAGTAAATATTTAGCTACATTATGGGCAGGCGATACGCCTTTAGAGGATTATAGAATCTCACCTATGAATGGGGATATAGAAGGTCTAGGTCACATTACGATTGTGATTGGTACCAAAGAAACATTGTATCCAGATGCACTCAAACTCTCTCATATGCTCAACGAAAAAGGCATTGCACATGACTTTATACAAGGCTATAATCTGTTTCATGTTTATCCTATTTTTCCGTTACCAGAACGCGAGCGTTTCTTAAAGCAACTTCAAGACATCATAAAAAAATAACCCTATGCTAAATTAAATTATTTTCGCTAGGGTTTGTTTGGAATATAACAGCGAATTCATTTATCAATATGTTTGATAATTTGAATTCGCTGTTTTGTTATCTATATGTTCATTTTGATGCTTACTCTTGTCATTTGTATCTACATTTTTATAATTTGTTGTTGTATATGAATGAGATTTTGATGAAGCTTCTTCATTTTTTAGAGAAGTATTGACGGCTTCATCGCTATTACGAGTTTTATTGTTGATCTTCGTATGATCTGTATCTAATACAGAATTAGTCATGTCTTTCCCTTGTAAACTCCCAATTAGAATGAATGATAAGTATAAAGTTGTCACAATTAAGATAATCGCCAAATAAATACCGATAGCGAATTTAACTGACTTTTCCATTCTTCTCCTCCTAAGGTCTGAGTAACTACACTCTTAATGTAACATTTAATTTTTAAGATAGTGTAAATTCCTAGTAAAAAATATATGACTTAATTAGACGTTGGCACAAATACGTCTAACTATGGATATTACTAATAATGTAAGTTTATCTGTTAAATCAGGAATCGCATCTTTACATTCCTTTACAAATTTTTAATCTTTGGTTAAAAGAATTAAAACTGAATCAACAACCAAATGATAGGCTACTACTAGTAAGTAGTAGATTAAGCATTTTTGACTAAGAATTTTAAGCTAATATTTAAAACATATTGACTTTTAATTAATGGTTTTTATAGACTTTATAGTGATGGAAACGTTTGAATAATTTGTATTTATCTAAATTTTATTTAAATGTAATTCTACATGTATTGTTCCATTCACAATTCAATATACATAGAAAAGAGAGGGATTACAGCGTGATTCTCATAATAGTATGTGTCGTGTTGATTCTATGGCTAGGCATTAAGGAGAAAAATCGCCATGCGAATCGACTTAAGAAAATCCCTATACGAATCAACATTAATGGTATTCGAGGTAAATCAACCATAACTCGAATGGCATATAGTGTGCTTAGAGAAGACCACTATAGAGTCATAGGGAAGACAACAGGAACTGACGCAAGAATGATGTACTGGTTTACCCAAAAAGAGTACCCAGTGATTAGAAAACCTCAAGGCGCCAACATTGGTGAGCAACGTGATATCATCCGTAAAGTTGTTAAACAAAAAGCGAATGCACTTGTTAACGAATGTATGGCTGTTAATCCAGATTATCAAATTACTTTCCAAAAGGACTTAGTTAAAGCGAATATTGGCGTTATTGTCAATGTTATGGAAGACCACATGGATGTGCTAGGTCCAACATTGCAGGATGTTGCCCAATCATTTACAGCAACGATTCCATATAAAGGTAAATTAGTTGTAATGAAAGATGAATTTACAGAATTTTTCGCTAAAGAAGCTAAAAAGCGTAAAACTGAATTAATCGTGGTGGACAAAGAGCAAATACCAGAGTCTTACTTAAGAAAGTTTGATTATTTAGTCTTTCCAGATAATGTAGCCATTGTGTTAGGCATTGCTCAAGCAGTAGGCATTGATAGTGAGACAGCCTTAGAAGGTATGTTAAATGCGCCAGCAGATCCAGGAGCAGTGAGGATTAAATACTTCCATGCTAATAATACTAAAAATGTATTTGTTAATGCATTTGCTGCCAACGAACCACAATCCACTAAGGCCATTTTAAATAAAGTGGAATCATACAATTATCCATATACGAAAAAAGTGGTCATTTTAAATTGTCGTTCTGACAGAATCGATAGAACACAACTATTTGTTGATAATTTCTTAGAAGATATTGATTACGATACGTTGATTTGTACCGGAAAAAGTACTCAGATGGTGTCAGATTTAATGCATCGTTTACCAGACAAGAGATATTTGAACTTTGAAGGACAAGATTTTACAGAAATTGAAAAAGCTATTATGAAAGAATCTGACAATGCACTTGTCTTTTGTGTAGGTAATATCCACGGCCCAGGTGGAAGAATAGCGGAATTCATAGAAGGGATAGAATAAAATGATAGGTTCAGAATTATATTTCTCCTTATTTGTAGGTGTCGTTCTCAGTCTTATTTTTGCTGAGAAATTTGGTATTAACCCTGCAGGACTGGTTGTACCAGGTTATTTAGCTTTAATTTTTGATCAACCCATCATGCTTTTATCAGTACTTATAATTAGTTGTTTAACATTCTTCATTGTAAATAACGGTATTAGTAAATGGGTTATTTTATATGGTAGAAGAAAGTTCGCAGCCATGATTCTAACAGGTATGGTATTGAAGTTTATATTTGATTTGATTTATCCATTGACCCCATTTGAAATGGTCGAAGTTTCCGGTATTGGGGTAGTAATTCCTGGTATCATCGCTAACACAATTCAAAAACAAGGTGTTGTAATAACATTATCATCTACAATGTTATTAACATGTATTACATATGTCATCTTGTTCTTATACAGTTTTATTAATTAATCAAGAACAAGGAGCGCGTAATAACAATGAAAAAGAAAAAACGATTAACGCCAAGCGAATGGTTGCTCAAACAATCTAAACGGCATAAGCGTAGAAATACATTGTATACAGCCATCGTCCTACTTATCGCTTTAGTATTAATAGTCTTCGCTATTCGCGCGGTCAAAGTAGTACCAGTTAAGAGTGATGCGAAAGATCCAAGTAGTATCCGAATGACATATTTAGGCAATATTACATTAAATAAACATATTCGACAAAATAATCTCAATAGTGTCTTTGCTGGTTTACAAGATCCGTTAAAAAATAGTGATTTCTCAACAGCATCGCTTTTAGTTAATGACTTTTCAAATGATCCTAAGAAAGAAATTGAAAAGAATTTAGAAAATATCATGTTCTTAAAGAAGCAGAATATTAAAAGTGTCAATTTAATTAACCAAAATACCGACAACATTACTGCTAGAGACTTAATGGAGAAAGTAGAATCACAAGCGGGATACAACTTTTTAACTGGTAATGGTTCAAATCCTATAAACAGTAAAACAATTCAACAAAATATTAAAGGTAAGAAAATTGCGAATGTATCCTTTACAGATGTTGAATCTAATTATGCAGAGCCACTTAAAAATACGACGTCTATTAGTTTAGATCCAGATATTTTTTATCCGTTAATCAAAAAGTTAAAAGAGAACAATGATTATGTCGTTGTTAATGTAGACTGGGGTATCCCTAATGAAAGAAATGTTACTGACCGTCAAAGAGAATATGCACATGCGTTATCAAAAGCAGGTGCTGATGTTATTATCGGTCACAATTCAGTCATTCAAAAAGTTGAAAAATATAACAATACACCCATTTTTTATAGCCTAGGAAATACAACATCAGACGATTTCCTATCCAAAAACCAAAAAGGTATGGTTGTTCAAGATGATTGGAAAGGTAAAAAACATAAGTTCCATCTTACACCAATACAATCTAAAGACGGTAAAATCTCACAAGATGATATGAATAAGATGGACCATAAACGTTTCCATAATAATATTAAAGATCAGTCAATCAATCTTAAAAAAGCTGACGATGGAGGTTATACATTTGAATATTAAAAAGCATTGGCTACCCATTACTGTCATTATTATAGTCGTCATCATTTTCCTACTCGTCATATTTGCAAGAGCGAATGAAGGTTTAGATAGTTATGAACAACAAGAACTGAAAAATGGAGAACAGCAATATCTTTCAAAAGGGGCCAGTTAGGAATGAACATATACAATAAAGCAACCTTGACTGTCATTTTAATTATTACCATTATTATTTCGTTCGTCTTTTATTATTTCACCTCAGATGAAAAGGTAGATAAAGATAAGCTATATGAAAATAAAATAGCTAATCATAAAAAAACAGGAACTAAAAATTATGGGGTTGCATCCAATAATGCAATTGCTACTAAAATAGGTGAAAAGGTAATAGAAGATGGTGGTAATGCAACAGACGCAGCATTTGCAGTGTCATACGCATTAGCAGTAACAGAGCCACACTCATCTGGATTAGGTGGCGGTGGCGCAACACTAACTTACGATGGTAAAGATGGCCAAGTACCAAACTTATACGAATATAAAACCTATTCTTCTTATAACTTTAAACAAGGTGATAAAATCGGTACCCCTGGTTTTGTAAGAGGGATGCATGATATGCATGAAAAAGAAGGTAAGATGGATGAGAAGAAACTCTTTGATTACGTTATTCCACTTGCCGAAGATGGATTTGAAGTCGATTCAGAGTTAGAGCGTAGCTTGAAAATATATGGTTCTAAAATTGATCGTAATTCTCCATTCTTTAAAGGTAAACAAACATTGCGTGAAGGCGATGTAGTGAAACAAGAAAAACTTGCTAATACATTGAAAAAAATACGTGATAAAGGTCCTGATTATTTCTATAAAGATATAGGTAAAAGCGTATCTAAACAATTAGATAATAAACTAACTGAAAAAGACTTTACGACATTTAAGACTGAAAAGAAAGAACCTGTAAGTACAGATTATTTAGGTAACAAAGTTTATTCGGCATCAAATCCACTAGGTGGAACATTAACATTACAAGGTCTGAAAATTGACGAAAAAGAAAATCAAGATACTGCTGATCGAAATAGCTATATTAAAGGTATCTTGGAATCACGTGATGTTATGTATAGTAACCGCGATATTGTAAATGGTACAGAACCAAGTAGTGAAGAACATTTATCTGATGAATACTTACTTGGCGAACTCAATAAAGTCAATGTAGGTACTGCAGCTGAAGGTGGTAGTGATTTCAACCCTATCCAAACAGATAACACAAGTACAACACACTTTGTTGTGATTGATAAACAAGGTAAAGTTGCAAGTACAACAAATACGTTATCAAGTTACTTTGGTTCAGGTGACTTTATGAAAGAAGGCTTCTATATGAATAACTCATTAGGCGACTTCTCTAAATCACCATCGAGTCCAAACTATGGTGACAAACATAAAGCACCACGCTCATTTATTTCACCATCTATCATCGTTGGTACCGACTTCTATATGGGTATCGGTACACCAGGTGGTAATAAGATTCCAACGATGTTAAATGAAGTCATAGTCGATTATTTAAGAGGTGACGGTACGTTACAAGAAGCAGTAGATAAACCACGTTTCTATAATGATGGTGGTACGATTTACTATGAAAACGCAATAGACGATAAAGATTTAGAGATCTTCAAGAGTTTGGGATATGCTGTGAAAGAAAAGCGTAACGATCCAAATTTTGGTAGTGTGCAAGGCGCTGTGTATGATAAGAAAAACAAAAAAGTAGACGTCGGATCTGACGTTGGTAACAGATAAGGCAATATCATTAAAAGACGTGAGGCAAAGGCCTCACGTCTTTTTAATGTTAACTATTTTCTCCATTACGAACACGGTCAATAATATTTTGAATTTGTCGTTGTATTTCATCATCATTTTCTACAAAATAAGCGACCGGACCTTCTTTGATAGAAACCCATGGTACGAGTACATCAAAGTCTAAGGATTTGATCAATTCAAGGCTTTGAATCGAGCTTTCTATATCACTGGAACCTAATATAACAGTACGCCATGTGTCACCTTCAAAACATAGGAAGTCGCCAGTAAATAAATAACGATGCTCACCGTTATCCCATAGAAACATCGTCGTGCCAGGGGTGTGTCCTGGTGTAGGAATCACTTCTAAATCGTCATATAACATTTGGCGTTCATTAAAATAATCGTGAATTGTTATTGAACTTGTGAGGGCCTTAGCATCATCTTGGTGTATGACATATGGTATATCAAGTTGATTAGGACCACCTAAAGATTCATGATCATGATTCATTAAAACTTTAGCAGCACCTCCCAATTTTTTTATGTCTGGTTGTACGTCTTTTAAATGACCAGAGTGATAGATGATGATATTTTCACCATTACGTTCTAAAATAAATGATTTGAATTCAAAACGAGGATCAAACGGTAATTGAGTTGTTGGTGTCGCATAAAGGCCTTGGGCAATTTGATGTAATTGAGAATAAGATTGTGATTGATTATCTTTATATTGATTGGTCATCATGTTTCATTCCTTTAAGTATTTAATATTTACAACACTACCCTGTAAATATAGAAATAATCATAAAAAGGATAAAATAGACAGTATGAAAGGTGTATATTAAGATAGTGATGAGTAATGAAATAAGGTAGTAATAAGACCGACATATGTTGATGAATATCATAATGGACAAATGATTATAGATAAAGGAAGTGTGCCATTTGAAAGAAGTCGTATTAGGTATCGATTTAGGAACAAGTTCAATCAAAGTAATAGCTGTTAATCAACAAGGGGACGTTATTGAATCTAAGAATGCATCATTATCATTAATCCAAGAGCAAAGTGGATATAGTGAGCAAGATCCTGAAGATTGGTTCCAAGCCACTAAAAAAGCAATTATAGCATTAATGTCATCGTCTAAAATGAAAGATTATGACGTCAAAGGTATGTCAATTTCAGGACAAATGCATGGTTTAGTCATTGTTGATAAAGATGGACATGTCTTGCGTAATGCAATTCTGTGGAATGACACTAGAAACTCTGAACAATGTCGACAAATCATCGATAAATTCGGTCATAGAGTTAATGAAAATCCAGTTTTAGAAGGGTTTACTTTACCTAAAATGCTTTGGGTACAACAACATGAGCCTAACATATGGAAAAATGTAGATTACTTTATGTTACCGAAAGATTATTTGCGTTATCGTCTTACAGGTAACATACACATGGAATATAGTGATGCAGCAAGTACATTATTATTGAGTCCAAAGACAAATCAATGGACTAAAGATTTGGGAGATACATTTGAAATGGGGGATATTTATCCGTCACTTGTCGCTTCACATGCTTTTACAGGAAACATTTTGCCTTCGATTGCTGAGGAGCTTGGGTTAAATGAAGATGTAGCCACATTTGCAGGTGGTGGTGATAATGCTTGTGGAGCAATAGGAGCCGGTGTGATACATGATAAAGAGACTTTATGTAGTATTGGAACATCAGGTGTGATATTAAATGTCGAACATCAAAGTGTGACAGAATATGATGATAACCTCCATTTCTTTAATCATGCGATACCAGAAACATACTATGCGATGGGTGTAACTTTAGCAGCTGGATATAGTTTAAATTGGTTAAAAAACACCTTTTTCGAAGAAGAAAGCTTTGACCAGCTAATACAGTGGGCAGGACAATCCACGATAGGCGCGAATGGTTTACTATTTGCACCGTACTTAGCCGGTGAGCGTACACCTCACGGAGATGCATTGATTCGAGGTAGTTTTATAGGGATAAGTGGGCAACATACGAAAGCTGATTTCGTTAGAGCAGTGATTGAAGGTATTACGTATTCATTATATGATTCTATACAACTGATTCGACAAGCAGGCAATGAGATCAATACCGTCATTTCTATTGGTGGCGGTGCGAAAAGTGATTTTTGGTTGCAATTACAAGCAGATGTTTTTAATACATCAGTTAAGAAACTAAAACATGAAGAAGGTCCTAGTATGGGCGCAGCTATCATTGCTGCATACGGTCTAGGTTGGTATCAATCATTTGAAGATTGCGTTAATGATTTTATTAAAGTAGAAAATATATTTAAACCTAATATGGATAAGCATAAACAATACGAATATTATCATAATATTTATAAAGACATTTACACACATACTAAAGATATTACGGCTAAACTTATTAAATAAATGTGAAGTAGATTGGAACAAATAGAAGGCTTCCAATCTACTATTTTTTTATACTAAAGGAGCATGTTGTCTAATTATTAGAAAAATCTGAAATTTTATTTTGACAAAATTAATTTAAAATCGTTTAATATACATATAAAAATACTTCGTTTTATTTTAAAACTACATTATTCCTCGAAAATCGTATCAATCAACTTAAATAGACTCCTTTTTATCACTTACAAACTCAGTATTATAACTGCTTTTACACCACTCAATTTTTAACTCAGTAACAATTTTCTATCCACATTAAAAAATTATTCTTTCTGCTCAAGCTATTTAATAAACATTCACATCTTTAAATTTAAATCTAAAATTTTTAAATACCATTCCAACAACCACTATCCTTAAACTTCTACAAAAGGATCCTTAATTTGCCAGAGAGGAGCATCCGAATATGACATATGATATAAATAGGGGAAGAGGACCTCCATATGATGACAATCTTGAAATAGTTAAGGGATTACAGTAATTGAATAAACTCAAAAACATTAAAGTATATAGATGTAGAAACTCACTAAAATAATTAACATTCATATTTATGGGTTTCTTACACAAATTTATAGTAAGAAACCCTAAAAAATTGTGAGCGATTTGTTACAAAATGAGTGTATAAGCGTTAGAATAGATAGGTCGTCAAAATGTTTGAGAGAATATAGTTAAAAAGAGTAAGTTTACATTTTAGGAATTTTTCATGTAGAATACAACGAAAAAGGGAAATTACTTATAAAATGTATATTTGCATTTTAAATATGAATAATACAATTAATTCGTGAAACATTTCACAATTTAGTCTTATTTAAATCTTTTTAATTATTGAAATCGCTTTCTTAAGGGTGTACGATAACTATGGCCTAAAAATAAAAAAGTGAGGTTTTGGGGAAATGAATATTATCTTAGGAGTGGGTACACTTGTACTAGTACTTATCATCATGACGCTATTCTTAAAATTTGCACCTTACGGTAAACAAGGATTACAAGCTTTATCGGGGGCTGCTTGTGCAACGTTTTTACCTCAAGCGTTTTTAAGTTATGCAATTGGTGGCGTATTCCACATCAAATTTTTACAAGAAATCGGTGATTTAGCAGGTAGTTTAAGTGGTATAGCAGTAGGGATACTTACTTGTTTAAACTTAGGCGTATCTCCAGTGTTTGCAGTTATCGTTGGTTTAGTACTACATGATTTTAAACTATTACCAGCATTTATTGCAGCGTATATTGTAGCTTTTGGAATTAAATTAATAGAGAAAAAAGTTCCAGAAGGACTAGATTTAATTGTTGTTATTTTATTGGCTCCAGCAATTACATTTGGTTTAGCAAGCGTGATTACACCAGGAGTTATGGCGACACTTAAACAAATTGGTAGTGCGGTTACTTCAGTTGGCGACAATAACCCTTATGCACTAGCAATCATCTTAGGACTAGTTATACCAGTAACAGGTATGACACCATTAAGTTCAATGGTATTAACAAGCTTATTAGGTTTAACAGGAGTACCAATGGCAATCGGTGCAATGACATGTATGGGAAGTTCATTCGTCAATTATGTCTTATTTAGTCGATTACACATTGGTGGTAAATCTAAAGCATTTGCAGTAGGTATCGAACCATTAACACAAATTGATTTAATTGCTCAATATCCAGTACAACTATATGGAACGAATGCATTAATTGGAATGGTAAATGCTTGTATCGTAACATTTATGGGCGTAGTGATCGGCGTAAAAGGTATGGCCACACCAATTGCCGGCGCGATTGTCTTATTCGGATTTAATGAACCAATGAAAGCAATTATTACAATTGTCATTGTTGCTATTGTAAGTATCATATTGGCATTCATCATGAGTACAATTATCAAGAAATTTAACTTAATGAACTTAAGTTTAAATGTACCGAGCAGAAAGAACCAAGTTAAGGAGAGTGTTTAATGATGGCTAAAAGCTATGATTATCAAAGTGCATTCGATATTATTGGTCCAGTAATGATGGGACCGTCAAGTTCTCATACAGCTGGAGCAGTAAAAATCGGTAACTCAGCAAGAGCTGTTTTAGGTGATGTGCCTAAAAGTTTAGAAATTCGTTATTATGAATCATTTGCTAAAACACATCAAGGACACGGAACAGACGTCGCTGTAGTTGGTGGTGCAATGGGCTACAGTACATTTGATAACAGAATTAAATCAGCATTAGACATCGCTAAAGACGAAGGCATCGCTGTTGAAATTATTGAAGATGAAGGTGAAAGTATTGGACAACATCCAAACTGTGCCTACATTAAAGCTGATGATGCAAATGGACGTCATATCGAAGTCATTGGTATTTCAATTGGTGGCGGAACAATCAAACTAAAAGGTATCCATGTGAATGGACTGGAAGTAGAAATGAACCATGGTTTACCTATTTTAGAAGTCGATGGTCCAGCCGATAAAGCACAAATCAACCATTTGATTAATGACTTAAACGATATGGAAATTGAATATAAAGATGAATTAACACAATTTAATGATGATAAAAGTTTAGTGGTTCTACCATTAAATAAATCAATCAAAGAATCAGCATTAGACAAAATTAGAGAAAAATACAGTGATTTTAACGTTTCCTATATTAATTAAGGGGGATTCAAGATGTTTGATTCAATTAGAGAAACAATAGATTATGCAGTAGAAAAAGATATGGCATTTGCAGATATCATGATCCAAGAAGAAATGGAACTTAAAGGTCTTACACGTGATGAAGTACGTGCCAACATGAAACAAAACTTAGATGTTATGAGAGATGCTGTTGTTAAAGGTACTACGGGCGAAGGTGTAGAAAGTGTAACTGGCTATACAGGACATGACGCAGCAAAACTTCGTGACTATAATGAAAATAATCATGCGCTATCGGGACATGAAATGATTGAAGCGGTTAAAGGTGCAGTTGCTACAAATGAAGTTAACGCAGCAATGGGTATTATTTGTGCCACTCCAACAGCTGGTTCCTCAGGTACGATCCCAGGCGTATTATTCAAATTAGAAAAAACACATGACATTACAGAAGATCAAATGATTGATTTCTTATTCACAGCAGCATTATTCGGAAGAGTCGTAGCCAATAATGCAAGTGTGGCTGGTGCAACAGGTGGTTGCCAAGCTGAGGTTGGTTCAGCATCAGCAATGGCAGCAGCTGCAGCAGTATCCATCTTCGGTGGATCTCCGGAAGCTTCAGGTCACGCTATGGCTTTAGCAATTAGTAACTTACTAGGTCTAGTATGTGACCCAGTTGCAGGTTTAGTTGAAATTCCATGTGTTATGCGTAATGCAATTGGATCAGGCAATGCATTAATTTCAGCAGACCTTGCATTAGCGGGTGTAGAAAGTAGAATTCCTGTTGATGAAGTTATCAGTGCTATGGATAAAATCGGTAGAAACTTACCAGCATCATTACGTGAAACTGGTTTAGGTGGTCTAGCAGGTACACCAACTGGTGAAGAAATTAAACGTAAAATCTTTGGTGAAGCCGAAGATATGGTGAAAAATAAATAATATTGTGTATGATTAAAAGCACTTAAGAGTATAAGCTCTTGAGTGCTTTTTTTCATATAATAGAGTTAATGAGCAGGAAAGTAATAAATTTATTTTTCTAAAAATTAAAAAAATTCATTGCAAAAGTTCAGCCCTATCACTAAAATAATTTAAAAGGGGCTGATGCAATGCTAAGATTAACATTAATTTTTATAGCATTCATCATTAACACAACGATAACGTATTTGTGGACGACAGAGGGAACTTGGGTGAATTTATTATTCAAATCATTATCGCTAAGTATGATCATTGTGTTCATGTTTTACTATATTCGTTTTGTTATTGAAAACAGAGGTAATCAATGAGATTAAGTCATGGAAGTCAATTCCTACTTAATCTCTTTTTATATTGTATAAATCGAGTTGATAAAAAGTAAGATCGAGCCATTGGTCAAATTTGTACCCAGCATATTTGATTGTGCCAGAGTGACTGAAGCCAAATTTTTCATGCAATTTAATACTGCCTGTATTAGATGCATCTATACCTGCTATCAATGTACGAAAGTTATTATCTTTAGCTTCTTCAATCAGTTTAATTAATAATTGTGACGCAATACCAAGATGCCTATATTTAGGATGGACATAAATTGAATGTTCGATGGTATATAAATAAGCTGGCCAATCTCTAAACTGACCATATGTCGCAAATCCCTGAACGATATCATCTTTTTCAAATACAAAAATAGGGTCACCATTTTGTTGTTTATGATTAAACCATGCTTGCCTTTCTTCAATATTAGTTGGCTGATACGTATATACTGCAGTCGTATTGATAATAGCATCATTATAGATGTCTAGAATAGAAGTTAAATATGATTGTTGTGCTTGTCTTATCATGTGCTTCACCTCACTCATTATTAGATACTAATTTATAACTAAAAACAAGACATACATAATGATAACCTAATCATTATCTTTAATGGATTTTACATCATTCAATGAATTCAATACTTTATTCAAAGATTATGTAATATGAATATTTAATGATATACTGATATCAAAATATAGAAATAGCTAAATCTGAAATGATATTCATTGTATTTAACTAAAGGAGTAACATATATGAAGAAATGGACCAATCGATTACTGACTATAGTTGGTGTTGTATTAATATTAGTAGCAATTTACTTATTTGCTAAACCACATATAGATAATTATCTACATGAGAAGGATAATAACGATAAAATCGAAAATTATGACAAAAAAGAAAGTAAAGATAGTAGTCAATCTAAGGATAAAGCACCTGAAATCCCTAAAGATAAATCAAAGATGGCAGGCTATATTAAAGTGCCAGATGCAGAAATTGAAGAACCTGTTTACCCTGGACCTGCAACACCAGAACAATTAAATCGTGGTGTAAGTTTTGCTGAAGGTAACGAATCATTAACAGATCAAAACATTTCTATTGCAGGACATACATTTACCGATCGCCCACATTATCAGTTTACGAATTTAAAAGCTGCTAAAAAAGGAAGTAAAGTCTACTTCAAAGTAGGCAATGAAACTCGAAAATATAAAATGACTAGTATCCGTAATGTCGATCCATCTGATGTTAAAGTTT
Organism: Staphylococcus sp. M0911; assembly: GCF_003491325.1. Lineage (NCBI taxonomy): Bacteria > Bacillati > Bacillota > Bacilli > Caryophanales > Staphylococcaceae > Staphylococcus > Staphylococcus sp. M0911. Next base: position 413,513 of record NZ_CP022881.1, read on the forward strand.
TAAACGAACATAAAGGTGAGAAAAATCAATTAACATTAATTACTTGTGATGATTATAATAAAGATACTGGCGTTTGGGAGAAACGTAAAATATTTGTAGCTAAACAAATTAATTAAGCTAATTAGTATAAACTGGGACATCAACAAATGGTGTCTCAGTTTTTTGTTATTTTTTGTCTGTGAAAGAAATTTCAAAGTTTGAATATAGTTTCAGGTTGTACCGTGATTCTTCATCACTAATGAATAGTTGTCTATAATGAACGTAAAGATTGGATGAGGGGGATTACACGTGATTAAGGCAATTGCAGTCGATATGGATGGGACATTTTTAGATTCAAATAAGCAATATGATTATGAACGATTCGAACACGTATTTAAAGCGTTGAAAGAACAAGGTATTGAATTTATAGCTGCGAGTGGTAACCAATATGCTAAATTGAAGTCGATATTTGGGGAAAGAGATATGTTCTTTATCTCAGAAAATGGTGCTGTCATTTATAAAGGAGATACATTATATCAATATCGCAGTTTTAATCATCAAGATTATCAAGATGTGATTGATTATTTACATAAAGATAGACAGATTGATCAAATGGTAATCTGTGGATTAGAAAGTGCTTATATTTTAGAAGATACACCGGAAGCATTTAAAGATGATACACGATTCTACTATCATCAATTAAATGAAATTACGCAGTTAGAAGATTTACCTGAAGATGAATTTGTAAAAATCGCGTTAAATATTAATAGGCAAACACATCCGCATTTAGATGATGAACTAAAAGCACGTTTTCCAAATACAATTAAGTTAGTATCGAGTGGACATGATAGTATCGATATCATTATGCCCAATATGACAAAGGGGCAAGCATTGGCCAGACTATTGGATGTATGGGAAATGCAACCCTCAGAACTGATGGTATTTGGCGATGCGAATAATGACAAGGATATGTTAGAATTGGCTAAATATAGTTATGTGATGAAAAATAGTCAGGATAAAACGTTGTTTGATATAGCTTATGATGTCGCGCCAAGTAATGATGACCAAGGGGTATTAACTACAATTGAAAATGTAGTACTTAATCTTAAATAATCAAAGACGCGTTGTGTTGATCATCGGTTTGGATCACTACAACGCGTCTTTGATATGTGATTTTAGTTTAATCGTGTTTCACAAGTGCCTGTATTAATAACAGATAGTGATGCATTTAAACCGCCTTCAACAAGGTTTTGTACAGCTTCATCAGAGAAGAATGCAATGTGAGGCGTAACTAAAATATTTTCATTGTCGATGAGTTCTAATAATGTGTCATCTTCAATTTTTTTATTTGTCCAATCAAATGTGAAATAAGGTGCTTCAAATTCATAAGTATCAATAGCTGCACCGTATAATGGGCCGTGATTAACAGCATCGATCAAATCAGGTGTGTTGATCACAGCACCACGAGCGGCATTTACAAGTACTGCCCCTTCTTTGACTTTAGAAAACATTGCTTTGTCGAACAAGTGATAACTTTCTTTATTAGCTGGTACATGTAATGAAATAATATCAGCACCATTAATAGCTTCTTCAACAGATGATTGATATTCAATGAAGTCTAATGATTCATTTGGATAAGCATCATAACCCACGACTTTAGCTCCAAAACCAGCATAAATTTTAGCCGTTGCCGCACCGATTCGACCAGTACCAATAATGGCTACAGTCATATTTTTAACTGGACGTGACATAATAGGCGCTGCCCAAGTAAAATTATGATTTTGTACGCGCTTTTCAATTGCAGGGAATTTACGTACTAATTGTAATGCGATAGATACAGAGTATTCTGCAATCGTTTCAGGTGAATAGCTAGGCACGTTTGAAATAATGATATCGTGCTTTTTAGCCAATTCTAAATCGTACATATCAAAGCCAGCAGTACGTTGTGCAATTTGCTTAATACCATATGCTTCTAGTTTTGGATAAACTTCTTCTTCAAGTTTACCGAATTGCATTGTAGTAACACCATCATAATCTTTAAGTTGATCAACTGTTTCTTTACTTAATAACTCAGGTGATGTAGTGACTTCAATATTATTTTTTTTACCCCAGTTTAATGCCATATCCTTTTCGTATTCTCTCGTACCGAAAAACATAATTCTTGTCATAATTGTTTACCTCATTTCTAAAATATAAGAAATCTAAAAATATCTAATTATTTATTAGTAAGACTGGAACTTACATCCACATTATATTGTGGAACTTTTCACAAATCAAGAGAAATATTAACTTTTCTTTTAAATAAGATGAATTAAGGATTAAGATGTTACATTTTCTTAATTTATAAATAATTAAGACACATCGATTCAGTTCAAATATTTTTTTGGAAAGGTCAAGTAAGCTATAATTTATAGTATAAAGAAATAAATAGGAGGCAATATAAGTGAACGATATGAATCAAACAATCATCGATGCATTTCATTTTAGACACGCAACAAAACAATTTGATGCATCTAAAACGATTTCAAATGAAGATTTTGAAACAATATTAGAAGCAGGTAGATTATCTCCAAGTTCATTAGGTTTAGAACCTTGGAAATTTGTAGTTGTTCAAAGTAAAACGCTTCGAGATAAGTTAAAACCACATAGTTGGGGTGCTCAAAAACAATTAGATTCCGCTAGCCATTTCGTGCTTATTTTTGCACGTAAAAATGTGACATCTCAATCACCATACGTACAAAATTTAGTGAAAAATGTTAAAGGATATGAAGAGAGTACAATCCCTGCAGTGTATCAAAAGTATGATGACTTCCAAACAGAATTCCATATCAATGATAACGAACGTACATTATATGACTGGACTTGTAAACAAACATATATTGCCTTGGGTAATATGATGACAAGTGCAGCTTTATTAGGTATAGATTCATGTCCAATTGAAGGGTTTGATGTAGATACAGTGACTCAAATCTTATCAGATGAAGGTATTTTAGACGCTGAAAACTTCGGCATTTCAGTTATGGCAGCCTTTGGTTATCGAGCAGGAGAACCACCTCACGGTAAAGTTCGTCAAACACAAGATGATGTAGTTGAATGGATTAATTAAAAAATAGATAATGGCTTATTAAACTATGATTTTTATAGTATAAGAAGTCTTTTTTGATTCAAATTTTGAAACAATGAGCATCTTGTTTTATTTTCATAATTGAAGCCGTTACAATGTTAATAAGAAAAAGTAAACGTTTACATTTCCGAAAGTATTTCAAATCAAATTAAAAAAGGAAGGGATACTATGGCAAATATTAACGTAAGAGATTATATCGATGAGCGTTACGGATTATTTATTAACAATGAATTCCAACAAAGTGAAACAGGAGAAACAATAAAAGTTACTAACCCAGCAAATGGTGAAGACTTAGCAGAAGTCGCAAAAGCAAGTAAAAAAGATGTGGATAAAGCAGTTGAAGCGGCTACAAACGCATTTGATAGTTGGAGTAAAATTTCAAAAGAAGAACGTGCAGACTATTTACTAGAAATTAGTCGTAAAATTCATGAGAATGCAGAACGATTCGCGACAATTGAATCATTACAAAATGGTAAACCGTATAGAGAAACATCAACGATTGATGTACCAATGGCAGCAAATCAATTTAAATACTTTGCAAGTGTGTTAACAACTGACGAAGGTTCAGTGAATGAAATAGATCATAATACGATGAGTTTAGTTGTGCATGAACCTGTAGGTGTTGTAGGTGCCGTTGTGGCATGGAACTTCCCAATTTTATTAGCTTCATGGAAGTTAGGTCCAGCACTTGCAGCAGGTAATACTGTTGTGATTCAACCATCATCTTCAACGCCATTAACATTAATTGAATTAGCTAAAATCTTCCAAGACGTATTACCTAAAGGTGTCGTCAATGTATTAACTGGTAAAGGTTCTGAATCAGGTGACGCGATTTTCAATCATGAAGGTGTTGATAAATTGTCATTCACTGGTTCTACAGATGTAGGTTACGGCGTAGCAAAAGCAGGTGCAGAACGTATTGTGCCTACAACATTAGAACTTGGTGGTAAGAGTGCCAATATTATCTTTGACGATGCAAATATTGATCAAGTGATTGAAGGTGTGCAATTAGGTATTTTATTCAACCAAGGTGAGGTATGTAGTGCCGGTTCTAGATTGCTCGTTCAATCATCAGTATATGACAAATTGTTACCTAAATTAAAAGAAGCATTTGAAAACATTAAAGTTGGCGATCCATTTGCAGATGATATTAAAATGGGAAGTCAAACTGGTGGAGAACAAATGGAAAAAATTCAAAGCTATGTGAAATTAGCTGAAGATGATCCAAATGCAACGATTCTTACAGGTGGTCACAGACTTACTGATAATGGTCGAGATAAAGGCTTCTTCTTCGAGCCGACGATTATTGAATTAAATGATAATAGCCACCAGTTAGCTCAAGAAGAAATTTTTGGTCCAGTCGTGGTTGTTGAGAAATTTGAAGACGAACAAGAAGCTATTCAAATTGCCAATGATTCTGAATATGGACTTGCAGGCGGTATCTTCACAACGAATTTAAACCGTGCATTAAATGTAGCTAAAGCGATTCGTACAGGACGTATTTGGATTAATACGTACAATCAAATTCCAGCAGGTGCACCATTCGGTGGATATAAAAAATCTGGTATTGGTCGCGAAGTATACAAAGATGCTATTAAAAACTATCAACAAGTTAAAAATATTTATATTGATACTTCAAACGAAACAAAAGGTCTTTATTAATAGGACATAGTATCAATTATTCGACAACCCTTTCATCTATTTTGATGAAAGGGTTATTCATATTTTAAAAATGATAATAATAACGAATGTTAAATTTTTGATAATGGCACATATTTAATTAATGATAATGTATAATACAATTAATATATTTATATATTAATATGGATTATGGAGTAAAGTGAAAAATGAAAAAAATGATTATATTAGTATTAATGTCTATATCGTTAATACTAATACTGGTTGGTTGTAGTCAATCTAAACAACAAACTCAAAAGAAAGATTATAAACCCGAAGTGTTAAACGTAGAATTTGTTCCATCTCAACATAGCGAGACACTCAATGCAAAAGTGAAACCATTACAAAAATTACTCTCTAAAGAATTAGGCATTCCAGTAAAAGTACATATTTCAACGAACTACAATACCATGGTTGAAGCACTAAAATCGAAAAAAGTTGATGTCGCCTTTATATCACCCGTGTCTTATACCATTGCACATGATCAAGGTGCTGCCGATGTACTTTTAAAATCTAAGGGCTATTTGGTAGACAAAAAAGGTAATAAAACGAATAAGCTTGTTGATTACTATCGCTCACAAATTGTAGTTAAGAAAGATAGTGATATGAAGGATTTAAAAGATTTAAAACATAAAAAGGTAGGTCTACAGGATGTTGAATCGACATCAGGCTATATATACCCGTTGGCAAGCTTAAAAGATAAAGGCGTCTCGCTTAATGACATTCACACGAAACAAATCAAAGGTTACGATCAAGCTTTAATTGCGTTATTAAATAACGATGTGGATGCAGTTGCTACATATCAAGATGCACGTGCAGACTTGAAAAAAGATTATCCTCAAATATATCAAGATACTAAAGTCATTTACCATAGTGACAAAATTCCGAATGATACTATTTCAGCTAGAAGTGACATGAGCCCATCTTGGAAGGATAAAATAAGTAAAGCGTTTATGCATATTAGTGAAACGAATAAAGGTAAAAAAGTAATTAGTGAGATTTATGGACATGAAGGCTATGAAAAAGCACATGATAAAGACTTTGATAAAGTGAGAGAATATAGACAGAAAATAGAAAATAAATAAATTTGAACAAAAGGACATTACATGACCACTGAATTGATTAAACTGTAAGCGTATTAAACAAATGGAGGTCATGGATGATGAAAAAAGGATTAATTGCAACAACACTAGCAGGAACAGTTTTAGCGACAGGTGTGTTAACTGGACAAGCACATGCTGCAGAACAAAAACAACCGATTTATGTATTTACGGAAAAGCAATTTAATGAACATAGAACAGGTGAAACTGAAGGATTTGGTGGGGGACCAGGTTCAGGTGTAGGTGTAGTAATAGGTAATGAAACGTATCAGCAGTATTTACAACGTGTTAAAGCATCGCAATATAATGCGGAACATTCTGGATTGCCAATTAAATATGTTTATCCTAAAGACGCTGAACAAAACAACATACAACAATCTGACCAAAATAATACAAACATGAATCATCAGTCAACAACAACACAAACTGTTGCTAATGCTCATCAACAACAAGAGCAATCAAGCCAAGCAACTGCATTACCAGAAACTGGACAACAAACTTCAAATAGCGGTGTTATGTTAAGTAGTATTTTGGGCATCATCGGTAGTGCCGTGTTATTGATTAGCCGCAAATTTAAGCAACAAGCATAAGTATTATTACTTCAATCATTGAAATAAATGGAATGATATAGAGGAATGGTCGCCATACTTTGTTCTTAAAGAATCAAGTAGCACGACTTTCCTCTCATTTTTATATCATTTTTTAGAAAAATAGATTAAACAGACAATATATGTCCATAGCATTTCTTATAATTTTACTAGGAGTTGATTGTTTTGGATAAAGCGACCCGAGTACTCAATTTATTTACTCGATTAATAAATGAAAATGTTGTGCTTACCTCAGATTTAACAGACTTAACAGATGTGAGTTCAAAATCCATTCAAAGAGATATAAATACGATCAATTTATTTTTTTATGAAAGTGATTTTTGGAGATTTCAACAAACAAAAGTGATTTATAATCGACGTCTTAATGGATATCAGTTAATTAATGACGCATATAATCAAAAAAGCTTACGACTCATAAGTTTATTGATTAAGATTAAAAGTTTAACACCAACACTACACAAGGAAATTTTTAACTTATTCGAGAGGGAAATTAATAGCCAAAATGTAGAAAATCAGAAAGTGTTGAAGTCAGTGTTAAATCATTTTAATGTAAGAGAAGAATCATTGCCAGGATATCAATTAATGACTTTACAAAGGGCGATTACACAACAACGCAATGTTAGATTTCAAATCGAGGGTCAAAACGACAAAATTGTAATCAAACCATTATCTCTAATGTACATGCATTATGACTATTGGTTAACTTACGAATATAAAAACGAAGTATCAACAATTTCTGTACGTTCGATAAGCGATATCAATGTATTAGAATCACATTTTAATCATGTTCATACGAAGACACCTATCACATTTGAAATTAATAAACAAATTTGGGAACAATTTAAGCAACAATTTTCAATTCAAAGTATGATTGAAGAACGTGAAGATACGTTAATCGTAGAAGTGAATTGTACCGATTTAGATGCATTTTACATATCCTATCAATTAGCTCCCTTAGCAAGAATGTTAGGACCACAACAATTAATCGATCAATTTGTTAATCGTTTAGAAGTAATTAAAAAGCAATATACTAATTAATGGGAGATTACATTTATGAATTTAGAAGAAAAGAATTATATCGAGAATCAAGTGACCAATCGGTCTAAGCAAACGAGTGTAGCGTATATTTTATGGTTTTTCTTAGGTGGATTAGGGGGACATCGTTTTTATCTAGGTAAGACCGGCTCAGCAGTAGGGTTATTAATTTTAACATTAGTAACAGCAGTGTTTACATTCGGTATTCCTACAATTATCTGGCTCATTATTGATGCTTGTCTTATTCCGGGGATGATTGAGGAAAATAAGGAAAAGGTTAGACGACATGCGACAGAAGAAGTATCAATGATGAATCACAATTCAAATCACAACTATAATCCATATCAAGACTAACATGCTCAACAAGGTCAATTTAATCAAGCTCAACCGCAAAACGGACAACAGCACTTTAATCAAGGGGCAAATGAAGAAGTAACAGAACAACAATTTAATCAAAATCAATAAAGCATAACAAAAAAGGTAGGACAAAGTGTCCTACCTTTTTATTATGCTTGAGGTACTTTAGTTTGATCTGAGTGCAAGTGTACAGTCAAGCCCTCTGGTGAAGTTAAAGTCTCTTCAGTTTGATTTGGTTTATAAATATCAAAGCCAGTTAAGCCATAACTATTGTCATTATCTTCGCGTTTTTTACTTGATTGCCAAGTGTTAGTTGCTAAATGATGATGATATTGATTGGTAGACATAAATAAGGCTTGAGGTAATTTAGATATATGTTGGAACCCAATTTGGTTAATATAAAAATCTTTAGCTTCTTCAATATGATGTGTTTTTAAATGAAGATGTCCAATTTTAGCATTATCAGGCATGCCGTCCCAACCATCTTCGGTTCTTTCTAATAATAATTTAGGACCATCAACTTCTAATGTATCCATTTTGACGAAGCCATCATTCCAAGTCCAACCTTCACTTGGGCGGTCGCTATATACTTCAATACCATTACCTTCTGGGTCGTTGAAATAAAAGGCTTGGCTCACAAGGTGATCGCCTGCTCCGATACGCATTCCTTTATTTGCTACGAAGTATAGAAAGTTTGCTAAATCTGTATCTGTTGGTAATAGATAAGCAATATGGAATAAACCAGCTTCTGAAGCGGCAGGTTGTCTGCCATCTTTGAGCACATTCATCGTTAGTGTATGACCGCTGTTGCCAATACCTAGAACCGCTTTATCTTCTGTTTGAGATATAACTTTAAATCCAAGAATATTTGTATAATAAGTCATCATTGTATCTAAGTCTTTAACGTTTAAATTGATATTTGTGATTTGTGTTGCAGTAGTGTCATGAAATGCCATTTTTGAATCCCCGCTTTTCTTTTTAATATATTTATTATAACAAGTATAAAAAGTATATTCAAGTAAAACTTTCAAAAAAGATGTGGGATAATGCAAATAGCGTCATTATCCCACATCGATTTGAGTGTTTTTCAATATTAGCCTAAATATACATCTTGTACTTGTTCATCTTTTTCAAGAACAGCTTTAGCAAATGGGCAAGATGCAATGATTTTTAAATTATTTTCACGTGCGTAGTCTACAACTTTATATACTAATTTTTTACCTAAGCCTTGGCCACCAAGTTCGTCGGCAACACCAGTATGATCAATATCAATTTCGTTATTATCTACAGATTTAAAGGTAATAACGGCTTGTGCATTATTTTCATCGTCACCTACATAAAATTTTTGATTGCCTTGTTTAATTTCTTCAGCCATGAAGCATCGCTCCTTTTTGAATATATAGTATATATTTATCACTAAATGGAAAGGATAAACATATTAACATACGTTATACAACATAAAGCACGATTATTGGTCGTTTACATCATTTAATAATATTGCTAATCTGAGTTTAATTAAAAGTCTAAGGTGGAGATGTTATGACACAGTTAAAATATATGCAAGTGGATGTTTTTGCGAATGATGATTATAAAGGGAACCCTGTAGCGGTTGTATTTGGAGCGGATTATTTAACGGATCGACAAATGCAAGATATTGCAAGATGGACGAATCTATCTGAAACGACATTTGTGTGCCAGCCAGACAATGAATTGGCAGATTATCGTTTACGTATTTTTACGCCTAATAATGAACTGCCGTTTGCAGGACATCCCACAGTAGGGGCATCGTTTGCGGTATTGCAAAATGGTATGATCCCGAAACATGAGCATTATTTAATGCAAGAGAGTGGCGTTGGTTTAGTGAAAATAGATATAGATCAAGGTAAAACATTCTTTAGTCTTCCTGAACCAAAAGTTTCTCAAATAGATGTGGAACAATTAGACGGTATTGTTAAAAGTTTAGACATTACAAACCAAGACATCAAAAGAGCTGAAAAGGTGAATATAGGTGCTGAATGGTTAACATTACAATTGAAAGATGCACAAATTGTAAAGGATTTACAGCCTAAATTTGAATTAATGCGTCAGTTTATTTATCCAGGTACGACAGGTGTTACCGTATTTGGTTCGTATGACTCTGAAGACGACGCTCAATTTGAAGTTCGTTCTTTTGCGCCTAATGAAGGGGTGAATGAAGATCCAGTTTGTGGCAGTGGTAATGGTTGTGTCGCAGTGATGGTTGAACGATATGATTTAGTAAAAGATAATGAATATACCAATACTCAAGGTTGTTGTATCGGCAGAAATGGGAAAATTAATATAAAACAAGAGCAGCCTTTAAAAATCGGGGGACACTCGAATATAATCATAGAAGGTTATATCACTGTAAAAGAAAATAAATAATAAAAATGGTGAATTGAAACAGACATGAGGCAATTTGTTTTAATTCACCATTATTTTTATATTTTAAAGTAGCTTTCATGTTCGATTAAATAGTTTTCAATAAATTTGAAAAAGGCTTCGTTTGCGGGATTGAGGGTCATATCCTTTAAAGTTGAAAGATAAATAGGTTGATTGAAAATAAACTCTTCATCTTCGATATAAGGTAAGTTGAGGTCTCTACATGATGAAATAGGAAGAAAGGAAAAGTTGTTTCGTTTTGATAATACTGAAGATATAAAGTGATCGTCTACATAGTTTTCATTATCGACGGATATATGTTTATAGGACAAGACTTCTTTAAACATACGATTAAATTCCGTATTTTGAGAAGAAAATAAAAATGATTTATACAAATCAGGATCACGTAAATCAATGTGTTGGCCATCTAAATATTTAGGATATGTAAGTACAATATCTTCAGTAATAATTTGTTTACAATGAATATGAGGATGAGTCAGCGCCATCGTATTTAATGTAAAGTGAATGTGTTGAAACAATAATTTCTGAATCATTTCACTGTTACTAATAATATCAATATTAAAGTTATTATCTGGATACTGATCAATAAATTGGTCAAATATTGTCATCATAAATCGACTACTAGATGTAGCAAAACGAACAGTATGTAGACGCATTGATTCATTTTCATGAATGATATCAGTGACTTGGCTTAATTCATTGAAAATAGTATGCGCAGACTCAAGTAGAAGTTGACCACTATCTGTTAATTGAATGCTACGTCCTTTTTTAATAAATAACTGTGTATTTAATTCATTTTCTAATTTTTTAATGGTCATACTAAGTGCAGGTTGGCTAATGTATAACTTTTGTGCTGCTACGGTATAGTTTAAATACTCGGCAACGTAAGTAAAATATTTTAAATGTAATAACTCCATGTAGGACCTCCTTTAAGATGAATTGAAAATGTTAAGATACGTTTTAAATAAGAGGTCGGGACAAAATCGTTTAGGATTTGAGCAGAACCGAACGATGATAAAGAACTACTTCCTTATTCATAGGTTAGTAGTTCTTACAAACTCAATAGTTGAGTTTTTTCATTTGAATTGTTTTCCAAATTTTGACGAATCATGAGTGTTTGCCCAACTTGCATTATTTGCAGAAATTGGAATGCCAATTTCTCTATGTTGGGTCCCTTCTGCCGATCATCCTGTTTTTGGGACGCCGTTAATCGGTTTCCCAAAACACAAAAACTTTATGTCTCAACCTCAGTTATTTGATTCATAGATCATTTGTTTGATTTGTTTGTTGTGATAATTAATATAATTACATTATACCTTTATTAAAAATCTTATTACAGATATTAGAACTGTGCAAATTGCAAAGAATTAAGATATGTAATTGAATATGATGTTATATAAAAAGAGCACATATTGATGTGCTCATGAACTATTATTGATATCTAATATAAGACACGGTCGTGTTGTAATATTCCTCAAAACCATGAATACCATCGGCACCACCAAGACCAGATTCTCTCCAACCGGCATGATAGCCATTCACGACTTCTTCTGCTTCACAATTGGCATATACTTCACCAAATTTGAGTCGTTCCGTAGCTGTCATGACTTCTGATAAATCATTAGAAAAGATATATGAAGATAGTCCTGCATTAGTGTCATTAGCATCATCAATGACTTGCTCAAAGTTTTGATAAGTTGTGATAGCTAAAACAGGTCCGAATATTTCTTCTTTAAAGACAGCGTCTGTTTGTTTAACATGATCAAGTACTGTTGGTGCATAGAAGTAACCAGGACGATCTAGTTTATGACCACCTAATACAAGTTTAGCGCCATTTTGCACTGCTTCTTGTACTTTTTCATCAATACTGTTTAATTGGGTTTCATTGATGATCGCACCGAAGTCAGTTTTATCATCTAATGGATCGCCGACTGTAAGAGATTTCATTTTTTCTGTGACTTTATCTACAAATGTATCGTGGATATCTTCATGCACAAAAATTCGTTCAGGGCATGTACATACTTGTCCTGCATTTTTAATACGTGCAGTGACAATATATTCTACAGCTTTATCTATATTAGCGTTTGGCGTAACAATCACTGGTGCATTGCCACCAAGCTCTAAATTGACTTTTTTAACTGTGCTTGCTGCATTTTCGAATACAGCTTTACCAGCACGCATACTACCAGTTAGTGAGATAAGTTGAATATCCTTATGTCGTGCTAATTGAGTCCCTACTGTCTCTCCTGTGCCTGGTACAATTTGAACTAGTCCTGCAGGAATGGTAGATGCCTTGAATAGTTGAGCTAAACGTAATGTGAGTAACGTTGTTTCTTCGCTTGGTTTAATGATAACAGAACAACCTGTTACGATAGCAGGTATGACTTTACGTAGTAATACTAAGATAGGTGCATTCCAAGGCACAATGCCAGCTGTGACACCAATAGGTTTTTTAGTGAGTTGGATTGTTTCGTTTTCTACACTATTTTGTAATACTTCGCCTTTATTACTCATACTTAAACTGGTCATATAATCAATAAATTGAATGGATTTATCGATTTCGCCTTGAGCTTCAGCTAATGTTTTACCCTGTTCTTTAACGTATAATTGAGCTAGCTCATCTTTATTTTGTTCAAATAGAGGAATAAGCAATTTAACATGTTCGGCACGGGTAGGTTGTGGGATTTTTTCCCATTCTAATTGTGCTTGTTTCGATTTTTCGATAGCTTGATTGACTTCATCCTTTGTCGCGAATGTGATGGTATCTATCTTTTCTCCAGTAGCTGGATTAATCACATCCATCGTCTCATTCGAGTTACTTTCAATAAATTCGTTATTAATAAATAATTGATTCGTCATCTCAAACACCTCCACAATTTATATTCCCTAAACTATCGATGATTAAATATAAAAAAAGGTCGGCATGGAAATATGCCAACCTGTCATTGCAATAATTAATGTTTTTTTAAGCCTTTATAAAATATAGGAATCAATAGAATAAAACCAAATAATCCCATGATAGGAAAGACTTTACCAATAAGTGAAATGAAACCGACAAAGGTACATATGAAAGTCACGATTGCCATCGAAATAATTAATATAAAGTATTTCTTTGTAAAAGGTGTACTAAATCGAGCAGCAAAAGCATACATAAGGCCGACAACGGTATTGTATATCACTAAAATCATGATGACTGACATGATAAGGCCAATCGAAGGTGAAATATTTTTAGCTAATAATAAAGAAGGGAGTGCGACATCCTTAATTTGGTCAAATTCTGTAACTAAACCTAAATTAATCATTAATAGTAAAAATGTAATGATTAAACCGCCTATTAAACCACCGTATGTTGCAGATTGACGATATTTTAATCTACCACCCATCACGGAGAAGAAACTAAATGCAGCAGCTATTTGTAAGCTAGCATAATTGATGCCATCAAACCACCAACCTGGTGTCATAGATGGATGATGATGTGCATAATGATTGGCTGCTTCAAAGTTAAGGTGTCCTGATGCAAAGTAATAAATTGCAATCATTGTTACGATCGCAACTAGAAATGGTGTGACACCACCTAAGACTGCAATAAGGCGATCAAATTTTAACAATAATGTTAATAGTATTAATATGACTAGTAGCAGTGAACTTAGCCAATAAGGTAGTCCAAAGCTTTCGTGTATTGTGGATGCACCACCTGCTGTCATAATGATCGCTAAAGAAAATAAAAAGACGGTTAATATTAAGTCAAATACTTTAGCAATTGTTGGATGTAGGTAGTAATGGACGGATTCAGAATGATTACCTGATTGTAATCGATAGCCTGTTTTTAAGACTAAAATACCGCCAACTGTGATAATAGCACCTGTGATAGCAATACCGCCGAGACTATATATGCCATGACTCGTAAAGAATTGAAAGATTTCTTGACCAGTCGCAAATCCTGCACCTACGACGACGCCTACAAATGCAAACGCCACGATGATGGATTCTTTAAAAATTTTCATTGTCGTTCTTATCCCTTCATGTCGAAATTGATTTTATTATAATTTTAAATTTTTTTATCATGAAAATGCGTATCTTTTTATTTTAGACGAATTAGCATAAAAAATAAACACCTCAGTACATCTTATATGGACGATTGTATGAACATGGTGTACTAATCATGTGACAAAGATAATAAAATAAAAGCGAAGCGGTAGCGAAGACAGATGAGAAACTATAGAATTTTAAGTAAGAGTAATGCATTCACATAAATACTTTGATAGTATTATCCAATATTGAATTTTTTAAGTGAAGTAAGCGTAATAATTGAAGAAGGTGTAGTTATGATATTTGATTTACCTTTAATGTTAATGATTGTTGTATTTTTAGCGTTAGGTATTTTTAGTCAATGGTTAGCAAATAAAATTAAGTGGCCATCGATTGTTGTGATGGCCATCGTAGGGTTATTAGTAGGTCCAGTGCTAGGCTTTGCAAATCCGAAAGAAGCAATGGGGGCAGATGTCTTTAGTCCTATAGTATCGCTCGCTGTAGCAATTATTTTATTTGAAGGAAGTAGTAACTTAGACTTTAGAGAACTTAGAGGTATTTCTAAAGCGGTTATTAGAATGATTACAGTAGGAGCAGCAATTGCATGGATTTTAGGTGCAGTGGCCTTACATTACATTTTAGACTTTCCATTATCAGTGTCACTAGTGATGGGTGGTTTGTTTTTAATTACAGGTCCAACTGTGATTCAACCACTATTAAAACAAGCTAAAGTGAAGAAAAATGTGGATTCGATACTACGTTGGGAAAGTATTATTTTAGATCCGATAGGGCCAATGTTAGCATTGACAGCCTTTTATGTGTTCCAAATTATCGATGATGGTATTAGCTTTTTAGTGATTGTGCAATTTTTCTTGAAAATCGTATGCGTTATTATTATTGGATTTGGAGCGTCTTTCCTATTCAATTGGCTAATAAAACACGATTTAATTCCACAAAGTTTAATGCCACCGATTCAACTCGTATTTATTTTATTAATTTTTAGTATTTGTGATGAAATCTTAGCTGAATCTGGATTACTTTCTGTCACTATTTTTGGATTGATGATGGCACGTAATAAACGTCATGACTTAATGTTTAAAGAATCAGATCATTTCATTGAGAATGCATCATCTATACTTGTATCGACCGTATTTATATTAATCGCATCATCATTAACGAAAGATGTTTTATTAAATGTACTTTCATGGCAACTCGTGGTGTTTAGTATTGTGATGATTTTACTTGTAAGACCGATATCCGTTATTGTCTCTACATTTAGAACTGAAATATCAAAACGGGAGCGAGCAAGTGTAGCCTTAATGGCACCAAGAGGGATTGTAGTATTAACAGTAGCGCAATTCTTCTCAAGTTTATTTATGGATGATGGCGTTAAAATGGCGCAATATATCACACCAGTAACATTTGGATTAGTATTTATTACCGTTGTGATTTATGGATTTAGCTTTACACCATTAAGTAAATTATTAGGTGTTGCTAGTAATGAACCACCCGGTGTGATTATTGTTGGTGAAAGTGAATTTTCATTCCACATATGTAGCATGCTTAAAGAACACGGTATCCCAGTGATGATGTTTAACTTATTTGAGAATACGTCTGAAAAAGCACATCAAGAGGGATTTGAAGTCTTTAAAGGCAACTTATTATCCAGTAATGATCGAATATATTCAGATTTATTAAGATATAACAAATGTATCTTAATGACGAAGTCCTTTATTTTTAATAGTTTAGCATTTAATGAACTTGTACCAGAGTTTGGTTTGAATAACGTTGATATGATGCCAGTATCATTCAATGATGAACAAGCCCGCAATAATATGAATGGCCCAATTCGTAATCATATATTATTCGATGAGAACCATACACCAAGATGGTTTGACCAATATATAACACAACATAATATTATTGAAGTGCCAGCAGAAAGATACGATGACATTATTCATAAAGATATGTTAATTTATTATATTAGTGAAAGTAAAAAAGTGACATTTAAACGCAGTCAACGCACATTACCAAAAGAAGACCACGGAGTTTATGGTATTTTGAAAAATGTGTATAATGACTAAAAATGTATTTTATAAGTAATATGAAACAATGAGTTGAAACATTTTGTATCATGACAATAATCCCCTCACTAAAACGCGTAGTGAGGGGATTATTTATGTGTAGTCATTTATTGTTTATTTTAAATAACGGTCATGCATTAATATTTTGAGAATATCGATTTGTGATTGTAATTCTTGGCCAACATTCGTATCTTTGATTTTTTTACGTGTGAGTTCTTCATCTACAACACGTTTGACTGATAATTCATCAGTACCATCTGACAGTACTTTTTCTTTTGTATTGAATTCTTGGTGCGCTACCAATTGCATACCAAAGGAATTATATAATAATGTATAGCCTGCTATGCCAGTGGTTGATTGATATGCTTTTGAAAAACCACCGTCAATAACTAACATTTTACCATCCGCCTTGATTGGGTCTTCACCATCAATTTCTTTTACTGGCGTATGTCCATTAATGATACGACCTTCGTCTGGATTTAAGCCAAAGTCACTTAACATTTTACGAATCATATCTACATCTTCACGAAGGTAGTAGTAAGGATTTTTCACTTCTTTGTGAGATGCCTTATCTTCAATGAAGTAACGCTCAAATGTAGTCATAGCGCGTTTACCAAATAATGAAGAATATTTGCCCGTCCATAAATACCATACTAAATCCGTAGATAAATCATCAGTGACGTCTTTGTCATCGAAAGCTTTTCTTACATGATATTCAAAGACATCTAATAGCTCACGTCCACTATGCATTTCCCCGTCAATTTCAAATGATTCCATTTCACCATTTTCATCTACAGGGATACAACCATGTATAAGTAAATTGCCATTGTATGGTAAATATAATTTACCTTCTCGCATTAAGAATGACATGTGACGACGTAATTTCTCAGATTGTTGGAATGATAATAGTAATTTGTCGATGACTTCTTGTTCTTCTTCCAGTAAGACTTCAGGATGTTGGCGATCAATCGTTTGGAAACATGTATCTTTCAATGGATATGTCTTACCGTAAACAGTGATTTCATTGTTGTCGAAATCGATTTTTTCTAGCACTAAACGTTCTTCCATTTCAAATGATGGGCGACGCTTAATGATTGGCATTTCAAGTTTGAATTGAATCATCGCAATGGCTTGATGAATCTTAGTAATTTGATGTTCTTCTCGTTGTGTTAAACTTGCTTCTTTATCTGGACGCTTTTTAGGTTTGAAAGCAGGGTTATCGCCACTGTAATATTTCTCAGCTAAAGTAAGTAACGGTCTTAAGTTGATACCATATGCATCTTCAATAATATCTAGATTGTCATAACGCGCACAGATTCTAAGTAAATTAGCAAGGCATACTTTAGAACCTGCATAGGCACCAATCCAAAGCACATCATGATTTCCCCATTGAATATCTACAGAATGGTAATTAATCAATGTATCCATGATTTTATCGGGTTTAGGACCACGATCATAAATATCACCAACAACATGTAAATGATCGACAACGAGGCGTTGTACTGTGTAAGAGAGACCAATGATTAAATCATCTGATTGTTCTAACTCGATGACTTGATTGACTAATGTTTCATAATACGTCTTTTTATTTTGATATTCATTATTTTTATATAGTAGCTCCTCAATAATATAGACGAATTGTTCTGGTAAAGCTTTGCGAAGTTTAGAACGTGTATATTTTGAAGAACAATATTTGATTAACTCAATTAAACGTTCAATGGTCGTAATATACCAAACGTTAAGTTGCCCTTTGGCATTGAATTGATTTTTAACGAGTTTGAGTTTGTCTTCTGGATAATAGACAAGGGCGGCTAAATCATTAATTTCTTTTTCGCTTAGCGACTCGGCAAATATATCATTGATTTTAGCTCTTACATTACCAGAGCCATTTCTTAAAACATGTTGGAATGATTCATATTCACCGTGTAAATCACTTACAAAGTGTTCAGTACCTTTTGGAAGCTCTAGGATTGACTCTAAATTAATAATTTCAGTTGCTAACTTTTCAGCACTATCAAATCGTTGAGATAGTAAGTCTAAGTATTTCTTCTTAAGTTCATTTTCTGTAATATGTGTCATGTCTTGTCACTCCTATTTATAAATTCCGCTCAAAGCCAGTTATTACAATTATTAATGCGCTTACATTTGATTATCAATAAAAATATAACAATTTTCAATAGCAAAGCTTTAATTGAAAAGATATTTTTTAATTTAGAAATAACGTCATAATATCAAACATTAGAAATAGCAATAGTACCCATTTCTAAAAAATGTGATTAAAGCTATAGGGAATAAGCATTGTTCATTAAAAAGTCAGAAGAACACAAAAAAGCCAACATTGTGCGCGCACCATGTTGGCTTGGGATAGCTTTAATTCATTATTTTACGCGTTTACGTTTGACAAAGTATCTGATGACAAAGTAAATAACGGCGATGATGATAATGACATACATTATTCTAGAATACGTATGGATACCATTCATAAGGGCGCCAAAGCTATCACTTAATAGGCGACCTAGTAAAATTAATGCGAAGTTCCAAATCGTTGTACCAAGAAGTGAAAGTGATGTGAACTTCACAATATTCATACGGTTGATACCTGCAGGAATAGTAATTAATACACGTAATACTGGTATAAAGCGGCAAAGTAATACTGCCCAGGCACCGTATCGTTTAAACCAGTCATTCGCACGTTTTAAATCACTACTTTTTAATTTCATCCATTTACCATGACGATCGACAAAGCGATATAGCTTTTCTTCTGAAATAAGACGACAAATATAATATAGAATTAATAATCCGATAAATGACGCAATCGTCGCAATGATTAATAGCGTCCAAATGGATAGATGAGATTTAACTGATAGTAAACCAGCAAAGGTTAAAATAATTTCCGAAGGGACTACAGGTAATACATTCTCTAACAAGATGAGAATAAAGATAGCTGTGTATCCCCACTGACTAATAAAATTCGTTATAATTTGTTCCATTTATGTGAATAGACTCCTTTATGCATTGAAGCATATGACTTAAGTAATATAGTTTGGTAAAACCATTATAATAAAAATAATACGTAAATGCTTGTAAAAGGGGAGTCAATTTGTCATTTTATTGATTTTAAAAGTTGATGATAAAGTGCATGAACATCTGTCTCTTCTGTAATACCATGTACATTCATACGTCCATCTTTGAATAGTGTGAATGTTAATTCTCCGTGTTGAAATAATTTAGCAAATGGTGTGGATTTAATCATATGTCCTGGGAAATCTGAGGCATAATCGAAACTATGTTCAGGCAATCTAAATCTTACTGAATCGCCACACAACGGTTCGATAGTATGATTCTGTTTAGTATTTAATACCTCATATTGTTGGAAATGACATACAGGACATTGATCATCCTTTAATTGACTTATATTTAATGATTGATGTTGTATATTAAAAGCATCCAATGTAATTAATTGTTGGGAAAATCCGTATCCACTAATATAACGTATAGCTTCAGCTACTTCGTAACTCGCTACAATCGAAATGATAGGAGGCAAAACACCATTGATAGCACAACTTTCACCAGTTTGAGGTACTTGTTGTAATAAACATTTAAGGCAAGGACCAGTAAAATCAATGCCATAAATGGTGCCTTTGCTACCGACAGCTGCACCATAAATCCAAGGAATATTTAATTTATGGCACACTTCATTAATTAAATAACGTATTTTAAAATGATCCATACCGTCTAAAATAATGTCTGGTTGAAAGTCTTTAATGATATCTTCGATATTTGTAGATAACAATTCTTGATGATAAGCCTTTAAATGTACATGTTGATTAATGTTAAAGACTTTCTGTTTAAGTGCCTCAACTTTAGATGTCATATGTTGTGCATCTTGCTCATCATACAAAGTTTGGCGGTGTAAATTGGATAATTCCACAATATCCATATCAACGACTGCTAGTTGATGCGCGCCCATGCGTGCTAATTGGTCTATTATATGACTGCCTAATGCACCAGCACCAAGTACCATGATTTTGGTTTGTTCTAATTGAGCCTGTCCTGTTTCTCCAAAAGGTTGAAAGCGTGTTTGTCTTTCATAACGTGACATTATAAGAAGCCTAAGCCTTCTGTAGGACTTGATGCTTGTGCTGTATATTTTACGGGAATACGACCAGCTTCATATGACAATCTACCGGCTTGAATACCTAATTTCATAGCTTCGGCCATTTTGACAGGATCTTTAGCTGCAGAGATAGCAGTATTTAATAATATTGCATCAGCACCCAATTCCATTGCTTGACAGGCATCCTTAGGAGAACCAATACCGGCATCTACAATGACAGGGACGTCAGCATTTTGAATAATGTAACTTAAATTAAGTGGATTATTAATACCCCTACCTGTACCAATGGGTGATGCTAATGGCATCACCGCATGGACACCTAATGCTTCTAACTTTTTAGCTAATACAAGATCATTAGAGATATAAGGACAGACGATATACCCTTTTTCTAATAGCACTTTACAAGCTTCATACGTTTCAAACGGGTCAGGTAATAAGGTTTCATCATCACCAATGACTTCAACTTTAATCATGTCGCATACACCAGCGTGATTTGCAATTTCTGCGATACGGATGGCTTCATCAGCAGTTTTAGCACCTGCAGTGTTAGGAAATGTAATGAAATCTTTTAAGTTCACATTAGCTAGTGGGTTTGGAAGATTTTTATCATATAAATTCATACGTCTTACTGCAAATGTTAATACATTTGTTTCAGCTGCTTTAATTGCTTCGGATTGCGTTTGTTCATTCTCGAATTTACCAGTACCTAATAATAAACGAGATTTCAATTCTAATTGACCTATTTTTAACATTTTATCCGCCTCCTACAAATTCTAATAATTCTAAACGATCATCTTCTCTGACTATTTGATTGTCAAAATCGTCTTGCTTAATTAAAGATTGATTATGTTCAACTACTACACGCTGAGGGTCTAATTCTAAGGATTCTAATATGCGTGTAATCGAATCTTCATGTTCAAAAGTAAATAAATCTCCGTTAATGATACACTTCATTTTGCTCACTCCTTGATAAACTAAATGCTGAATAGCTTGTTGGTTTAATTCCTGATAATAACCAATTGGCAATATCTTGACCGATAATAGGGGATAACAGTATACCGTTTCGATAATGACCAGTGATGATAAATAAGCCGTCATCAATTTGATCCATGATAGGTAATTCATATTCTGTGTAAGGTCTTACGCCTGACCATTGTTTAAGAATATGACTATGCGATAGCTCAGGTATACATTGTTGAGCATGTTTGAGTAACCATGAAATACCTGCGTCACTATTACCAACACTATAATTATTGAATTCACTTGTCGCTCCAATTAAGTAGCGATGTTTTTCCTTTGGAACTATATAGCAGCCATTTGTCATGAACACAGTATGATTTAATTTAAGTGAAGGTTGTTCAACTAATAATACCTCACCTTTAACACCAATCACTTGTCTTGGTATAGCGTAATCTTTTAATAGCTGAGTAGACCAAGCACCACCTGCCACAATTACTTTTTTAGCGTGAATATCACCATTATTTGTTGTAACTGTGTAAAAACCATTATTGTGATGAATGTGTTTTACTTCTGTTTGATAATAACGATGAACATCGCGCTGAATTATTGATTGTAATAAAGCTTTAGTATAGTGATTGGCATTGATTTGACCATCCTTTGGAATATATATGGCTAAGTCAGTTGGTTCGACATGACCATTTGAAAGGTTAAATAGTTCATCATCTGAGAGTAACTCAACGCTTGGATCTTTTGATTTAAGAAAGGCATATTGTTGAGTTAACCACTTTACGTCTTTGGTTGATGATGCCATTTTAATTAATCCAGATTGTTGAAATTCAATATCAATACCAGTTTCATGATAGAGGGCATCACTTAATTCTGGGAATAATGACCTAGACGCTACTGCTAATTGAAATAATTCACTATCAGTTGTGAACTCATTTTGAGCGCCTAACATGCCACCGGCTTTATAAGAGGCATGCATACCTGGTATATCTCGGTCTACAATAGCAATATCTAAATGTGATTGACTAAGTTGTCGAGCTATCGACATACCTATAACACCGGAACCAATAATAAGAACATCATGCATGAGAATGCCACTTCCTTTTTAAAGAGTTAATGTCACTAACAGTAGAGGTCATAAAAAATGAAATTGCACATAGACCATCAAATCCTGTAGGTAATTGTGAAATGGTAGATGGGGAAATACCGCCTATAGCATAAATAGGCATATCAATCTTGAGTACGTCATGAATCTCTTGATTTGTTCGTGGTGGTTCACCTGGGTGCGACGACGTAGAGAATATATGACCGAAAAAGACATAATCTAATTGATATGCATGACATTGCTTAACCATTTCAATATTATGCGTTGACATACCGACGATTAACTCAGGATATTGTTGTTTTATTAAAAATGCGCGTTTGTCATTTTCTTTAAAATGAATACACTGCAAATTTAAAGCTTTGAGTAAGTTAAGATTACTGTGAATCATTATTTTATCTTTGGGAAATCCTACTGCAATGAGTCGTGTAATAAATCGTTGTAACGCCAAAGTAGACATAGGCGTTCTAAAGAGTAAGCCATCAATGGCCGGCTCTATAGTCATAAAATGCTTTAAATCCTGTAATGACAGTTCTTTATAATAAGTTATCGCAATAAATATATACATCACCTCAACAAAAAAAACGCTATTTCCACATAGTAGGGAAATAGCGTTAAATTGCTAATGAGTACTTTAAATTCATAGCTATGCCACTTCCCTACGCCAGTACAAACTGGATCAGGTTCTAGGAATTATAAAGTCACATCTTTACTCTCAGCCTTAAACAAAGGCACTTCCAGTGGGTTTATTATTAAATTGTATTGATGGAATAGCGCTTTCAATTTACATACAGTTTACTATTTTTTAGTGTCGGTATCAAACATGGCAACCATCTATAATTAGCTTTTAATGAAAAATAAGTACATGTAAATAATCAATTTAGATGAAGATGTAAATGAAATTGAATCGCTTATTTAAATAGTGAAAATTAAATGTAAGTATTGTTAATTTTTATTGAATAAATTGTGAATATTTTTTTAATTTTATATTGTAACCGTTTCCATTTCGTGCTATTATAATAAAAATTGTAGCGCTACAAGAATTTAATAGATGTGTGATTAGAAGTTAAACAGTCATCATTAGGAATTTCTGAAACTTAACGACAACACATAGAAACAACATATCATTATGGGAAGTAGGAAAAGAAATGAATAAAAAAAGAAGTAACGTTCGTTGGTTTTTTGCGATTGCATTCTTTCTCATTGGCGTTATAGCCTATATGGATAGATCTAATATCTCATATATTGCAGTACCAATGATGGAAGATTTACATTTAACAAAAACACAATTTGGTTTATTAGCGTCATTTTTCTCATTAGGTTATGCGTTAATGCAAGTACCTTCAGGGATGTTAGCAGAGAAATTTGGACCTCGTAAGATGATTACGATTGCTTTAGTATGGTGGAGTGCTTTCACAATTCTCACAGGTATGATTAAGCATCATGGTTTATTATATTTTGTTAGATTTTTATTTGGTGTGGGAGAAGCACCTATGTATCCGTCTAATGCAGTGTTCAATTCTTATTGGTTTGCTAAAAATGAAAAAGGAAGAGCATCAAGTGCGTTATTAGCAGGTTCATATTTTGGTCCTGTATTAGCACCGATTGTCACGATTGCAATTGTTAATGCATTTAATTGGCAAGCTGTCTTTTATATTTTTGGTGCAGTCGGCATTGTGATGGCAGTACTTTGGGCGATTATTGCTAAAGACTTACCTGAACAACACAAAATGGTCAATGAAGCCGAAAAACGATTTATTACTGAACATAGAGACATTGTAGATACTGATAAATCATTACCACCTTGGAAACGTTTCTTAACACACTTTAGTTTTTATGCCATTGCGATTCAGTACTTTGTAGTACAATTCGTTATTACATTATTCTTAATTTGGTTACCAACATATTTAACAGAACAATACCATGTTGATTTCAAAGATATGTCAATCAGCTCATTGCCATGGTTATTAATGTTCTTCTTAATTTTATCTGGTGGCGCGATTTCAGATAAGATTTTAAATACTGGTAAATCTCGTTTCGTCGCGCGTGGCGTAATTGCGATTCTTGGATTTGTAGTCTTTTCAATATCAATCTTTTTTGCAGTACATACTGAAAACTTATATGTTACTATATTCTGGTTATCTCTTGGTTTAGGTGGCGTCGGTATGTCTATGGGTATGAGTTGGGCAGCAGCGACAGACTTAGGTCGTAACTTCTCTGGTACAGTATCAGGTTGGATGAACTTATGGGGGAACATTGGTGCTTTAACAAGTCCATTTTTAGCAGGTGCATTTGTTGAACAACTTGGTTGGAGTATGACGTTCCAATTATTAATTATTCCAGCAATATTAGCGATTATCATGTGGTTCTTCGTTAAACCAGATCAACCATTAGTCATAGATGAACATCAATCAGTTAAATAGTTTGTTGGTTTTAAATCCAAGCAATAAATGAGTATAAATAAGGTTTCAATACCTTGTGTCAAACTCATTTATTGCTTTTTATATTTTAATAAGTGCATAATTATTGTATAGGAAGGTGTGATTCGAATGATGATAATTAATGCAAAAATAAAAATATCAGAAGAAAAACGTGATGAATATTTAAAACTTATGGAACATTTAGTTTCCGAATCAAGAAAAGAGGAAGGCGTATTATTCTATAGCCATTATGAAGATGTGCAAGATAGAAATACATTTATCGTAGTGGAGAACTATGTAGATGAAGCGGCTATTAAATCACATAATGAGTCTGAACATTTACAAATGTTCAAAAATGAAATTGGTAACTTTGTCGTAGAAGCACCAGTGATTGAAGTGGCTCAACAAGTCAAATAAATATTTATATCGGTATAAAGGGAATTAGTCATCAAACAAAAAGAAAAGTGTTATAATAGTTTTTGTGTTTTGATGAATTGCAAGCAATACATCCGATAAATTAACGCCATAGAGAGCGGAATAAAGCTGATTTCAAAATTGAAATGAGAACCTTTCCGTTCTCTTATTTATGTTCAAATAATAAAAATAGAAAGGAGAGCATGTTTTGAAGAGTTTCTTAAAGACAGTATTTTATTTTAATCGATCTAAGATTGATACGTTTAAAGGGATCAGACAAGGTTTACTAATGATTATACCTGCGTTATTAGGTTATTATTTTGGATTTTTCTCATTTGGTTTACTTATTGCTACTGGTACTTTAGCGCATATTTATGTTTTTAAAGGATCGCCACAATCTATGATTAGAACGGTGGTACTTTGTTCGTTAGCTTTCGCAGTTTGTATGATATTAGGGACATTGACAGCTGCCCAACCACTCATTTTTGGTATTTTACTACTAGTTGTAACGGTGGTGCCATTTTATATATTCACAGCATTAAAAATTGCTGGCCCATCATCAACATTCTTCATCGTGACATTTTGTTTACCAATGAACTTACCCATTGCACCTGATCAAGCATTAGTGAGAGGTCTTGGTATTCTTATTGGTGGTGCATTTGCAACATTAGTCGTAATCCTAACCGTATATATGAAAAAAGAAAGAACTGAAGACAGTGCCATTAATTCGGACTTTAAAGTAATTCAAGATTTAATGAAAAATTACAATGAGCCAGAAGAATTTAAGAAAGTGGCTACATCTGCAGTATCTGCCTTTAAAGCATCTGACAAATTACTCATCACATCATCTTCTAGTAATGGTAAGTTAAGTACAAGATTTCAAAAGTTACTATTACTACATACGTCAGCACAAGGTATTTACTCAGAATTACTCGAATTAAATGAAAAGGGCACACGCCCATTACCAAATGAACTGATTGAAATGTTAGATTTTATCATTGATAAGATACGTCATCCATCTAGTAACCATCAAACATGGAAAAAAGAAGTAGATGTAAGTCCAGAATTTGAAAACTTAATCAGTCATATATTAAAAATTGACGAAATTGCTCACGCAGATTCTGAACATTTAGAACATGAGGCAAACATCCGTAAACCTCTATATAGCAAGCGTATTATACAAAATTTAACGTTAGATTCACTCGTGTTTAGAAACACATTACGATATACAGTAATCATTGCAGTGGCTATCTTTGTAGCTTTATTCTTTGGATTTGATAAAGCATATTGGATTCCGCTTTCTGCACATACTTTATTATTAGGAACATCAACGATTCACACATTAGAACGAGGTATGGCCAGAAGTTTAGGTACGTTACTGGGTGTAGTAGTACTGTCAGGTATTTTAGCCTTCACGGTACCAGCACCATTAGCAGTGATATTAATGGGCTTCGGTGCGATGATGACAGAAGCATTTGTCGGTGTTAACTATACATTTGCAGTTATATTTATTACGATACAAGTTATCTTATTGAATGGTTTGGCATCACAAAACTTATCCATATCCATTGCCTTCCCGCGTATTGTTGACGTGGCTATGGGGGTTGCCATTGCATTACTTGGTTTATTTATACTAGGACAACGTACGGCATCCGCATTATTACCGAACACCATAGCAGATGTTGTGAGACAAGAAGCGAAATTTTTCCATTATTTATTCTCCAGCAATGAATATAAAAATGAGGAACAAGAAAAACATTTAAATCTAATCTTATCAGTAAGATTAAACAATATGACACAAATGTATAACGCAGCAAACGGTGAATTGTTTAGTAATAAATCAGTCATTCAATATTACTACCCAAGTATATTCGCCTTAGAAGAAATTAGTTTTATGTTAAGTAGAGCCTTAAATGATAAAAATCGAACAAGAATTGACGATCAACAAATGGGCGAATACTTAGCTATCTTTGAAAATATTGCTAAGCATTTTGAATTACACTCTCATTTAGAAGTGAAAGATTTAACCGATTTACCACAATATAATTATATTAAGTCAGGCTTAATGAAGATTCAAAATAATAGTCAAAAAGAACGTAAAGATGCAAGTGAAACACTAGCATTTGCTTAAGTTTGCGAATGATTAGTCAGTCTGAGGGTTGTCTAACGTCAGAGTCCGGTCATGGTGATTGAATAGTTGAAAAGAGTGGTAAAGATAACTATCACACGCATTAACTAGGAGATGAAATGCAATGCCTTGGACTATGGAAGATTATCCTCAAAGCCTAAAGAATTTAGACAAATTAGAACGAAAAAAAGCAATTGATATTGCTAATGCTATGCTAAAAGATGGCTATAAGGAGTCAGATGTGATTCCAATAGCTACGCAACAAGCTGAAAAATGGTATAAACAAGCATCTGAAGACGAACTAGAAGAACTTAAAAATAAACATATCACACAGCATCAACAAGACAAGTCAGCCCAACCGGAATTAAATGAAAAGCCAGTTCATGTATATTTCGAAGATGGTGAGTGGAAAGTAAAAACAGAAGATGCAAAACAAGCATCTGAAACATTTAAGTATAAAAAAGATGCAATAAAACGTGCGCAACACATTGCAGATAACAAAGATACTAAAGTAGTGGAACATCAAAAAGATGAATAAATGACTAATCAGGCTATCTCTATATCAGGGATAGCCTGATTTATTGTTTACGACTAAAGTAGGGAATGCAATTGTTTCTTATTCTCATTGAACTTCGATATAATGAAGGGGATAAAAGAGATGGAGGAAATCATATGTATGTAGAGAGAAAACCATCATTATACCTTGAAGACTTGAGATACGAATTTAAAAATAGTTTAAGTGCTATTCAAAATGGTGATGAGGCATTTGATATTTTAGTAGGATTTGTTGAACTCGATCACATTTATTCATCCGCACTTAAAGAAATAAGTACTAAGTTAAGCATTTTAGATGATAATTTCAATCATAGATATAAACATAATCCCATACACCATATGGAACGACGTGTTAAAGAGATGGGGAGTTTAGTTAAGAAACTTAAACGGAAAGGTTTAGACATTAGTGCACAAAGTGCTAGAGATCACATTATGGATATCGCTGGTATTAGAGTGATATGTAATTATATGGATGATATTTATGTTATTGAAGAGATGTTATTAAAACAGGAAGACGTCAAATTAATTAAGCGCAAAGATTATATTGAACATCCTAAAGAAAATGGTTATCGCAGCTTACATATTGTGGTATCGATTCCAGTATTCTTAGCAGATTCTGTAGAAATTATTCCAGTAGAAATTCAAATTAGAACCATTGGTATGGACATGTGGGCGAGTCTAGAACATAAAATACGTTATAAAAATAATGCCAATACTGAAAAATATAAAGGACTATTAGAACAATGTGCAACAGAGATTACCGATGTAGAAAGTAAGATGCAACAGATTCATACCGAAATATCTAAGGATGATTAACGTCACCCTTAAAGAAAGGTGAATAAAGTAGTAGGTCGCCAATTTACTAAAACATGACGACTTACTACTTATTTTTATGTAAAAAGGATTTTAATTAAAGTAATATGATAAAATATTTAATATATATAATATGATTTTTAGAATTAGAGGGTTAAGATGAATAAGCAAAATTTTAAAACACAACTATACCAATTAAATAATTATGAAAATGAGCAAAGTGAAGTGATATATGCAGGTAATCCTAATTCCAAAGAGGTTATTGTCTTTATTCATGGTGCATTACTTACATATAAAATTATGACTATGTTTGAACCATACATGAGAGAATACAAACTGATATTTATCAACTGCCCTAGTAGAGGTAAGAGTTCTGAAATTGAAAGAGATAACCACACATTAGATGATTATTCAGAGCGCGTTTATGATGTATTAAGTCAAATAGTGACGGAACAACATTTGTCAGAAATAAAAGTAGTTGGTTACTCTATGGGTGGTATGATTGCTACACGTTTATTGAAATTTAATACACTGCCCATTTCTCATTTGATTTACCTAAACAGTGCTGCAAAAATCACACCAGATGGTAGTATGTTAGCACGCTTATTTACGTCAGATAGTAAGCGAGATATTTTAAAGGATGAAATTAATGCAGTGAAAAATTTACCACAATACATACTCGATAAAACCATTTTTGCGCAAAAAGAAAATGCGATTGAACTATTTCAATTCGTCGCACCAATCAAGACAATTATCACAGATATCTTGTATACGATTAATGCTGATTACCTACCAGATATTGAAGACATAGAAACATTTCCGAAAATACTATTCATGTCTGGTAAAGAGGATCAAATTATTCCATATACAGATTCATTAGCTACGTTAGAACAATTCAAAGCTTATGGTGGCACAACAAAAGAAATCGTATATGAAGGAATTGGCCATCTTGATTTTCCAAGTGTATTAGAAACAAAGTCAGACCAAGAATTAGGTGTTGTAGATCATATCAAACAATGGATTCAAGAATAATTACGTATGCTATTTGCAAAATGTATTCCCAATTGTCATGAAATCCATTATTGTATTGAAACACCAGCTCAATCTTCATAATTTAGTCCGCCTGTTAAAGCTTCGATTACTTAAATAATCGAGGCTTTTTTATGGTTTGAATAAAAGTAAGCGTTTGCAAAAATGTACGTCATGTATTAATATACTTGTATACAAGTATAGAACGACAAATGAAAGTGCGGTGTGAGCTATGACATATGGCTATCCAGAACAATGGAAGCGACATTTAACTACAGGTGAGGCGATAGCTGCAGAAATAAGATTAGGGATTATTAAAGGTGATATTCAAGCAGAAACGCTATTGACTGAAAATCAAATAGCTAAACAATTTAATGTTAGTCGGTCGCCTGTTAGAGATGCATTCAAGTTATTACAAACAGATCAACTCATTCATTTAGAACGAATGGGGGCGCAAGTCTTACCTTTTGGTGAACAAGAAAAAAGAGAACTATATGACTTACGTTTAATGTTAGAGTCGTTTGCCTTTTCTAGATTAAGATCTCAAGATACACAACCGATAGCTAAAGAAATGAAAAAGCAACTCGAAATGATGAAAGTAGCAGTACAATTTGAAGACGCTGAATCATTTACGAAACATGACTTTGAATTTCATGAAGCCATGATTTTAGCTTCAAACCACCAATACCTTAGAACATTTTGGAATCATTTGAAACCAGTAATGGAGTCACTCATTCTCCTATCGATGAGACGTAGAATGTCGGAAGATCCTAATGATTTTGAACGTATACATCGAAATCACAATGTCTTTGTAGATGCAGTTGAAAATAAAAATGCCGAGACGTTGAGACAAGCCTTTCATTTAAACTTTGATGATGTAGGTAAAGATATAGAAGGATTTTGGTTACGCTAATATTTTAGAAAGGAAGAGATAAGATATGAAATATATGATTGGTGTCGATATTGGTACCACAAGCACCAAATCAGTACTTTATGATGAAAATGGACAATTCATTATGAAACATAACATCGGTTATGAATTACATACACCAAATGTTGATGTGTCGGAAGAGAATCCAGATGAATTATTTGATGCAGTATTGATGACTGTCAAATATGTCATCAGAGAAGCAAATATTGCTAAGGAAGATATTAAATTAATCTCATTTAGTGCCCAAATGCATAGTTTAGTTGCGATGGATGAACAACATCAACGCTTAACAGAGAATATAACTTGGGCAGATAATCGAGCAAGTAAATATGCCGACCAAATTAATCAACAACATGATGGTTTTGAAATTTATAGAAGAACAGGTACACCCATTCATCCAATGTCACCATTATCGAAGATATTTTGGATGAAGCATGAACAACCAGATATATTCAATCGTACTGCCATGTTTGCAGATATTAAAACATATATTTTATATCAACTATATGAGACATATGTGATCGATCAATCCATGGCTTCAGCTACTGGTATGTTCAATCTCGAACAACTCGATTGGGATGACGACGTATTAAATTTATTAGGTATCACACGTCAGCAGCTACCAGAATTAGTGCCCACAACACATATTTTAAAAGGAATGAAAAAGCGCTACGCCA
This sequence comes from Staphylococcus sp. M0911, assembly GCF_003491325.1. Lineage (NCBI taxonomy): Bacteria > Bacillati > Bacillota > Bacilli > Caryophanales > Staphylococcaceae > Staphylococcus > Staphylococcus sp. M0911. The sequence continues at coordinate 445,079 of NZ_CP022881.1, forward strand.
CATTAATGGGTGTCGATGAGAATACGCCAGTAGTAATTGGCGCGAGTGATGGTGTGTTATCTAATCTGGGCGTGAATAGTTATCGTAAAGGTGAAGTCGCCGTTACTATTGGGACATCTGGTGCTATTAGAACCGTCATAGATAAACCAAGAACGGATGATAAAGGTCGTATCTTCTGTTATGCCCTTACAGATGAACACTACGTAATTGGTGGACCAGTTAATAATGGTGGCGTTATCTTAAGATGGCTTCGTGATGAGATATTAGCAAGTGAAGTCGAAACAGCCAAACGCTTAGGTGTTGATCCTTATGACGTATTAACTCAAATCGCCAGTCGCGTTAAACCAGGCGCAGATGGCTTAATCTTCCATCCTTATCTTGTTGGAGAACGCGCGCCATTATGGAATGCAGATGCACGTGGGTCATTCTTCGGCTTAACACTATCTCATAAGAAAGAACATATGATACGTGCTGCCTTAGAAGGCGTTTTATATAATCTTTACACAGTTTATCTAGCTTTGATAGAAGTGATGAATGAAACACCAAGTACAATCAAAGCAACAGGTGGATTTGCTAAAAGTGAAATTTGGCGCCAAATGATGGCAGATATCTTTGACACACATTTAAGTGTGCCAGAAAGCTATGAAAGTTCATGCCTAGGTGCATGTGTGTTAGGTATGAAAGCACTCGGTGAAATTGATGACTTCTCAGTAATTGAACAAATGGTAGGTACGACAAATGAACATCAACCTGATTCAGAAACCGTCGATATTTATCAACAACTTGTAAGTATCTTTATCAATATTAGTCGTTCTTTAATCGACACTTATAGTGAGATTGCCGCATTTCAACGACAGCATATGGATTGATTTATAACAGTGCGAGACACAGATAGCATTGCATAGTTAAGTTACAACGTCACTTTGCCACTTTCGAATTCGAGCAACTTTGTAAATAAGAACAGACACATTATAGGAAGAAGGGGAATGCCATGTTTACAGAAATTTGGCCATTAATTAGCGTTGTTTTAGGAATTGTAATTTTATTATGTTTAATTATCTTTTTAAAACTGAATACCTTTATCTCTCTAATCATTACATCTATAGTTACTGCTTTATTATTAGGTATGCCACTGGATAAAATTATGGAAACGATAGAAAAGGGTATGGGTGGTACGCTAGGACATATTGCACTTATCTTTGGACTAGGAGCGATATTAGGGAAGCCACTTTCTGATGGAGGTGGCGCAACACGCATTGCCGATACATTAATCGCCAAATTTGGCCAAAAACATGTACAGTGGGCGATGCTCGTTGCTGCATTTATCGTCGGTATCGCTTTATTCTTTGAAGTGGGATTAGTGTTATTAATTCCATTAGTATTCACAGTAGCCAAACGTGCGAATGTGTCTACACTTAAACTTGGATTACCAATGGTTACAGCATTATCAGTGACACATGGTTTCTTACCGCCACATCCTGGACCAGTAGTTATAGCTAAAGAATTAAAAGCGAATATTGGTCATGTACTCCTTTACGGTATTATTATTTCAATTCCTGTTACTTTAATCGCAGGTCCATTATTTAATAAAATCGCACAAAAAATCATTCCATCTGCATATGGTAGAGAGGGAGATATTTCAGCATTAGGTGCTCAAAAGGAATTTACTGAGGAAGAAATGCCAGGATTTGGGATTAGTATTTTAACAGCGATATTACCAGTCATCTTAATGCTCGTTTCAACATTAGTACAACTTATCACAGGACATGATTCACCTAAAAATGCATTTGAATCAATTATTTATTTAATTGGTAATGCTGGTACAGCTATGTTGATCGCAGTTATCTTTGCCATATTTACAATGGGCATATTAAGACATAGAAAAATGGACCATGTCATGGCATCAGTTACTCAAGCTATTTATCCCATAGGCATGATGTTATTAATCATTGGTGGTGGCGGTACATTCAAGCAAGTACTTATTGATGGTGGCGTAGGTGATACGATCGCCAAAATGTTCGAAGGTACACACATGTCACCAATTCTACTTGCATGGATTGTTGCTGCAGTACTCAGAATTGCACTAGGCTCTGCAACTGTAGCCGCCATATCTACGACAGGTATTGTGATGCCGTTACTGCAAGCTTCAGATGCCAATGTCGCACTTGTTGTGTTAGCAATAGGTGCAGGAAGTGTGATTTTATCTCATGTAAACGATGCAGGATTCTGGATGTTCAAAGAATATTTCGGATTAACAGTTAAAGAAACATTTTTAACATGGTCATTACTAGAAACAATCATTTCAGTATCAGGCATCATCTTTATCTTATTTATTAGTTTATTTGTATAACATTGAGGATGTAACTACCGGCTGGGAATAGTCGGTAGTTTTCTTTACACATTGTTGTGTAAATACCACTCGTAATGACTATTACATATATTGTTATGTTGTTTATCAAGCATATTCGAGCGAAAAAATAAACCCGTCTTACTGTGAATAAGACGAGTTTAAAAGCTGTTTGTGTAAAACATATGAATTGAGTTAACGCTCAAAATATGTTGCTTAGTTTTTCCACCTAGTGACTAGACGAATGGTTGCTAGGTGTATTTTTATGCTTCAATTATACTATTGCCATCGATTTGATTGCAATAAACAGAGAATGAAATAAAGGATATGATAAGTTTTGGTCAATTAAAATCAAACGTTAAAATAGTGTGATATTCATAATATAGGTATAACTAGGCACAATGTTTATTTAATGATAAGATAAGGTAAATATGATTAAGCTTCATACTTTAATTTAAAGGAGTAGTAGAGACTTTGAAACAAATAAAAAAAGCAATTATTCTAGCAGCTGGTTTGGGGACAAGATTTTTACCAGCAACGAAAGCAATGCCAAAAGAAATGTTACCGATCTTAGATAAACCAACAATTCAATATATTGTTGAAGAAGCATCAAGAGCGGGTATCGAAGATATCATTATCGTTACAGGTAAACATAAACGTGCGATTGAAGATCATTTCGATAACCAAAAAGAATTAGAAATGGTATTACAAGAAAAAGGGAAAAATGACCTATTAGAAAAGGTTCAATACTCAACAGATTTAGCTAACATCTTCTATGTTCGTCAAAAAGAACAAAAAGGTTTAGGTCATGCCATTCATACAGCACGTCAATTCATTGGAAATGAACCATTCGCTGTATTATTAGGTGATGACATTGTGGAATCAGAAACGCCAGCAATTAAACAATTGATGGATGTTTACGATGAAACAGGTAAATCCGTAATTGGTGTTCAAGAAGTAGCTGAAGAAGATACACACCGTTACGGTATTATCGATCCATTAGAAAAATCAGGTTTACGTTATGAAGTTAAGAAATTCGTAGAAAAGCCAAAACAAGGTACAGCACCATCTAATTTAGCGATTATGGGACGTTATGTACTAACACCTGAAATCTTTGATTATCTTGAAACACAAGAAGAAGGTGCAGGTAACGAAATTCAATTAACAGATGCGATTGAACGTATGAATGCCGAAAGCCAAGTATACGCATACGATTTCGAAGGTGATCGTTACGATGTTGGCGAAAAACTAGGCTTCGTTAAAACAACGATTGAATATGCATTAAAAGACGAAGATATGAAAGATGACTTAAAAGCATTTATTAAGCAATTAGACTTATAAAATCAAAAAGCACCAACCATAGCAATCTTATGGTTGGTGCTTTTGCGTTATTTTAAAACTTTAACGAAACTCTGATTAGCAGTGACGTAAAGTCCATCCGATGTTTTTAATCTAGGTGTTAACTTACTCGTAAATTCAATATCTATAATATCTAATTTTGTACCTAATTCTAATGATTTAATAGGATCTTTCTTAAATCCAACATCCTCATATAACTTACACTTTTTAACAATTTCAATCGCTTTAGGTGCATGAGTAATATAGCCTTGGATACTATCAAGGTTAATAGGTGCAACGAAGTCTTCATTAGCGGTAATATAATGACCATCTTTCGCTACCAATCTAGGCGTTCCTTTATCACTCTTGTCCATACTAGTTATTTCTATACATTGTCCTTTATTGATGACAGCTATGTCTTTAGTGAAATTGGCATCTTCATACTTTTTAATCTTTTTTAATACGACAATATGTTGAGGCGTTTCTGTAAGATATTGTTTCATGTTTGTCTAGTCATCTCCGTTTTTAATAAGAATAAAAATCTCATGAAAATATAAGTTGCGTTGGTAAGTTATTCTATTTGAGTAAAGCGCTTTCAAAATAACTTAATATTATTATACGTGAAGAAAGGTATAAAGTCATTATCAATTGAGGATATGTACAATAATGAGTTAACTCATTATTGTAATAATACTAAAAACAACTTCCCTAATTGGAAGGGAAGTTGTGGTATGTTTAATTAAATATTTCTTCATTAATTTGTTGTGCTACATCGTCGAAATGATTAATCGTTAATGACACATATAATTTAATTTTAGGTTCAGTACCAGATGGTCTTAGGGCAATAAAACCTTCTTTAAAATATATTTTAAGCACGTTTGCTTTAGGGAGCGTGATTGGTGTTGTTTCATTTGTTTGGAAATCAACTTTTTCTCCAGTTTCATAATCTTCAATAGCAAGAACGTCTAATCCATTAATTGTACGAGGTGGGTTGTTTCTATAGGATTTCATAATATCATCAATAATAGCTTTACCTTTAGCACCTTCGAACGTATGTGAGAACAATTGGTCATTATGACGTCCAACTTGTTGATAAATATCTTCTAAATCATCTTTTAACATTCGGCCTTCATTTTTAAGTTCAGATGCATACTTGATGATAAGTGGAACAATTTGAATGGCATCTTTATCTCTAACGAAAGGTCCTGCTAAGAAACCATAACTTTCTTCATAGCCTAATAAATAATTTTGGTCTTCAGGCATATTTCTGATTGCTTCAGCAATATATTTAAATCCTGTGAGCACTTCTTTATATGCAACACCATGATGACGTGCCACAGATTTAGCTAATTCACTACTAACAATGGATTGAATCATTAATCTATTGTTTAAATGTGATGTTGCTTTGATTTGATAATTTAATAAAAGGGCGCCAATTTGGTTACCATTATAATAATAGATATTGCCTTCTTGATCGCGTTCAGCAATGCCTAATCGGTCTGCATCAGGATCCGTACTGATTAATAAATCTGCATTGATTTGATTTGCAAGCGCGATAGATTGGTCAAATGCTTTGTGATCTTCTGGGTTAGCACTAGCGACAGAACTGAAATTAGGATCTGGTTTACATTGTGCTTCGACTAAATTAAATTGATCAAAGTTTAATTGAGATAATATTTCAGGGACTACAGGTACACTTGTGCCATGTAAACTTGTGAATACCACTTGTAAATCTGATTGCGGTATATCACCAACTAATGATTGAATTTCCTTAAAATAAGATGCTCTTACTTCATCTGGCACAGATAAAATCAATGATTGTTGTTCATTTGATAATTGAGGTAATTCAATAGTTAGTGGATCACCTAAAGCATTGATGTAATCACTTAACACATTAGAAGGCTCTGTAGATAGTTGTGCACCGTCTTCACCATAAACTTTAATACCATTATAGTCTTTAGGATTGTGACTTGCGGTAATCATGACACCAGCATGTGCTTCTAAAAATCTAACTGCATATGATAAGTCAGGTGTTGTACGATACGTATCTGATAAATAAACTTTGATATCGTGACTCGCTAAAATCGTCGCAATGATTTGAGCAAACTCAGGTGATAAATGTCTTGTATCATAGTGAATCACTGCTACAGGTGAGTCATGTTTTGATTGTAAAAATTGCGCTAAACCAAGCGCAACTTTTGAAACTGTGAATCGATTTAAACGGCCTTCACCAAGACCTAATTTACCTCTGATACCTGCTGTACCAAAAGCAAGCGTTGTTTCAAATCCTTCTTGTTGTTCCTCTGAAGATTGTTGATTATAAAAGTCTTTAACTAAACTGTCGTCAATGACATTAATCCAATTATCTTTCATAAATATAAATTCCCCTTTAAAAAATAATGATGCGACATATAAAATTGAATGCTTAATTTAAAATTAACTATACCATGTAACGGGTATAAAGGTAGTAATGTACGCATGTAAGTTATTCTTATTATATAGTACATTTATTGCAAGTTACATTAAAAAGATATAAAACCTTACTAGAAAATTTTAGACGATTAAATAAATAAAATTAATAGTTATTAGTAATAAAATGGTAAATAAATAATTTTGATTTACTAAATTGATATACATTTTTTAGATTGTTTCATATAATTAGCATAACTAATAAAAGTGGGGATTATTTATGATATATACAATTACGAGCACACTACCACCAGTACACGGTGGGAGAACCAAGGCATTATTAAAGCGTATTAAGTTTTTAGATGAAGAGATGAATATAGTTAATAAAATATACACTACCAACTATAACGCAAATTATAATGAAGTTTATGAAAAATTTTTACAAGATGACGTTGTAACGAAAAATACTGAATTTGAAAATTTATATGATTGGTTGTCTGGATTTAAATTATTGTCTATCCCAATGACTAAATTTAAGAAAAAGCCAGTTTATAAGGAAATGAATAAAGAAATCGAAGGTTTAGAAAAGAAGGAATTTAATAACGGTAATGTAATTCGTTATTATGATGGGGAAACATATGTCCTTTATAGAAAATACTATGAAGGCACAAATATGCTACAATTTGAAGATGTGATGACACCAGCATCAAAAAAAGGAATTGAACGTAGAGAATATAACACTTACGGTCAACTTCATAGAAAAGTATACTTCTCATCAAAAACATTCTTCAAAATTTTAGAAGAATATTACGATACTGAAGGACATATTTACTGTAAGAAATTTTTTGATTCAAGTGTAGATAAACGCATCGATTTTATACAAATATTTAAAGACGATAAATTCTTATGTGCATTTAAAACTGAAAAAGAATTGTTTGAATATTATTTTGAACATCGTTTTAATGATGGGGATATCGTTTTTAACGATGCTAGAGTATTAGACAAACCTATGTTAAATCAGAGTCACCAAACTAAAAATGTCCTTGTTTTCCATAATAGTCATTTAGATGGTGACAAAGTCAAAGGTTCATACAAAACAGCATTAGAGAATTCTAATAAAGTAGCGCAATATTTATTGCTTACTCAGAAACAAAAGAATGACATTCAAAGCTTATTTAATATTGATGATAGTAAAATTTCTGTTATTCCTCACTTTATTGAGCCTTATCCAGAAAATGGCAACGTTGAAAAATTAGACCGATTTGTATTTATTGGTAGATTAGGCACTCAAAAGCAAGTGGATCATTTAATTAAAGCATATCAACAATTTTTAACATTTGGTCATGAAACAAATTTAACTGTATTTGGCCCTGACGAAGCAAATCAAAAACAACTGATGTTAGATTTAATAGATGAATATGGCTTAGAAGACAAAGTTAAGATTTACGACTATACTAATAATCCATTAGATGAATTTAGAAAATCTAGAGCTTCATTATTAACTAGTAAATATGAAGGTTTCGGATTAACTGTAATGGAAAGTATTGAAGTAGGTTGTCCGGTCATTTCATATGATGTACGATATGGCCCAAGTGAAATCATTGAACATGGTGTTAATGGCTATTTAGTTGAACCAGATAATATCCAACAATTTGCAGAATACATGGATAAAATAGTAAAAACACCATTACAAAACGTTGCAACAAAAGCAGAACTCAAACAAGAAAATGCTGCAGGCAACTTTAAAAAGTTGTTTGATAAAGTAAAATAGCAAAATAAACTGGACAGATAAGAGATTCTGTCCAGTTTTTTATGATTAAATTTAGGATTGATCTTAAATTTTCATTAGATAAATTACTATATTCAATTTATTTGATAGAATGAATATATATAAACAAATTTAAAAGGTGATAGTTATGAAAAAAGTAATTAATGTAGTTGGCGCAGTAATATATTCAGATAACAAAATTTTATGTGCACAAAGAAGTGAAAATATGAGTCTCCCGCTATTATGGGAATTTCCTGGTGGGAAAATTGAAAAAGGAGAATCAGAAGAAGCAGCATTAATTAGAGAAATTAAAGAAGAAATGAAATGTGATATCTCAGTTAAAGAAAAACTGACAACTACAGAACATGAATATGATTTTGGTATTGTTAATTTAACAACTTTTAAATGTCATTTAAATCAACAATTACCTACTTTAACAGAACATAAAGAGATAAAGTGGTTACCAATTAATCAACTTGATTCAATAGAATGGGCTCCAGCAGATGTTCCAGCAGTTAAATTATTAATAGAAGGAGAATAGCTATGAATAGGCTAATCGAAGATTTTACACAATCGCTATATAAAGGATTTATTGATAAAGATGTATCACATCAGGGTAATTTTACGCCTAAGCTATTAATTAATAATAAAAAAGAAAATGTTTTATCAACTGTTGTACAAGAATTGCAAAAGTGTTCCTCTTTTAGTATATCAGTAGCTTTTATTACTGAAAGTGGATTAGCTAGTTTAAAATCTTATTTATATGATTTAAACCAAAAAGGAGTAAAAGGAAGAATACTTACTTCAAATTATTTAGGATTTAATAGTCCTAAAATGTATTATGAGCTACTTAAATTAGAAAATGTTGAGGTAAGATTGACAGATGTAGAAGGATTTCACGCTAAAGGTTATATCTTTGATCATGACAATTATTCTTCGATGATCATTGGTAGTTCAAATTTAACTTCCAATGCATTGAAAATTAACTATGAGCACAATATTCTGTTATCAACGCATAGAAATGGTGAATTAGTTCATAATGTGAAATCACAATTTAATGATCTGTGGGATAAAAGTATACCACTAACATCGAGTTGGGTTGAAGAATATCAAGAAACTTTTGAATATAAGTCAATAAAGAAAGTATTTGAAATACAAAAAGAACAATTGAAATCTACAGAAAAATTTAATAATGCTATAGATATTCAGCCTAATAAAATGCAAAAAGAAGCATTAAAATGTTTAGAGGCTCTTAGAAACGAAGGGAAAGAAAAAAGCTTAATTATTTCGGCTACAGGAACTGGTAAAACAATATTATGTGCCTTAGATGTTAGGTCATTTAATCCAAAGAGATTCTTGTTTATAGTACATAATGAAGGTATTTTAAACAGAGCTAAAGAAGAATTTAGAAAAGTAATGCCTCATATTGATGAAAAAGAATTTGGACTTTTAACTGGAAAATATAAAGATATCAATGCGAGGTATTTATTTGCTACTATTCAAACATTATCTAATAATGAGAATTTTAAAGAATTTGCAAAGGATCATTTTGATTATATTGTTTTTGATGAGGCACATAGATCAGCTGCAGCTAGTTATCAGAAAGTATTTAATTACTTCACACCTAAGTTTATGTTAGGTATGACAGCAACTCCAGAAAGAACAGATGATCTAAATATATTTGAATTATTTGATTATAATGTGGCTTTTGAAATTAGATTACAAGAGGCCTTAGAAAGTGAAATTTTATGTCCCTTCCATTATTTTGGTGTTACGGATTATTCACTTAACGGAGAAATAAATGAGGATGTTACTGATTTAAAGAACTTAACATCTGATGAAAGATTAAAGAACATTTTAGAAAAAACAGATTACTATGGTTATTCTGGAGAAGAATTAAAGGGTCTGATTTTTGTTAGTCGGAGAGATGAAGCATATGAGTTAGCAGAAAAACTAACCAATTGTGGAATCCCTTCTGTTGGATTGACTGGTAAAGATAATATCAATGTGCGAAGTACGACAATTGACCGCTTGAAAAATGGGGAAATCAATTATATTATAACGGTCGACCTATTTAATGAAGGTATTGATATACCGGAAGTGAATCAAGTTGTAATGTTACGACCTACAGAATCAAGCATCATTTTTATTCAACAACTAGGTAGAGGGTTAAGAAAGAGTGATAATAAGGACTATGTGACAGTAATTGATTTTATAGGAAACTATAAAACTAATTACTTAATACCAGTTGCTTTATCAGGTGATCAATCTCAAAATAAGGACAATTATAAAAGATTCTTAACAACTAATAGTGAACTGAATGGCGTTTCTACTATTAACTTTGAAGAAATAGCTAAAAAACGAATTTATGATTCATTAGATGCTGTTAAACTTAATCAACCAAAATTATTAAGGGAAGCATATGAAACGGTTAAGAAAAGAATAGGAAAACAACCTATGTTAATGGATTTCATAAGACAAAATTCAGTGGACCCTAGTGTTATTTTTTCTAAATACAAAAATTATCATGAATTTTTAACTAAAAATAAATATATTGAAGATACGTTAAGTGTTAATGAATTTAAGAACTTAACATTTTTATCTAGACAGTTAACACCAGGATTAAAAAAGGTGGATATTGATGTATTAGAAACTTTAGTCGAAGGCGAAACTTCAATTGATAATTTAATTGAAAGTATGAGATATCAAAATGATGATATAACTGAAAAAGATGTGATGACATCATTAAAAGTCTTAGATTTTACATTATTTAAAGCAACAATTGGAGATATTTATGGAAGCCCACTTATAACTATTAATGATAAAAACGTGGAGCTAACAAGTGATTTTTCTAGCGCCTTAAAGAAACCATTATTTGAGAAATACTTTTTAGATTTGATCGATCTATCTAAATACAATAATATGCGATATCAAGATAGTGGAAATAAAATGATTATTTACAACAAATATTCTAGAGAAGATTTCGTAAAATTATTAAATTGGGATAGTGATGAGTCAGCAACAATTAATGGATATAAAATGAAACATCAAACTTTACCTATATTTATAACTTATGACAAACACGAAGATATAAGTGATAATACAAAATATGAAGATGAATTTTTGAGTCAGGATGAATTGAAATGGTATACGCGTTCTCCAAGAAAGATTACCTCTCCTGAAGTACAAAATATACTGAAACATGCGGAAGATAATGTAACGATGTATATTTTTGTTAAGAAAAAAGATGATGATGGCAAGTATTTCTATTATTTAGGTACAGCAAATTATATTAAAGGTACAGAAGAAGAAGATATAATGCCAAATGGTAATTCCGTGGTAACCATGAAAATTTCTATGCATCAAGCAGTTAGAGACGATATTTATAGATATATAACTGAAAATTAATAGTTTTATCATTTCGAGTAAGATGAACGAATTGTTCATCTTACTTTTTTATTTTCCTAAATAATATTTATTTTATTATTCTCATTTGCTCAAATATCTTTTTAGTTGTAATATGTAATTAAAGGAATAAGAAAACGCTTACACAAACTATAATATTTTCTTCGCTTTTTATTTTCTTGTTTCTTTTCATTATTAAATGGCTTTTATGAATATGATATGGGAAGGGGGATATGATATGGCAAGTAACTATGATCTTGTAGTGATTGGTGCTGGACCTGGTGGCTATGTGGCTGCAATTAGAGCGGCACAACTTGGTAAATCAGTCGCAATCATTGAAAAGCAACATGTTGGGGGAACGTGTTTGAATGTGGGTTGTATTCCTTCTAAAACGTTACTTGAGTTTGGGTCTCAAGTACATCTAATCCATGCTGCTAATGATTTAGGTATCACAACGGATCATTTGAATATTGATTATCCACGTTTATTTGAACATAAGAACAACATCGTTCATACATTAACCAATGGCGTAACACAATTGCTTATGAAGAATAACGTTGAACTGATTCAAGGAGAAGCTGTGGTTAAAGATGGACTAACAATTGAAGTGAATCAACAATCACTAAAGGCGAAAGACATCATATTAGCAACAGGTAGTCAACCATTTGTTCCACCTATTAAAGGTATCGAAGATGTAAATTATCTAACAACAGATACCTTCTTTAATCTACAGTCATTACCGAAACGTTTAGCCGTTATTGGTGGTGGTGTGATTGCTACTGAATTAGCATCATCTATGGCTGATTTAGGTGTAGACGTGACGATCATTGAAGTAGCTGATGATATCTTATTGACTGAAATTGAAGAAGTACGTGAATATTTGAAAGCACATCTGGAAGAACAAGGTGTTCATATCATTATACAAGCACAAATTAAACAAGTAACATCTTCTGCTATTCAACTTGAAACCGGTGACACAGTTGAATTCGATCAATTATTAATTGCGACAGGTAGAAAGCCAAATACACAAGTCGTAAACGCGCTCAATATCGAAATGGATGGTTCGTTCATTCAAGTGAATGCATTTAATCAGACAAGTACCGACCATATCTATGCTATTGGAGATTTAGTCAAAGGTTATCAATTAGCGCATACTGCAAGTGCTCAAGGCGTTGTAGTAGCCGAAAAGTTGGCTGGATTAAATCCAAAACCTGTTAATCCTAATGAAATTACAAGATGTATTTATACAAGAATTGAAGCGGCATCCGTTGGGCTTTCAGAACAACAGGCGAAAGACGCAGGTTATGATGTAGCAGTTACTGAATCAAGTTTTCAAGGTAATGCGAAAGCAATGATTAAAGGCGAGCCTCAAGGATTTATTAAAATAGTGTCAGACAAGCAATACAATGAAATCTTGGGCGCATTTATAGTGGGACCACATGCGACAGATCTCATCGGTGAAGTATTAGGCGTCAAAGTTTCAGAAGGCACCATACATGAACTATCTCAAATTATTCAACCTCATCCATCTCTATTAGAAACAATAGGTGAAGGTGCAGATGCATTATTTAAAAAAGCTATACACATGTAATTCGCATTAAAATGTCTGAATTTTGCGACAAAACGGAATGTGATGTGTATCGCTAAAGAGGAGGAAATGACTATGGAAAAGAAACAAGCACGTTGGATTTATAAAACAATGAATGAAATTCGATACTTTGAAGAAAAAGTGCATAAAATTTTTAGTGATGGTCAAATTCCTGGATTCGTTCACTTGTATGTGGGTGAAGAAGCAGTTGCTACAGGTGTCATGTCATTGTTAGAAGATGATGATTATATTACAAGTACACATCGTGGACATGGTCATGCAATTGCTAAAGGCTGTGATTTAAACGGCATGATGGCTGAAATTATGGGTAAGAAAGATGGACTTGGCCATGGTAAAGGTGGTTCTATGCATGTAGCCGAAATCGATAAAGGTATGTTAGGTGCCAATGGAATTGTAAGTGGTGGTTTCGGCCTTGCGACAGGTGCAGGTATATCCATTAGAAACCAGAAAAAAGAAAATGTTGCCGTATGTTTCTTTGGTGATGGTGCAGCCAATGAAGGGAATTTCCATGAGGGATTAAACTTTGCATCTATTTTAAATTTACCAGTGATATTTGTTTGTGAAAATAACCAATTCGCTGAAGGTACAACACATGATTACGCTAGTGCATCTGAAACAATTGCGGAACGTGCTAAAGCGTATAACATGCCTGGTGTCAGAGTGGACGGCATGGATGTGATTGAAGTTAGAAATGCTGCTAAAGAAGCGGTCGAACGAGCTAAAAAAGGAGAAGGACCAACACTGATTGAATGTGATACGTATCGAAAATATGGTCACTTTGAAGGTGATGAACAAAAGGTTAAATCACCTAATGATCGTAATGCAGATAAAAATGCTACAGAAGAATTTAGAAAAGTAGCAATCAACGAAGGTTGGTTAACAGACGAAGAAGCAACAGAAATTGAACAAGCTGCAGAACAAGCAGTTGAAGCTTCAGTTGCATACGCAGAACAAAGTGAGTTACCAGATGTCGAATCACTATATAAAGATGTATTTGCATAAGCAAAGGGGGATATCATTATGAGTGAAAATCGTAAGTTAACATTTATGGGTGCAATTAACGAAGCAATCGATCAATCAATGGAAAAGGATGACAATGTCATTTTAATTGGTACAGATGTCTCTGGTGGTGCCAATGTGGAACATATCAAAGATGATGATACATTTGGCGGTGTATTTGGTGTAACCAAAGGTTTAGCTAAAAAGTATAGTCGTGATCGTGTTATTGATACACCTATTGCGGAACATATTACTTTAAGTACAGCAGTGGGCGCGGCAGCTACTGGTTTACGACCAATCGCAGAGTTAATGTTCAATGACTTTATTGGATTTGGTCTGGATCCTATTTTGAACCAAGGGGCAAAAATGCGCTATATGTTTGGTGGGAAAGCCAAAATTCCATTAGTTGTTAGAACTGTACACGGTGCAGGTGCAGGCGCAGCAGCACAACATTCACAATCACTATATAACATGTTTGCTGCAATCCCAGGTGTTAAGGTCGTTGTGCCATCTAATCCATATGACGCTAAAGGATTATTAAATGCTGCGATTGAAGATGACAATTTAGTTGTATTCTCTGAAGATAAAACATTATTAGGTCAAAAAGGCGAGGTACCGGAAGAACATTATACCGTAGAAATTGGTAAAGCTAATGTTGTTCGAGAAGGTAGTGATTTATCAATTGTAGCTATAGGTAAAATGGTAGCTGTCGCTTTAGAAACGGCAGACCAATTAGCTGAAAGCAATATATCTGTTGAAGTGATTGATTTACGTTCAGTGTCGCCTTGGGATAAAGATACCGTATTAGATTCAGTTAAGAAAACAGGACGACTCATTGTTATTGATGAATCTAACCCACAATGTAATGTAGCTGGTGATGTGGCATCAGTGATTGGTGATATTGGGTTTGATTATTTAGATGGACCAATTAAAAAGGTTACTGCACCAGACACACCAGTACCATTTGCAGCTAACTTAGAGGAAGCTTATATTCCAAATACAGATAAAGTTTTAGATGTCGCATCAGAATTAATCGATGATTTGAAACAAGCTAAATCATAAGTATGGGGGGTGTGAAGCATGAGTGAAAATATCATAATGCCGAAATTAGGAATGACAATGAAAGAAGGAACTGTTGAAGAATGGTTTAAATCAGAAGGTGACACAGTCAATGAAGGAGACATTATTGTCACAATTAGTTCTGAAAAGTTAACACAAGACGTAGAAGCGCCAGCATCAGGTACATTATTAAAAATCAATGTACAAGCAGGTGAAGAAGCAAAAGTTAAAGCAGTGCTTGGTGTTATTGGAGAAGAAGGCGAATCAACGCAGCAACAATCTAAAGAAAATAATTCTAAAGATGAAACTAATGATGAAGCAAAAGAAAGTGATGCAGATAACGGAAATACAAATCAAGAAGATAAGGTTCAGCAACCTAGTCAAGTAGACGCATCTCAAGAACAACGTCTATTTATTTCTCCATTAGCACGTAAAATGGCTGACAAAGAAGACCTAGATATTACACGTATTAATGGTACAGGTGGTAATCAACGTATAACTAAATTAGATATCCAACGTGTACTTGAAAATGGTTATGATCAAGCAGATCATAAGTCTAGAGAACCGCAACAAGATACATCTGAAACTGCAAACTTAGCAGCAGGAAATGTCGGTGAAGGCTTAAGTCCAATGCGTAAAAATATTGCTCAAAATATGAGATAAAGTCTTCAAAACACTGCTCAGTTGACGTTACATCGTAAAGTAGATGCTGATCATTTATTAGAATTTAAAGATAAATTAAAAGGTGAGCTACAAAACGCAGGGCAAGATGTTAAGTTAACTGTCACAACATTACTTGCTAAAGCAGTAGTCTTAGCTCTTAAAGATTATGGTGCTATAAATGCACGTTATGAAAATGGCACATTAACGGAATATGATGACGTGCATTTAGGTGTAGCAACATCACTTGAAGATGGCTTAATGGTACCAGTTATAACACAAGCAGATACTAAAAGTGTTGGTGCACTTGCCAATGAAATTAAACAGTCTTCTGAAGCGGTGCGTGAAGGTAGAACAAATGATGTACAATTACAAGGGGCTACGTTTACGATTACGAATATGGGGGCAAGTCAAATTGAATACTTCACACCAATATTAAATGTGGGTGAAACAGGTATTTTAGGTATAGGCGCATTAGCACAAGAAGTTGTTATGGATAACGGCAATGTTAAACAAGTGTCTCGAATTCCATTAAGTTTAACATTCGACCATCAAATATTAGACGGTGCAGGCGCAGCAGAATTCCTAAAAGTATTAGCTAAATATATCGAAAATCCATATCTGTTGATTTTATAGATTAAATCAAAGGAATCAATATAAAATATAGCGCACATCTAGCTTAAAGTTGCTTTATTTTAAGTAGATGTGCGCTTTAATATCTTAATTAAAATATTAATTCATATTATCATGTAGTTCTATATATGAAAGTTAACATTATTTTTACAATCTTTAAAAAGTGATATTTTTGTGAAAACAATCACAAACACCTTTTATTTTCTGAAAAATAGTGTAGTATATGAATTGTAAGGAATAAGACATGTTGGAGTGATAAAAGTGAGAAAAGTAATTGAAGAGCTTGTTTTCTCTGATGTAAGTAGCTATGAAATCTATGTCAATACTGGTGTGAACCAAGGTATTATCGGTGACATTAAAGATGGCTATTTAACCATCGATTCAATCCCCTATATCGATGCTGAAAGATTATACTACTATGGCTTAGAACGAAAAACATTAGTGACAAACTAATTCATTTTGACTCCTAATCGTAAATCAACAACTTGCCTTCATTGGTGAGCAATTGAAGGCATCATTATTATACCCCCCGTATAATTCTGGCAATGTTTATAAAGACCGTATCTCAAATGAGGTACGGTCTTTTTTGAATTATCTTGAATGTTGTTGTTCTTCAACAACTTTAAAGTTCTTTTTAATGCCGTTATAGGCATAGATAAGGTTGAACATTTTGTTTTTTGCTTTATCAACACTAGCGTATGGCATTCTGACATCACTCATTTGATTGATGTCACGTTGGAATTGCTTTTCTGCAGCTTTTTGATCAGCGATAGACATCTCTAACCATTCCTCTTTAGTAAATAAGTCTTCGAAACGAAATTCAAATGCCGTGCGGTGATTGTGTTCTCTTAATTTTAATATACGATCATGAAAAGTCATTATTTGCCCCCTATAATTCCAAAACATGTATGGTAGTTACACATTAACTTTATAACTTATAAATGAATTTTACAATCATGATTTTCAAATGTTTGAAACTTACTATTAAATAGATTGAATTCACAAACGTTTAACTTAGTAGTGTCATTGGTAATTATAAAATAATGATAAATAAAAAGGAGTTTTGAAGATGAATCAATTAAAAGATAAAGTCGCAGTCGTAACAGGTGCAGGAAGCGGTATTGGTGAAGCAATCGCAACTACTCTAGGAGAACAAGGTGTTAAAGTTGTTTTAGCTGGAAGAAATACAGATAAACTCAATGCAGTTGCTACAAAATTTGATAGCGATCAAGTTAAAGTGGTAGCTACAGATGTAACGAATCAACGTGAGGTAGAATCATTAATTGATACTGCTAAAACAAGTTTTGGTGGATTAGACATCGTTGTAAATAGTGCAGGTCAAATGAAATCCTCTAAAATCACAGATTATAAAGTAGAAGATTGGGATTCAATGATTGATGTGAACGTTAAAGGAACATTGTATACAGTGCAAGCTGCATTACCAACGTTATTAGAACAATCAAGTGGTCATATTATTAATATCGCATCTATTTCAGGATTTGAAGTAACGAAAGGTAGTGCGATCTACAGTGCCACGAAAGCAGCAATGCATACGATTACTCAAGGATTAGAAAAAGAATTAGCCAAAACAGGTGTCAAAGTCACTAGCATTTCACCAGGTATGGTTGAAACACCATTAACAGAGCATTACGACTTTAATGGTCGTAAAAAGTTAGAAGCACAAAATATTGCTGATGCTGCCATTTATGCATTAACACAACCTAGTCATGTGAATGTTAACGAAGTAACTGTACGACCTGTATAATATTTAATTCAAATCCTAACCATGATAGACTTAAATTGTAAACGTTTTAATAAAATCATTTTACATGAAGGACGGGATGTAAATTGAATCAACGTCAATTTGAGTTATTAGAATGGTTAGTCAGTTATCAAACGGAAAGTCCACCAGGTCGGAACACCGATCCATTACAAGATGATATCGTACAGTTGTTGAAACAACTTGACTTTACCATACAACGTGAAACAATGTACGAGCATGATAGTGTGGTTATTGGCACACTTAAAGGCACAGATGCCCAAGCACCTAAATTAATTTTAAACGGTCATATCGATGTTGCCTCTGTAGAAGATGATCAATACTGGACGTATCCACCATTCCAACTTACAGAGCACCAAGATTGGTTATATGGTAGAGGTGTCAGTGATATGAAAGGTGGGATGTCATCTTTATTTTATGTTTTAGAACGATTGCATCAAGAAGGACATCGACCTAAAGGTGACATCATTGTTCAGTCAGTGGTTGGTGAAGAAGTAGGAGAAGCAGGTACTAAACGTGCGTGTGAAGTAGGACCTAAAGGTGATTTAGCGCTTGTATTAGATACAAGTGAAAATCAAGCGCTAGGACAGGGCGGTGTCATTACAGGTTGGATTACAGTTAAAAGTAAGAACACAATACATGATGGTGCCCGTCATCAAACGATTCACGCAGGTGGTGGATTATTTGGTGCGAGTGCCATTGAAAAAATGACTAAAATCATCCAAGCATTGAATGAACTCGAACGACATTGGGCTGTAATGAAGCATTATCCAGATATGCCAGCAGGGGCCAATACTATTAATCCTGCAGTAATTGAAGGTGGCAGACACCCAGCATTTATTGCTGATGAATGTCGATTATGGATTACAGTACATTATTTACCAAATGAGTCATACGAAGATGTAGTAACTGAGATCGAAGATTATTTAAATCGTGTGGCACAAGCTGATGTGTGGCTAAAGGACAATCCACTTGAATTTGAGTGGGGCGGTACATCTATGATTGAAGATAAGGGAGAAATATTCCCAAGTTTTACAGTGCCCGTAGACCACCCTGGTTTTCATCAATTACAACAAGCACATCAATCGGTACATCAAACTTCATTAAAATATGGTATGAGTACGACAGTGACTGATGGTGGTTGGATTGCACATTTTGATATTCCAACTATCTTATATGGACCGGGCAGCCTAGAAGAGGCGCATAGCGTTAATGAAAAAATACAAAAAGAAGAACTTAAAAAATATAGCGATGTACTATATCAATTTTTAAAACATTGGTATCAATATCCTGAAAAATAAGTAAAAGGGCTGGAACGTTGTCGTTCCAGCCCTTGATTGATTAAATTAACGTTTGAGCGTATCGCGTAAGCGACTAACCCAACTGCCACCTCGTTTAGAACGCACGGCACGTCCGGATGGTTGCGCGCTTTGTCGTTTTAATTCTTGACCATATTTAAGTGCAACTTGCATCAAGTAGGCTTGAGAATTTAAAGGTGACGAATTGTTTTCGATATAATGATAATTACCATATTGATCTTGATAACGACCTTTTTGGTTATCAGATAGTTGTAAGTTCATAAAGTTTAATAAACGTGCGGCAATGTTTTTATCTTCTACAGGGAATAAGATTTCTACACGTTTGATCATATTACGTGTCATTACATCGGCTGATGATAGGTAGATACGTTCGTCTCCATTATTATGGAAGTAATAAATTCGAGAATGTTCAAGTAATCTACCAACAATACTTACAACTTCAATATTTTCACTGATACCAGGGATGCCTGGTTTTAAACAACAAATGCCACGAATGATTAATTGAATTTTCACGCCAGCTTGTGAGGCTTCAAATAATTTTTCAATAATTGCTTTATCTGTTAATGAGTTCATCTTCATCATGATTTTCCCATTACCATGTTCTAAGTGACTACTAATCTCTTTATCAATGCGATCAATAAAGACATCTCGTATATCAAACGGTGCCACAATCAACTTGTTATATTGTGGTTTAACTGAATAGCCACTTAAATAATTAAAGAAGTTAATCGCATCTTCAGCAATTTCGTTATTTGTCGTAATAATACTCATATCTGTATACAATTTAGCAGTTTTGTCGTTATAGTTCCCTGTACCAAGATGTACAAATGATGTTAATTCACCAGCTATTTTCTTCACGAATAGTGCGATTTTACTATGTGTTTTCAGATGTGTCATACCGTAAATGACGTGACAACCCGCGTCTTCTAACATACGTGCCCAATGAACGTTATTTTCTTCGTCGAAACGTGCTTTTAATTCGACAAGGACCGTTACTTGTTTACCTTTTTCGGCAGCTTCTTTCAAGCTCTTGATAATAGGGGAATCTTTACTTACACGATATAACGTTTGTTTGATTGCAATGGTATTTGGATCTTCGGCAGCTTCTCTAATAAAATCGACAATAGGTTCGAATGATTCATATGGATGGTGGAAGAAAATGTCACGTTCCAAAGCTAATTGATAAATGTTGTTATAGCCAAGTGAACGAGGCACTTGTGGTGTGTATTTATCGTAAGTTAAATAACTTAACTTATGAGATAAGTGATCAACTAAACCAAATAAGAAAGTTAAATCTAAAGGACCGTCTACAAAATAGACGTCGTCATCTTTAACTTCAAGTTGATCCATAATCCAACCAATATCTTCACGTACAGCAGTACGACCATCCACTTCTAAACGTACGGCTGAGCCACTTTTACGTTCTTTTAAGAAGCGTTCGATTTCAATTAATAAGTCTTCTGCACCGTCTTCGTGAATGGTTAAATCTGCATTTCTTGTGATTCGGAAAGCAAATGTATTTAATACTTCGTAACCAACGAACAGTTGATTAATAAAGAATGTAACAACATCTTCTACCATTAACACATATTGCTTATACCCCTCGTTTAAAGTTAAAAATCTAGGTATTAATGATGGAATCTGAACAATTGCTGAATTAATTGCATCTTCTGTATCGATATCTACAAAGATATTTAAACTTTTATTATTCAATTTTGGAAATGGATGATAGGCATCTATACCTAATGGCGTTAATGTAGGTAGAATTTTCGTTTTAAATTCATGATCTAGTCTATTTAATAGTGATTCTGATAAGTCCTCAGGTTGAGCCATTTCAATTTCATAGTTACGTAACTCTTCAATTAATTCATTGTAGCGATTGTATTGAATGTTAACGTACTCTGTATTTTTCTTTTTTATAGCTTCTAATTGCTCTTGAGGTGTCATTTGTGCTTTGTTTTCAGGTTTATCATAGCCCATTTTGACCTGATCTTTAAGTCCTGCAACACGCACCATGAAAAATTCGTCTAAATTCGAACTAAAAATTGATACGAAATTTAATTTCTCGAGTAGTGGATTACTAAAATCATAGACTTCTTCTAAAACTCTATAGTTAAAGTCTAACCAACTTAACTCCCGGTTGTTATAGTATTGCGGTAAATTAATATCCTTTTCTCCCAATTGAGTTTGCATACGCTTAAAACACCTCATCGTTTTTTATATACTCATGTAGTTTAAAAGTACCATACAATTATTAAGATTTTGTAAAGACGATCGTGACTTTACCTTTTAATATCTTTTCAATATGTTTTTTCTGACGATTTGCTTGATATTCTTCGGCGATGGGTTCCCCTTTGTAGAACACGTGAAGCTCATATTTATCGTCTTTCTTCGCTTTGAGTTCAACTTCTTCAACAAAGCTTGTATGAGAAATATTGAGTGCATTCACAAATTTGATAATACCACCTAAGGCTTGAATCGTTTCGGTCTCTTTACTACCGAACCAATGTGTTTCTTTGCAGTAGAACTTAAGTAGTGATTTATTTTTAAAACTTGCAAGTAATGCTAACTTAACACGATCTTTATGTGAAAAGCCGTTGATCATTGAGTTAGCAATTAGATAGTAGGTATGTGGTGAACTTGAATCAGAATCGATAAAACTACCTAAATAATAAAGATAGGCACCTTCAACGAAGAGCTCTTTATCTTTGTCGCTTAATTTCAGATCTGAACGTTTTAATAGTTGCGATAATAGTGATTCTGCTAGTTTAAGACGACGATTAGCACTGCTTGCTTCAATGTGATATTCGTTTGCTAAATGGCGTAAAGCATCTTGTCTTACATTATCTTTTGAAAATTCTTCTGGATAACGTTGACGAATGAGATTCATTACATAACCTTCACGAATACCTTTTCTTGAGAAAGTAAACTGAGTCGCATCCACTTTCTTATATAGTGTTTTAAAGACTGAAACGGCAGGTAAGATAATGTCTACACGGTCGCGACTTAATCCGTCTAGGTTAGTTAAGTCGTCTCTTGAGCTTTTACGAATTAAGTCATAGACTTCTTCGATATCTCTATCTGACATCGTGTAGTTATGAACACCACCAATAGGATAAGAATGCTCTGACTGGTGAATTCGAGCTACATTTCGTGCTGAGCCACCTACACCAACAAGTGCGACATCTTGATCATTAAGCCAGTCAAGTTGACCGAATTGCTCTGATAAGAATTTCTCCATACTTTTAATCGCTGATTTATCATTATGATCTTTGTCACCAAAGAATTGACGTTTGAGCGATACAACACCAAATGGAAAACTGTGTGCAGCCTTTAATTTTTTATCCTTAAATAAAGTGACCTCTGTAGATCCGCCACCAATATCAACTGAGACACCATCTTCAATATCAGTTGTATGTGAAATGGCATAATAGCCGTAAAATGCTTCATCCTCTTCAGGAACGATTTTAATCTCTACACCTGTGTCTTTTTTTACTTTTTTGATAATATCTTGTTGATTATTTGATTGACGAATTGCTGCAGTTGCAATTGGATGTAATTCGTCTACTTTAAATGTCGTTGCTACTTTATTAAAGCTACTTAACGCGTCTGTAAGTACTTGAATCCCTTCGTCATTCATATCGTTATCTTTAGTTAAATACTGACTTAGACGTGCGGGCGTCTTAATATTAAGGATTTCGTTTAGACCTGTGTCTTTATCAAATCCAAAAATAACAAGACGAATGGTATTTGAACCAATATCTATTAAACCAATACGTTCTTCCATCACTGCCTCCTATGTTTTATGGGAACAATTGTCATACCCCTATTTAATTTCATTTTACATGAGTTATATAAAATGAAAAGAATTTTAAGGTATTTTTCTAAGAAAATTTCATCTTTTTGTAAATCAAAAAAGATTGTCTAAGTTCAACATGTTTTCTTTCTTAATTGTACTTGAAAATAAGCCACTTCCATGTCTGTTGGAAGTGGCTTAAAGATGATGCAATCTATTTATTTTACATGTAGTGGTCCACCGGGTCCGACTGGAATACCTAGTAAGAACCAAATGAGTGTGAATAGTGTCCATACAATCGTTAAGGCGATTGAATATGGCATTAGACTTGAAAGTAGGGTGCCGAGTTTCATGTTTTTATCATACTTTTGAGCATAAGATAACAACAACGGTAGGTAAGGCATCATTGGTGTGATTGGATTAGTAATGGAATCGCCTACTCGATATATAGCCTGAGTAAAGGCAGGGTGAAAGCCGACTAAAATAAGCATTGGCACAAAGATTGGTGCTAAAATACCCCATTTAGCAGAGGCACTACCCACTAGCATATTGACGAGTGCACTTAGGAAGATGACACCAATAATCAGTACAATACCATTTTGATGTTGTAGTAATTTGGCACCTTTAACTGCTGTAATTACACCAAGGTTACTCCATTCTAGGAAGGCGAGGAGTTGTGCTGCAAAGAATACAATGACAATGAACGAGCCCATAGATGACATTGAATCAGTAATCATTTGTCCTAAATCTTTAGTGTTTTTAATTTCATGACTTAAGACACCGTATATCACACCCGGTACTAAGAAGATGACTAAGATAATGAGACCGACACCATTAATTAAAGGTGCATCATCAAGTAGACTGCCTGTTTTAGCATTTCTTAAAAAGCTATGCTCTGGAATGGCACAAATGATGAGTAACACAAGTAAGACGATGAAACTCATATTAGCCCAAAATAATGCCTTTTTCTCAACAGGTGTGATATGAGAAGACGTCTCTTCCATATCATCGTGTGCATCTGAATCGTCATACTTACCAAGTCTAGGAATAATTAACTTTGTTGTCACTAAGTGAATGGTAGGTAATAACACAACTACACTGGCTGCAATGAAATACCAGTTCACAGCTACATTGGTTTTAATCTTTTCAGATACAATTCTTGTAGCTGGTTCTGTAAATGAATAGACTAACGCATCTTGCATACCTACGACTAAATTGGCAGCAAATCCACCAACAGCAGATGCATACGCCATTGCTAGACCTGCGATAGGGTGATAACCAATCTTGATAAATAGCATTGCTGCTAAAGGTGGTAAGATAATCGTTGCTGCATCACCAGCTGTACTACCAACGATACCAATCAAAATGATGGTAGGGACGATTAACTTCTTTGGTGCTCGATTGACCACTGAAATCATGAGTTTATCGAAATAACCTGATTTTTCAGCGGCACCAATACCAATCATGACGCCTAGTACAAGCCCAAGGGCAGGGAATTCAGAAAAGTTCTTAATAGCATCATTCATAATCATGGCAAAGCCATCATGGCTTAGAATACTTTTGATATGAATAGTTTCGCCGTTACCTGGATGTTTGACGGAAACATTGAATAGAGAAACAAACCAAGTAATAATGGCAAGTCCGACACACATTAAGAAGAAGAGTACCGTTGGATCAGGTAATTTATTACCTACCCATTCGACCCCATTTAAAAATTTACTAACGATTGATGGTTTTTGCTTTGAGTTTGTTGCCATTCATGAACCACTCCTTAGTTAAATTATCTAAAAGTATAGCAAATATTACATATAATGATAAGAATTTTCTGAAATTTAAAAAGAAGTATATATGATTCGTTAGTAAATGTAAATTCAATATGTGTGATCAAGATCTGAAGTATTTATTTTGAATTAAAGCGTTATCATTGTCATTACGGCGTTTAGTCCTATTATGAAAGTGGAACAACAATACTAAGATTTCATTTTAGGAAAATATTGAGGAGAGTGACGTTATATGAAACGTTTAGAGAATAAAGTAGCAGTTGTGACAGGTGCAAGTACAGGTATTGGTCAAGCTTCTGCCAATGTATTAGCCCAAGAAGGTGCACACGTCTTGGCTTTAGACATTTCTGATCAATTAAATCAAACAGTTGAAGATATTAAACAACAAGGTGGACAAGCGACAGCATTTCAAGTAGATATTTCTGATGAGCAACAAGTTCAAACCTTTGCAAACCAAATTAAATCGGAATTTGGGCATGTAGATATATTATTTAACAATGCGGGTGTTGATAATGGTGCAGGACGTATTCATGAATACCCAGTTGAAGTATTTGATAAAATTATGGGTGTAGATATGAGAGGTACATTCTTAGTAACGAAATTCCTTTTACCGTTAATGATGGATAATGGTGGTTCAATCATTAATACGGCTTCATTCTCTGGGCAAGCAGCAGATCTTTATCGTTCTGGTTATAATGCTGCTAAAGGTGCAGTGATTAACTTTACGAAATCCATTGCTATTGAATATGGTCGTGACAATATCCGTGCTAATGCGATTGCACCGGGCACAATAGAAACACCATTAGTAGATAATTTAGCTGGTACGGCTCAAGATGAAGCGGGGCAAACATTCCGTGAAAATCAAAAATGGGTGACACCATTAGGACGCTTAGGTACACCAGATGAAGTAGGTAAATTAGTAACATTCTTAGCGTCTGACGATAGTTCATTTATTACAGGTGAAACGATTCGTATTGATGGTGGCATGATGGCATATACATGGCCAGGTGAAATGTTAAGTGATGATAGTTGGAAGAAATCAATCAAATAATCATATATAAGCAAAAAGCCAAGATGTCCCAGGAAATAAGTGACATCTTGGCTTTAAATTTATTTGAGTTGCTTTGCACATGCTTCACATAACTTATATTGTTGGTCGGCCCAACCGCCTAAGTGAGTATATCCATGAAGATCATTACCTTTAACTTTAATATAGATAGGATCATCTTCTTTAAGTTCACATTGACAATGAGAACATTTTAAAGGGCCAAATAGTCTCATAAAGTCACCTCCCAAAGGATTAGCTTACCATTTGATATTGTTATACGTATGATCATTTAATGAGCGCACAATTTCAGCAACAAGACGTACTGAACGATCATAATCATCTTTATGAATGACCGATACATTAGAGTGCATATAACGAAGGGCGACACCCAATGTAATTGTAGGAATACCTTCATTCGCAACATGAATACTACCTGCATCAGTACCGCCACCAGGTGTAGTATCCCACTGAACATCAATATGATGTTGTTTTGCGACTTCTTTGACATGTTGACGTAATCCTTCGTGTGCGATACTTGAAGCATCCATCATAATGACAACAGGGCCCCCACCTAAATAACTGTCACTTGTTTGACCCGACAAACCTGGCGTATCAAATGCCACTGCCACGTCAACCGCAATGGCTAAGTCAGGTTGAATGGTTTGTGCAGCCACTTTCGCACCACGTAATCCAACTTCTTCTTGTACTGTGGCACCTGAATATAAGTTAATATCTATCGTTTCATCTTTTAGTTCATTGAGAACGTCGATAGCTAATGCACAGCCATAACGATTATCAAATGCTTTAGCAGTCATATATTTATCATTCGCTAGTGTTTCGAATTCACTGTATGGTGTGACCATATTGCCAACTGACACGCCGGCTTGCTCAGCTTCTTCCTTACTATTCACACCAATATCGATATACATATTTTTAATGTCTACGGTTTTCTTACGTTCTTCAGGAGATAGTACATGTGGTGGTTTAGAACCGATAATACCTCTTAATGCTTTACCATCATCTGTTGTTACAGTCACTTTTTGTGAAAGCATGACTTGGTTCCACCAACCACCAATTGGATTAAATGATAAATAACCATCTTTATCAATTTTAGTTACTAAGAAACCCACTTCATCCATATGTCCTGATATTAAAATAGATTTAGAACCATTTGTGGCGGTCTTTTTACCGAATATACCACCCAAATTATCTTCTACGATTGCATCACTTATTGGTGATAAATAATGTTTCATTATAGACTTCACTTGCATTTCTCGACCTGCAATACCATTGGCAGCAGTCAGTTCTTTAAGTAATTGTATAGACTCAGTCATACCATCATCCTCCCAATCATTAGTTACATATAGTTTAACATAGGACATTTAATGATATGTATTGATGGAAATGTTTAAGGAATAAGGGTATATTAATATCAATAATAAATCAGGTAATGGTACCATTGCCCCAACAAACAAGTGAGAGAAGGCGATCATATGAAAAAACTAGTTTCACTTCTAGTAGTTATCGCATTAAGTGCGATTACACTAGCTGCTTGTAGTAAAGAGCAAACGAAAACGTTCGAGGGTGACGTTAATGGTAAACAGATTATCACGTCGCTTACATATAAAGGTGACGAAGTATTGAAACAATCTACAATAGGTACTTTGAAATATGATGATTTAGGTATTGATAAAGCACAAGCCAAAGATATGTTAAAGAAAGATGAGAAGGCATTTAAAGGTGACAAAGGTGTATCATTCAAAATTGATTACAAAGATGATAAAGCTGTGGAACATATAGATATCGATTACGAAAAAGCTAATATCGATCAATTGAAGAAAAAATTAGGCTTTGTATCAGTCAAAGGTAAAAATAATAAAGTAAGTTTAGATAAAACAGTTAGCCAAAAGAAACGTAATGGTTTGAAAGAAAAAAGTAATATGACCGACCATGACGATTAATAATAAAAGCCAGTACATGCAATTGCTATCGCATGTACTGGCTTTTTATTTTATGTGTTTTATTGTTGTTGATTAAAGTTTTCGATAGCTACTTTAATTTCATCTCTAACACGTTGGAATTCTGACCAATCTTTACCGGCTGGGTCGTCGAAGCCCCAATGTTCTTTCTTTACTGATGGTGGTATAGTAGGACAGTGTTGATCAGCATGGATACACAATGTAACGACTAAGTCAGCACGATTTAGAATATCTTGTTGTATTAAATCTGATGTATGTTGTGAAATATCGATATTAACTTCTTTCATAGCTTCGATAGCCTTTGGATTTACACCATGTGTTTCAATACCGCCTGAATATACCTCCCAACTTGAATCTAAAATATTTTCAGCAAAGCCATGAGCCATTTGACTACGACATGAATTGCCAGTACAAATGAAATAAATGATTTTCTTTGTCATGTTTAGAACTCCTTATTAAAAAATAATTAACGTTAAATATAAGCCTAGTAATGTGAAGAATAGGACTGGAATAGTAATCACAATACCTGTTTTAAAATATGTTCCCCAAGAAATTTTGACACCTTTTTGTGCTAATACATGTAACCATAATAATGTCGCTAGTGAACCAATCGGTGTGATCTTAGGACCTAAATCTGAACCAATCACATTACTATAGATCATACCTTCTTTAAGTGAATGAGATACGCCTGACTGACCAATCGCAATCGCATCAATTAAGACAGTTGGCATATTGTTCATCATTGAAGAGAGAATAGCTGAGATAAAGCCCATACTCATAATACTTGCGAATAAACCATGAACGGAAATATGTGATAGTGTATCAGCTAATATAGTTGTGATACCGGCATTTTTCAAGCCCAAAACGACTAGATACATACCAATTGAAAAGATAACAATATTCCATGGTGCCCCTTTAATGACTTGTTTCGTATGAACGGCTTTGGATTGTCGTGCGAGTAAAATAAAAATGATGGCAATGGCACCCGCAATCAATGAAACAGGTATTTGTAGCCATTCACTTACGAAATAGCCAATCATCAATACTACAAGGACAATCCATGAGATGCGGAATAGACGTATATCTTTTAAGGCAGATGACGGATGATTGATATGAGTGGTATCGACACGTTTCGGAATTGATTTTCTGAAATAAATCCATAAAACAACGATACTAGCGATTAATGAGAATAGGTTAGGTATTATCATACGACTCATATATTCACCAAAACCTATGCCGAAGTAATCGGCTGAGACAATATTAACCAAATTACTAATAATCATTGGTAGCGACGTCGTATCTGCGATAAACCCGCTTGCAATAATAAATGGAAAGACCATTTTCTCATTGAATCCTAAATGACGGACCATAGCTAAAACAATAGGGGTCAAGATTAATGCAGCACCGTCGTTGGCAAAGAAAGCAGCGACAATCGCACCAAGAATCATGATTAAAACAAACATGATGAGACCGTTACCTTTAGATGCTCGCACCATGTGTAATGCTGCCCACTCGAAAAAGCCGATTTGGTCTAGAATTAACGATATCAATATAATTGCGACAAAGGTGAGTGTGGCATTCCAAACAATTTGAGTCACTTCAACTACATCTGAAAGGCTAACAACACCTGTAATGATTGCGATGATGGCACCAATGACAGCAGTAATACCAATATCTAATCCTTTCGGTTGCCAAATTACAAAGACGAGTGTGATAAGGAATATGACGATAGCAAGGGTTGTCAACATGAATGATCACCTCGTTTCACTGACTGACATACACACTGATCATGTGTTGTATTAATAAGGTTTAAATTATCAATGATTTGTGTGTAAAATTCATGATTTAATTGATAAAAGTGTTTATTGCCTACCTTTCTAGTTGTGACAAATTGATATGTAACTAAAACTTTCATGTGGTGACTTAATGTAGGTTGGGAAATTTCAAAATGTTGTAGTAAATCATACGCACATAGTTCACCACATGATAAAATATCTAAAATTTCCAATCGATTTTCATCGGATAATACTTTTAATATAGATGCTAATTGTTGATATGACATAATGACCTCCAAAACATATATAGATTACCATCTATATAGATGAGTGTCTATGATAAAAGCACAGAAAAAGGCGACCACTTGTAAAGTAATCGCCTTGTATGTACACCTTATTATGATAGTAATTTTAATTTGTAATCGTGGATGGTTTGTGTGCCACCATCTAATTTTCGGTAAATGATATGGTCTGCAGTGATTTCTGTAGGACTTGATACGCCCACAGCTGCAGCAATATTAAATAAACCTTCATGTAAACTTGTGACATAGTTGGTTACTCGGTATTGCTTTTCATCAACAATTAATCCTTTTTCTTTCTTTGGGTCTGTTGTAGCAACACCAACAGGACATGTATTCATATGACATTGTTGACTCATGATACAACCTACACTAATCATCATGCCACGCGCGATATTAACTAAATCGGCACCTAAACCAAGAGCAATAGCAATTTTGTCTGGTGTGATAAGTTTACCTGATGCAAAAATTTTGACACGATCTCGTACACCATATTTCTCTAACATGCCTGACACGATAGGTAGGGCAGTTAGTAAAGGTAATCCAACACCATCTTGAAGCTCTTGGAATGTTGCACCAGTACCACCTTCGCCACCATCCACAGTGATGAAACTTGGATATTTATTTAGTTTCACCATGGTTTTGACTAGTGTCTCGATGTCTTCAACACGACTGACAACAATTTTAAATCCAACTGGCTTTTGGCCTAGTAGTTGTATTTCGTCTACCCAATTGAGCAAGTCTGTAGCATTATGAATAAATTCGAAGCGGTTCGGTGAGTTAATCGTTTTAAATGGTTCTACATTACGGATTTTAGCGATTTCTTCATTCACCTTATTTCCTTCCATATGTCCACCACGTGTTTTGGCACCTTGCGCTAATTTTAACTCGAAAGCACGTACATTCTTACGTTCAGCCACTGTTTTAAATTGTTCTTTACTGAAATTACCCGCTTTGTCTCTGACACCGAATAGCCCTGGCCCAATTTGGAAAATGATATCGCCATCACCTTTAAGATGATATTCTGATAGACCACCTTCACCTGTATTCATCCATGTACCGGCTTTAGATAAACCTTTAGATAAAGCTGAGATAGCGTTTTTACCTAAAGCACCGTAACTCATACCTGATTGGCCAACTAAACGTTTAATCTTATAAGGATGTTCTAGATGTTCACCAAGAACTACCGCATTGTCATCAGTTAAAAAGAATGGATCCACTTGCTTACTTTTACGATGTTCATCACGACTAAATAAGCGTTCATTCTCGATTTGGTAAATAAAAGTTGAAAGTAGTGTCGTATTATCAACTTTTAATTCACTCGCTTGTAGTGGAAACATAGTATTTTGTATGTAAAAACCATCTTCATAATCTGACATTGTCCCAAAACTTGTCATTCTTGAATTGTATTTTCCTGCTAGTACAATATTTTTATAATCTGTACGAGAGAATGGTTTACCTTCATTATCACCAGAGAATAAATATTGTCTAAGTTCTGGTCCCATTTTTTCAGAAAGATATCTAATACGAGCTAATAGTGGATAGTTTCTTAATACACTATGTTGTGTTTGTCTTTTATCTTTGATTAGCCAGATGATACCTAGCAATAATGCCCCCAATAAAAAAATCATAATAATGATGTTGACGATAAACTGCATTGTAGTCAGTACACTCATTAAAATGCCCCCCTTAATCATTACTCCAACACTATGATACACTTTTCTTTATGTTTTACAATGAAACCGGTTAAATTTATATTGTAGAATTTTAATTGTATAAATTTATGAAATATTTATATTAGGAAAGTTAACTTAAATAATGTATTAATATGAATCATAAAATGATAAAGTAATTATGATAGAATACGATTGAGGAGGTGACACATGAGTCAACAGCAAAGACAACGTGACATATGGAACCAACCACAAATCATGAAAAAAGATTTTTTAATCATACCGATATACATATTATTTCAAATGGTGGTACCTATCATAATTGTGTTTGGAACACTAGGATTAACAGCCATGATCACTCAAAAACCACCAGCCCAGTTTTTATATAACTTATCTTTAAGTATTGGATTTGTATTAGCCCAATTTTTAGTATTATTTATCTTTTTCGCGATGCATAAATTTGATATTGCTCAAGTCATGAAAAGGCAGTTACACTATGCTCGAAACAAGACCTTACATATATTGTTAACCATTATCGGCGTCGTTATAGTAATGTGCCTATTGAGATGGCTTTTTAACATGTTTGGTATAGGGCCAACACAATATGAAAGAAGAGTTGAGGGATTATTTCATTATCCATCAGCACTATGTTTTACCATGATATCAATGGTTATCTTACGTCCGATGGTTGAGGTTATTATTTATAAACACATCATCATACATGAATTAAGTAAGAAATGGCCTACCGCTGTAACAATCATACTTTCTATTATGATTGAGACTATGGTTCATGTGTACGATATGATGAGTGTGTGGGAAATGTTGCCATTTTTAATAATGGCATTCGGTTCAACAGTGATTTATATTAAATCAGGTATGAATTTAGCTGCGGCATATCTTTATCAAGCAGGTATACAATGCGTGTTATTTATCATCATGCTATTTAAAATGTTAATCATGTAAAACTAATTTTAGAGTGAAAAGGAGTCATTTATGGAAAACCAATCTACACAACAACCCATAGATTCGCATCAACAACAAAATGAATTTGCATCTAAGAAGATAGTTAAAAGAGATTTTTGGCTGATAGTGGCTTACCTTATTGTGGGACAATTCGTATTTCCAATGATTGGTATGATGATTGGTGCCATCGTTGCGATATCACTGGAAATCAAATCTGATAGTAGGGTTAATGAAATTGGTATTAATTTTGCTACTGTATTTGGTTTTGTTGGTATGTGCTTAGTCCTATTATTATTTTATTTAATGCATCAAAAGACACTCATTCCACTAGCTATCCAAAGAGTGAAAGACCTTAAAAAATATATTGTAACTTTAATTATTATTATCGTTATCATGTACTTATTGAATATGTTGTATGGTATAATGGTTGAATTTTTACCAGAGAAATATCAATTTAGCGATACAGAAAATAATAAAATGTTAGAAAAAATGTTTACTTCTGCATGGATGTGGCCGGTACTGTTTCTAGATATTGTCATTGTGACACCTATAGTAGAGGAACTGTTGTTCAGGCATTTATTGATTCACGAGTTAGGTAAGAAACTAACATATGGCCTGATGTATGTGGTTTCAATTCTGTTGTTTGCAGGGGTACATGTGACAGAAGCGCAATCTCCATTTGAATTAGGACCTTATGTAATTATGGCAAGTGGTTTTGTGGCTGCTTATCACCTTACGAAACGTAATTTAGCAGCTTCGATTGCCCTTCATATGATTCACAACGCGATTTCTTTTATAGCGATTTTATTTACTCTATAAATTGTTAAAAATAAATAGTGAGAGGATGTGTATAAAAGCACATTCTCTTTTTTTGTAATTTAAATTATCATAAAAATTAATTATATTGTTATTTAACGTAGTAAAATGGGAATGAGTAGTGTAATGGGATTTAAAGGAGCGTGTAACATGTTATTAGAAATTGAACATTTAACTTATGAAGCGGATCACCGAACAATTTTAAAGGATATTAATTTCAAGGTGGATAAAGGTGACACTATAGCGATTATTGGACCTTCCGGAAGTGGAAAGAGCACACTTTTAAAGCAACTTAATCATTTGATTGAACCTACATCGGGCACATTGTATTTAAACGGTAAACCTTATCATGACTACGCACCTGAAAGTATTCGTATGAAAGTAAGTTACTTAATGCAACAAAGTGAGATGATAGGTACAACGATTGAAGATAATATGAAGTTTCCTTCAGAAGCGAGAGACCAAGTATTTGATAAAGATAAAGCCCTTAACCTTTTAAAAAAAGTAGGGCTAGGTGACTATGATTTATCTGCAGAAACTGAACATATGTCAGGAGGAGAAAAACAACGCATCACGATTGCACGACAATTAATGTTTGACCCCGAAGTCTTATTACTAGATGAATCGACAAGTGCTTTAGATACACATAATAAAGAACGCGTAGAAGATATTATTTTTAAAATGGCAAAAGAAGGCATTGCCATTTTATGGATTACACATAGTGATGACCAAAGTATGAGACATTTTCAAAAGAGAATGACGATTATTGATGGTGAAATTGATAAGATTGAGGAGTTGAATCAACATGAGTAATACAGCATTATGTTTAACAGCGTTGTTATTGTTTATCCCTATCCTCATCTCTTATAAGGAAGGCTTACATATTATTAAAGATTTAGTGGTAGCAACGATAAGAGCGACCATTCAATTGCTCATTCTTGGCTTCTTACTGCATTATATTTTTAAAATAAATGATAAATGGTTACTCATCTTATGCGTGTTAGTGATTATCATCAATGCATCTTGGAATACCATTCAACGTGCATCCCCAGTAATGCATCATGTGTTTTGGATTTCATTTGTTGCAATATTTGTAGGTACGGCATTACCATTAGCAGGTACGATTGCAACAGGGGCCATTGATTTTACAGCTAATGAAGTGATACCAATAGGTGGGATGTTAGCCAATAATGGTTTAATTGCGATTAATTTAGCCTATCAAAATTTAGATCGTGCATTTGTACAAGATGTTTCCGAAATAGAATCTAAATTAACGTTAGCTGCAACACCCAAACTTGCTTCTAAATCATCAATTAGAGAAAGTATTAGATTAGCTATCGTGCCAACAATTGATTCCGTTAAAACATATGGGCTTGTCTCTATACCAGGTATGATGACAGGATTGATTATTGGTGGAGTACCGCCATTACAAGCCATTAAATTCCAACTGCTAGTGGTCTTTATTCATACAACAGCTACGATTATGTCAGCACTCATTGCCACATACATGAGTTACGGCCAATTCTTCAATGCGAGACACCAATTAATCGCAAGAAATACAGACATTAAGTCAAGTTAATGAAATTTACAATATAAATAGCCAATCAATGATTAGAGGACTTTTCATTGATTGGCTATTTTTATATTGTTGAAATAAATTTGATTTTAAAATGTACACCATTTTGAGAAGGAATAATATGAATTGTTCCATTATGATATTCAACAGCTTCTTTAACTATAGTTAATCCTAAACCATGATTTTCTGTTTGAGTTTCTTTTGTACTATAACCTGATTTGAATATATCATCATTAATATTTGAAATGCCTTTACCATCATCTTTATAGTCGATTAAAAGGGTATTTTCAATTTTATCGAATAATATATCTATTTTTGGATTACGATTATTATGTTCGATACTATTTTCAATAAGATTAATCAAAGTTCTTTCAAAGTATAATTTATTACCATAAAATGATTCGTCATAATCAAATAGGAAGGTTAAATCAATGTTTTCATAACCAAGCGTTTGTACAAATTTTTCTACAGTACTTTGAATTGGAAAACTCTCTTTATCATTTTTCATTTGATTTGTTTCATTATCAAAGTCTTTGTTTAATGATTGTATTAATTCTTCCATATACTTAGCTTTTTCAGATATAAGCGCTACATATTTCTGATTTGATTGATTGACCTCAATAATTTTAGAATAACCATAAATAGATGTCAGTGGAGATTTTAAATCATGAGATATTTGAGAAATCCATTTTGATTTATAATAATGAATCTGATTTTGATAGATTTTATCTTGCAACAATTGTTGATTTAACGTAGTTAGAGATGTGTGTAATTCTGGGAAAGTCTTACTATATTTTTTGATATTACCTTTAGTTGTTGGTTGGTGCAATTTTTCGTGAGACAAATTACTAATCCAGTCAATATAATAACTTAATGGTTTTGTTAAACGCTTTGATACTAAATAAGATGTAATCAGTGCTAAAAAGACATCTATAATTATAGTGATTAATAGTATTAAGGGAACTTCTTTTAAATTATCTGTTGGATCATCATTGATTTGATCTTTATTTAAAATAGGACGCTTATTATGGTTTAGTCGAAAACTTAATTTATTATTATGATAATTGTAATCATACTTATTATAATCATGGGTGGTCACACTTTGTAGTAGTTTGCGTGATTGGATTTGATTCTTATTTGCTATATTTATACTACTGTGATTTTTATAAATAAAAACGAAATAGGTTCTTTCATCTTTATATGTTGGGACAGCATTAGCATAGTTAATATTGTCTAAGATAATAGGTTTAATATTTTTATGTTTTAGCTTATTTGGATATAAAATATGACCATATTTATCCGTGTAATATATATTGGCATGGTCTTTTTTAGCTAAGTCTTTGATATGTTGTGATGGTTTATCTATGGGTTCGTTAAAAATAAAAAAATCTGGTTCAATACTATTTAGATTATTATAAATGTCTTTAATCGTTACATTTATTATTGCTGTAACTGTTATCATTGCAATGATGATTGTCAAAGATAAGTATACAGCTAAATATTTGAAGAATTTTAGTAAAAATCGTCTATTCATGATTCTCACCCTTAAATATGTAACCTTTGCCACGCATTGTTTTGATAAACTTTGGTTGATTAGGATTTTCTTCAATTTTACGTCGTAATGTTCTAATGTGAACCATTAATGTATTATCATCTACGAATGTTTCATAGCCCCATACTTTTGAATAAATTTGTTCTTTAGATAGAATTTGATTTTTGTTACTAATAAAAAAATATAGTAAATCTAGTTCTCTAGCCGTAAGTGAAACTGGTTTATGATTAACAAAAACGTCTCCGCTTTTAAAATTGACCTTTAGATTTCCAAGTTGATAAAAATCATTTGAGTCGTCTTTTAAATGAAGAGATACTCTATAGTATAGTTCCATGGGATCGAAAGGTTTTTTGATATAATCTACAACGCCTTTTTCGAATCCTCTGTATAACTCCAAATTTTCTTCTTTAGCAGTCACCACAATAACGGATGTTTGTGATAGGTCCACAAATTTCATTAATTCGTAACCATCTTCCGATTTTAAGTTTAAATCTAATAGTATGACATGGTAATGATTTTGGTTAATAAGACGCTGTCCTTCATTTATATCATCTGCAGTGTCTATAGATGATAGTCCTTTAGTTGTTAAAGATAATTTTATTAATTCTTGTATATCTTTATCATCTTCAATAATCAAAATTTGGCTACTCATTTTTTACACCTCTTGCATTCATTTTAATCCTTTTTAAATAGTTAAACTATTATCTTTTTAAGATTTAAGGAAAATTTAAACTATAAATAAATGCTGATTTATGATGACTAAATAAAATAAAGTTAGATATAAGTTAAGGAGATGGTTTGATGAAATTAGTATTTAAAATGTCATGCTTTTTTATCATTGCTACATTATTTTTATTTACTTTGCGTAGTATAGCAATATACTATCAAATAGCTTTCTTAAGTATGATTTTAGAATATCCTAGCACAATCTTAGGTGGTTCGACGTGTGCTACATTATTATATTTTGTAGAAGAAAGAAAGAAAAAGAAGGATACCAAAATAAATTATAGTAGAGGGTGTCAGAAATGAAAGTTATAGGATATATACTATCCTTTATATTGTTAATATTATTTATATACAACATATTTAGATTTATTATGGTATTAATAGAAAATACATTAAATGTTGATTTTGGGATGGAGACACTCTTACATAATTCGTATTTTGTAAATGGGGGTGTCTTTGGAGCAATTATTATTATCATTGCACTTGAGCTTATTAATCACCTGATTAATGAAGAAAAGTTTTAAACTTTTGATTTCCTGACAAACAAAATAATGAAAAAATATTATATAATGAAACAGTTACTTATCTTAGTTAAATGGGTTTGTAGCTGTTTTTTTATGCTATAAACATTGAAAAATTTATGAAAGGGGGATATGAAAAATGTCGATGATGCGTATCGTTACTTTCATTTTTAGTGTGTTTATCGTTGGTATGGTCGAGATGATGGTAGCAGGTATTATGAATTTAATGAGCCAAGATTTACATGTATCTGAAGCCGTCATTGGCCAACTTGTTACGTTATATGCTTTAACATTTGCCATTTGTGGACCGATTCTGGTTAAAGTGACGCAACGTTTTAAAGCTAAATCGGTATTACTTTGGACATTAGTAACTTTTATTATAGGGAATTTAATTATAGCAATAGCGCCTAATTTCACTATTTTAGTGATAGGACGTATTTTGTCATCTGCAGCAGCATCACTCATTATTGTTAAGGTACTTGCGTTGACTGCCATGTTAACTTCACCTAAGAATCGAGGTAAGATGATTGGTGTTGTCTATTCAGGATTTAGTGGTGCCAACGTGTTTGGTGTACCTATTGGAACATTAATAGGCGATTGGGTAGGTTGGCGTTTTACTTTTATATTTATTGTCGCTGTCAGTGTCATTGTAGGTATACTAATGATAATGTATTTACCTAAAGAACATGAATTGAGTCATGCAAATCATGCAGATGCTGACCATTCTAATCAGGTTACATCTAAAGTGTTACGTCCAGCTGAAGTAGCTAAATTTATTATAATTACATTTTTAATTTTAGTAGCGAACTCAGTCACATTTGTATATATTAATCCACTGATACTATCAAACGGACATGAAATGTCATTTGTATCACTAGCGCTATTAATTAATGGTGTTGCAGGTGTGATAGGTACATCATTGGGAGGTATCTTTGCAGATAAATGGACAAGTAAGCGTTGGTTAATTATCTCTATTACGATATTTATTGTTATGATGCTTGTTTTAAATTTCATATTATCCGGTACTATCATACTATTAATTGGATTATTTGTTTGGAATATTATGCAATGGAGTACGAATCCAGCAGTACAGAGTGGTCTCATTGAACATGTTGAAGGAGATACAAGCCAGGTGATGAGTTGGAATATGTCTAGCTTAAACGCAGGTATCGGAATGGGTGGCATAATCGGTGGTTTAGTTGTATCACACCTATCAGTACATGCAGTGACTTACACAAGTGCATTGATTGGCTTTCTAGGATTAGTCGTTACCCTTACATTAAAGAATATTCACTTTGCTAAAAAAGAAGCATAATGAAAGGGAGTGGGACAGAAATAACATTTTCTTAAAATTGATTTCGTTGTCCCACTCCCTATTTTATTCATAAATATGTGGTGTTGTATGACCCACTTGATATGGCAGCCATGGCATCCTACTAAATCTTGCAAAGTATGCAAGGTCGTGAATCATTTCCATACTTAATTCACGTTCGTGAGTCGTGACATCTAAACCATTAGCTTTTAAAATGTACAAATGACCGAACCAAAAGATCATATCTAAAATGTGATAAGCAGAGTGATAATTGGTACTGTTTGGTTGGTGCCATTGAAAGGAAGCTAGCCATCTGTTGGGATTATGACTGATGCTTTTCAAAAAATTATGTGCGGGTTGTTGAAATATATAGTCAGTGATACATTTAGATTGTTGTTGCGCACTAATGGCATCACTGACTTCTATTTCTACACCATTAAAAGCCATAGCTTTAACAAAGCGCTCAGGTGATAATTTTCGAGATTCATTTTTTATATAAATGTCACCTTCATGTTGCGTATAAGAAACAAAGATTGGCTTTGAGAAATTGGGATTATCCATAGTCATTGATGATGTTTGAATAGGTGCATAAATTAATTCTAAACCTTTGGACTTACCACGAGAGGATTGGTCTAAATTCATGATATCCTTGATATTTTCTGTAGTTAACGATGTTATGGTTGAGTTAGGATATTGTTCCGCTATGATTTCACTAAATCTTTGCGCTTTTTCATGACCTATTTTCTGATTGTCTAAGCGCAATGTACCACTTAGTAACATCACCTTATGGAAATAGGGTTCTGTCTCTGGTAATTGCATCAAAGCCATGATACTCATACTCCCTGCAGATTGACCCATTAGTGTAATGTTATTAGGATCGCCACCGAAATCTTTAATATGTTGGTGTACCCATTTGATAGCATTGATTTGATCGGAGAGCCCATTATTACAATCATAATTTGATTTAAAAAAGGACCAATCTAAAAATCCCCAAGCGCCTAATCGATAGTTAAATGTGACAACAATCACATCTTCCTGTTTAACTACAGATTGAGGTTGATATAGTTCAGCGCTACCATGACCATTGACAAATCCGCCACCATAAAAATAGATGATGACAGGTCGGTGTTTATTCGGAGAGTGATGACGTCGCCATATATTTAAATATAGACAGTCTTCATCTTGTGTAAATTGATTGAAATGAAAGGAAACATCACTTGAGAAAAAATCTTCAAGTTGGTTATACGGTTGTGGGGGGATATGATTGATAAAGGTTGCGTCAATTGATTTAGGCAATGAAGTAATCAATTCAGAATGTTTAAATCGACCATGCATGAGATGGGCATAGCGAATACCAAGGAATGTGTCAATATCATTTTCATTACTATAAATACCTTTAACGATACGGTTATTTAAAGTTACGTTAACCACCATAGTCATTCGTCCTTTCAAAGTCATCTTTAATAACACTATATAATAAATGATTAAAGTCAGCTATATGTATAAAAAAAAGAGGTCGGGACAAAAGCGTTTAGGATTTGAGCAGAACCGAACGATGAGCAAAATTGTTTTCCAAATTTTGTCGAATCGTGAGCGTTTCTGCCGATAATCCTGCTTTTGGGACGCCGTTAATCGGTTTCCCAGAAGCACAAAAACTTTATGTCTCAACCTCTTTTAATTTGATTTATGAGTTTAGTGTTCTTTGTTTTGGCGTTTTTCTTCTTTATCTTGTTGTTCTTGTCGTTTTTCAGCAATTTTTTCGCGCTTCTCACGACGTTTACGTTTCTTAAGTTTATCACCCATATTGCTATTCATTTTCTTAGCACGTCTGAAGTAGACACTTTCGAATGAACTAATTGCACCTAATTGATAGAAAATAAGGGCAACAATGATGATAACTAAGAAATCCCATGGATAATGTATCCAGTTTAAACCTTTGAATTCTTTACTACCAATAAATGATAGGAATGAAAGTACGACGAGATAAACAATAATCCATAAGCTTCCGCCGATTTGTTTTTTAGTGTTTTTCCAATTCATTTTATATTCATAGAAGAAGTAAATTGGTAAACCTAAAATGATGATTAATATAACTTCTGCTGTTGTTGGCCACATTGCCCAATAAATAGCTAGTGACGCAAGAACGAATGATAATGGGGCCATGAATTTTAAAATTTTAGCTCTAAATGGACGTGTCATCTTAGGACCCATTTTACGTAATGCAATAACTGTAGTTGGACCAGTTAGATAAGCAACTAATGTTGCAGTTGAAATAACTGCTGCTAACGTACCCCAGTCACGGAATAGTGTAACCATTACCATACTGATGATTGCGTTAAACACAATTGCAACACGAGGAATTTTATATTTTTCATTCATTTTACCTAAGAATTTAGGAATGTGCCCATTTTTTTTCATGGCGCGTAATACACGACCAGTTACAGCAACAAATGATACACCAGTACCAAATGGTGACACTACGGCTTCAATATAAAGTAAAATAGCTAACCAATTTAAACCTAATAAAATGGCCATGTCAGCAAATGGTGAGTTGAAGTTAATACCGCTCCAACCATGTTCATGAATCATTGACTGTGGCATAGAAGTGATGAATGTACTTTGTAACACGATATAAAGTACAGCACTAATTGTAAGTGAAATAGCAATACCACGCGCAATGTTCTTTTCAGGGCTTTTAATTTCTGATCCCATATTAATGATTGTTTGGAATGCATTAAATGAGAAAATAATACCTGACATTGTTGTTGCTGCGAAGATTGGTGCACTACCGTACGGCATGAATGTGCCAGTTGAGTGACCATAATTTCCTGTATCAAATCCTGAAACCATTAACATAATAATTGTTAATAATGGAACACCAAGTTTGAAGAAAGAAATTAAACTAGTAAATGAAGTTAATAATTTAACTGACCAGTAATTTAATAAAGAGAAGATAATAATAATAGCATAAACGGCGATTAAACCTGTTGTACTGATTGAACCATCTTTCATTAAACTACCCATCGGTTTAGCCCAATCCCAAGGCCAAGAACTCATATATTGAACAGCTGAAACTGCTTCAATAGGTATAATTGTTACGAGTGATACCCAGTTTGCCCAAGCGGCTATGAATCCGAGTAATGAACCATGTGTATATTGAGCATAGTTACTCATACCACCAGATTGTGGGAACATAGTTCCAATTTCAATGTAGTTATAGGCGATGGTTCCTATAACGACGAATCCAATAATCCAAGAAATGATAGCTGCTGGTCCTGCAATTGACGATGCTTCCCAAGCACCAAATAACCAGCCTGAACCAATTAATGACCCTAATCCGAGTAACACTAACTGGGGCAGATTAATCTTACTGTTATTCGATTCTGTTTCATTTTTATTTGCCATATTGACTCCTCATTCTTTTATATTCTGAAAATACTACGCCATTATTATACGCTAGTTAAAATATTAGTCAAATGTGTATATTGTAATTTTTATTTAAATGTATAAAATTAGTTTTTTAAATATTTTAGTTTATAATAGTGGATAAATGGCAGAATCAGTAGAAAGTAGGGCAATGACATGGTAGAGAAAAATAACAATTTGGAAGTAGAAAAATTTTTGAAAAAAGATAGCCAATGGAAAGAAGAATATAATTATTTAAGAGAACTTATAGTGGATTTTGACGAGTTGGACGAAGATTATAAATGGATGCACCCTTGTTACACGATTAATAATAAAAATGTGGTTCTTATTCATGGTTTTAAAACGTATGTAGCACTTTTATTCTTTAAAGGTGCACTTATTGAAGATTCTAAAAATACTTTAATTAGACAAACTAAAAATGTACAAGCTGCAAGACAGCTACGATTTACAACTTTAGAGGAAATTCAATCACGTAAAGCAGAAATTGTTGATTATGTGACACAAGCTATTGACATTGAAAAGTCTGGTAAACAAGTTGAATTAAAGAAAACAGAAGATTTTGAGGTGCCAGAGGAATTACAACAACAATTCGATGCGATGCCAGAATTAAAAGAAGCGTTCGATCAATTAACACCTGGAAGACAACGTCAATACTTGCATCATATTGGTGATGCCAAACGTGCA
The DNA here is from genome assembly GCF_003491325.1 of Staphylococcus sp. M0911. Classification (NCBI taxonomy): domain Bacteria; kingdom Bacillati; phylum Bacillota; class Bacilli; order Caryophanales; family Staphylococcaceae; genus Staphylococcus; species Staphylococcus sp. M0911. Next base: position 488,332 of record NZ_CP022881.1, read on the forward strand.
GATACCAGACAAAAAAGAGTGGACAAATATATTAATCACATCTTAGAAGGAAAAGGTATGTATGATAAATAGCAAGAGGGAGTGGGACAGAAATAATAAAGAACCACTAATCATTTATGATGTAGTGGTTCTTACGCATTAGCCACAGCTAATGTGTACTTTAAACTAGGAATGCATGAGTGAAACTCATGCATAAGAAATACTAATTTCTAAAGAAAATGAATGACTTTACAGTCGACTACTGCCTAAATATGAATGTAACTTGAAATATATATTTCTGTCCCTCTTCTTATTTTTATGAGTGTTTAAGCATTTAATAAAGAGAATTAATGGAATCTCATTCCACCATCAACAATAATCGTTTGGCCAGTAATATAATCTGAATCTTTGCCAGCTAAGAAACTAACAACATTTGATACATCTTCAGGTTGTGAAAGTTTGCCTAAAGCGATTTGATCAGTAAATTGTTTCCAACCCCAAGATTCAGGTTGTCCAGCTTCTTCAGCAGTTTTCTTAGCAATACCTTCCATCATTGGTGTTTGAACAATACCAGGCGCAAATGCATTTACTGTAATAGATTCATGTGCTAGATCACGTGCAGCAACTTGAGTTAAACCTCGCACAGCAAATTTACTACTACTATAAAGTGATAAGCCTGCATTACCTTCTACGCCTGCTTGAGATGTAGCATTAATAATTTTTCCACCATGACCTAATTGTTTGAATTGTGCATGTGCAGCTTGAATGCCCCATAAAACTCCTTTGACATTGACGCCATATACTTTGTCGAAGTCTTCTGGTGTAATAGAATCAATGGGTGTCATTGGTCCTAAACCAGCATTGCTCACTAAAACGTGAAAATCGCCAAAATGTTCAACTGTTTGATTTAAAGCATTAAATACATCATCACGATTGGCTACGTCAGCTTTAATTGCTAAAACTTTTGAGTCATCTTGTGTTAAAGATTGTGCCGCTTGAATTGCGCCTTCTCCGTTGAAATCCACAATGGCTACTTTGAATCCATCATCAAATAAACGTTTAACGATTTGATACCCAATGCCTTGTGCACCACCTGTTACAACTGCTACTTTGCTTTCTTGACTCATATAAAACCCTTCTTCGTATATATTTTGATTACAAGGTCAACATAGCACAAAAAAGAAATAAAAAATTATAAATGTGTAACATAAAAGTATAATTCAATGTATTGTCAATATTTCTTAAAATAATTTTCATAATTCATAAGGTTATAAAATACTAAGCATATTTATCCTTTTATATAATTAATCAAATGTAAAAAGAACTATATAAAAATGTTAAGGGTGAATAGTTTAATTTTGTAAAAATGCAATAGGTTTACTAAAATTATATAGGGTATATATTTATATCGTTGTCGAATATGCGAGCAATTAAAAATCATGATGTGGTGGGAGCACAACATTAATGAAGCGTGATTCGCATTATTTGAGTTTATAATTTTTAAAAGCAAAGGCCTTCGTGCTCTTGTTCAACTAATATTTTTATTTTGTTAACAACTGCTCTGTGGGCCTTTTTTAATTGTCATTGCATTAATTCGTCATTTTTACAATATGGAAGGGGAAAACAATCATGTTAAGCATTAAAAATTTAACCAAGATTTACTCTGGGAATAAAAAGGCAGTAGATAATTTAACGCTTGATATTGAATCAGGTGAATTTATCGCCTTTATTGGGACGAGTGGTAGTGGTAAAACCACTGCTTTAAGAATGATTAACCGAATGATTGAAGCCACAGATGGCCAGATTCAAATGAATGGCAAAGATGTACGTAATATGAACCCAGTTGAATTAAGAAGAAGTATTGGTTACGTCATTCAACAAATCGGTTTGATGCCTCATATGACTATTAGAGAAAATATTGTACTTGTACCGAAATTACTAAAATGGTCGAAAGAAAAGAAAGATCAAAAGGCGGAAGAACTCATTAAACTTGTAGACCTACCAGTAGAATATTTAGACCGTTATCCGGCAGAACTATCTGGTGGTCAACAGCAACGTATTGGTGTAGTAAGAGCCCTTGCTGCTGAACAAGATATTATCTTAATGGATGAACCATTTGGTGCACTTGATCCAATTACACGAGATACACTTCAAGATTTAGTGAAAGAACTTCAACAAAAATTAGGTAAAACATTTATTTTTGTGACACATGATATGGACGAAGCCATTAAATTGGCGGATAAAATCTGTATTATGTCGAAAGGTAAAGTCGTACAATTCGATACACCGGACAATATTTTAAGAAATCCTGCTAATGATTTTGTAAAAGACTTTATTGGTCAGAATCGATTGATTCAAGATAGACCAAATATGAAAACAGTTGAAGGCGCAATGATTAAACCTATCACAGTAAACGCAGATGATTCACTTAACGATGCGGTCAATATCATGAGAGAGAAACGTGTAGATACAATATTTGTTGTAAATAATCATCACAAATTACTTGGATTTTTAGACATAGAGGATATCAATCAAGGACTCCGTGCAAGAAAAGAACTGATTGATACGATGCAACGTGATATTTATAAAGTACATATCGATTCGAAATTACAAGACTCAGTGCGTACGATTTTAAAACGTAATGTTAGAAATATTCCAGTTGTTGATGATGACAATATCCTTATAGGTTTAATTACACGTGCTAACTTAGTTGATATCGTTTATGACTCTATTTGGGGTGAATCAAGTGACACACAGTTAGCGCAACCTTCTGACAAATCTGTTGAAAGTGATATAGCGAATTCAGAACATCAAGCTCATCAACAAGATGATGCTAGTGTTACAGAAGAGGCGAATAAGCATGAAACGGGAGATGAGCGATAATGAAAGCATTCTTGAATGAATATGGAAGTCAGCTCGTATCTAAGACGATTGAACATTTCTATATTTCTATCATTGCTTTACTGATTGCAATCGTCGTAGCCGTTCCGTTAGGTATCTTATTGTCTAGAACAACGAAAACGGCCAATGTGGTTCTAACCATTGCGGGTGTTTTACAAACTATTCCAACATTAGCAGTATTAGCCATTATGATACCTATCTTTGGCGTAGGAAAGACACCAGCGATCGTAGCGTTATTTATCTATGTGTTATTACCAATATTAAATAATACGGTACTCGGCGTGAAAAACATTGATAAAAACGTAATACAAGCTGGACAAAGTATGGGAATGACACAATTTCAATTAATGAAAGATGTTCAAATGCCATTAGCGTTACCTATGATTATTAGTGGTATACGTCTGTCAAGTGTATACGTTATTAGTTGGGCTACATTAGCGAGTTATGTCGGCGCAGGTGGTCTTGGTGATTTAGTATTTAACGGATTGAATTTATATCAACCACCAATGATTATTAGTGCAGCAATATTAGTTACGTTACTAGCACTAATTGTCGACTTTTTACTATCATTAGTTGAAAAATGGGCAGTACCTAAAGGTTTAAAAGTATCTAGATAAGAAAAGGGAGGATTTATCAATATGAAGAAACATATCAAATATACAGTGATTCTTATTGCGTTGTCCCTCTTAGTATTATCTGGGTGTAGTTTGCCAGGTTTAGGGGACGGCAATTCAAAGAATGATGTAAAAATTACAACAACTGAGACGAGTGAAACTAAAATCATTGCTAATATGGAAAAATTAATGATTGAACATGAAACTAAAGGCAAAATTAAACCTACAATTATAGGTAACTTAGGTTCTAGTATTATTCAACATAACGCATTACAGCGCGGTGACGTTAATATGTCTGCGGTTAGATACACAGGTACCGAATTAACAAGTGTATTGAATGCCAAACCGACGAAAGATCCTAAAAAAGCCATGGCAGAATCACAAAGACTATTTAAGAAAAAATATGATCAAAAGTATTATAATTCATTAGGTTTTGCGAATACGTATGCGTTTATGGTGACAAAAGAAACAGCTAAGAAATATCACTTAGAAAAAGTATCAGACTTAGAAAAATATAAAGATGAATTACGATTAGGTATGGATACACAATGGATGAATAGAGCAGGCGATGGCTATCCAGCATTTGTTAAAGATTATGGATTCAAATTTGCCAGTGCACGACCAATGCAAATTGGACTAGTATATGATGCACTGAAAAATAAAAAATTAGATGTTGCTGTAGGATATTCTACTGATGGTCGTATTGCAGCCTATGATTTAAAAATCTTAAAAGACGATCGTAAATTCTTCCCACCTTATGATGGTAGTCCACTAGCGACTGAAAAAGTGATTAAAGATAATCCGAAAATAGATACAGCCTTGAAAAAGTTAGAAGGTAAAGTGTCAACTAAAGAAATGCAGAAATTAAATTACGAAGCAGATGGTAAAGGTAAAGAACCAGCTATCATTGCTGAAGAATACTTGAAAAAACATAACTATTTCGAAAACGATAAAAATAGTAAGAAAGGTGGTCAATAATCATGAAAGGTAATTTATTCCAATCTATTATTGAATATTACTCATTAAACTTTGGCTACCTAATGGAATTATTTTTTAAACATTTACTTATGTCAGTATATGGTGTGCTCTTTGCATGTATCATTGGGATACCGATTGGCATTGTCATTGCACGATATAAAAAATTAGCATGGCCAATCATCACGATTGCTAATATCATTCAAACTGTTCCAGCTATTGCCATGTTAGCCATTTTAATGTTAGCGATGGGACTTGGCCCAACGACAGTAGTTGTTACTGTATTCTTATATTCATTATTACCAATTATTAAGAATACGTACACGGGCATTACAGATGTAGATGAGAATATTAAAGATGCTGGTAAAGGCATGGGTATGACGAGAAACCAAGTTTTACGTATGATTGAATTACCACTATCTCTTTCAGTCATCATTGGTGGTATACGTATTGCGCTCGTTGTAGCAATTGGAATTGTGGCAATTGGTTCATTTATCGGTGCGCCAACGCTTGGTGATATTATCATCCGAGGTACCAATTCAACAGACGGTACGACTTTCATCCTTGCAGGGGCAATCCCTATTGCATTAATAGCCATTTTAATTGATTTAGGTTTAAGATTTTTAGAAAAACGATTAGATCCTACACGTAAAAATAAAAAGAAATTTGAACATCAACCACAACAAATCAAATAAAATATAAAAAAGAGGTCTGAACTATGATATTTGTTCAGGCCTCTTATCTTATATTAAATGATTTAACCTAATAAAATAGGTGCTAATATTGGGACAATTGCGACGACGATGACACCGACGATAACAACGGCAATACTACCCATTGATTCCTCAGTTTCACCTAAATCTTTTGCGGCTGCAACACCTAGTGTATGACCACTAGAACCTAACGCTAAACCACGTGCAATTGGATTGGTAATTTTAAACCATTGTACGATTTTAGTACCAAGTGCAGAGATAACTACAGCATTAAGTATAACAGCTAATGATGTTAACTCTTTGACACCACCGATACCTTCAGAAACTGGTAAGGCAATCGCTGTTGTAGCAGCTTGAGGTAACATAGATGCAACAATTTGATTACCAAATTGGAATAATGAAGCAACTAAGTAAATTAATATTAAGGCTACAACTGTACCTAATGCGATACCACCGAATATTTGTAACCAATATTTTTTTAATACATCACGTTTTTTATATAAAGGTATTGCAAAACTGATTGTCGCTGGCTCTAAGAAGAAGTATATGATGTCGCCACCGATTTTATAACTTTGATAGCTAATACCTGTTAATTTTAAGAAAACAATACCTACAACCATACTTACAAATAAAGGTGCAAGTAAGAAAAAGCCATTTGTTTTTTTATAGAAATATGTAGCTATAACAAATGGGATTAATGATAGTAAAATACCGAAATAGGGTGTATTAATACCTAAATAGTCCGCCATGATTAACCTCCTATACGACTAGTTTCTTCATTTTTCTCTTTACTTGGGAATAGTGATTTAGTCACAAGTAATTGAGATGCATAACCAGTACAAACTAATAAGAAAATAGTTGAAATAATAATAAGTAAGATAATCAGTATTGGACTTTTACTTAAAATCGGTAATGAATTGATAACTGAAATCCCAGCTGGTACGAATAAGAAACTGATGTTATTCGTTAAAGCAGTTCCTACGGATTCAACTTGTTCCAATTTAACAATGCCAGTACATAAAGCTATAAATAATAAAACTAAACCGATTACTGAAGCGGGCATTGGGATAGGCATGACTGCTTCAATGATCTTGGAAATAAATAAAATAACTGCAAGTGTTAAAGCCTGTTGGAAGAAATGATACACTCTTCCAGATGTATGTTGAACTCGTTCACTTTGAGAAGGTGAGTTAGCCATAACATACATTCCTCCTGTTCTATTTGTGTAAAATGATTTGGTAAGAACGTTTGGATTTGTCAAAAATACGACTCACTTACTCATTTAAAACAAAAAAAGCGACTGACTTGTTATTAGGTTTTAAAAAAATAAATAAAGCTCAAATTGCAAATTTCAAACGAATCTTTTGTGAAGTAATTCACAAGTGATTATACAATATATTTCATATTAATTTGCATATTGAATTCGTCATTTCAGTGACAATTTTCAAAATAATTAATAGGGATCATCGTTATCAATTTAACAAATCCTCGTATTATCAAATCGAAAACGCTTACCTATTTTTAACGATAATACTATCATTTGTATAGTTCAAGACGTTATGGAAAAATAAAAGTAATTGGTGTAAAATATAGATTTATATATACAAATATTCTAAATATTAAAAGAAATTAAAGGGTAAAGGTAAAGAAGTATTAAATCGATTTAAAAGTACAGATTAAAATTTAGACAAATAGAAGGAAAGCAATTGTTAGTAAATCAAAGGTTGTAGTTTTCAGTCGATTTAAAACCAAGTAAGTAAAAGTTGGAAAGTGTTTTTTGTAGGAGGAATTGATATTTTATGAACAAAGCTTCAAGAGAATTTGAAGGAGATAATAGGCTCCTTCTAGGTATCATTTTAGGTGTGATCACCTTTTGGTTATTTGCACAAACACTTGTGAATTTAGTTGTACCTTTGCAATCTACATATCAAAGTGATATCGGGACGATTAACATCGCAGTCAGTCTTACCGCTTTAATGTCAGGATTATTTATTGTAGGTGCCGGTGACTTTGCAGATAAATTTGGTCGTGTGAAAGTCACATACATAGGACTCGTATTAAATATTATTGGTTCTTTGTTAATCATTATCACACCATTAACACCGTTTTTAATTGCTGGAAGAATATTTCAAGGCTTGTCTGCTGCATGTATTATGCCTGCAACATTAGCCATTATTAACCAATATTACATTGGTACAGCGAGACAAAGGGCGTTAAGTTATTGGTCAATTGGATCATGGGGTGGTAGTGGTATTTGTACACTCTTTGGTGGCTTAATGTCAACGCACTTTGGTTGGAGAACCATCTTCATCGTTTCTATTGTATTAACATTATTATCAATGTATTTAATTAAACATACACCTGAAACAAAAGCTGAACCAGTTATCACTGAAAATGGTGAGAAAAAGAAATTCGATATTGGCGGATTAATGATTTTAATCATATGTATGTTAAGTATCAACGTGATTATTACGCAAACATCTAAACTAGGATTATTCTCACCCATTATTTTAAGTTTAATTGTGGTATTCATTGTTTCACTTATCGGCTTTATTATGTATGAAAATAAGATTAAATATCCTTTAGTAGATTTTAGTTTGTTTTCAAATAAAGGATATAGTGGTGCAACAGTTTCTAACTTTATGTTGAACGGTGTTGCAGGTGGGACACTCATTGTTGTTAATACCTACTACCAACAACAGTTAGATTTTAATGAATCACAAACAGGTATGATTTCATTAACTTATTTGATAGCAGTATTAATTATGATTCGTGTAGGTGAAAAGATACTACAAGCACTTGGTCCGAAACGTCCGTTATTAATGGGTAGCGGTATTACTGCACTTGGTTTAGTATTATTGTCTTTAACGTTTTTACCAGAACCTTGGTACATTACATCTAGTGTTATTGGTTATTTATTATTTGGTACTGGTTTAGGTATCTATGCTACACCATCTACAGATACAGCTGTAGCACAAGCGCCTGACGAAAAAGTGGGTGTTGCTTCAGGTGTTTATAAAATGGCATCATCTTTAGGTAATGCATTTGGTGTTGCTATTTCTGGAACGATATATGGCGTATTTGCATCACAAATGAATATGGAGTTGGGTGGTTTTATGGGTGTAATCTTAAACGCGGTCATTGCCATCATTGCATTCTTCGCCATTTTATTATTAGTTCCAAAGAAAGCAAGAAATTTATAATTACTAGTGAAAGGTCGAAACGAAAAAGTTTCGGCCTTTTTTATAGCATTAATTTTAATGTTAGAAAATTATGAAAATTAAGTTATGTTCATTGACGATGTTAGTCTTAAATAGTATTTTAAAGGTAACTTTACCGAGGAATGAGGGATTGGAATGAAGATAGCTATTGCAGGTTCAGGTGCATTAGGAAGTGGATTTGGTGCTAAATTATTCCAAAATGGATATGATGTAACGCTAATAGACAGTTGGGAATCACATGTTAAGGCAATTCAAACGAATGGATTGCACATAGATATTAATGGTGAACATTGTCATTTAGAAATACCAATGTATGATTCTAGAGAAATACCTGAAGATGTATTATATGATGTTGTATTTTTATTTCCTAAATCAATGCAACTTAAAGAGGTGTTAGATTATATACAACCACATATAACTCAATCAACTATCGTAGTATGTACGATGAATGGTCTAAAACATGAGCGTTTGATTGAGCAATATGTCGAATTACCACAAATTGTGAGAGGTGTGACAACATGGACTGCAGGAATTGAAAGTCCTGGTTGTACGCATCTAATGGGTAGTGGACCGGTTGAGGTAGGTTCATTGGTCACAGATGGTACTGCTAATGTAAAAACAGTCGTAGACATTTTGAATCGAGCAGAGCTAAATGGTGTATTGAGTAATGATTTACATCAATCTATATGGAAGAAAATTTGTGTGAATGGGACAGCCAATGCATTATGTACGATTTTAGAGTGTAATTTAGCAACATTAAATCAAAGCGATGATGCTAAAAATCTTATTTATAAAATAACCCAGGAAATTGTGCATGTAGCAACGATTGATGATGTGCATCTGAATTTAGATGAAGTGTTTGAGTACCTCATCGACTTAAATGATAAAGTAGGTCCACATTATCCTTCGATGTACCAAGATTTAATTAATAATCATCGTAAAACTGAAATTGACTATATCAATGGTGCGGTTGCTCGCTTAGGCGCGGAACATCATATTGACGCACCAGTCAATCATTTCGTAGCTAATATGATTCATGCTAAAGAACAACAATTAGATGCACAATAAATATAAGAAACCTTTTATTAAGCTTATAAGCAAAACCCACGAATTGCTTATAAGCTTTTTTAAACTGAAAAATGACGTGCGACATTCTAATATTTGAGGTGAGTATATGATTGTTAATGAACTAGAAAAAGCAGTCGTCAAACAATATATGAATTTGCTATTATTAGCAGATCCTGAAAAACAGGCAATAGAACAATATATTAATCAATGTCATGTCTATTTACTAAGTGATGAACATCAATCCCAATCCCTAGCTATAGCAGCAGTAGAAACATTATCTGATACGGAGGTAGAGTTGAAGAACATAGCTGTTCATCCTTTATATCGCAGAAAAGGACTGGGTACTTACCTAATGACATGGCTTTTTGCTAAGTATCAAAACATGACGATGTATGTTGGTACTAGTGACACTGAAAGCACGCTCAAATTTTATTATCGATTAGGATTTAAAGACTATGATATTAGACAAAACTTCTTTATTAGCCAATATGAACAGCCTATTTATGACAATGGAAAATTGCTCAAAGACATGAAAATACTTAAAAAGGATTTATAAAGTGTGTCTTAAGTAAATATGAAAGGGTAATGATAAAAGGAAAGATAAGTTTAAGGAGATGTTTGTATGTCTGTATCATACAAGAAAGTGATTATGACTGGTTTGGTTGGTGGCTTCTTAGGTGGCGCCGTTAAAATGGGGTGGGAAGCATTATTGCCACCTAGAACGCCAGAACGTGATGAAGAACCACCACCAATGACGATGCTTAATCAATTAGGTTTACCTGAAAATGTTAAACATGCGCGTTATCATTATAATGGTAATGAGATTCCACTCACAATTATGGGTGTTCATTATGGATTTTCTATAGCAAATGCATTCGGTTATGCACTACTTGCAGAAAAATTTCCGCAAGTAAAAGTATTAAGAGGAAGTGCTTTTGGTGTCTTAGTAAATATTGCCTTTCATGAATACTTACTTCCTCATTTAGCATTAACACCTAAAGTAGAAGATTTACCTAAAGAAGAAAGATTTTCAGAATTACTTGGGCATATTATTTGGATGAATACGATAGATTTTGTACACTCGTCTAGCAAGTAAATAATTCCCCATATATAAATAGAGAAAAGGTGAGATAATGAGTAAAATATTTGTAACTGGTGCAACTGGTTTAATCGGCATCAAATTAACAAAAAGATTATTAGAAGAAGGTCACGATGTAGCTGGCTTTACAACATCTGAAAATGGTAAAAATAAATTAGAATCAGCTAATGTAAAAGCATATATCGGAGATATTTTAAAATACGATACGATTGAAGCAGCTATTGCAGATTTCCAACCAGAAATCATTATTAATCAAATTACAGATTTAAAAAATGTAGATATGGCAGCAAATACTAAAGTACGTGTCGAATGTTCTAAAAACTTAATCGATGCAGCTCAAAAATACAATGTTAAAAAAGTCATCGCACAAAGTATTGGCTTTATGTACGAAGCAGGGGAAGGCCTTGCTACAGAAGAAACACCATTAGATTTAGATTCAAGTGGTGACCGTAAAGTAACGGTTGATGGTGTTATTGGACTTGAAGAAGAAACATCTCGTATGGATGAATATGTTGTATTAAGATTTGGTTGGTTATACGGACCTGGTACTTGGTACGGCAAAGATGGTATGATTTACAATCAATTTGTAGACGGTAAGGTTACATTATCAGATGGCGTTACATCATTTATACATCTAGATGATGCAGTCGAAACGTCAATTCAAGCTTTAAACTTTGATAATGGTATTTATAATGTAGCAGATGACGAGCCTGTTAAAGGTTCAGATTTTGCAGAATGGTATAAACAACAATTAAATGTTGATCCAGAAATAAATATTGAACCTGCACAACCATTTGAACGTGGTATTACTAACGATAAGTTCAAAGCACAAGGTGGTCAATTAATTTATTCAACTTGGAAAGATGGTATGAACCCAATTAAATAGCGTATATGAAAAAGCACGACTTAGCCTAATGGTTTAAGTCGTGCTTTTTACTATGAATGAGTTTTAACGTTGTTCTTTATGTTGCTCTAGTGATTGTCTTAGTTGTTGGGCTTCTGATCGGCCAATCTTGGCATAGTGACGATGCGCAAAATGCATTTGGATGATTAGAAATGCGGCGCTAACCGACCAATAAAGGCCTAAAGCTGAAGCGGAATGTAAAGATGCATAAGTGATGAAGATAGGTGACAAAATCATCATGACATAATACGTTTTACGTTCATCTTTAGGATAATGAATTGAATTCACTAAAGGTTGAATAAAATACATGAGTGCTGCTATTAGCGTCATCATAATATTCGGTTCGGTTAAATTAAACCATAAAAAATGTGGATATTTTGTAATACCATCACTACTTGGATATTTTAAACTCATATATAAACTCATAAGGATAGGTATTTGTATGATGACAGGTAAACAACCGATGATATTTTTAAATGGATTGATACCATATTGCTTATATTTATTCATCAATAGTTGATTTGCTGCGTTTCGTTCCTCTTGAGAATCTGCTTCTTTAATCTTCTCTCTAATTTTATCAATTTGTGGTTGAACGACTTTCGTTTTTTCGCGCATAATATGCATATTTTTTACTTGAATAAGCATAAATGGTAATAAAATAAAACGTACAATTAAGACAATAGCTATTATAGCTAATCCGTAGTTATCATTAAACAATCGGCCAAATAAATGTAATAACCGATCCATAGGTTGCACAAATGTATTATAAAATAATCCTGTACGATTATCAGATTTTGAATAATCACATCCTGATAAACATAAAACAGTGATTAGTAATAGAGAAATTCGTTTGGCCATTATTGACTTCCTTTTCATATGAAATATCTTTGTTTTAAGGTATGAAATCAATCATCACATACAATTTTAATCTAATATAACAAACTTAGTACATAGTTATGACACTTATTCTTAACTGTTTATTTTTTTAACGTAACCGTTAGTTAGAATGACGTGTGCGTTTCTGACTTAAAATGATGATTACAAGTAATATGGTAATTAAGATGATACAACTATAAAAGCTAAATAAAGCCCATTTAGCATGTGATGGTAACCAGGTCATTACAAATGACCAACTATTATTGCCTAAGACGAAGTATGGTAATAAATACATAGCGACACTAATTAAAACAAATGCTACCATGACTAAAATAAAGGCATATAGTGAAGCTTTGCTTCTTTGTACCTTATATTTACCGTGTTTGATGGCAAATAAGCGACGTAAGATAAAGTAGAGACTGATAACAACGCCTATCATAGAAATGATAGAGATAATCACGTTTATATTGTGAGCTTGATCAATTTTGGTCTCGATTGTCGTATAGTGTTTGTGGTTCATGACTTGAGCATTTAAATGGTCTGCGAGTTGCGTCACTTTATTAGAATTCATATTTGCTAATACGACGATACCATAAGATTTCTTCGGATTGAGCAATATAACAGAGGAATAGTTATCAAGTGTTCCTGTATGATATATATAATCTGTGTGAGCATTAGTAAACCATCCAGCAGCATAACCATTAGCATCATCCTCACCCTGTGATTCATTAATTGTTTTTTGAGATGCTTTAACAATATCTTTTGTTTTAGATGATGGTGCTAATTGCATTTTAACCCAGTGCTCTAAATCTCTCGTATTAGACATTAAAAAGGCTGAAGGTGTATCTCCAATATTAAATGAAGGTGCACTTTTTTTAATTGCGCCACCTGATTGTTCATAACCAACGGCTTCGTGCTTATTTTTAGAGTTGGTCTTTTTAAATGTTGTGTGTTCCATATCTAGTGGCTCTAAAATATGATCTTTGATATACGTGTTATAAGATTCTTTAGATACGTTTTGGATAATGAGACCTAATATATCGTAATTCATATTGGAATATTCAAATGTGTCTCCAGGTTTATGATTCAGTTCCTTGCCTTTGATACTTTGGACTAAATTTTTGATAGAGTCGCCGTATACTTCAGTTTGATCCTCGCTTGTAATATCTGCGGGTATACCACTTTTCTGACCAAGTAATTGTTTAATCGTGATATCTTGTTTTTTACCATCATATTTCATGTAAAAGCCTGGAAGGTATTTAGATATATGATCATTAAGGTTTAGTTTGCCATTTTTAGCTAATTCTAAAATGGCATATCCTGTAAATGCTTTAGTATTTGATGCAATTTCATATCGTGTTGTAGGCTTTGCTTTAATTTTCTTCTCGACATTTGCATAACCATAACCTTTATTTAAAAAGACTTTGTTATCTTTTATGATTAATATCGAAGCGCCAGGTATATCGCCAGATTTCATATCTGATTTCACGATTGTGTCGATATAATTCTGTGAAGATTGAGTGAGTAATGTTTCATTTTTATTATATGCCCAAAAATGTTTCGTAATGATCACAGCAATGAGTATGGCAATTACCATTATGGTAGTGATAATAAATGGTTTCTTTTTCATGATTCTAATCCTCTAATATTTAATAATGTGTCGTTGTTAATTGTGTGTAATTTATTATAGCAGTTTTCGAAATATTTTAGCGAATTAAAGGATTTATTTTATGAATAATAAATGATTAGAAAGAGAAATGAATAAAAAGTGTTATAATACTCTAAAAGAGTGATTAGTTAGTAAAAAGATATGGTGTTAATCTATACAATTTTGAATGTTGGGAGTATAGTTTATCCATCAACATACAAAGAGGTAGTAGTGTTATGTTTAATCAAATTAAAAGACTTTTAATTGGGCGTCCCAAAAAGAATAGGGACTTGAAAAACGAAAAAATTACTAAATTTAAAGCGTTAGCAATTTTATCTTCAGATGCATTATCCTCAGTAGCTTATGGTCCAGAACAGATATTAATTACATTATCTGTTGTAGGTGCAGTTGCGTCTTGGTATACATTACCTATTGCTGCAGGCGTTCTGATTTTATTAGCTGCACTTATATTATCATATCGCCAAGTGATATATGCTTACCCTAAAGGGGGCGGGGCATATATGGTATCGAAAACGAACTTAGGAGAGAAGTGGGGACTTCTTGCTGGTGGTTCGTTATTGGTCGATTATATTTTAACCGTTGCAGTTAGTATATCCTCCGGTGCAGATGCGTTTGTAGCTGCATTTCCAAATTTATATGATTACAAAGTACTCATAGCATGCTTATTAGTATTAGTCATTTTGATATTAAATTTAAGAGGTCTAACTGAATCGGCAACTGTGTTATCTTATCCAGTGTACTTATTCATCATTGGATTGGTTGCATTAATTGTAGTGGGAACATGGCGTGTTGCAACAGGTGACATTCAACCCCATATGCAATCTTCAGTAGGAACAGCAGTACACGGCGTGACACTCTTTTTACTATTAAAAGCATTTTCTTCAGGGGCTTCTTCTTTAACAGGGGTAGAGGCTATTTCAAATGCGGTGACAAACTTTAAAGACCCAGCACCTAAAAATGCAGTAAAAACGTTAGTCACAATGGGTAGTATTTTAGCATTCCTATTAGTAGGTATCGTAGGATTAGCATATGTATATGGCATTATGCCACAGACTGAGACAACGGTTCTATCACAGTTAGCAACACAAATCTTTGGTGACAATGTGGCATTCTATTTTGTACAAGCTACAACAGTATTGATATTAGTATTAGCAGCAAATACTGGTTTTACAGCATTTCCAATGTTAGCGGCATCTATGTCTAAAGATAAATACATGCCTAGAATGTTTACGGTTAGAGGTGACAGATTAGGTTATTCTAACTCAATTCTTGTGTTAGGTATTTTTGCGATTATATTAATTATCTTGTTTAAAGGTAAAACTGAAAATTTAATACCATTATATGCAGTAGGTGTTTTCATTCCATTTACTTTAGCGCAATTTGGTATGGTATTAAAATGGTATAGAGAACGACCAAAAGGTTGGCAGGCTAAATTAGCAGTAAATACATTAGGTGGTACGATTACATTTGTGGTATTTATGATATTCTTGATTACTAAATTCAGTCATGTTTGGCCAATTTTATTATTCTTACCATTCTTTGTATCTGTATTTGTAAGAATTAAAATTCATTATCGTAATGTTGCAGAGCAATTACGTTCTGATTTAGACGTGCATGACGTACCAGTAGTAGATCGTAGTTTAGCTATTGTACCGATTATGAGTATTACGACTGTCGTTGATAAATCAATTTATTATGCACAGATGTTAGCGAATAATGACGTGATTGCAGTGCACGTATCATTTGGTGATGAAGACGAAAAAGCATTCCAAGAAAAATGGAAGCAACACTTTCCTGATGTAAGACTCATTATTTTACATTCAGAATATAGAAGTATTATCAGACCGATATCACGATTTATTGATAAAATTCATCGCAAAGCCGAAGATCAAAATTATTTAATCACGGTGGTTGTTCCAGAATTTATTCCTAAGAAGCCTTGGCATCATTTATTACACAACCAAACAAGTTTACGATTAAAAATGCATTTAATTTATCAAAAGAACGTGATACTATGTACTATTCCATTTAAACTTAAAAAATAAATTGAAAAGCCGTCGCACTCATTAAAGATAGATGAGTGTGACGGCTTTTTAGTTTAAGGTATATAACTAATATTTTTCTGCAAATACAATTTCATTGTAATTGATATTTTCACGTAATTGACTTGCTACTTTAGGCGATAGTTGATTACGTTTAATTAAAGCATCTAAATATTCACGTTCAGCGTAAATGGCTTGAAGGTGGATATTTTGCTGCGCTTCAGTTGTTAATTCTTTAGCATTTTGATTTGATTTATCTTTATTTCTATTACCTTTACGTCGGTTACGTAATGCACGAGATAAGTTGTGATATTGATCAATGACTAAACTTACTTCTAATACGTTTGAAGGATTCTGCTCTTTTTGCATACGTAAAATAATGTGGTGATTAACGATGCGTAAAATTTGTTGCACCTTTTTCAAATCATTTTGATAAACTTTTAACATTTCTGCACGGTCAAGTTGTGCTTCTTCAGTTTGGTTTGATTTGCTAGTTGATACATGATCTTTATAAGCATGTTCCTTTTTAAATCGATCATACTCTTGTTTGCGTAAATTCTTTCTTGCTTTGAAACGAAGGTAAAACATTCTAAAGAAGCGTGTAATTTTCTTTACAAATGAAGCTTCTTTATACGAATTAGTAAGTTCTTTAACATTTCTATAGTTATTCAACTCTTGCGAATTGATCTTACCTTTATTGATAAGTCTTTCTAATGTAGCTGTTTCTTCTTCTTCAGCAATTTCTGCTAAACGATGTAATTCTTTAGTATTTTGATTATCTGGCTCTGCATTAATTAAGAATGACATTTCCCCGTAATATTGTGTCAAAACAGGTCTATAATCAATGTCTTTATTCTTTTCAGATAGTTCTTTAAGACGAGTTATAACTGCTTGCATAATGAAAATTTTTGCTGATTGATAGGTCATACCTTCGTCATCTGTTGATTGTTCAGATTCAGTAATAAAAGGTAATACCACTTGTGCCAATATTAAACTGATGAGTACCATCAATGAAGCTATAAATAATAAATCATTACGATACTCGAAGGTTTGGTGATTATTGATAATCGTTGGCAATGTTAAAGCCATTGATAAAGAAATCGTTCCGTGTATACCACACATAGTCATAATAAATGCATAACGTATACGACTTGGTGGCTGTTCTTCTGCAATATCCGTGTCTTCCAAATAACGTTGTAAGTGATTTGGATAATAGAAATCTTTGTATAATAAGAACACCCAGATAAATCGAACAACATAAATAGCTAATGCAATGAGTAAACTAATTAATATTAAGAATTTAATATTATCCGGTTCCACTTTGATGATTTGGATGACCACTTCAGGAACGATGAACCCTAATACCACGAATACGAATCCGTTTAAGGCATAACTCAACGTATTCCAAATTTGTGAGAAGCTCATTTGAAGTTCAGTCTGTGCACGAATGAGTCGGTCGCGCTCCCAACCATGAATAAGACCTGCAACAACTACTGCGATAATGCCAGATGCATGGAATAACTCTGCAATAAAGTAAACAGCAAATGGAGTGAGTAATTGAATGAATGTTAAAGTATTATTGTCTTTCATACCTTTGTTAGCAGTCAGATAAATACGTAATCTGACAACAACTGAGCCTACAATAATTCCGATTAAAATACCTATAATCGTAGATACGATAAATTGCTCTATCGCATTTACAGCTGAAAATGCACCTGTAACTAAAGCTGTAACGGCAATTTTAAATGAAATAATACCGGCAGCATCATTTAAAAGGGATTCACCTTCAAGAATGGACATGGATCCTTTAGGTAAAATCTTCCCTTTTGTGATTGCAGATACTGCAACAGCATCTGTTGGGCATAGAATTGCTGCAATAGCAAAGGCAGCTGGCATTGGTAAATCAGGCCAGATCCAGTGAATAAAGAAACCTACACCAATAACAGTAGTAAATACTAAAGCCATAGCCATTAGAATAATTGGTTTTTTATATTCAAGTAATTTGGTCCTTGAAACATGTGTACCTTCGACGAATAGTAAAGGTGCAATGACTGCCATCATGAAGACCTCAGAATCGAAATCAAAATGTATGGGAATCGGTAAGGTGAAGATAGCTACACCTAGCGCGATTTGTATAAAAGCTGTAGGGATTTTAGGGAATCGATTATGTATAATCGAACTAATCACTACTGCAATTATAAATATAATAAAAGCTTCTAATAATTCCATAGAAATCTCCTTGTGAGAATGATATATATTATTCTACCTTATATTTTCATATTTACAATTTAAACAAATTAGACAAAAAAAGGTATAATCGACAAGTTCGATTATACCTTATAATAATATAATTATTATGTGTTTTCTACGTGTTTTTGATCAGATAAACGTTGTTTATCAGCTAGGTCTTTAGCATTATTTTTATACTTTTTATAATAGAAGTATAAGAAGATGAACCAGAATGGTGAAATAAAGATAGCGGCTCTAGTATCATCACTAAAGAATAATAATATGAATACAAATGCAAAGAATGCTAATACAACGTATGCTGTAGCTTGTCCTCCAATCAATTTAAACTTATTATCTTTATGTTCTTGAGGATTCTTTTTAACATAAATGATATAAGACACAATAATCATTGCCCATACAACTAAAAACAATACTGTAGATAGCGTAGTGACATATATAAATAATTGAATGGCATCCGGAAAGATAAAGTTAAGTAATGCTGCAACTAATAAAGTAAATGATGACACGAACATTGATAAGTAAGGGACACCATTTGAATTAGTTTTACTTAACACTTTTGGCCCTAGACCTTGTTTAGATAAGCCGAATAAAATACGACTGTTTGAATAAATCCCACTATTTGTCGCAGAAGCAGCAGCTGTTAATACCACGAAGTTAACGATACCAGCGGCAAATGGGATACCAATCAATGTAAACAACTTCACGAATGGACTGCTATCAGGATCTATACCGTTCCATGGAATGACAGACATGATAACGAGTAGCCCACCAATATAGAATAATAAAATACGAATAGGCACATTATTAATTGCTTTAGGAATCGTTTTCTGAGGATCTTTTGTTTCCCCAGCCGTAACCCCGATTAATTCTATACCTATAAATGAGTACACAGCAATTTGGAATGACATTAAGAATCCAAATGCACCATGTGGGAACATACCGCCATGTTTAACGAGGTTAGTAAATGATGCATGCCCGTAATGTGTTTTAAAAGAAAAGAATATCAATACTAACCCTACAATAACCATCGCAACAATTGTGACTACTTTAATAATTGAGAACCAAAACTCTAACTCTCCAAATAGTCTTGCACCTAGTAAGTTAAACGAAATTAAAATTAATACAATGAATAACACTGTTAACCAGTGTGGGACTTGTGGATACCAAAAGGCGAAATATTGTCCCATTGCTGTTAAGTCCGACATACTTGAAACAATCCAACAAATCCAATATGTCCAACCTATCACGAAACCGCCAAAAGGTCCGATGTATTCATTGGCTATATCAACAAATGAATTGAATTTCGTATTACTTAATAATAATTCCCCTAAAGCACGCATAAAAGCAAAAAGTATCATTCCGATAATCATATATGTGAATAACAGTGAAGGTCCTGTAAGTGAAATCGTCTGTCCAGAACCTAAGAATAGCCCCGTACCAATTGCACCCCCAATTGCAATTAATTGGATATGTCTGTTATTCAACTCTCTATGTAGTTGTCTTGCCATAATGTTCCTCCTCAGGAAAGCAAAATAAACATTTTTTGTGAAAGCGTTTTCTTTTTATTAATACTATAGAAATAGTTGTAATAAAGCAATTAATTTTCAAAATATAAGTAAATACATTTATTAGGCTTTGTATGATAAATATTACTTATGACTTTTTTGAATAATCACATAATTCTGTTAAATAGGGGTACTTTCAATAGTAATTAATTTCGAAAACATAACTATTATAAAGATAAAAGAATAATTTTTGAAATGATATGGTGATAATGATTATCAATCATAATTTTTTGAATTGAAAAAGAGATGTGTAATAATGATTAGCAATGATAAATGATACGTGAAGAAGGAATGTAAAATGAAAATAGGGGCGATTTCTGATTTACATATCGATCGACATCCCAAATTAAATGCACAACATTATTTGGATACTTTAGTTGATGTGGTAATCAAAAGAGAGATAGAATTACTCGTCATTGCGGGTGACATTTCAAATGATTATCGACAAGTGATTCAATTTATCAATGACTTAAAAGAAATGTTAAATATACCTATATTATTTGTACCTGGGAATCATGATTTATGGTCTGATGGTACAGATAAAAGTTCACAAGAAATTTTCGACATTTATACACAACAAGATGCATGTTTGATTAAACAACCTTATATTATTGACGATGAATGGGCTATTGTGGGGCACACAGGATGGTATGATTACGCCTTTGCTAATGGCAAATTTTCATTAGAAAAATTAGAACGAGGTAAACATTATGGTGCAACATGGCAAGATAAAGTGAGAATGGATTGTGATATGACAGATAAGGCACTATCGTTACAAGCGGCGCAACAAGTGGAAGCGGATATAGAACGAGTTGGAACACGCAAGATGATTTTAGTCACACATATTGTTACGCATCCAGCTTTCGTAGTGCCAACACCACATCGTATTTTTGATTTCTTTAATGCTTATATTGGAACCAAAGATTTCAATTATATATATGATAGCTATAACATTCAATACAGTATTATGGGTCACGTTCATTTCAGAAAAACTTTGACGGAGAAAAGTGTACACTATCTATGCCCATGTCTAGGATATCAAAGACAATGGCGTACAGATAATATTTCTCAGGAAATAAACCATGCACTTATGGACTTTACAATTTAAAAATCGCTAACACTCATAATAATAGCGAGTGTTAGCGATAATTTTTTGATATCAGTTATTCAGGATTAACGTATAAACACATACGACCTGGGGCATTAAAACTGCGTTCCATTTTAGATTTCTTAATTTTGATGACTTGCTTTTGGTTGGGGAAGATAGCTGGAAAAATAATACCTTTTTTTATATGGCTCCATAATGGATCTATATAGTAATAGTGCTTGTTATCATAGCCAATAAGTAGTGTGACATGTATATTCGAAACCAAACGGATTTTACGACCATCAAATTTAAAGCTTCGACGCATTGGTCGAGCACCTAAGCTCGTATGGTAAATAACAATAGGTTGTTGTTGATCAATGATATTTTCTAACTCAGCTAAACTTGTACCTGTGCCGTCTACGATGCGTGAGTTATATTTTTGTAAAAATGGGACATAGGCTTCTGGAAATATAGTTTGGTGATAGCCAAACTTAACTAGTAAATGGTGACCGACATAACCTTTATATGGATTATTCGGGTGCGTGGGCCAATGTTTCATAATATCTGTAGCCTTAACAGGTTGTTGATTATAGTGAAACATCATTGATGCTGATACGCCTTCACATCCCATAACCATTGGTATTGGAAATAACTGACTCATCGGTTTGACAGGTAAAATAGTTTTGTTCATCGTTAATCTCCTTCAGCTTAAATACACTTTGAATAATATTCAATATTATATACTGTGCACCATATTTTGGATAATAATATGTTTAGAAATAATCATTTTAATGTTATTCAATCTCAAGATAGGTTATAAATAAATGGGAGTAGAAATATTTAAGGGGAGTCAAAGATGGATTATCAAATTAAAAATATGAAAGCGACACATATTATTGGTGTGACACGTCAGTTTAAAAGCGGTGGTCATGCTCAAAGTAATATTCCTGATTTTTGGGAAGATGTGACGTCTATGGGATTAGACCGTAGACTTGCAGAAAAAAGTGACCTGGCACTTAATGGATTGCTTGGCCTCTGTTTACCACAGCAAGATGGCAAAATGAATTATATGATTGGGGTGTCTTGTGAGACTAATCCAAACGACGGTTTAGAAACGTATCAACTAGAGGATAATGATTATCTTGTGGTCAATGCGAAAGGGAAAGTACCTCAATCCATTAGACAAGCGATGCGTCAAATTCATCAGGAATTGATTCCAACTGAGAATATTCAGTTAAAGCGTGCACCGTTTTTCGAATTGTATCCTGAAGGCGATACGCAAGACGACAATTATATTACTGAAATTTGGTTACCCATAGAACAAAATAAATCATAAAAAAGCGCAAGTGTTAGATGCTTTCAGACTGAATAGCCTGTCATCATCTCACTTGCGTTTTATATGTTATGAACGATATTTAGTTGGATTAAGTTTGAAATAAATGACTTGTAATATGACTAATAGTATGGCCGTTATTGAAATGATAACTAGGTATGGTGAAGCGTCAAATTGTCCTTTAAGACCAACTAATGGTGAAATCACACCGCCTAAAATAAATTGGAATAAGCCCAATAAACTTGAAGCATTGCCACTACCACCAGTTCGTTCTTCCATAGCGAGTGCAAAGCCTAACGGTCCGATAGACGTAACCGGGCTTATATTTAAGAAGAAGGCGATGATTAACATCCAAATAGGCCAATGCATTGTTAACGTTAAAATAATCAATAGTACTCCAATAATTTGAATAAGTGTTAAATAGATTAATAATGTATATCTACTCAATTTTTCCACTAATAATGCTACGATTTGGCTTACTAAAATTAAGCCGATTCCATTGACTGCTAAAATTACACTAAATTGCTGTGGTGATAAGCTATAAATTTTTTGTGTTATAAAAGGTGACGCAGCTGAATAACTAAATAGCATGACATAAGTTAAACCTTGTAACAACATTGGAATCACAAATGACGGTTTCTTCAACAACTGACCAAAATCTTTAAATATACGTCCATAGTTTAATGTTGTTCGATCGGCGTGATTTGTTGATGGCATTTTCATCAATACACCGATAATGACGATGATTGTAATTATTGTCAAAATGACAAAGATGCTTCTCCAAGTAGATATGGTTAAAGCAAATCCACCGAGTAATGGCGCTATAATCGTAATGATTCCATTGACTACCATTAGAGAAGTTAAAAACTTAGCCATTTCGTCACCGCTAAATTTATCACCAATAGATGCTTTCGCGATAACAATTGACCCACCTGCAGTTAAACCTTGAATCAATCTTAAAAATAGAAAGAAGTATAAATCCGTCGTAAATACTGCAATCAAGGATGCAAGCATGTATATCACTAGAATCGTTAAAGCAATTTTTTTTCGACCAAATGCATCAGATAAAGGACCAAAGAAAAATTGTCCAAGTGCTAAGCCAATCATTGCAAAAGAAATAGTTAATTGAATTTCAGATGTAGTTGAACTAAATGCATGTTGCACATCCGGTAACGATGGTGAATACATATCAATCGATAAAGGACCAAAAGTGGTCATTACACCGAAAATGATAATTAATATGAAAGGGAAGTGCTTGGCACTTGTATTTTGCATAATCATTCTCCTTTTAAAGAAGTTATAGAACAAATTATATATGTTTTGACCATATTTGTATGTAGTAATTTAAATTTTTATGTATTTGACAATTATACAGTTTCACTATATAGTTTAACTGTACAGTTGAACTATATAGTGAAAGTTAGGTAGATTAATATGAAAAGATACAAACTGTTACCTTTATCAGAAACGATGCATTATATTTTATTAGCATTAGTCAAACCAGCACATGGTTATAAAATTATGCAACAAGTTAACGAAATGAGTAATGGAGATGTGAATATTGCAGCTGGTACCCTTTATGGTGCACTAGAAAATCTGCAAAAGAATGGATATATATGTATGATTAGTGAGTCAAAAGCACGTAGAAAGGTTTATCAAATAACTGAGCTTGGCACAGAAATTTTAGAAATTGAAAATGATAGGTTACGTAGAATGGTGAATATTTATGAATCAGGAAGTGATCAAATTGACAAAAATGACTAAATTCAGAATGTTTTTAAACCCAATTAAAGAAGAAAGATGGATTAATAATATTCTTGATGAAGGCTATAAACTAGTTAGTTTTTCAACTTTTGGATTTTATAAATTTATAGAGACTGATGAAAATTACGTAGTCAGGGTAGATTATCGTTCTTTAAAAAAGCGAGATTTTTATGATTATGTCACTTTACATGAGGAATGTGGATGGGATCATATTTCTGGTAGACCACATGGTGTTAACAATCAGTACTGGGAAAAGAAAAAGGATGGTAATGATGAATTATTTTCGGATAATGAGTCTCGATTGGCGTATTATCAGAGGATAGTTAATCTAATAACTTCTGTATGTATCATTTATTTAGCTACTTACTTATCTAACATTTTTCAATATCAAAATGCTTTCCAATTATTTTTAACTCCAGGTTTATGGGATATGCCTAAAGATTTAATGTGGAAAGCTATATTATTTGAATTACCATTTGCATTAATGAGATTGTCATTTCATTTAATATTTATTTCACTAATAGCGATAGTGATAGTAATACAATTTAAAATTAATAAGCTGAAACAGAACAATCTTTAAAATTTAATGTTAAAAACAGGCTTACATGTATTTCTAAATGGAAGTACATGTAAGCCTGTTATGGTTGTTGACTATGGTTGTTGATTATTAGAGTTACCGGAACCATTAATGAGTTCATCAATTTTAGATTTAATACTATCAAATTTAGTATTAATATCTTGTAGCATGCTATCTACTTTGTTTTGGTTCTCATTGTTTTGTTGTGCGGTATTTGCATTTTTTAATTTATCGATTTGGTCTTGATAAAATTGTGTAAGTTTTGAATCTGCATTAGTTTCTTCTTTTTGTTTTAAGTTATTAATTTGTTGTTGTAATTGATTAATTTGAGTTTGACTATTTTTATTTTGTTTAATTTCGTTTTTAGCTGTATCCACTTGTTTATTAATATCGTCGTCTTGATTTTCGACTTCTTTTTTATAGTTTTGAGAGACGTTAGGATCGTTATTTACTTTGTTATTGTTGTGATTTAACACTGCTCTCGTTACGAAAATAGCCACGATAATTAATAATATAACGATAATAGCGATTAACCATTTTTTAGATTTACGTGTTTTTTGGTTTTCTTCTTGTAACTCTTGTTCTCTTCTATAATCTCTACCATTGTAATAGCGTTCAGGGTGTTGTTCAGGATCGTTAAATTCATTATGATCACGATATTGACTTTGATTTCTGTATTCACGTTCTTCACTTTGGCTACGATGATTTTGGTATTGGTCATCATAACGATACGATTCTTTATACTTATCAGTTCTCTTCATTTCATTCACCTCATCATTATTGGGTTAGTTTATTTATGAATCAAAAGACATGTTTAATTTTAATAAACGGGCGATATTGTGTGCAGTTTGACTTAAAAGGGTAGGTCCATTATCCAGTGCGTATTGTAGATCCATAGGTTGATTCATGATACTAAAGACACTATCTATACCGTGATCATAGACTGCTTCGTATCGCTCGCCCAAACTACCACCAATGGCTATAACAGGTAGATTGAATTGCTTAGCAACTTGAGCAACACCCATTGGCGTTTTACCGTAAATCGTTTGGGAATCTAATTTGCCTTCACCTGTTATGACTAAATCTGCATCTATAATTCTAGATTGGAAATGTGTTTCTTCTAAAACGATATCAATACCTTTAGATAACTGGGCATCTAAGAAAGCTAATAAAGCAGTGCCCATGCCACCAGCTGCGCCAGCACCAGGTATGTCTTTAACATCTTTATCTAGTTGTAATTTTATCTTATCATGATAATGGCAAAGCGCGGTATCCAACTTTGGTATCATCTTTGCTGTGGCGCCTTTTTGTGGGCCATATATCATGGTTGCACCATTCTCACCTAATAATGGATTAGTCACATCACAAGCTACGCTCATATCGATGTTTTTAAATTTTGAATTTAACTGAGTGGTATCAATAGTTTGTATATCAAGTAGATGTAATCCACCAGGTTCAATTGAGTGACCATTGCTATCTAAAAACTTTACGCCTAATGCTTGTAACATGCCTACACCGCCATCATTCGTAGCACTACCGCCAATACCAAGTATAATTTTTTGGGCACCTAGCTCTAAAGCATGATTAATAAGTTGGCCAGTGCCGAAAGTAGTGGTTTTCAACGGATTTCGTTCTTCCTTAGTTAATAAATCAAGACCAGATGCAGCGGCCATTTCTATTATTGCTATCTTTTGAGATGATGCGTAAGCATATTTTGCGGTAATGTCTCGGTATAGCGGATCTTTTACGGTTGTAGCTATTGTCTTAGCATTTAATGCCTCCATTAAGGCTTCAGTTGTACCTTCGCCACCATCAGCCATAGGAATTAAATCATATTCAACAGTTGAGGGTAATATTTTGGAAAATCCTTCTTGTATCGCTTCTGCTGTTTCTCGAGCTGACATGCTTTCTTTAAATGAATCTGGTGCGATGACTATTTTCATTGGTCGACACTTCCTCATCGATTTGATTATCTTTATTGTAAAAGAGTCGACTTGAAAACAAAAGGCAAAACATTTTCAGTGGCATATTCATCAAGGATGAAAGATACAACATTAATTATGGAAAATATATTTTATAATAGTATAATAATATAGCGTAATATTTATATAGGTAAGGTGAACAACTTAGACATGAACAACAAGATCAACTTTAAATTGAATGAATTCTACGTATGGTGTACCTTCATTTTTCTTTTTTATTTATTAATTAGTATTCTAACGCCTTTAGCAGTTAATGATTTCAAATGGGCAATCGCACATAATTTAACGGTATATAAAGGGTTGATTGAATACACAAATGGTAGATATTTAGATAACTTATTAGAGTTAATAGCAATGAAAATGAGTGTGTTACGATATCTAATCTATGCTGGTGTATCTTTGGGCATGATTTATTTATTAACAATGATGACAGGCAAATATCAACGTAGAATTTATATCGTCATTGCGTTTATTCTCATATTAATGATGCCAAGAATCATTTATAGAGATACATATGGTAACTTCGCAGGTTTCTTTAGTAATGTGCCTAGTACAATGTTATCGATATTAATATTATTTGTAGTTGTAGTATCAATATACAAATGGGAAGAACTTAATGCTACGTGGTTAAGTTTATTTTTAATATCCACGCTGTTAGGTCAATTATTTGTTGAGAATTTAACACTTTATAATATGCTAATTTTGATTATTGGGAATGTCATCTTTTGCATTAAACATCGACATATCAATTATTATTTAATTATGGGCTTTATGCTGAGCTTAATAGGTGGTATGCTCATGTTTATCAATCCAATATATATTAGTATATATAGAGGTGGGAACGAATATTTACGCTTCTCAGATAATCAAGGTTTGAAACATAAGATATTACATACAATATTTAAGGAATTACCGGAATATATTTTCTTTAATCAATATTTAATATTAACCTTGATTGCATTGATAATGATTTATTTATTGTTTAAAAATGCCTTTTTCAATCATTGGATATTACGTTGGAAAGTAGTTTTAGTCATTAGTATCGCTATTTTGCCTTTCTATAAATTCTTTATATATGATTTTCTTCAATTTTATAAATTAAAAGGATCACTAAGTGTCGCTTTATTAAATTTTATGATTTGTGGATGGTTCTACATTGCGTTGTTTATCGCAACTTATGTGATTTTTAAAACACAGTTGGTGAGAATGTTAGGTTATTATACACTTGGATCTATATTATTAGTCACAGTGCCATTGTTATTAGTATCTCCAATAACGCCAGGTAACTTCTATACTAATTATGTGTTATGGGTATTGTATTTACTATTATTAATGACTCAATGCAGTGTAAATATGAAATCAATACTTATTGGATTAAGAACGCTAGCATTAGGATTATCTATGATATTCATAGTAATCTTTGGTATGATATATTTTACTCATATACAACGGTTACATTCGATTGAACATCAATTAGATACACAACATATTAAACATGTGGTTGTACTGGAGAAGTTACCATTTGAAAATATGCTTAATAAAGTAACACCTAGCGATGATATACAACACAATTTATTTAAAATATATTATGATATACCACAGAATATTAAATTAAAAATTGTACCGTATGGTTCAAACATGGCAAAACTTGAAGGAGATTAAGTATGAAATTGACTCAAACACACTATGAGATAATTAAATTTATTATCGTAGGTGGGGTGAATACATTTAATTATTATGTGGTGTATTTACTTTTACTAAAACTTTTAAATGTAAATTATTTAGTTAGTCATATTACTGGCTTTTTAGTTAGCTTTATTATTTCTTACTATTTGAATTGTTACTTTGTTTATAAAGTGAAACCTACACTACGTAAATTTATTAGTTTCCCTTTAACACAAGTTGTTAATATGGGAATGCAGACCGTATTGTTATACGTATTTGTGCAGTGGTTAAATATACCTTCAGAAATTGCACCTTTCGCTGGCTTGATCATTACAATACCGGTCACATTCATATTGTCAAAATGGATTTTAAAAGATTGACGTTTGAGTCATCTTCATTATATAAAGCAGGTATAATATTGTAATCTCGCAGATGAACAGTGATGATCGTTTGCGAGACTTTTTCATATGTTCAAATATAATATGAAGAATTGAATTGCAAAAGTACTTTTATTCTTAGCGATAAGCAGGTTATTTTTTAGGCAAATCTAAAAAAATAATTAGCTTAATTATATAAAAAATATAGAAATTAAAAAACGTTGTAAAAACATTTTTTATGATTCATACTATGATTACTAAAGGAAATCAAGGTGGTCTATTGTCATGTCTCAAAATGAAAATTTGAAAATCGCACAACGTGGGGCATATTTAAGTTTAGTTGTTTATGTCATCCTTTCAGTAGCTAAATACGTGACAGGATTCATATATAATTCGGCAGCAGTTAGAGCGGATGCATTGAACAATATGACGGATATTGTGGTTTCTATTGCTGTGATTGTTGGGCTGAAAATTTCTATTAAACCAGCAGATAAAAATCATCCGTATGGTCATTTAAAGTCTGAAAATATCTCAACATTATTAGTATCATTTATTATTATGTTTGTGGGTATACAAGTTGTCATTGAAAATGCACCTCGATTATTAACCCATGATAAACATGTGCCAAGTCCTGTTACTATTCTAGTTAGTATTATTAGTGGTCTCATAATGCTTGGTGTTTATGTCATTAATCATAGATTAGCCAAAAAAACAAATAGTAGTTCTTTAAAATCTGCAGCTAAAGATAACCTGTCAGATAGCTTAGTTAGTATCGGTACTGCAGTAGGTTTGGTATTTACACAAATCGGATTTCCTATTATTGATATTGTTTTAGCGACAATACTAGGTTTATTAATCATTTACACAGGCTTTGGAATATTTAAAGAATCCATCTTTACATTAAGTGATGGTTTTAATGAGAAGGATTTAGAAGAATATCGAAATGATATTTTAGAAGTGGATGACGTGCTTGACGTTCGAAGTATTAAAGGACGTTATCATGGCAGTAGTATCTTTTTAGATGTGACCATTGTAGTTGAACCTAATTTATCTATTAATGAAGCACATTTAATTTGTGATAAAGTTGAATCACATCTTCACGAGATAGGAATATCATCTGTATATGTACATCCTGAACCGAAAATAGATGAAGCTATTGAAAATGAAATACATCAATCAAATCAATAGAATAATATAGTAAAAGCGTCGAATAGAATCGATTAAGGTTCTATTCGACGCTTTTTTAATATTTAAATCTTACCAATAGCCGTTAGCTTCTCTGAATGAAATAGCTTTATCGATTGAGCCGTAACGTTCTTTGGCATAATTAATCATACCTTTAGTTTGGTTTTCAACGGAACCATAACCCCAAGATTGGTTCGTTTGACCTAAACCATGATATTGTCCATTTGATGCATTAGGATTACCACCTGATTCTGGCATAACAATGCTATCCCACAATGCTTTAGTACCGTCTGCGTCTATGAATTCTTGATAAACACTATTTGTAGATTCATTACTTTCTGAATAATTTTGTTGTGATGATTGGTTGTTTTCAGCTGCATGAGCTTGATGTGCTTCCATGCCTGTAGCACCTATAGAAATTGTAGCGATAATTGCTAAAATAGATTTTTTCATTATAGTTAACTCCTTTAGTTAGTGTAAATCATTCGACTTAAAGTGATATCTCCCAAAGATATGAGTCTGAATGTATTGCATACTATAACATCTCAATTGATTGCGTAGGTTACATGAAAATAAAAAGATGATGACACACATGTTAGTGAGAATACATTCATTGCAATAAAAATAAAAATATGTCAAAAAATTACAACATAAGAGCAAATGTAAATGATTGAAATTCTATATGGTAGTTCTATAATGAAGATATAAATTTAATGAATCGATTTATTAAACGAGTTTTTAATTGAATATACATATCAACTATCCTTCAAGATAGTTTGTTATATAAATAGGAAGGTGTTAAATGATGCCAAAATTAATTTTATGTCGTCACGGTCAAAGTGAATGGAATGCGAAAAATTTATTTACAGGATGGGCAGATGTTAACTTATCTGAGCAAGGTATTGAAGAAGCAACTGCAGCAGGTAAGAAAGTATTAGAGAATCAGTTAGAGATAGATGTTGCCTTCACTTCATTATTAACACGCGCATTGGAAACAACGCAGTATATCTTAGCACAATCAAAACAACAATGGATACCAGTATATAAAAGCTGGCGCTTAAATGAACGTCACTATGGTGCGTTGCAAGGATTAAATAAAGATGATGCAAGACAACAATTTGGTGAAGAACAAGTTCATCAATGGCGCCGTTCTTACGATATTCAACCACCTGCAGAAAGTGAAGAACAACGTAATGAATATTTGAAAAACAGAAGATATCGTCATTTAGATCATCGAATGATGCCATACTCTGAAAGCTTGAAAGATACATTAGAACGTGTAGTTCCAATTTGGACTGACCAAATTTCTCAACATTTATTAGATGATAAAACGGTATTAGTTTCAGCACATGGTAATTCAATCCGAGCATTAATTAAGTACTTAGAAAATGTATCAGATGAAGATATTATCGGTTATGAAATTAAAACAGGGGCGCCATTAGTCTATGAATTAACAGATGAATTAGAAGTTAAAGACAAATACTATTTATAATCAAAAAATAAAAGGTCACTTGTTGATGGTTGCATCAATAGGTGACCTTTTTGTGGAGTAATATTAATGTGGATTAATGATGTCTAGCAATATGATGATTTGCATCAAATGAAAGTATCATATCTCTTGTAAATGTATATATAGAAATAGGAAAGTATTACTTTGCTCTTTTATGTTGTTTGATAATTTTTAAAGAACGTTTTCTTGTTTTAATATTGGGACTGTGCAAATTACGGCGTGCAGTTTGTACATCTGTTTTCATAATATGACCTCCTTTATCTGTTTATATTATGGCGTAAAGATTCTAAAATGTAAATAGTAATTATTACGATTTGTAGAATTGGGACTTTTTGAACTTAAAAAATGCATATTACATTCAATAACTGTATAATGACCAGATAAATGAAAAAGGAAAGTAGGGAGGAGTATCAGTGACGCTTAGAGCAAAATTAGTAATGATGATTACGATGTTATTAGGCGGTTTCTTTGGTTTGTTAAATGAAACATTACTAACAACAGCTTTACCTAGTATTATGAAAGATTTCAACATTGAATATTCACAAGTACAATGGCTGACAACAGCCTTTTTATTAACTAATGGGGTAGTGATTCCATTATCAGCATTATTTATCCAACGTTATACGACAAGACAGGTTTTTTTAGTTGGTATTTTTATATTCTTCTTAGGAACAATGTTAGGTGGATTTAGTCCTAATTTTACTATTTTATTAATAGCTAGAATTATTCAAGCATTAGGTTCAGGTATCATGATGTCCCTCATGATGACAACCATCTTGAATATATTTGAGCCACATGAACGTGGTAAATATATGGGGATGTTTGGTTTAGTTATTGGACTTGCGCCAGCTATTGGACCAACATTATCAGGCTATTTAGTTGAGTATTTAAATTGGAGATCACTATTCCATGTAGTTGCTCCTATTGCTGCAATCACATTTATCATTGCACTATTTACAGTGAAAAATGTGGGCGAAACAATCAAAGTACCTATTGATATCATGTCTATCATTTTATCTGTCTTAGGATTTGGTGGTTTGTTATATGGAACAAGTTCAATTTCTCACGACGGTTGGAATGATCCTCTCGTTCTAACTACTATTATTGGCGGTGTGATACTTGTTGCCTTATTTATCTGGAGACAATCTAAACTTGAAACACCATTATTAAACTTTAGTGTGTTTAAAAACACTCAATTTACTATCGGTATATTAATTATGGCAGTCACAATGGTTTCTATGATTGGTTCTGAAACAGTATTACCTATGTTTGTTCAAAATCTATTAAACCGTACGCCTTTAGACTCTGGATTGATTTTATTACCTGGTGCCATTGTTATGGCGATTATGTCATTCGCTTCAGGTGGACTTTATGAAAAATTCGGTGCCAAACCTTTAGCGCTTATCGGTATGATGATTGTAATTATTACCACAGGTTATTTTGTCATTATGGATGAAAATACAAGTTCAGTGATGTTAGCTACCGTTTATGGCATACGTATGATTGGTATTGCTTTAGGTTTAATGCCTGTGATGACACATACAATGAACCAATTAACATATGAAATGAATGCACATGGTTCATCTATGACTAATACAGTACAACAAATTGCAGGATCAATTGGTACAGCTATTTTAATTACTATTTTAACGCAAGCAAGTAAGCACTATTCACCAGATATGAGTAATTATGATGGTATGAAACGTAGCGAAATGTTAGGACAAATTAAAATAGATACATTATTACATGGTTATCATGCTGGTTTCTTATTTGCAGTTATAATTACAGTTGTGAGCTTCTTATGCTCATTTATGTTAAAGAAAAATACAAAATCGACAGAAGAACAATAGCTCATCAGAGTTGTGATGACAGTCAAAAGCCAGTAACTAGTTATTGACTTACCACCCATTAAGGATTAAAATGTTTTTATTCCGATTAGAATAATAAGATTAAGGGAGAATAGTTTAATGAAAAGACTTTTATTTTGTGTCATTGCATTAGTATTTGTATTAGCAGCATGTGGTAACAATTCAAGCAAAGATAGTAAATCAAGTAGTAAAGATGACAATACAATCCGAGTGGGTACGGAAGGTACATACGCACCTTTCACATTCCACAATAAGCAAGACAAGTTAACTGGTTACGATATTGATGTTATTAAAGCAGTAGCGAAAGAAGAAGGACTTAAATTGAAATTTAACGAAACATCTTGGGACTCAATGTTTGCAGGACTAGATGCAGGTCGTTTTGATGTGATTGCCAACCAAGTAGGTATTAATAAAGATAGAGAGAAAAAATACAAATTCTCTAATCCTTATACTTATTCAAGTGCGGTATTAGTCGTACGTGAAAATGAAAAAAATATTAAATCATTCAATGATGTTAAAGGTAAAAAGTTAGCACAAACATTTACTTCTAACTATGGTCAATTAGCTAAAGATAAAGGCGCTAAAATCACAAAAGTTGATGGATTTAACCAATCAATGGACTTATTATTATCTAATCGTGTAGATGCTACATTTAACGATAGCCTCTCATATTTAGATTATAAAAAGCAAAAGCCTAACGCTAAAATCAAGGCAATTAAAGGTGACGCTGAGAAAAACAAATCAGCATTCGCTTTCTCTAAAAAAGTTGATGATAAAACTGTACAAAAATTCAATGACGGATTGAAGAAAATTGAAGAGAGTGGCGAACTTAAAAAAATAGGTAAGAAATGGTTTGGTCAAGATGTTTCTAAACCTGAATAGTGAACAACTTCATGCTTTAGACGCTGCAAAGCAAGCATTTGGACCTATGTTAGAAGGATTAGTGAAATATTCTATCCCAATCACACTTGTAACATTTGTATTAGGCTTAATCATTGCCTTATTTACAGCACTAATGCGTATTTCTACAAGTAAAGTATTAAAAGGTATTGCGCGTGTATACGTATCAATCATTCGTGGTACACCAATGATTGTTCAATTATTTATTATATTTTATGGTATTCCAGAATTAGGAAGACTCTTAACAAACGATGCTGATAACCAATGGACATTAGCACCAGTTATCGCAGCTATTATAGGGTTATCACTTAATGTGGGTGCGTACGCATCTGAAATTATTCGTGGTGGTATCATTTCTATACCAAAAGGACAGACAGAAGCGGCTTATTCAATCGGAATGAATTATCGCCAAACTGTTCAACGTATTATTCTGCCACAAGCGATTCGTGTATCAATTCCAGCATTAGGTAATACCTTCTTAGGTCTTATTAAAGATACATCTTTATTAGGATTTATCTTAGTGGCTGAAATGTTCCGTAAAGCACAAGAAGTTGCTTCAACTTCTTATGAATATTTAACGATTTATCTTTTAGTTGCATTAATGTATTGGGTCGTTTGTTTCATCATTTCAGTTATTCAAAGCTTTTATGAATCATACATTGAAAGAGGGTATCGCTCATGATCGAATTATCGAATATTCATAAATCATTTAATCAAACAGAAGTGATTAAAGGTATCGATTTAAAAGTGGATAAGGGCGAAGTTGTGACTTTAGTTGGACGTTCCGGTTCAGGTAAAACAACACTCTTACGTATGATGAATGCTTTAGAAATACCGACTGAAGGTACAGTTTTTGTTAATGGTAAAACATATACTGCAAAGGACAAAAAATCACAGATTGAAGTACGTAAACAGTCCGGGATGGTGTTCCAAAGTTATAATTTATTCCCACACAAGACTGCGCTAGAGAATGTCATGGAAGGTTTAGTGACTGTTAAGAAGCAAAGTAAATCAGAAGCTAAAACAAAAGCACTAGAGCTACTAGAAAAAGTAGGCTTAACACATGTGAAAGATCAACGCCCACATGCATTATCCGGTGGTCAACAACAACGTGTAGCGATTGCTAGAGCTTTAGCTATGAATCCTAAAGTTATGCTATTTGATGAACCAACATCTGCACTTGATCCTGAACTTGTTAATGACGTATTGAAAGTGATTAAAGATTTAGCACAAGAAGGTATGACGATGGTCATCGTTACACATGAAATGCGATTTGCTAAAGAAGTATCCAACCAAATTGTATTTATTCATGAAGGTAAAATAGGCGAGCAGGGTACACCTGACGATATTTTTAACCGTCCACAAACAGATGAACTTAAACGTTTCTTAAATGTTATTCAATAGTATTTATAAGAAAAAGAAATCCCAGTGAATTCAGTTTCACTGGGATTTTTTAGTATACTTATTTTTTTCTGTTTTCAATTAATTCTTTTACATGGTAGAACAATGGTTTAATCGGTTTAACAAAGTCTCCGATATATTCATATACATTAGCGTTAAAGCCTTCTTTAAAGCGTTGAACACCATAATCTTCAGCATCTTCACTAAAGTCGCCAGTAATACCATAGAAGTTGTAACGATCAATATGATGTGCTTTGGCAAATTTAATCATTTCCCATTGCAAACGGTATGCTCCCATATAAGGGTTATATCTTGGATTAGAACCACTAGATAAGTAATATACTTCATGGTCGTTATAAATATATATTGCAGCGGCTAAGTTCAATACTTGACCTTCTTTTGCAATTTCATCTTTAGTTTGGCTAATCTTACGTTCGTTGCTATCGTATTGTTGTTTAATTTGCGTATGCTTTGTTTTATTTTTCTTAGAATTTGGATTCTCTTGTAGAGATGTTTCTACATCATGAAGTTGTTTTGATAAATCCTTGTGTTTATCTTCTAGAGTAGTGAGATATTCTTGTAAATCGATATAGGCTAATTTAAGCATAGCATTGTCGCCATATGTTTTTTGTAACTCTTCAAAGTAGGGTTGGTCACGGAATTTGAAACCATGTTTTTCTTCTGCCATTCTAAATAAATCAAAGAATGTACCCGTTTCATCTATAGATAACGTACGTACTTTCACGCCCATTTCATATGTTTTTTTAATATTACGACGTGTTTGATAGTCCATTTCTTTCATTAATTGATCTTCTGATTTACCTTTTAAATCTAGGACAGAAAGCCAACGAATTTGGCTCATCATATCATATCCAACTGTATAACCTTGGTGTTTATAGCCTAAATCTTCCATTGTTTTGATAACAGCACGGTTATCGAATGATTTTAAAATTTCACCATCAGCATTTCTTAAATTTTCGAGAATGTAAGGATCAACAAGTACATATAAACAAAGATGTTTCTTCAAGTATGAAGTTAAAGATTTAAAGAAGAAATGTACTAGTGATAAGTTATTATAGTCCATGACTGGACCGCGATGTGTATAAAAATATTTAAAGAATTTTAATGTACGTGCTTCAGTTAAAAGACAAGCTGCAATGACCTCATCTTTGTCGTTTTTAACACCGACAAGATGAACGTCCCCACGCATTTCATGTCGATTATCATAATGAATGCTTGATTGTGTGTAATGTGAAAAATGTTCTGAAGTAAATTTACCGAATTCTTCGGATGTTAAGTTTACGAATTTCAATATATATCTTCCCCTCTAGAAATAAAAACTAATGAATAAATCGTCAATAATTATATTATCAAAATACTACTATCATTACACATCATAACATAAAAAATAGCGTCATACTTTTGTATGATGTGATAAAATCATACATTCTATTTATTTTTAAAATTAATTTAAAATTGTGTTTTTTGTATTAATTGATACTGTTATGCTCTGCATTCTATGATAAAATTTAGAGTGAAAGATGACATGATTTAAAATAAGATTTCATTTCATATGAGTCATATTATCGGGAGTGAACATATTGAAGAGATTCGTAGTGATGATTAGTATATTAACGCTAATACTAGTTGGATGTAGTAGTGGAAAGTATACAGATAAAATTGATAAAGCGGTTAAGCTACAAGAAAAGAAACAAACTAAAATAGCCAAAAGAGATGCTGGCGATGAAGTGAAGCACTTTGATAAAAAGGATGCTAATATCTATGTTTATGATAAAGGTAAATACGTTATCTTAGCATATAAACCTTTAAGTGATGATGAAGAAGTCCGTTATTATACTTATGAGTTTAATGGTAAAAAAGCTAAATATAAAGAAAACTTTAACTCAAAAGGTTATTATCAAGAACATGATCCGGATTACAAAGAAGAAAATATGCGCTAGCCTGCTATAAGTGATAAGGAGCAACAATGAAAAAATTAATCGGTATGATATGTATAAGTTTAATCATCGTGTTAGTAAGTGGTTGTGGTAAAGAAGAGGTGAAATCACCTCAAGCCACTAAAGATGGTAAACCACTTATTGTTATTTATGGTGATTTTAAATGTCCATATTGTAAAAAGGTTGAAAAGAATGTGATGCCTAAACTTAAAGAGAAATATTTAAACAACCATAAAGCGGAAATTAAATACGTTAATATGGCATTTTTAGGTAAAGATTCAATTATAGGGTCAAGAGCAGGTCATGCAGTTCAAAATATTGCACCTCGTTCTTATTTACAATTTCAAAAATTAATGTTCGAGCATCAACAAGATGAAAAGAAAGCGTGGATTACTGAAAAAGTAGTTGACCAACAGATTGATCATTTGAATATTTCTGCAGATCAAAAAGAAAAAATAAAGTCAGAATATAAAACTAAAAATAGTGCCGCATGGAAAGCTGCAAATAAAGATAAGAAAGATACAAAAGCACATCATATTGAGACAGCGCCAACAGTTTTTATCAATGGCAAAAAAGTGGAAGATCCATATCACTTTAAAGAATATGATAAATTACTTCAATCAAAATAAATCATTTATATAATGAGGTCGGGATTTATGCCTGTATTTTGGACGACGAGGAATCGTTTCCAATTTGCAGTAGCATTATATCTCGACCTTTTATTGATATTGTAAAAATTTAATAAAGATGATGGATAACTAGCTAGGTAATGGTGATACTGGGTATGGTCATATAAAGTTTAAATTATTTTGAATATTTAAAAGATAAGATTGATACAAAAAGTTGTATGGATAGGCTTGTTTTTTGTGAAAGTAAGGTATATAATTTTTAATCGTAATAATTACTATTTAGGAGGAACGATATGAAAAGAAAATTAAGTTTATTGCTACTTATTCCTCTTATGATATTAGCACTTGCTGCATGTGGCAACGGTGATGATCATAAAAAAGGAGATAAGTTAAAAGTCAATACAACAGTATATCCATTGAAATCATTTACAGAACAAATTGGTGGTAAATATGTAGATGTTAAATCAATTTATCCAGCGGGCGCAGATTTACATAGTTATGAACCTACTCAAAAAGATATGATGAGTGCAGCAAAATCTGATTTATTCATTTACACTGGTGACGATTTAGACCCAGTAGCTAAAAAAGTGGCTTCAACTATTAAAAAAGATGATAAAAAACTATCTCTACAAGATAAAATTAGCAAAAATGATTTATTAGCTGATCACCATCATCATGAAGGTGAAGAAGAACATCATGGCGAAGAAGAACATCACCATCATGGTAAATATGATCCGCACGTTTGGTTAGATCCTAAGATGGACCAAACATTCGCTAAAGAGATTAAAGATCAACTTGTGAAAAAAGATCCAGATCATAAGAAATATTATGAAAAGAACTATAAAAAATTAAACAAAGATCTAGAGAATATTGATAAAGATATGAAAGATGCGACTAAAGGTAAAAAAGGTAATGCAGTATTTATCTCTCATGAATCTTTAGGTTATCTTTCTAATCGTTATGGATTCGAACAAATAGGTGTTCAAAATATGAGTGCAGAAGATCCATCACAAAAAGATCTTACAAACATTGTGAAAGAAATTAAAAAGAATAAAGTAGAATACATTTTATATGAAGAAAATGTATCCAATAAGATCACTGACACAATTAGAAAAGAAACAGACGCGAAACCATTAAAATTCAACAATATGGAATCTGTAACTAAAGAACAACAAAATAAAAAAGGTCTTTCATATCAATCATTAATGAAAGAAAACATTAAAAACATTAAAAAAGCTTTAGATAGTAAAATTAAAGTAAAAGATGAAGAGCATGAACACGAGCATGAACACTAATTAATATGAGATAAACAGTAACACCTCAGATGTTAGAATTTGATTCTAGCATGATGAGGTGTTTTTTATGATTCAATTTTTAGTAACTTCTAATCTATTTTGCTATGATAAAATTGATTTTAATAATCAAAACTTAGGAGAATATAAATGACTATTAAAGTAGAGAAAAATAAAATTATCTTTTCAAGAACATTTACAGGAACGATTCATGAACTATTTAACGCATATACACAAGAAGATTTGTTTAAACAATGGTTTCACCCAGAAGGTGCTTCTACAGAAGTATTTGAATTCAATGTTGAAGAAGGTGGACATGCGTTCTTTGCTATTCACACACCTGATATGACAAGTTACACGCGTTCAGAATATAAAAAAATTGAAAAACCTAATTACATTGAATACTTAGACTTTTTCGCTACACCTGAAGGTGACAAAGATCCTAACATGCCTGGCATGCATATCACAATTGAATTTGAGGAAAAGCAACCTAATCAAACTACAGTGACGTCAACATCCGTTTTACCTTCAAAAGAGGCTGCACAACAAGCGCTTGATATGGGGGTCGAAGAAGGTATGAATTCAACATTAGACCAATTAGAAAAACTATTAAAATCATAATTGTAAATAAATTGTGCCAATCGTGGAAGTTCATATGGGTGTATCATTGAATTGAAATCTTATTAAAAAAAGAGGTTGATTTGATGAAAAAAAGATATCTAATTGTATTAGGACTATACTCATTTACACATTTAATTTCGGCGGTTGTCATTAACTCCAAATGTTTTGCTAACCAATATGTGCGTTTTATATTAAGAACGCTACTAGGGTATAGTATTTTTGCATCAGGATTACATTATTTTTCAAAATTAAAACGAAAATAATTGGATCGCTAATATTTAAATATGGACTGGGGTGGGGACAATTATTATGTCTCTATCTCAGTTTTTCTCTTTTATATTGGTTTGGTTATTCAGTTGTCTCAAATGTTAGATGAGACAATCATTAAATTGAAATGTAAAACCAATTCTATCAAATATTTATAAATAACTTAAAAAGCATTTTATCATTTGTTAAAAAATTACCACTATTCATCATCTTTATTTCTTCATATAATGAATATGAAATAAATGATTTTAAAAAGATGGGAGTAATTGAGAATATGATGGAAAATCGAAAAACTACCGAAGATACATACGCAACTAAGTCTATTATGGAAGCGGTAGTAAGCCAAGCGCAAATGAAAGAAGTCATGGCTGACAGAACACCTATGCGTTATGCGTTAAAAGCAATGATGGCAGGATTCTTGTTATCTATTGTCACGGTATTTATGCTAGCTATTAAAACACAATTTGCTGCTACACAAATTGATGGTTTAATAAATTTACTTGGTGCCATCGCATTTAGTTTAGCCTTAGTATTAATTGTATTAACGAATTCAGAATTATTAACAAGTAATTTTATGTATCTAACAGTAGGTTGGTATTATAAAGCGATACGTTTGAATAAAGTGATATGGATATTTACATTTTGCTTTATCGGTAATGTACTTGGTGGAATTATCTTATTTTTCTTAATGAAATATGCACATGTGATGACACCAGAAATGACTGATGCACTAACTGAAACCGTACAAAAGAAAACGGAAGCATCAACGTGGTTAAATATATTAGTAAAAGGTATTTTCTGTAATTTCTTTATTAATATAGGTATCTTTGTTTCTATGCAATTTAAAGAAGGATTAACAAAGGCTTTCTTTATTGCTTGTGGAGTAGTTGTGTTTGTCTTCATGGGTTATGAACACGTTGTATTTAATGCAGGGTTATTCTCAGGTATGCTTTTTTTCAATATTGATGGAATGTCCGGTTTAGGTGTGTTAAAAAATATTGTATTTGCTTTAATAGGTAATTACATTGGTGGTGGTATCTTTGTTGGATTAGTTTATGCATACTTAAATGGGCAACGTTCACAATTAAAATAATAATATGTGTGTAACAGGTTGGGACATAAATATATTTCAAGTTACATTCATATATAGGCAGTAGTTGACTTACACATGCGTATTGACTCATGTGTTCAAATTAAGCTTTAGAGGTATACATGAACTAAAGTTCATGCATAAAATCGTCTAAGTAATAAATTACAAAGAAGGTCTAATGTACCAAGCTTTTTCATTTCTAGTTAACATTGCCGGGGTGACGGGCCCCAAACATAGAGAATTTCGAAAAGAAAATCTACAGATTTTAAAGTACACATTAGCTGTGGCTAATGCGTAAGAACCACTACATCATAAATGATTAGTGGTTCTTTATTATTTCTATCCCACCCCCTTACTTTTTTATAGATACCTATCAAACAAGTTGATTGACTCTTGTCGTTTTTCTTTTTACGCTTAATGTCATGAATAGAGAAAATGAAGGACGTGAAGAGAATGAGTAACGTGAATATAAGAATTGCAGATCAAAGTGATGTTTTATCGATTCATCGACTTATGTATGAAGCTTTTACGCCATTAAGAGAGCTAGGTATCGACTGGCCATCAGTGAATGCCACAGAGGAAATGGTAGCAGACAATATCAAACATAATACTACATTTGTATTAGAATTAAACGACACAATTATCTCAACAATTACAGTAAGATATCCTTGGGGGAGTATCAGAAGTATTTCAGGTTATCCGTTCGTTTGGTGGTTTGCAACACAACCAGAATTTGATGGACAAGGTTATGGTAGTCAATTATTAAAATATGTAGAAGAAGACTTTTTAAGAGATACATTAAAGGCCTCAGCAGTCACATTAGGCACATCCGCGCGATTACATCCTTGGTTATTAAGTATTTATGAAAAAAGAGGATATGAAATATATGCTGAGCATGAAAGCGATGATGGTGATTTAGGTGTGATTATGAGAAAAATATTAATTCCTGAACGCTTTGAAGAAAAGATTCTAGGCCAACCCCCATTTTAAAATTAATCACAAAGGGTTAAAAAATAGCCAGTAAATGAGTTGGATTATTCATTTACTGGCTATTTTAATTCTATTATTTTTTGTCTAATTTGTAATCAATTAAATAAATAGATTCCGGTGTTACATTGAAGTTTTTCACATTTTTACTTACACCGTCAATTTGGTCATTGTACGTTATATAACTATTTGGAATGTCTTTGTCAGACGTTTTCAATATTTGATTAGTTAGTTGCTCACGTTC
Organism: Staphylococcus sp. M0911; assembly: GCF_003491325.1. Classification (NCBI taxonomy): domain Bacteria; kingdom Bacillati; phylum Bacillota; class Bacilli; order Caryophanales; family Staphylococcaceae; genus Staphylococcus; species Staphylococcus sp. M0911. Next base: position 530,945 of record NZ_CP022881.1, read on the forward strand.
TGATTGACCGAATGTTTGGTTGAGTTGTTTGATTTGTTGCGTAACCTCTTTATTATTATAGTTACCTTTGTTATTTGCGCCTTTTGGTAAGTATGCAGTATTAAAGAAATAACCTGTATCTCCTCTAGGAACAGTTAAGTAACTGTACATTGATGCATCCCATGCATCTTTATCTTTCAAGTATCCTTCGATATCATCTACATTTCTTAATTTCACATCAATATTTGCTTTTTTAGCTTCAGATTGGATGACTTGTCCAATTTTAGGTAATTCAGGTCTACCGTCATAAGTAACTATATTGATTTTTAAAGGGTGATCTTTAGTGTAGCCTTCTTTGGCTAATAGTTTTCTCGCTTTGTTAATATCTTGTGGTTGAACCTTGCCATCTTTAATATGTTTCAATCGGTCATTAAATGGGCCAGAAGCGGGTTTGGCATAATTTTTGGAAACATTTTTAGCAATCTCTTTACGATTAATGACTGCATCAAATGCTTCTCGAACATTTTTGTTCATTTTTTTACTGTCATGATTATAAAGCAATAAATGTGTTCTGAAACCAGATGTACTTTGAATATTTGCTTTGTTAGATTTCTTAATATCATTAATTTGATCGATAGGTACATCTGTAGTTAGATCTGATTTGCCAGATAATAAGTGGTTAACACGAGTATTGCCATCTTCATGATAAGTGACATTGATTTTGCTTAATTTAGGTGTACCTTGCCAATAATCTTTATATTTTGATAGTTGTATTTTTTGTGAACGTTGATATTTGTCAATTTGATAGGGACCAGTGCCAACTGGTTGATCCGAAACTTTGCCTTTCGCTTGAGTGTCATAAATAGCTGCGAATGGACTCGCTAATTCAGATTTTAATTCAGGATAAGGTTCCTTCGTTTTGATGGTCACGTCTTGACCTTTTGCAGTGATTTTATCAATAGGAAGAGACCCACTTAATAAGTCACTCTTTTTTACACCTTGTTCTAGACTACGTTTGACAGCATCACCAGTTAATTTGTGACCATTTTGGAAATGAATGTCATCTTTAATTTTAAGGGTAAGGGTATCATCAGATTTTTGCTTGAATGATTTAACCAATAGTGGTTTCACTTTACCATCTTTAGACATTTTGAATAATGACTCTAATGCACCGATTTTCACAGGCACATCCGTTTCATACGGCGCAATTGATGTTGTTTTTAATGGAATTTCAACATTAAGCGTATCTTTTTTATTTGTTGCATTACTGCTACAACTTGCTAAAATAAAAGATACTATAATTATCAGAATAGTAAATCTTTTCATGTCGTTGACTCCTCTCTGTTTTCTAATCATGAAAATTTACTAAGTCGTTAATAAGGCATGTACGCGTTGCATCGTTATGTATTTGAAATAGGTGCTGATTGAAGTAGTACATATATTAACCACCAATATTTTAATTATATATCTTATTACATGTAATTTAAATCTTTATACATCTCTTTTTGTAAAGTTAAATATTTATATATTTAGTTCATAGAACCTTTATAAGGGGATTCCCTAATTTTCGCTAAAAATGTGAATTTAATCACAAAAGTAATATGAATTAGTTTACAATTCAAGTTGAAAGGATTGGTATTATGGTAGGCAACATTTTAGTGGCACATGGAATGAGAAAAGGAAATCAAAATAAAGCCTTAGAAGAATTCATTACAACCTTGCTTAAAGATGAAGAGTACCTTTATGAATTAGCATTTTTAGAGAGTGACACGCAGAGTTTGGAAATTACAATGGAAAAGATGATCGAAAAAGGAATCACACAATTTAGAATCGTACCGTTGCTAATTTTTAGAGCGATGCATTATATTGGCGATATTCCAAACATATTATCAGAGATGAAAGAAAATTATCCGCATATTTCAAGTCAAATGAGTGAACCATTAGGCACACATCCTTATATGAAATCACTAGTAGAAAGAAGAATTGACGATGTGCAGCTAGTCGATCAATCATCCAAAACAGCAACAGTTATCATTGCACACGGTAATGGAAGTGGCCGTTTTACAAAAGCACATGATGAACTTAAAGCATTTGTGAAAACAATTGATTCGGACCGACCTGTTTATGCAAGAGCCTTATATGGCGATTTAACATTTAGAAATGATTTAGATGAGATATCAAAACAATATGATGAATTAATCATCGTGCCACTCTTTTTGTTTGATGGAAGATTGGTCAATAAAGTAAAACGACTCATTGATGACATGGCTATTCATTGTAAATTACACATCACACCGTCAATCAATTTTGATGACACATTGAGACTCATTATTCGAGAACGTCTAGAAGCACTCCGATTTTAAAAATTAAGACATGTGCCTTTATATCCAATCCTTTAAATAACTTATCTTAAGTGATAAAGGGGCATATATATGACTAAGAACAAATTAGTGATGATAGGAAATGGCATGGCTGGTTTGAGAACAATCGAAGAAATTTTGGATAGAGATCCGCAACGTTTTGAAATTACCATTATAGGTAAAGAAGACTACCCAAATTATAATAGAATCATGTTATCTAATATTTTACAAAATAAAATGACTGTGGAAGAAACCATCATGAATTCATATGACTGGTACGCAGAACATGATATTAAATTGATTAATAACGATTCAGTGACGATATTAGATAGAGCAAATAAGACCGTTATAACTGAGAGTGGGCAATCATTTGAGTATGATCAATGTATAATTGCAACAGGTTCAAAGGCATTCGTATTACCTATTCCAGGGTCTGATTTACCGAGTGTTATTGGATGGCGAACAATTGATGATACTAAACGCATGATGGAGATAGCTCAAACTAAACAAAAAGCGATTGTTATAGGCGGGGGCCTTTTAGGATTAGAATGTGCTAGAGGATTATTAGACCAAGGCATGGAAGTAACCGTGATACATTTAGCAGAGTGGCTTATGGAAATGCAATTAGATCAAAAAGCAGGTCAAATGCTAAAAAATGATTTAGAGCAACAAGGCATGCGCTTTGAATTACAAGCGAATACGCAAGAAATTCTTGGTGATAAAGATGTTGAGGCCGTTAGATTAGCAGATGGACGTGTGCTAGAAGCTGATTTAGTAGTTATGGCAGTAGGTATTAGACCTTATACTGAGGTAGCTAAAGCAGCAGGATTAGAGGTCAATAGAGGTATTATCGTTAATGCATATATGCAAACAAGTGATCCAAATATCTTTGCTGTGGGTGAATGCGCAGAATGTGAAGGTAAAGTATATGGTTTAGTGGCACCATTATATGAGCAAGGTATCGTTCTAGCAGATTATTTAACACAAAAAGAAACTAATGGTTACCATGGCTCCACTACATTTACATCTTTAAAGGTATCAGGATGTGATTTATATAGTGCAGGTACCATTGAAGAAACCGAAGATATTCATGGTATAGAAATATTTAATAGTATCGATAATCATTATAAAAAAGTATTTTTAAAAGACGGTGAAGTTGTCGGTGTAGTGCTATATGGTAATACAGATGATGGCTCTCGATTCTATAATATGATGAAAAAACATGAATCTATCGAAGACTATACGTTAGTCTCTTTATTAACAAAAGGTGGAGAAGATGCCAATGTATCCATTGAGGATATGGCAGATGATGAAACAATATGTGGCTGTAATGGTGTTAATAAAGGCACAATTGTAGAAGCAATTACTAAAAACGGACTAACATCTGTTGCTGAAGTAACAAAAATGACTAAAGCAGGAAATTCGTGTGGGAAATGTAAAGGGCAAATCGCAGATATTCTACAATATGCTTTAGGCGATGATTTTGTAGCATCTAAACCAACTGGTATATGCGCTTGTACAGATTTATCACGTGATCAAATTGTCACTCAAATTAGAGCCAAAGGACTCAAAACATCTAAAGAAGTGAGACATGTACTCAACTTCAAAGATAAAAATGGTTGCCCGAAATGTCGTCCAGCTATCAACTATTATTTGAACATGATTTATCCATATGAGCATAAAGATGAAAAGGAATCACGATTCGCAAATGAACGCTATCATGCAAATATTCAAAATGACGGTACATTTTCCGTTATTCCTCAAATGCGCGGTGGTGTTACAGATGCAGATCAACTTATTAGATTGGGAGAAGTCGCTAAAAAATATAATGTACCACTTGTCAAAGTGACTGGCTCTCAACGTGTGGGATTATATGGATTGAAAAAAGAAGAACTTCCAAGCGTATGGGAAGACTTAGGCATGCGTTCAGCTTCGGCATATGGTAAAAAAACACGTTCAGTTAAAAGTTGTGTAGGTAAAGAATTCTGTAGATTTGGAACACAATATACTACTCAACTTGGTATTAGATTAGAGAAGACATTTGAATATATTGATACACCTCATAAATTCAAAATGGGGGTATCAGGTTGCCCTAGAAGCTGTGTAGAATCTGGTGTTAAAGATTTTGGTGTAATATCTGTAGAAAACGGTTTTCAACTCTATATCGGTGGCAATGGCGGTACTGAAGTAACAAAAGGACAATTACTAACAACTGTAGAAACAGAAGATGAAGTGATTCGTATTTGTGGTGCATTGATGCAATATTATCGTGAAACTGGAATCTATGCTGAAAGAACTGCGCCATGGTTAGAACGTCTTGGCTTTGAAAATGTGAAAGAAGTATTGTTAGATCCCGAACGTCAACAAGCACTTTTCGATAGAGTGATGGAAGCGAAACAAGCGATTCAAGATGAACCCTGGCAAGCAATCGTAAATGATAAAGCATCACAAAAAATCTTTGAAGTTGAGAGGGTTTAATCATGAAAAATATGCAGAAAATTAAAGTGTCTCGTATAGATGAGTTAACACCACTAATTGGTAAAAAAGTATTCGTAAACGATAAAGAGATTGGTTTGTTTTTAACAAATGAGGGTGAGATATTTGCAGTTAATAATATTTGTCCCCATAAGGAAGGCCCTTTGTCAGAAGGTACTGTAAGTGGAAGTTATGTTTATTGTCCATTACATGATCAAAAAATTGACCTTAAGACAGGTAATGTGCAGGAGCCAGATACTGGTTGTGTAGAAACATATCCAGTAGAAATCATAGATGGAGATATATTTATATGTCTATAAATGAATACGGAACTGTCTACTTAGTAGGTGCAGGTCCAGGTAACCCTAGCTTATTAACTAAAAGAGCACAACGGCTCATTGAAAATGCTGATATCATATTATATGACAGATTGGTTAATCCCTTTATCTTACAATATGCTAAGCCAGAAATAGAAATTGTTGATGTTGGTAAGAAACCATATACTAAGCATATTCAACAAGAAAGCATTAATCAAAAAACGATTGAAGCTGCAAGTAAACATCATCATGTGGTTAGACTTAAAGGTGGCGATCCCGCTATATTTGGACGAGTCCAAGAAGAAGTTGAAGCATTAAATAAGCTGAATATCGACTTTGAAATTGTGCCTGGTGTAACATCGGCAAGTGCAGCAGCGCAATCCATGAACTTAGGTCTAACGATGAGGAGTATAGCTAAAAACGTCACTTTTTCAACAGGTCATTTTAAAGATTCAAAAGATAATGACATTGATATTAGTACATTATTAAATAAAGGAACGCTAGCAGTTTATATGGGGGTTAAACGATTACCTAGAATTATTAAGCAAATCAGACAATATACATCTTATGATTACCCAATTGCTATTGTATTTCGTGCATCACTTTTTGATGAGAAAATATTGACTGGAAATATCAGTAATATTGAGCAAAAGTTAACACAATATAATGTAGAAGGATTACCAGGTATTTGTATCATTGGAGATATCATCAACTATTCACTACCTCAAAATAAGGCTAAGCATACAGAAATCATATATATTGTAAAAGGGAATAGAAATCACGCATTGGAAAAATGTGAATTATTATATGAACAAGGTTATGGATCCATGATTGAAGTAGATGAGACGTATCATTATTCTCAACAAGCATTATACAAATCAGTACTAAAGCAGTATGCACATCAATTTATTGAAATATAAATCCACAATGAATATTAACTATAACGCAGTGTCTATCTAGAATAGGCACTGCTTTTTTGTAGGGAATTTATAAGTGCAATTAGGACATTCCCTAATATATAAATATTGTGAAAAAATGTACAATCTAATTGAAAAGTTAGGAACGCATATATGAAGTAAAGGTCTAGGAGGATACTTATGGGGAAATTTGGATTAAATTTTTTTAAGCCAACTGAAAAGTTTAATGGTAATTGGTCAGTACTTGAAAGTAAAAGCAGAGAATGGGAAAAAATGTACCGTGAACGATGGAGTCACGACAAAGAAGTGAGAACAACACACGGCGTGAATTGCACTGGATCATGTTCATGGAAAGTTTTTGTTAAGAATGGCGTCATTACTTGGGAAAATCAACAAACAGATTATCCTAGTTGTGGTCCAGAAATGCCGGAATATGAACCAAGAGGATGTCCTAGAGGTGCATCATTTTCATGGTATGAATATAGTCCATTAAGAGTTAAATATCCCTATATCAGAGGTCAACTTTTAGAATTATGGCAAGAAGCACTTGAAGAAAATCATGGAAACAAAATAGCTGCATGGGCATCTATTGTAGAAGATGAAGAAAAAGCCAAACGTTATAAACAAGCGCGTGGTATGGGTGGTCATGTAAGATCAAATTGGAAAGATGTAACTGATATTATTGCTGCTCAATTATTATATACCATCAAAAAGGACGGTCCAGATAGAATAGCTGGATTCACACCTATTCCAGCGATGTCTATGGTGAGCTATGCAGCTGGCGCACGATTCATTAATTTATTAGGCGGAGAAATGTTAAGTTTTTATGATTGGTATGCTGATTTACCACCAGCATCACCTCAAATTTGGGGTGAACAGACAGATGTTCCTGAATCAAGTGATTGGTATAACGCTGCTTACTTGATTATGTGGGGTTCAAACGTGCCATTAACACGAACACCAGATGCGCACTTTATGACAGAAGTGAGATATAAAGGGACTAAAGTCGTTTCTATCGCGCCGGATTATGCTGAAAATGTAAAATTTGCTGATAATTGGTTAGCACCTAACCCAGGTACTGATGCTGCAGTTGCTCAAGCAATGACACATGTTATTTTACAAGAATATTATATCAACAATCCTAATTCACGATTTATTAATTATGCTAAACAATATACAGATATGCCTTTTGTATTAATGTTAGATCAAGATGACAATGGTTTGAAAGCAGGCCGATTTTTAAGAGCAAGTGATCTTGGACAAGATACAACAAACGGAGAATGGAAGCCTGTGTTATTTGATAACTTATCAAATCAACTAGTTGTTCCAAATGGCACGATGGGACAACGTTGGGAAGATGGTAAACAATGGAATCTTAAATTAGAAGATGAAGATGGCAATGTTATTCAACCTAGTTTATCCATGGATGAAAGCGATTTTGAATTACAACAAATTCAATTTCCATATTTTGATAGCAATGGTGATGGTGTCTTTGAACGCCCTATACCTACTAAGAAGATTAAATTAGCTAATGGTGATGAAAGATATATTACTACTGTATATGATTTGATGGTTAGTCAATATGGTATCAAACGTTTTAATCATGAATTAGAAGCGACGGGATATGATGATTCGCATTCTAAATATACACCTGCATGGCAGGAAGACATTACAGGTATAAAATCTAGTTTAGTCGTTCAAGTTGCAAAAGAATTTGCCCAAAACGCTATAGACACAGAAGGGCGTTCAATGATCATTATGGGTGCTGGTATCAACCACTGGTTTAATTCCGATACAATTTATCGTTCGATTTTAAATTTAATTATGTTATGTGGCTGTCAAGGAGTAAATGGTGGCGGTTGGGCACACTATGTTGGACAAGAAAAATGTCGACCTATTGAAGGTTGGAATACGATTGCATTTGCTAAAGATTGGCAAGGACCACCTCGTTTACAAAATGGTACAAGTTGGTTCTATTTCGCGACAGATCAATGGAAATATGAAGAATCAAATGTCGATAAATTGAAATCACCTTTAGCGAAACATATTAAACATCAACATCCAGCTGATTACAATGTTACAGCTGCTAAATTAGGTTGGTTACCATCGTATCCTCAGTTTAATAAGAATAGTTTGTTATTCGCAGAAGAAGCTAAAGAAAATGGTGATGATTCAAATGAAGCCATATTAAAACGTGCGATTAATGAAGTGAAAACGAAACAAACAAAATTTGCAGTAGAAGATCCGGATTTAAGAAAAAACCATCCTAAAACATTATTCGTATGGCGTTCTAATTTAATCTCTAGTTCTGCTAAAGGACAAGAATATTTTATGAAACATTTATTAGGTACAAAATCAGGATTATTAGCATCACCAAACGAAGATGATAAACCTGATGAAATTCAATGGCGAGAAGAAACAACAGGTAAATTAGATTTACTCGTATCACTCGATTTTAGAATGACAGCGACACCATTATATTCGGATATTGTTTTACCAGCAGCAACTTGGTATGAAAAACATGATCTTTCTTCTACTGATATGCATCCTTATGTTCATCCATTTAATCCAGCCATAGATCCATTGTGGGAGTCTCGATCAGATTGGGATATTTATAAAACACTCGCTAAAGCAGTGTCAGAAATGGCGAAGGATTATCTACCAGGTACATATAAAGATGTCGTAACAACACCGTTAGGTCATGATTCCAAACAAGAAATAGCAACACCATTAGGTATCGTAAAAGATTGGTCTAAAGGAGAGATAGATGCCATACCCGGTAAAACCATGCCTAACTTTACAATCGTAGAACGTGACTACACGTTAATTTACGATAAATATGTTTCTGTTGGACCGAAATTAGAGACAGATAATGTAGGGGCACATGGCGTTAGTTTTAGCGTGAAGGAACAATACGAAGAATTAAAAAGTATGCTAGGGACTTGGAATGATAAAGACCCTAATTCTATCAAAAATGATAAACCAAGAATTCACTCTGCTCGAAATGTAGCAGATGCAATGTTGAATATTTCATCTGCTACAAATGGTAAATTATCACAAAAATCTTATCAAGACTTAGAAAAACAAACAGGTATGACGTTAACAGATATTTCAAGTGAACGTGCGTCTGAAAAAATAACATTTTTAAATATTGGTTCTCAACCTAGAGAAGTTATACCAACTGCAGTGTTCCCTGGATCAAATAAAAATGGACGACGTTATTCACCATTTACAACTAATATTGAACGACTCGTTCCTTTTAGAACGTTAACTGGTCGTCAAAGTTACTATATTGATCATGAGGTTTTCCAACAATTTGGAGAAAGTTTACCGATTTACAAACCTACGTTACCGCCAATGGTATTTGGTACTAAGGATAAACAAATTAAAGGTGGCACTGATACTTTAATTCTGCGTTATCTTACACCACATGGTAAATGGAATATTCACTCTATGTATCAAGATAATAAGCATATGTTAACGCTATTTAGAGGTGGTCCAACAGTTTGGATTTCTGATGAAGATGCTAAAGAACACAACATTCAGGATAACGATTGGTTAGAAGTATATAACCGAAATGGTGTCGTTACTGCGAGAGCTGTTATTTCACACAGAATGCCTAAAGGTACCATGTTTATGTATCATGCACAAGATAAACATATTCAAACGCCAGGTTCTGAAATTACAGATACTAGAGGTGGATCACATAACGCACCAACACGAATTCATTTGAAACCAACACAGTTAATAGGTGGCTATGCTCAAATTAGTTATCATTTCAATTATTATGGACCAATTGGTAATCAAAGAGATGTATATGTAGCAGTAAGAAAGATGAAGGAGGTCAATTGGCTTGAAGATTAAAGCGCAAATAGCAATGGTGTTGAATTTAGATAAATGTATAGGTTGTCATACTTGTAGCGTTACTTGCAAAAACACATGGACAAATCGACCTGGGGCAGAATATATGTGGTTTAATAATGTTGAAACAAAGCCTGGTACAGGATATCCCAAACGTTGGGAGGATCAAGAGCACTATAAAGGCGGTTGGGTATTGAATCGAAAAGGTAGATTACAACTTAAATCTGGTAGCAAGTGGTCTAAAATAGCCCTTGGAAAAATCTTCTATAATCCTGATATGCCATTAATTCAAGATTATTATGAGCCATGGAATTATAACTATGAGCATTTAACAACAGCTAAGGCAGGTCAACACTCACCAGTAGCAAGAGCTTACTCTGTTATTTCTGGAGAAAAGATGGATATTGAATGGGGACCTAACTGGGAAGATGATTTAGCTGGTGGTCATGTGACTGGACCTAAAGATCCAAATATTCAAAAGATAGAAGAAGATATCAAGTTTCAATTTGATGAAACCTTTATGATGTACCTACCAAGATTGTGTGAACATTGTCTTAATCCAAGTTGTGTTGCATCTTGTCCATCAGGAGCTATGTATAAAAGAGATGAAGATGGTATTGTTTTGGTCGACCAAGATGCATGTCGTGGATGGCGTTATTGTATGACTGGATGCCCTTATAAAAAAGTTTATTTTAACTGGAAAACGAATAAGGCCGAAAAATGTACATTTTGCTTCCCTAGAATTGAAGCAGGCATGCCTACAGTCTGCTCAGAAACCTGTACAGGTCGAATGAGATATTTAGGCGTATTATTATATGATGCTGACAGAGTGGAAGAAATGGCGTCGACTGAAAATGAACAAGATTTATATGAAAAACAATTGGAATTATTTTTAGATCCATTTGATGAAGAAGTCATTGCGCAAGCTGAAAAAGATGGTGTCAATCATGAATGGATTGAAGCGGCACAACAGTCACCGATTTATAAATTAGCAATTGAATATAAATTAGCATTCCCATTGCATCCAGAGTATAGAACTATGCCAATGGTGTGGTATTGCCCACCATTAAGCCCAATTATGAGTTATTTTGAAGGTAAAAATTCAGAACAAGATCCGGATATGATTTTCCCTGCCATAGAAGAAATGCGCTTACCGATAGAATATTTGGCGAACATGTTTACAGCCGGTGCTACAAAACCGGTCAAACAAGCACTACAGAAAATGGCTATGATGAGAAGTTATATGAGAGCACAAGTGACTCAAAAAGATTTCGATGTTGAACGTTTAACGCAACTAGGACTTACTGAACGTCAAACGAAAGATATGTATCGATTATTAGGTTTAGCCAAATATGAAGAACGATTTGTGATACCGACGACACATAAAGAAACTTATTTAGATACTTATCACGCTCAAGGTTCGCAAGGTTATGGTGGTGAAAACTTCGGCGTTAATTGTGAAGGATGCGGCGTCGCTGTTGCTACGGACAAATCAGGTCAAGACATTTATAACGAGCGGTTTTATGGAGGGATTTTCCGTGATTAACTTTGACAATTTATATCGATATCAAGACAGTTTAGGATATATCGCAATGCAATTATGCTTCCCTGAGAAAAAGACATTTAATGAAAATATATTTAACGAAGTCATCGATCCTAGTCATCCGGGGTATGAAGACCTAATAGCATTTAGAGAACAGATGATGCAATATACGTTATCTGAAATTCAACAAATATATACAGATACCTTTGATTTTAGCAAAAAAGCACCATTATATATGACCTATAATCAATTCGACACTCAAAAAGAGAGAGGCAAAATGTTAGCAAAACTCAAAGTTTTGTACGAAATGTTTGGATTAAAAATGGTAGATAATGAATTGTCAGATTATCTACCATTGATGCTACAATTTTTACAGACAATAGAATGGCGTGGCGATGAAAGGGCAGAAGAAAATATTCAATTAGTCATCATGATTATTGAAGATGGAACATTTGTAATGGCAAATGAACTTGGAAAACAAAATCATCCATATGGGTACGTAATACAAGCATTAAGAAAGACTTTGAAATTATGTTTAGAAGTACCAGAAGGGGTGGCTCAACATGATTAATCAATTTTTATGGGTCATTTATCCATACTTATGTTTAGCTATATTTATCATAGGACACATTGCAAGATATAAGTATGACCAGTTTTCTTGGACTGCAAAGTCTAGCGAATTAATTGAGAAAAAGAGACTGAAATGGGGAAGCTTGCTATTTCATTTAGGCGTAATTCCAGTTTTCTTTGGACATGTAGTTGGTCTTGTTATACCGAAATATTGGATGGACTCATTAGGGATTGATGAGCATATGTACCATTTTGGAGCAGTCTATATTGGTAGTATTTTTGGTATAATGACGTTAATAGGTATGTTGTTACTTACTGCTAGAAGAATTACAATTAAAAATGTAAGGCGTTTAAGTTCATTTTCGGATATTTTTGTGAATATTCTTTTATTAATTATTATCTTCATGGGATGTTACTCTACAATAGTTACGAATATCATGCATATCGACTTTAATTATCGTGAAACCATTTCAGTATGGTTTAGACAACTCTTTATGTTTAAACCGCACGCAGATTTGATGGCCAATGTACCATTGCAATTTAAATTACATATGGTATTAGGGTTTACCATTTTTGCATGTTGGCCATTTACGCGTTTAGTTCATGTATGGAGTGTACCATTATCGTATACAAGTAGAAGGTACATTATTTATCGAAAAAATAAACTATAGTAATTCAAAGGTGGAAATAGTATGATGCCAGATTCAATGTTCGAAAGCCAAAGTTTTCAAGAAAATATTGATAGAATTAGATTAGAACAAGGTTTTGATTTTGCGGCGTTAGCTTTTTATGAATCAGCGAGCACCTATTCACCTATAAAATGGCAATATGTATCAGGTAACAATAATGATAGATATAAATTAATTATATTACGTAAAGGTCGAGGTCTAGCTGGTAATGTGATGAAAACGGGAAAGAGAATGATCATTGCTAATGTAGATATGGCCTTAACACCTGATGAAAAGGTGAAGTTTCCTATATTATTAAGTGAAAATTTAACGGCGGTCATAGCTATTCCACTTTGGTATCAACAACAGGTGTATGGGGTTATGTTGTTTGGCCAAAGAAATCATAAGCCATTACCAATTAATGTGTATGATATAGATATTTATAAACAATTAGGCATATTTAATGAAGAAATTTAGGTGATTAACTTGACGGTTAATAATGAACAACTTGAAGTGTTGCTAAGACGTTACTTTGAAAGCACAAATGAAAAGATTGTTTTTGTGAATAATAGCGGAAAGATTATAGCAATGAATGAAGCAGCTAAAGAAGTTATTTCGGAAGAAGAAAATTATAGTGCAATGACGAATGCGATTTGTAGACGATGCGAAGGTTACACGAATGAGTATGACGTACAGTCATGTAGAGATTGCTTTTTAGATGTAGCACAACCTCATCATTCACAATTCCAAGTATTTATGAAAACAAAAAACAGAAAAATCGCACCATTTACAGCTTCTTATCAAACCATAGATCCGGTTAAAGGTATTAATGCATTTACATTGCAAGATGTTGCACCTCAAATTGAACGACAAGAAAAAATGAATCAACGCCGAATGATGAGAAAAACAATATCCGCGCAAGAAAATGAACGTAAGCGTATATCTAGAGAACTACATGATAGTGTTATTCAAGAAATGTTGAATATTGATGTTCAATTACGTTTGTTAAAATATCAACAAGATAAAGAGAAAATATTGAATGATGTTAAAAATATTGAAGGTTTAATGTCACAACTCGTTGACGATGTCAGACATCTATCAGTTGAATTGCGTCCTGCATCTTTAGATGATTTAGGATTAGAGGCAGCATTTAAATCTTACTTTAAACAATTCGAAGAAAATTATGGTATGCAAATTAATTATGTTTCTAATATCGTTAATCATCGCTTTGATAGCGAGGTGGAAACCGTCGTGTATCGAGTTGTGCAAGAGGCTGTTTATAATGCTTTAAAATATGCTGGTGTTAGTGAAGTAGAAGTCACTATTCAACAAAATGAACTGACGTTAATCGCTGAAATTATTGATAGAGGACAAGGATTTGATCCGTCTTCCAAACCGAGAGGATCTGGACTAGGGTTATATGGAATGAAAGAGCGATCCGAACTTGTTGAAGGGAATTTAAATATTGAGACGCATATAGGTAAAGGAACGATTATTACTTTAGAAGTACCACTGTAAATTAATTTTTGGGGGAATAATGTTGAAAATAGTTATTGCCGATGATCATGCAGTTGTTAGAACCGGTTTCTCTATGATATTGAACTATCAAGAGGATATGGAAGTAGTTGCTACCGCTGCTGATGGTGTAGAGGCCTATCAAAAAGTCTTGGAGTTTAAACCTGATGTACTATTAATGGATTTAAGTATGCCACCAGGTGAATCAGGACTTATCGCAACGAGTAAAATTCATGAAAGTTTTCCTGAAACAAAGATTTTAATCTTAACAATGTATGATGATGAAGAGTATTTATTTCATGTATTGAGGAACGGTGCGAAAGGTTATATTTTGAAAAACGCACCTGATGAACAACTATTGCTTGCTATTAGAACAGTTTATAATGGTGAGACATATGTTGATATGAAATTGACCACCTCATTAGTGAATGAATTTGTGAATAGTAGTAATCAGGAATATACAGATACATCAGATCCATTCAAAGTGTTATCCAAACGAGAATTAGAGATATTGCCATTAATAGCAAAAGGCTATGGCAATAAAGAAATAGCAGAAAAACTATTTGTATCAGTTAAAACAGTAGAAGCACATAAAACACACATTATGAACAAACTAGAATTAAAATCAAAACCAGAACTCGTAGAATACGCCATGAAAAAGAAACTCCTAGAATTTTAGAGCCCCTTATCGCATTAGCGATTAGGGGCTCTTATGCATTAGCGAAAGCTAAGGCGAACTGAAGAGAAAAATCGCATTAGCGATTAGGGGCTCTTATGCATTTAAAGAAGTACTTCCATTTTCAATGGTTAGTACTTCTTACACAGTAGCGAAAGCTACTGTGATCCTTAAGGGTACTTCCATTTTCAATGGTTAGAGGCAGTGGATGACTGGTAAGTTACTACGTGATACTTGTAACCAACCTAGTCATCATGTGCCGGGGAAGAACAACGAAATGTAAAATTTCTGTTCTTCACCCTCTTACGTAGTAGCGAAAGCTACTGTGATCCTTTTTAATAGGGGAATTACATAGTCAAATAAGGGATTATCCTAATGTTCAACTTTTCACAAAGTCGATAAATTCAAATTAAGATTAGTTCTATGTTCATTAATAGAGTTATTGAAGGTCAAACCCGCATAGTACTAATAAATAAATGAATTCGACGAGGGTGAAAATATGGACAAGACAAAAGGTGGATTTCAGCTCACATTACAAACACTTAGCTTAGTAGTTGGTTTTATGGCATGGAGCATTATTTCTCCATTAATGCCATTTATTTCTCAAGACATTAAAATTTCAGCTGGACAACTATCCATTATTTTAGCAATACCAGTCATTTTGGGATCAATATTACGTGTTCCTTTTGGATATTTAACTAATATTATTGGAGCCAAATGGGTATTTTTCTGTAGTTTTATAGTGCTTTTATTTCCCATTTACTTTTTAGGGCAAGCACAATCACCAAAAATGATGATGTTATCTGGATTCTTTCTTGGTGTGGGTGGTGCTATATTCTCAGTAGGTGTTACATCAATTCCAAAATATTTCCCAAAAGATAAAGTAGGATTAGCGAATGGTATTTATGGTATGGGAAACATTGGGACAGCGATTTCATCATTTTTAGCACCGCCAATTGCAGGGATTATTGGTTGGCAAACAACAGTTAGAAGTTATTTAATTATTATTGCTATATTTGCAGTATTAATGTTTATATTTGGAGATAACCGTGAGCCTAAAGTAAAAGTGCCGCTAATATCTCAAATGAAAATCTTATTTAAAAATTATAAACTATACTATACAAGTCTTTGGTACTTTATTACATTTGGTGCGTTTGTAGCTTTTGGACTATTTTTGCCAAACTATCTGGTGCAACATTTTGGTATAGATAAAGTTGATGCAGGTATTCGTTCAGGTATATTTATTGCTTTAGCGACCTTCCTGAGACCAGTCGGAGGCATATTAGGTGATAAACTAAATGCAGTTAAGGTTCTAATGGTAGATTTTATCATTATGATTACAGGTGCATTGATTTTAGGTTTCTCTAATCACATCGCATTATTTACCATAGGATGTTTAATGATAAGTGTGTGTGCAGGTATTGGTAATGGTCTTATTTTTAAATTAGTACCATCATATTTCGCGAAAGAAGCTGGATCAGCGAATGGTATTGTATCAATGATGGGGGGACTAGGCGGCTTTTTCCCACCATTAGTAATCACTTATATTACAGGGGTAACAGGTTCAAGTCATTTAGCATTTATCTTTTTTGCTATTTTCGGACTCATCGCATTAATCACAATGGTTCATTTAAATAAAAAAGAAGCATAAATATATAACACCCTCATCTTGGTTATACCGTGACGAGGGTGTTATTTTTTGATTTATAATATAGATATAGTTGTTGCGTCTTCAGAATCGTGTTGTTGTTTAGGTAAGCGTATATTTAAGACGCCATCCTCAAATGTTGCTTTGATTAAATCTTTATCTACATCCTCAAATTCAAATCGACGGACAAGTTCTCCGTTAGAACGTTCATTCAATTGCGCTTGTCCATGATGAGGTTCTAGAAACTTATTAGCTTTAATCGTTAATGTATGATGATCAAAAGTTAATGATATATTTTCCTTTTTTACGCCTGCAAGTTCAGCTTCTATTAAATAATGATCACTTTCATTATATAGGTTGGCGGGAAATGCTTGTGAGGAAAACTGATTAAATACTTGCTTACCTAAATCTCTAAACATATCAGTAGGGTCATTTTTTAAAAATGCATTGTTAAAGAAGTCATTACTAGGCATACGATTCGCTCCTTTTAATTAACTAAATTTGAATCATATTTAATTGTAGATTCATTATATGTACTGTTTAGGGTGAGGTAAAGTAAAAAGGATTTATGGAGTGATTATTAGTTCTAGAGAATACAGACAAAAGCTTACAATATGAAACATTTGTTCACATAACTTGGATTTACATGTATAAAAGAAAGATATGAATGTTGAGGGAAAGTTTACTTTTGTCTTTTTCTCTATAGAAGTATTACTTTTCTGTGGATTTATCAAAGTTTTTAGAAACAAACATTTGAAGATGGTTGATTAATTCTTTCGCTTCGTTAACGTCGATATCAAATTCGCCAAATACTTTTAGTGACACTTCAGATAATGGTTTTTTAATACTTTTACCATGATCAGTCAGTGAAATTTGAAGATTTCTTTCATCTTTTTCTTCACGAGTTCGAACGACGTAATTTTTCTTTTCTAATTTTTTTAGTAATGGTGTTAAAGTGCCTGAATCTAAGAAAACTCTATCACCTAAAGTTTTGATGTTAAGTTTCTCATCTTCTTCAATCGCCATTAGCACTATATAACCAGTGTACGTGAGTTCGTATTCCTTTAAATAACTAGAATACTTTTTGATAATTTCTTTAGATGAAACATAGAATAAAAAGCATAATTGTTTGCTTAAATAACTATTTTCTACATACATTAAATAACTCCTTGTTAAGCTAACAATATTATGAAGTGTATGACTTGTCAAGTGCCGTTCTAAGTGATATAGGCAAATTGCTTTTCATTTAAAAATTACAAAATTATAATAAAACTTAATTGTTTTGTAATATCAAACGACTTATTTAGAAAGAGGAGAACTTTATGGAAAGAATCTCAAAATTTGATGATGTATTAAAAGGAAGAAAATCTGTAAAAGTATTTGATACTGAATATAAAATTAGTCACGAAGAAATGGATGAAATGATTCAAAAAGCAACGAAAGCACCATCATCCGTAAATATGCAACCATGGAGATTAATGGTAGTGGATTCTGAAGAAGGTAAAGAGAAAATCTTACCATCATTTGGGATGAACTCAAGACAAGTGAACACATCTTCTGCGATGATTATTGTTTTTGGTGATTTAAAAAATTATGAAAAAGCTGAACAAATTTATGGTGATGCAGTAAGTAAAAAACATATGACTGAAGAGATTAAAGATAAAATGTTAAGTTGGGTGCTTCCTCATTATAAAGGGCTATCAAGAGAAGGCATGAAAGATATCGTCAATATTGATAGTAGTTTAATGGCGATGCAATTTATGCTTGTAGCTAAATCTCATGGCTATGATACGAATCCAATCGGTGGATTTGATAAAGCTAATATTGCAGACGTGTTAGGTTTAGATAGTGATCGTTTTGTACCTGTTGTAGCTATTGCAGTAGGTAAAGGGGCGCAAGAAGCGCATAAATCAGTACGTTTGCCACTTGATGATGTTAGACAATATTTATAATAACGTATAGACAAACGTTTAAGTACAAAATTCAGATAAGAATATTTTGTTACAAAAGTTTTATAAGACTTTAAAAATGTATGCTTTTCGTTCATACTAATTAAGATAAGGCAAAAGGAGTCTATAAAATGAGTAGGAAACAGAAATTAATTAGAATTATTATTATATTAATCATTTCGTTAGTTTTAGCATTTGCATTTTTCTTCGCACTTAAAACATATCAAGGCCATAAAAATATTGAAATGGTCGATAGTTATTTTAAAGAACATCATCTAAAAGATAAGATAAAAAAAGAAGAAACATTATATAGTGCTAAAAAAGGTGTGTATTATAAGGAAGTTATTTTTAAAGATGAGCCTAAAGTAACTTACGTGATACAACCTATAAGTACAAATAAAGGTATCTTTGCAGAAGGTTTTGATACTGAAACTAAGAAAAGTCTAAAGAGTGCTAAACATAATTACTTTAATAAAAATTATAAGCCCTCAAATTAGTCAAAATATTTTTAGGTTATCGATTTAAAAAATCGGTAACCTTTTTTTCTTATTGTGTAAGTTTAATGTGTAGCTAGAATTGTGATTAAAACAATAAAAATAGTAAAAATAACCGTAGTAAAATACTCTGGTTTCACAAATATTTAGAAATTTCAACACAATTATTTGTATTTGTTATTTAAAAAATTATAGCTATTTTTAAGTTATCTGATATAATTAAGTGATGTCAGATGAAGGGGAGTTTGCAATATGGCTCTATTCAAGAGAAAAATTAGTCTTCCAGTGCAAGTATTAATTGCGTTGGTTCTAGGTGTTGTCGTTGGACTTATATTATATGGAAATGAAGAAGCGGCTAACTACATAAAGCCATTTGGAGACGTCTTTTTAAACTTAATTAAAATGATCGTTATTCCAGTTGTGTTCTGTTCTTTAGCGTTATCTATTTCGAACGTAGGGGAGTCGAAAACTGTAGGTCGCTATGGATGGAAAACAATACTTTACTTTGAGATTATAACAACAATCGCTATTGGTCTTGGGATTATTTTTGGTAACTTGTTCAAACCAGGTTCTGGACTTGATCCATCCAAACTACCAAAGGGCGATATTTCTAAATATCAATCATCTGCACACGCTGCAGAACAATCTACATACGGTAATCATTTTATTGATACCATTGTAAACATTGTACCTACAAACTTTTTTGAAGCTTTAACTAAAGGAGAATTATTACCAATTATCTTCTTTGCTGTATTCTTCGGTTTAGGCTTAGCTGCCATCGGTGAAAAAGCAGAACCTGTTAAATCTTTCTTAAGTGGTACATTAGAAGCAGTATTCTGGATGATTAACAAAATTTTAAAATTAGCACCATTAGGTGTCTTTGCATTTATTTGTACAACCATTATTACATTTGGTGCATCAGCTTTACTTCCTCTACTTAAACTTGTATTAGTTGTCGTCTTCGCGATGGTATTCTTTGTAGTTGTAGTATTAGGAATTGTAGCAAGAATGTGTGGCATAAGTATTTTCTCTATTATGAAAATACTAAAAAGTGAAATTCTTTTAGCTTTCTCAACATCAAGCTCAGAAGCTGTATTACCAGTAATGATGAAAAAGATGGAAAAATTTGGTTCACCAAAAGAAATTACATCATTTGTTATACCAATTGGATATACATTTAACCTAGACGGTTCAGCATTGTACCAATCAATCGCTGCTTTATTCGTCGCACAAATGTATGGTATGCATTTAACGTTAACAGAACAAATTGTGTTAATGTTAACATTAATGCTTACATCAAAAGGTATGGCAGCAGTTCCAGGTACTTCAATCGTTGTTTTATTAACAACATTAGGTGCAATGGGATTACCAGCTCAAGGACTTGCATTAATTATAGGAGTTGACCGTTTATTAGACATGGTACGTACAGTCGTTAACGTTATGGGTAACGCTTTATCAACTGTAGTTATCGCAAAATGGGAAAACTTATATGATAAGAAACAAGGCCAAGAGTATTTAAAATCACTATAAAATAATAAATCTGACATTTTTAGAGCCCCTTATCGCTTTAGCGATTAGGGGCTCTTATGCATTAGCGCAAGCTAAGGCGAACCGAAGAAGAAAATCGCATTAGCGATTAGGGGCTCTTATGCATTAGCGCAAGCTAAGGCGAACCGAAGAGGAGAAAATCGCATTAGCGATAAGGGGCTCTTATGCATTTAAAGAAGTACTTCCATTTTTAATGGTTAGTACTTCTTACGCAGTAGCGAAAGCTACTGTGAACCTTAAAAGTACTTCCATTTTCAATGGTTGGAATTATGTGAATACGACCAATATATACAAATAAAAGGAAGCAAGCCATTGATGACTTGCTTCCTTTTTATATTACATATGCATATGTCCCATATCATGGATTTGAGTCATTAATCCATGTGGTACATCGTCATGATCTACTTTTTTCACTTTAGCAATTTTGCCAGTTTTTTCGTTCTTAGTAATCATAACAAAATCTTCTTTTTTAACAGATACTTTTGCATCTGATGGAAGTTTAATGTTCTTTTCAATTTTTTCGTCTTTTTCACTAATCATTTTATCTATTGTAGTATCATTTTTCATAACACCATAGTATGTTTCTTTTTTGCCGCCAGCCATCATTGCGACAACTAAAACAATACATACAATAAGCATAATTGCGATAAGACCAAAACCTAGTCCTTTTTTACTCTTCATTATATATTCTCCTTTAGTATTGTTGTTTTCTATTTCATTTATACAGAAAATTAGAGTAATTTGCAATTAAATTCAAAATATAAGTGTTTATTATTAATTGGAAAATTCATAAAATATACGCATTTGTCATTAATTAACAAAAAATATATCTGAAAGGATTAATTTTACGGATTAGTATTGGACGATCCATTGGTCGTACAAGTTGAGTCACGTAAATGTTTTTATACTTAAGCTCCTCTATCATTTAGTTAAGTGGCATTTATTCAATTACATGTGTAAATGTGATATTAAATATAAAAAAGCACAAAGATGATTTATATTTTTTAATCGCCTTTGTGCTATGATTTTGGAGTTGTGTTCTATACTCGCTATATCATTATAATTCAATTGTGAAAGGTGTATCTAAATCTTTGTCATTCATTAGTTTGATAGACTTAGGAATAACTTTTAACACACATAATTCAGGGTCTTTATTAGAATCAAAGAATGATTTGTCCTGTGTTTCCCATAACCAATCAATGACTTTTTGATCTTTAACAACTTCAATCGTTGCATCAATTTCAACAAAGCTATGATTAGTAGTCTCATTATAACCTAATAAAATATAGGCATAAGGATTATCTTCAATCTCTTCAACTTTAATTGAGTTGATATTTGTCTTAGTATAAAGCGTTAATTCATCATTATAAAACACCATATATCTACTATTAGGTTTATTATTATAAGCAGTAGATAATACACCGACTTTAGAATGATCTAATACTTTTTCAATCGCTTCTGTTGCTTTTTGATTATCCAATATAATCATCTCCTTAGTGACAACTATATCCTTAAATGACCATTGTTAAACTTTAGCTATATTTAAATCATTAATTAGGTTTAATACAAATATACTTCACTTCATCGTGTTTTAAAATCAACTTGATATCTTGATTATCGTGTTCTAGGAGTGACAATTCAGTTTTTGGGTGATTCGAACGTTCTAGTTGTTCAACCATCTCCTTATCAAGAAACAGTTGTTGTCTACTCTGCGGTAATAAATTATCAATAGTGCCATGTTCATTATTCAACGTTTGGATAGTAATTAATGAATTTGCTTTTAAATGATTTTTAAATATGAATTCTAGTTGTGTATCAGATAAATATCGATCATTGATTTTATTAAATAAAATAAAATGATAATTACCATCTTTTCGGCTCATGATGTAATTATTAGAAATTTGAATAGGTTCATTCACAAATGCATGTGCCATTTTATAAATATGAATGAGGGGAAGTGCATTACCGAATTCATTAAATAGAGAAATATAAATTGAACCCGTTGCAATCAATTGGTAACTAATGCCACCACCATAGCGTAATAGCGCAATAATATGACAAACTAAGTCGGCGAGTTGTAATGGATGTGTACCGTTGTTAGTATATTTGAAACATTTTAATGATAAATAATCATACACAAAGCGTGTGGAGTCTATACCAGAATCCATGATAAATTGCTTATAATTATCAAAATGAGTGGTTGTATGATTATATGTTTTCCTTTTGTTAATCAAGGATAATGTCGTTTCTATATTTTCAATATCTATTAAATAATAATCAAAATTGAGTCTTCTTAAAATATCATATGTTTTATCTAACGTTTGTTCTTGATGTAATAATCCATCTATAGTCACACCATATTTGATATCTCTATTTTTATTTCTAATTTTTAAATGACATAGATGAATGTCATGTATGGTCATTGTTGCTGAATCAAAAATAAGCATCAGTTTGACTGTCTTTTTATTTAATTGATAGTCTGTATGACCTTGTAAAAACATCAAGACGAAATGATTAACTGCCTTAAAATCCTCTTTGGATTTAATGGTCATTGCCAAGCCGATATGTCGTTCGAATAATTTATCAAAGCATCTATATAATAAATGATAATTGATTGGAAGCTTTTGAATGATCTTTAGGATGAAAATGTTCTAAGTCAATTTTCGTAATTTCTGTAGTTATTTGATCATTAAAATTAAAGTTTTCTATGAGCGGTAAAAATGCCTCATTATCGTAATCAACAATATTTAAATGTGGCATAGTATCAATTTGATTGATATAAGTACGATATTGTTTAGGGCTAAATTGTAAATAGTTTTTAAATTGATTAGTAAAATTGGTATGACTAGTAAAACCAGATGTTTCTGATATAGCGTTGATTGATAAATGAGAGGTCATAAGTAGTTTAATAGAATGACATAATTTTAGACTTGTAAAGTAGTCTTTAAAATTCATATTCAAATATCGATTAAATAAATTAGAACAATAAGATTCAGAAATACTACTATTATGAGCAACATCCTTTAAAGAAATTGGCTGAGTCAATTTTTCATCTAGAAATTGAAGACAATTTGCAAATAAAGGAGAATTTACTGCAATGTTAGGTATATAATTGCCTTCTAATTTTATTACTGCTTCTTTATATAAGGTTTGTATGATTTTAGAGCAGACTTGTTGGTCTTTATGGTCTTTTGAATCTTGTTGTAATAATTGAAGTAATAGCGTTTTGATGTAATCACTTGATTGCAATAAATGTCTATCAAAGTAACATTCAAAAAACGACGTATCTTCTATGTAGAAATAAAAAATAGGTATATTTAATTGAACTAAATGTGTCGCATTTTTTATTTCATATATATCACCATGATTAATAATTGCAATATGAGCATCTAAATCTTTAAGTTCACCGTTAATTTTAATCCTTAATTCATGACTTAATGAAAATAATATGATGATTTGATTAATATTACGACATGGCTGCGTTTGATGTTGAGTGAATAGGGATAAATGGCATGACATGTTATGTGATGTGACTCCTCTTAGTTTTTAGTATTAAAATATAATAATCACTTATAAATTGTTCAAATTGAATATATATGAGAATATTCATAGTCTAAGTCATTTAATATGCGATTGAATAATAATAGTTATTATAATAGATTTTCATTCAAATAGTAATAGTTAAAAATAAAAGTTATTATAGCAATTTTTGTGAAAACGTAGTCAATTTTGTGTTGTTTGCAATACAAATGGAAAATTAGAAATGTAGTAAAGAGTATTTGGAAATTTTCAATAGAGTGAGAATGAAATATTTAGTGGATAATAACAATAGATTTCAATCCAAAAGAAATTTAAAACATTTAAATCTTGGATTGTTAATCTGTGGTTTTAAATGTACGTTATATTCACATCTTAGATATAACAACAAAAGAGAGAGACAACACAGAATCACATACGCCATATTTAGTGAATAAATAATCAACTTAAAATAAGAATAAACATCGAGATTTAACGCATACAATCCTTATTTCTTCATCACACATAAACTCTATGTGTAAAGGCATAATGACATTGGTTTGAAATCTTTAAGATATATCAACTAGAACATGCAGCTGATTTTGACCAATATAGAAATAGGGTGGCATCCTGAGAAATCACATCTTCTGAAAATTAAAGTATGATGAAGCATCAATTTTTAAGTAGCGATTTTTATAATCATTAATTTGAAATACTCCCCCCGAAGTGATAACAAATTAAATGAAGCATGACAATAACTTTCACTGGATGTTATAGCATTAAGTTCTATTTATTGTTTATTATTATTTTGTGATACATCTTAGAATTAATCTTTCTTTAGAATTTAACATAATGTACCTTTAAGACACAAAATTAAACAAACGTTCCTCAAAAAATGGAACGTTTGTTTTTTTATTCTTTTAATACTGTACTTTGTTGAATGTAATGTACCTCATATTTAATTGCTAATACATTTAAAAATGACATTAAATCATGAATGGATACGTCATGGTTAATAAATAGTTCCTTTAATTTTGAGCACTTTGCTTTTCTTCGTCAGTAGCCCATTTTTTAAAGTATCCCCACATATGATCATAAGCATTGATGACACTTCCTTGACTGGGTTCAATAGTGATAGCATGTTCAATCATCATACGAATTTCCTCGTAAGAAACTTGCGATTTTAGTTTTTCTCGAATAGCATCATATTGTTTTTGACTATGCAGTAAAACACGATATTTTTCTTCTCGCCATAATTGTTCGATGTGTCCACGTTCTTTCAAGTTGTAGCCCCCTATGCGTATAGTATTCATATATACCCGTATTCATAACTGTTCAATGACATTGATAAAACTAATACTTTTAAATTTAATCAAAAAGTGAAAAGGTGGTGTTGATTTAATTATTGGAACCGGTTACAATTAAAGTAGTTATTTTGGAACCGGTTCTAAAAATGGGAGGGATTAGACAAATGAACTATAAACAATCTGCAGAAGAGATACTTAATGCCATTGGCGGTGAAGAGAACTTAGATTCAATGGCCCATTGTGCAACCAGACTTAGATTAATATTGAATGATGAGAGTAAAGTTGATGAAGAAGCCTTATCTAAAATGGATGTTGTTAAAGGAACATTTTCAACTGGTGGACAATATCAAATTATTATAGGGTCTGGAACTGTTAATAAAGTATTTAACGAAATGGAACATATCACTGGTAAAGAAGCGTCTACGACTTCTGAAGTGAAAGACAAATCGACTAAAAATATGAATCCATTACAACGATTTGTCAAAATGCTATCTGATATTTTTGTACCAATTATTCCGGCAATCGTAGCTGGTGGCTTATTAATGGGTTTAAACAATCTATTAACAGCTAAAGACTTATTTTATGCAGGTAAATCTTTAATTGAGGTACACAGCCAATTCGCAGGACTAGCAGATATGATTAATATATTTGCGAATGCGCCATTTACATTGTTACCTATATTAATTGGTTTTAGTGCTGCTAAAAGGTTTGGGGGCAATCCGTTTTTAGGGGCTGCACTCGGTATGATTTTAGTACATCCAAGTTTAATGAGTGCCTATGATTTTCCAAAAGCAGTAGAAGCAGGTAAAGCGATTCCGCATTGGGACGTATTTGGATTACATATTAACCAAGTGGGTTATCAAGGACAAGTATTGCCTATGCTTGTGGCAGCTTATATATTAGCCACAATTGAAAAGTGGTTGCGTAAAGTAGTTCCAACTGTATTGGACAATTTATTAACACCATTGTTATCTATCTTTATCACAGCGTTTTTAACATTTTTATTTGTTGGCCCAATTACAAGACAACTAGGTTATTGGTTATCTGATGGATTAACTTGGTTATATGAATTCGGTGGTGCTATTGGAGGATTAATCTTCGGTTTATTATATGCACCTATTGTCATTACAGGTATGCATCACAGCTTTATTGCAGTGGAAACAACGCTGATTGCAGATCAAGCTAAAACGGGTGGTTCATTTATATTCCCAATTGCTACGATGTCTAATATGGCACAAGGTGGGGCAGCCTTAGCATCATTCTTTATTATAAAAAATAATAAAAAATTAAAAGGTGTTGCTTCAGCAGCAGGTATTTCAGCAGTTTTAGGTATCACAGAGCCAGCCATGTTTGGTGTTAACTTGAAACTACGATATCCATTTATTGGTGCCATCGTTGGCTCTGGTTTAGGAGCAGCCTATATTTCATTCTTTAAAGTCAAAGCTATTGCATTGGGGACTGCAGGTATACCAGGATTTATTTCAATCAATCCTAACCATGGTGGTTGGTTACATTATCTAATCGGTATGGTCATTGCATTTGTAGTATCTGTGATTGTAACGTTTGTCTTATCTAAAAGAAAAAAATATAAAGAAGTTCAATAAAATAAAAAGATGGACAGTTAGAGTACATTGAACTCTAGTACTGTCCATCTTTTTATATTTAAAACTGGTTATAACTTCTGTTTTCGCCATAAGTATACACTGACAATCGCAACAAGTATCAGTGAGATACCAACAACGATAATCCAAGAAATATAACTATGATCATCTAATGGTAATGGAACATTCATACCAAAGAAACTAAATACGAGTGTTGGAAGGGTTAGTAACACCGTAAACATTGTTAAAGTTTTCATAATGGTGTTCATATCATTAGATAATAGTGATGCATAGGATGTTGTAATACTTTCTAAAATGCGCTGATGTAACTCAGTAGTTTCTATCGCTTGGTTATTTTCAATAATTAAATCTTCCAGTAACTCTTCGTCATCTTCAAATCGTTTAATAGCAGGCAAACGGAATAATTTTTTAATAATGGTATCGTTACCTTTTAATGCGGCTAAAAAGTAGACTAAACTTTTTTCAACTTCCATTAATTTGAAAAGTTGTTTATTTGTAATGTTATTCTTTAATTCTCTTTCAATACGAATTCTTGATTTATTAAGCAATCTTAAGTTTCTATTATAATGGTTCGCAATAGTAGTTAATATTTCTAAAGCGAAGCGACTATGAAATTTGAGATTAATATTATCTTGTCTTGAAAAATTCTCTAAGAACTCATTTTCAGCATCACAAATTGTCATAACAATACCATTTCCAATGACGATACCCAGCGGAATCGTAATAAATGATAAAACACTACGATTAGTAGAATTGATTAATGGTAAATCGATAATAATGAGAGAGTATCCAGTGTCTTCATCATATTCGATACGTGCGCTTTCTTCTGAATCTAATGGATCTCGTATAAAATCTTCAGGTAAATGATAGTGATCCATTAAATATTCGATTTCTTCTCTATCAGGTTCAACAACATTAATCCATAATGCTTGTTGATCTATTGGTGTTTCAATAATTTCATTATTAATTTGATTTGAATGTTTATATGCAGTGATCATTTGTTAAAGTCCTTTCAAAGCTTTTTTTCAAACGCATCACTATGTTTATCGAGCAATGTGTTTAATTCATATGGTTATATCTCTGTTCGGCCATAATCCTTAGTGGACCGTAATAAATAATTTTAAAAATGTGTGTCACTAATTCGTCAACAGAGATACGGTTTGAGTCTAATACCCAATACCTAATGATAGATATTGTAGCACCAGATACGTAACTATGAAAATACATTTCAGGGATGCCTTCAATTTTGTTATCGACACTGACTTGATGTTTCATATTATATTGTATCAAATCGCTTATTTTTTCTTCTAAGCGACTTTTTCTTTCTAAACTCAAAATCGTATTGTAAAAGTCTAGATTATCATACACATGTTGAATAATGTTACGCAACACTTTATCAATAAATAATGTTGCTATCATTTCTACATTATCGCCTTGAATCTCTGAGAATTGAGTGAATTTAGAAATTTGTTCTATACACTCATCTTCCATATCAGTGAGGAGTAAATATTTATCTTCATAATGTAAATAAAAAGTACCTCGATTGATGTCAGCTTTATCTGCAATATCTTGAACTGTAATATTTTCAAGGCTTCGTTCTTTCAATAATTGTATGAAAGCATACTTAATTGCAGATTTAGTTTTGCGAACGCGTCTATCTTCTTTCAAAAATGTAAAACCTCCCTTAGTTAATAGACAATATTCATCATTGTGTTCAATAACGGACGTTTTTCTATTAATTGATTGTTGTTTATTTATTTAAACTCATTATAATTGGAAAAGTGATAAATATTCAACACAATGTTGAATTGCTTCAAGGGAGGAAAAGTTATGAATATATTTAAAAGCAAATTACTATGGTTGACACCAATCGCAATCATTTTAATATTAATGATTTTTGCAATTGCATTTTATCCAGCGTTTAATCCTAAACCTAAAGATATGCCAATCGCAATTGTAAATCACGATGAAGGTACTTCTATTCAAGGTAAAAAGATGAATATTGGTGACAAACTAGAAGATAAATTATTAGATAGTGATTCTAAAGCAATCAAATGGGTCAAAGTAGATAGCGAAAAAGATGCTAAACAAGGCATGGAAGATGAAAAATATTATGGCGCTGCTATATTTGAAAAAGATTTTTCTAAACATGCGATGAGTAAAACTCAAAAAGTAGTCATGGACAGCAAAAAAGCTGAAATGAAAGAGAAAGTTGAATCTGGTGAAGTGCCAGCGCAACAAGCACAAATGATGGCTAAAAAAATGGGTAATCAAAGTGTTGATGTCAAACAAGCACAATTAAAAACAATTGTAAGCCAAGGATCAAGTTTACAAGGTTCTCAAATGGCTACAAATGTATTGTCAGGTATGGGTGACAATATTAACAAACAAATTACTAAACAAAGTCTTCAAACATTAGAAAAACAAAATGTTAAAGTTGATGCTAAAGATATTGATTCTGTAACTAACCCTGTTAAAGTGGATAATGAAAAAATCAATAAAGTAAAAGACCATCAAGGTGGCGGTAACGCACCATTCTTAATGTTTATGCCAATTTGGATGGGATCAATTGTTATTTCTGTTCTACTATTCTTCGCATTTAGAACAAGTGGTAATATTAAAATTGCACATCGTTTAATAGCTTCTGTAGGACAAATTATCTTTACAGTGATTGCAGCATTTCTTGGTAGCTTTGCATATGTGTACTTTATGGGAGGCGCACTAGGATTTGACTTCGATCATCCAAACCGTGTTGCAACGTTTGTAGCGTTAGCGATTATGGGATTTGTTGGTTTAATATTAGGAACAATGACTTGGTTAGGTATGAAATCTGTGCCAATCTTCTTCATTGCAATGTTCTTTAGTATGCAAATGGTAATGTTACCAAAGCAAATGTTACCTAAGTTCTATCAACGTTATATTGTAGATTGGAATCCATTCGTACATTATGCTACAAGCTTAAAAGAAATCATTTATATGAATCACCATATTGAGTTGAATTCAACAATGTGGATGCTTATTGGATTTATGATTTTTGGTGCTGTATCTAGTTTATTAGCAGCAGCTATTAGAAAACATAGTACAAAACGTACTGAAGTACCATCATAAAATTAAGCTTTTTAATATACACTGTCGATAAGATATCATAACTTATCGGCAGTGTTTTGATGTATACAAAAAAAGAGCAATCCCTTCTAACGGGGATTGCTCTTTATGTTATGAATAATTAATGATTAACGCGTTGCCAAACGAGTTTTTGATTGGGATTGTTTCCATTTTCAATGCTAAGTGTATGACCTTCAAGTTTGAATATACGTGGTTGTGTATCACCTAACCATGTTGGATTCATACTAACGTTCATCGTATGATAAACGGTTTGGTTTTCTTCATCTAATTCATATTTACCAGCATAAGCTAAATAGCCATGTGCAGCTTTCGCCATTTCATCTTTAGTACCAGTGTGAAGATCACCAGATGCATAAGCAGGACGACCTTGTTGCATCAATTGAGCTGACATATAACCATCTGGATTATACATAATAAACCCAGTTGCATCTTTGCCTAATGGATAGAAAATTTGGCCATTTTCATCTTCATCTTGATAACTTACTAATGACCATGTACCGATTAATTGCTCTTGTAATTGACTCATATTAAAATGCCTTCTTTCTTAAATATTAATTATGAATTATGCGTTTGAACCGCCAGAAACACTGATTGTTTCACCTGTGATCGCAGATGCACCATCTGATGCTAAGAAAACAACAGTATCAGCTATTTCAGAAGGTTCTAATAAGCGATTCATTGGTGATTTACTTGTAATATGTTTTTCCATTGCTTCTTGTTCAGTAGTACCATCTTGTTCTGCTAATTTTGCAAGTTGGTTTTCGATTAATTTTGTACGAACAGGTCCAGGTAATACAGCATTTGCAGTAATACCATCATCGACTGTTTCAAGTGCAATTGTTTTTGTGAAACCAATTTGTGCGAATTTAGATGCTACATACGCTGATTTGAATGGATCAGCCATTTCACCATGTGCTGATGAAATAGTGATAATACGGCCTTGTTGTTGTTGTTTCATGCTTGGTAATACATGTTTAGTCATTAAGAATGTGCCTGTTTGAATAACACCAATAACTTGGTTCCATTTGTCTAATGGGAAGTCTTCAATTTTAGATATATATTGAATGCCTGCATTGTTAACTAAAACATCGATAGCACCGTATTGATTAGTTACATCTTTGATAGCATTTTTAACCGTCGTTTCATCTGTAACATCTACTTGATATGCAACACCTTTCTCTAATGACTGAGCTGCTGCTTCAGCTGCGTCTTTGCTCATATCAAAAATGAATACACGATCACCTTGTTGATCAAACGCTTGTGCGATAGCATAGCCAATACCTTGACCTGATCCTGTAACGATAACATTTCTATTCATATATGATTCCTCCTAAGCTTGAATTATGACCTAAAATGGTTCGAATAGTGTTTTAATAGTAAATAAATTGTAAAAGTAGTTATAATAATGGATACGACTAACTTAATTGTTGAAAAATCAATTCTATAGAAGCCATACAAATTAGATTTCATTAGATATAACTATTTAATTATATTAAGTTTTAATTTTTGTCGATTTGTTGACAATGATTATTATCTACCTGAAATCGTGATTTGTAAAAGACGTATTAAGATATAAAAGTCATAACTAAATAGTTATAAGGAGAAAGTGGTGAGTTAATGATTAACACAAATTCGGTCCAATATTTAGAAGCGGTAGGACGTTTTGGTAGTATATCTCGAGCAGCCAAACATTTATATATTTCTCAACCATATTTGAGTAAGTTTATTAAGGACATAGAAACTGAATTAGGTGTTACTTTGATAAATAGAGAAAGTAACCCTATCACATTAACGTATGCTGGTGAACGCTATTTAGATTATATGAACCAAATTAACTATACATATAAAGAAATGAAGCAAGAATTACAGAATATTTCAGAATTAAAAAAGGGAAGATTAGTAATAGGTGTGAATCCCATATTAGCAGCTCATACGTTATACGATATATTGCCTGAATTTATAAAAGCGTATCCCGGTATCGAATTAAAGTTAATTGAAGAGCCGTCTCATCGAATAGAGCAGCTTCTGATAGATAATAAAATAGATATCGCATTAACGATATTACCGTTTTATCAAGGGACTTTTAAGTATGATGTTTTATATTCAGAAGCGATTTATTTAGCATTACCTCCTGATTACGCATTACTCTTAAGTCAACAAAGTGAGGAAAAAAATACGGAAGACATACATGATGATATAAGAAATGAACGATTTATATTATTGAAACCCAATATGGCGTTAAGACATCTTACAGATCAAATTCTAGAAAATCATGATATCACGCCACAAATTGCAATGGAGACCATGAGTGTTGATAATGCATTAAGATTAGTAAATGAAGGATTAGGTATGACTTATGTTCCTGAGAGTGTTAAAAATAGTATGCCTCAGTTTAAAGGACATTTTATCAAACTCGATGCTTCTAAATATGCTAATCACGTTGTGTTAGCTTATAAATATGATAAACTCAATCATTTGTCCAAAGGTGCATATGCATTTTTAGAAATGGCAAAGTCGATTTATAGGAAGTAAAAATAGTAGCCTGAGACATCAATTACGTGTCTCAGGCTACTATCAGTATGATAAAACTTTTATTCGTAGTGTGGCGTTGAGTGGTGAGTTGTTAATTTTTTGATAAGGAAATCAGCAATTAACATTAAACTAAACATGATAATTAAGCTCATAGTGACATCACTCGTAAAGTGAGCGCCAATTCTTATTCTACTAAGAGCCATCAATACACTATAGATTAATCCTATAATAAACATCCACTGTCTCGTTGATAGTTTTTTAAAGTAAAATGCAAAGAACATGAAGAAAGCGCCGTTTCCAGTATGTCCAGAAGGGAAGGAACTATGCCCTGTATTACCATTAATTGTTAGCCAATTGGTAAAATGACCTGCTTTATCTTCAATTTCATATGGTCTGACACGACCCCAAAGTTCTTTCATATTATCAACGAGTTCTAATCCGATGAGTAATATCATAAAGCTAATCATAGAGACTTTGAATAGTCTTTCTAATTCTGACATATCTATACGTTTTAGCCAAAATTGATAACAAATGAATGCTATAACGATTAAGATAATAAATGAAATTAAGAAACTCAATCCAATAGATAAAGCTTCACCAGTGTTTCCTTCGTTATTTGCCATACCCATAGGTTTATGCTTTTTAATGTTTTCTGATGTAGACATCATGTATTGTACAGTTTCAGATACCAATGCATTAGTCTTAATTAATGTATAAACAAAAGATACTATCAAAATGATAGTTTGAGCCAATCTACTCTTAAATGTCTTAAACACATAATAGTTAAAAATAATCATAGATATTATTAGTACAATTGTGGGTGGGAAGAGTCCGTAATTTTGGAAAATAGTGCCGAATAACGAGTTTTGATCCATTAAATGTTTAGAAATCGATTGATCTAAAAACGTTGCAACACATAAAACAAAAATAAGAACACCTAATGTAGCTGAAGCAAGTTTTTTTGAAATAACCATATGATCCTCCTAGATGTTATGTATTTGTAAAGCGAGATTCCAAGCGACGTACCTATACTAAGTTTTTTATAAGTATATTTATGTCTTGTTAAAGGGTAGTAATTATTTTTTAAGTCATTGTTTTGTGAATATTAAGATTATGTAAATGGAAAGTTTTAAATAAAGTAATGTATCTATGGAAATGTTTTTGAGTGTATATGAGTGTTCATTTGTGCAAATCTATAATTAATTTTATCTTATAAGTGTAATATGAAAAATATTTATCTATAAAAGTAAGCGTTTGCACTATGAATTTAGATTGATTTATTTTAAAATGAGCATATATACAAACATAAGGAGATGGATAGAATGTCAGTATTAGATAAATTTAAATTAGAAAATAAAGTTGCGATTGTAACAGGTGGTGCATCTGGTTTAGGTAAAGCCATGGGGAAAGCATTAGCTGAAGCGGGTGCCAATCTTGTGATTGCTGATATGAATTTAGAAGTTGGTCAACAAACAGCTAAAGAATTCGAAGAAGAGACAGGCAACAAAGCAATTGCTTGTGAAGTAGATGTTACAAATATTGATCAAGTTAACGCTATGGTAAAAGAAACAATGGATACATTCGGTCATATCGATATTTTATTTAACAATGCAGGTATTAATGAGCATGTTAACTTTGAAGATATGCCGTATGAACGTTGGAAAAAAACGATGGATGTTAACTTAAATAGTATGGTATTAGTAACGAACGCAGTAGGAGAAGTATTCCGTAAACAACAAAGCGGTGTGATCGTAAATACATCTTCAATGTCAGGTGTTATTGTTAACACACCACAACCACAAGCTGCATATAATACATCAAAAGCAGCTGTTATCATGTTAACTAAAAGTTTAGCTAACGAATGGGCTAAACATAATATCCGTGTCAACACTATTGCACCAGGATACATGAAAACAGAATTAACAAAAGATTATTTCGCTAAAGGCGGCGACATGATTGATACTTGGATGAACATGACACCAATGAATCGTCCAGGTGTTCCTGAAGAATTACAAGGTGCTGCACTTTACTTAGCTTCAGATGCATCATCATTCGTTACAGGATCAGTCATTACTGTTGATGGTGGTTACACTGCATTATAATAATGAAGATTTATAAAGCTAGCTCATTTTTGAGTTAGCTTTTTTATTATTTATAGGTCTATGTACCTGTTTAATAATCAGAAAATTAGAACTTTAATATATCGGTTGTAAATTTGAAAAAGCATGTTATTATATTACTTAGATATCTAACTAAATGAGGTGAAGCGATGGAATTAACGTATCAATTTTTATTAAGAAGCTTAGCGCACCAAATGAAAAACTATGCAGATCGAAGGTTAGATGATTTCGGAATTACTCAAGAACAGAGCCATACATTAGGTTATATTTATCGACATCAAGATAAGGGTATATCTCAAAAAGATTTGATGCATTTTTTTGATAGAAAAGGATCTACAGTTAGTAACATACTAAAAAATTTGGAGACACAGGGATTAGTTTTTCGTAAAGTAAACCCACAAGATACACGTAGTAAAATATTAAAACTAACAGATGAAGGCGTGTCGTTAGTTGAATCATTTACAAAAGTGTTTGATGAAATTGAAGAACGAATGTTATTAAATTTTTCAGATGAAGAAAAAATAAGATTAAAAGAAAATTTGGAACAGATGATGAAAAACTTAGAATAATACGTGGTTATTGCTAATAATAATAACCACATTATTTTTTGATATATATTTAGATATCTAACTATTAGCCATCTAACGAAAAAGGGAGTAAGAATAATGAAAGACGAACAATTGTATTTTTTTGAAAAAGCACCTATCTTTAAAGCGATGATGCATTTCTCATTGCCAATGATGATAGGGACTTTATTAAGTGTTATTTATGGGATTTTAAATGTATATTTCATAGGATTTTTAGATGATAGTCATATGATTTCAGCTATCTCATTAACATTGCCAATCTTTGCAGCTTTAATGGGGTTTGGTAATTTATTTGGAGTTGGTGGTGGAACATATATTTCACGACTACTGGGTGCTAAAGATTATAGTAAAAGTAAATACGTAAGTAGTTTCTCAATATATGGTGGATTATTATTTGGTATAATTATTGCATTAATTACAATACCGTTTACAGATCAAATTGCACAAATATTAGGTGCACATGGTGAAACAATACATTTCACAAGTGAATATTTAAGAATTATGTTCTTAAGTGCGCCATTTGTTATTTTGTTCTTTATTTTAGAACAATTTGCGCGTGCGGTAGGCGCACCATTTGTATCTATGGCCGGTATGTTAGCAAGTGTTGTATTAAATATGATTCTAGATCCAATATTAATTTTTGGATTTGATTTGAATGTAGTTGGAGCAGCTTTAGGAACAGCTATTTCAAACTTAGCGGCTGTGATCTTCTTTATCATTTATTTTGTGAAAAAAATTGATTCATTATCATTAAATATTAAATTTGCTAAACCTAAAAAAGATATGATGGCAGAAATTTTCAAAATAGGTATTCCTGCTTTCTTAATGGTAGTACTTATGGGAGTAACTGGACTAGTATTGAACTTATTCTTAGCTCATTATGGTAACTATGCGATTGCAAGTTATGGTATTCAATTTAGATTAGTACAATTCCCAGAATTAATTATTATGGGATTAAGTGAAGGGGTTGTACCATTAATTGCTTATAACTTTGTTGCTAATCAATAAAGAATGAAAGATACAATTAAAGCAGTTATAATATCTATCTTTGCAATCTTTGCAGTAAGTATGGTAATTGTGTTCATCTTTGGACACCAAATTATTCAGTTATTTAGTACAGATCCGCATATTGTTAGCCTAGCAACATTTATGCTACAAGTTACAATGACATCATTACTATTAAATGGTATCGGATTCTTATTTACTGGTATGCTACAAGCAACTGGTCAAGGACGTGGTGCAACGATAATGGCTATTTTACAAGGCACAATCATTATTCCAGTTTTATTCGTTATGAATAGTTTGTTTGGTTTAACAGGCGTAGTATGGTCATTATTAATTGCTGAGACATTATGTGCTTTAGCAGCAATGTTAATCGTTTATTTATTAAGAAATAAACTAACTGTTGATAAAGAAGCATTATTAGAAGAATAATCATTAGCATTCAATTGGAGGTTGAGACATAAAATTATTGTGCTTTGGGAAACCGATTAACGGCGTCCCCAAAGCAAGATTAATCGCTTTGTCTCGACCTTTTTTGTCTAATTCGTGAACAATTTTTAATATTATTGTGAATGATACTGGTAATCGTTATGATGTAATGTGGAAAGAAAGTTGAAGTAATAAAGATAGGGGGATTCGATGGTACATATTAAAAGGTACCCAAAAATCGTTATTGCTTTAATAATGATTTGTTTTCTTTCGTTGATGCCATCACTGATGAATGAAGCTTCAGCTCATGCAACTTTGGAAAAGACGAATCCTAAACAAGATGGCGTTGTAAAACACATGCCTAATGAGATTGAATTAGAGTTTAATGAACCTGTTAACTCTAATTCAATCTCATTAGGCAATGATAAAGGAAAAGAATTAGGTAAAGTGAAACCATCGACGTCTGGATGGTCTAAAACGTTAGCATTTTCAACTGACAAAGTCGGCAAAGGTACACATACAATTAAATGGCAAGCTATTTCGGCCGATGGACATGAAGTTGGAGACCAATTTGAATTTTCAGTTGGTAAAGTTACTGCGTAAGATATAGATACATCTAATGCCTTTTATGAAGAACCAAGTTTCTGGTTTGGTGTTATGCGATATATTGTGGAAGGCGCTACGATTATATTAGTTGGTTTCTTTTGGTTGAATCGTATAGCCCAACGAAAGCAATTGAAGTCGTTTGATCTATTTCCAAAACAGTTTGGTATTGCATTGATGTTGATGATGTCATATGTAATGGCGTTATTGCTTTACATGATGACATTAACTTCTGACGTAGTAGATGATATTTTGTCGCTTGATATTGTTGTTTTGATGCAATTTCCATTTATTTTAAGCTCAATTGCAATGATATTATTATTTGCGTTAATCATAATTAGAAATATGGATCGCATATGGTATGTACTTGTTTCAATTGTAATGGTTTTAACAATAGCGATGTCAGGTCATGCGTGGTCACAAACATTTCCGATTTGGTCCATTGTGATTAGGACGATACATATATCAGGCATGACACTATGGATCGGTGCACTTGTATATCTCGTATGGTATGCAATGATTAAGAAATCATTAGATCAAGTGAAGACAGTTCGCTCAATGCTATTTAAAGTAAATGTGATTGCGGTTACGATGATTATCGTTTCAGGTGTATTAATGGCAATTGATGAAACCAATATTTTAGCGATTTGGTCAAATATGCAAACATGGACAACACTAATGTTAGTTAAAATCATAGGTACGATACTTATGATGGGATTAGGATTTTATCAAACTTCAAAAGCACTTGGTAAACGTCAACAAGTCAATCGCATAACATTGATTACAGAATTGGTAATGGGAGTCATACTTATTTTTATAGGTGTGATGATGAGTCAAATTAATATTCCGGGATAAGGAGCAAAATGATGTTTAAAAAATTAATATCGATGAGTTTTATTTTATTTATTGCATTAGGACTATTTAAAGTTGCCGATGCACATGTCACATTAAATCCTAATGAGAGCGAGCCCAAATCATATGATAAATATGATGTACGTGTTCCAGTAGAACAAAATGACAACACAATAAAAGTAGAGTTAACAGTACCAAAAGGTGTGAATCTTGAAAATGTAGCACCAGTAGACGGTTTTAAGCATTCTTTCGAAAAAGATAAAAAAGGGAACATCACAAAAGTAACATGGAAGGCCACTGGTAAAGGTATCGGTCCAAATGAATTTATAGAATTTCCAATTGTAGCGGCTAATCCTGATAAAGAAGGTAGTTTCAAATGGAAAGCCGTTCAAACATATGATAACGGTGATGTCGTAAAATGGGACGGAAAAGAAGATAGTGAACATCCTGCACCAATTACAACTGTGAAAAAAGGTGCTAATCCAAATGGTTCACATAGTGATCAATCATCAACTACAAGTGGTAGTACAATTGCACTATGGATAGTATCTATTGTCGCAATTTTACTTTCACTAATTGCAATTTTTAAGAAAGCACGTAAATAATCATTTGAATTAGAGATAGAGTTATATAACGCTTGAAGCATTGCTATTTTGAATAGCGACATCATACAACGTTATGGCTCTGTCTCTTTTTATATAACTCAATTTTTAAAATAGTAATGATGTTGTTGTATTGTCACTTTCATAATGATAAATATGTTCTATAATATAGAGGTGAGGGAGGAAACATCATGCGTAGATTATTATACTCATTTTTAATTTATATGATTATTGGATTATTTAGTGGTTTTTATTATAGAGAATTGACGAAAATGCACGATTTTACGGGTGATACACAATTATCATTAGTTCATACACATACATTAATTTTAGGTATGTTCATGTTTTTATTATTACTACCTTTAGAAAAAGTTTTTAAATTAAGTAGCTATTATTTATTTAATTGGTTTTTCGTGATTTATCATATTGGTTTATTAGTTACAATTGGTATGATGACAGTCAAAGGTACATATCAAGTTATAGGTAAAACTGTTCCAGCATCTTTCCCTGGTTTTGCAGGTATGGGACATACGGCTATGTTAGCCGCATTATTAATACTGTTTTTCTTATTAAGACAGGCGATCATCAAAGAACCAAGAGATTAAAACGAACGCGTGAGTGTAAAGACTCACGCGTTTTTTTTGTGAAGTGATTTGCTTCATAAGTCAAATATCGTATAGTATAATGAAAAAGTATTAAATGATAATAATTTTCAGTTAAAGTATAAATATATGTTTTTTACAGTGTTATTATAGGGGGAAGCAAAATGGAAGACGTTACAATTATAGGTGGCGGGCCAGCAGGCTTATTTGCAAGCTTTTACTCAGGTCTAAGAGGGATGTCTGTGAGAATCATAGACGTTCAAGATAAATTGGGTGGAAAGATGCAAGTTTATCCAGAAAAAATTATATGGGATATAGGTGGCGTAGCACCTAAACCATGTTACCAAGTAATTGAAGATATGATTCAACAAGGGTTACACTTTA
Source organism: Staphylococcus sp. M0911 (assembly GCF_003491325.1). Classification (NCBI taxonomy): domain Bacteria; kingdom Bacillati; phylum Bacillota; class Bacilli; order Caryophanales; family Staphylococcaceae; genus Staphylococcus; species Staphylococcus sp. M0911. The sequence goes on from NZ_CP022881.1 coordinate 570,749, forward strand.
ATCCTAAAGTGAATTTAAATGAACGTGTCATAGATATAAGAAAAATAGATGAAAGACACTTTGAAGTTGAAACTGAAAAAGGCCATATCTTCCATTCTAAATCGGTTATTTTTGCAATCGGTGGTGGGATTATAAATCCTAAACCATTAAATATCAAAGGGGCTGAAAGATATCAACTGACGAACTTGCATTATGTCGTGCAATCATTTGGAAGATTTAAGGGGAAAGATGTACTTATTTCTGGTGGCGGCAATACTGCGTTAGATTGGGCGCGTGATATTGCTCAAATTGCGAACAGTGTGACAGTTATATTTAGAAAACCAGAAGTGTCTGGATATGAAGCAATGACTAAAGTTCTAGAAGATTTAAATGTAACATTGATACCACATACACAAATTAGTGAACTCATAGGTAACGAAGAAGATACGTATATTCACCAAGTTAAATTAGAAAACATAGAGACAGGAGAAATGACTATAGCGTCATTTGATGACGTCATCATTAGCCATGGCTTTGATCATGAAAATCCGCTATTAAAGGATTGTACATCACAATTTGAATTATATGATGAATATCGAGTTAAAGGTTTTGGAAATACAACTACTAATATTCCAGGTATCTTTGCATGTGGTGATATTGTACATCATGAAGCAAAAGTTCACTTGATTGCGAGTGCCTTTAGTGATGCAGGTAACGCAGCTAACCTTGTTAAAACGTATATTCAACCTGATGCTCCAACAGAAGGCTATGTGTCAAGTCATAATGATATCTTCAAAGAGTCTAATAAAGAAATTATAAACCAATATTTATTTTAAAAAGAAAAATTTGGAGGAGTCATAATGGTAGTTATCAAACATATAGCGCCGTCCGTAGAAGATTATTTAAAATTACGATTAGATGCGGGACTAAGTGCAAAGTCCACTGAAGCGGCTAAAAGAGGATTGCCTAATGCTTGTTTTAATATCACTTTATATTATGAGTTGTCATTAATAGGTATGGGTAGAATCGTTGGAGATGAGGGAACAGCACTTCAAATTGTCGATATTGCTGTTCACCCAGATTATCAAGGACAAGGATATGGTCGTACAATTATGGAACACATTATGCAATACGTTCATGAAAATGCGGTAAAAGGTACTTATGTGAGTTTAATGGCTGATTATCCCGCAGATAAATTGTATGAAAAATTTGGTTTTCAATCTACAGAGCCACATTCAATGGGGATGTATATTTTATTTTAAACATATTCAAAAGGCGTCCTCGACAATGTAACGAGGACGCCTTTTTGTTGTAAGCTCTTATGTTATTTAACACCAAAGTCGACAACGATTCGACCCATGTGCTGATGATTCATTACACGATCAATACCATTTGGTAAGTCATCAAATGCAATGACTTCTTTAATATCATGTAATTGTTTTGGTTTTAAATCTTTGGCAAGACGACGCCAGACGAGTTTGCGTAGTTTAATTGGAGTGAAGACAGAATCAACGCCTAATATACTGATTCCTCTTAAAATAAGTGGAAAGACAGAACTTTCGAATTGAGTGCCACCAGTCATTCCAATAACGGCTATACTGCCATTATTATCAAGCTTATTGACGATATTAGCTAAACTTTCGCCGCCAACTGGATCTATAGCAGCCTGCCAAGTTCTTGAACCTAATGCTTTACCATCATATTCAGGTAAGCGATCAATAACATCCTTAGCGCCTAATGTTTTCAATTTGTCAGTTGCATCTTTACGCCCAGTACTAGCAACAACGTCATAACCTAATTTATCTAACATAAGGACTGATAGCATACCAACGCCACCAGAAGCGCCTCTAACTAATACATTATCCTTTTCTATTGTTAATCCTTCTGTTTCTAATCGCTCAATAGCTAAACCAGCTGTGTAACCAGCAGTACCATAAATCATAGCTTCTTCTAAAGTTAAATCTTCGGGTAGATCGATAATCCATTCGCTATTCACACGAGCATATTCACTGAAACCACCAAATTGACTCACGCCCAAATCATAGCTTGTTACAATGACTTTATATCCTACATAGTGACCTGGTGCATTAGATTCTACAATTTCACCTGATAAATCTATTCCTGGTACCATAGGATATTGTTTAACAATTGCATTACGATCTTGTGTAGCTAATGCATCTTTATAGTTAATACTTGAGTAATGTACTTTAATAAGGACATCACCTTCAGGTAAATCATTTATTGTAAGTTGCTTAAAATCTGCAGAGACCTTTCCTTCATCATCTCTATCTACGACATAAGCTTTAAATTCTTCTGCCAAAACATGTTCACTCCTTCAATATTATTGACCTTCATTATAATTTGTTTATTTACTTATTAAAATGATTTCTACTTTCCTTATTTATATTTATCAAAATAATGCCATAGTTATTTTAATATAAAACGAAGTGAAATTGCATAAAGTTTTAGAAATTAAAATGTTAAAAAATCTGTCTCATAAAAATTGAAAAGAATTGTTGTTGACACATTTAAAACGGACACATATAATTATTTTGATAATGATTATCAATTGATATTTCATAGATAAAAATATTCTGTATATATAGCGCGACAAATCAACGTGAAAAATTTTGAAGAGGTGTAGGAATGAAGAAATTACCAGTAATTTTATTAACGTCGTCTTTACTTTTAGCAGCATGTGGTAACAATAGTGATGGCGGTAAAGATAATGCTAATAAGAGTAGTAATAATAGTGAAAACAAAGCTGAATTAAAAGAAGCTACTAAAAAATATGAAAAATATACTGATAAACAATTAGATGAATTCTTAAAAGGGACTCAACAGTTTGTAGATGCGATTGACAATAATGATATGGATAAAGCGAAAGAATTATATCCTAAAGTACGTATGTATTATGAACGTTCAGAACCTGTTGCAGAAGCATTTGGTGATTTAGATCCCAAAATTGATGCACGTTTAGCAGATATGAAAGAAGAAAAGAAAGAAAAAGAATGGTCTGGTTACCATAAAATAGAGAAACAATTATATCAAGATAACACAATAGACGATACAACTAAGAAAGATGCTCAACAATTATTAAAAGATGCTAAAGAGCTACATGCTAAGGCTGAAACTTTAGATATTACACCTAAGTTAATGTTACAGGGGTCAGTAGATTTATTAAACGAAGTATCAACGTCTAAAATTACTGGTGAAGAAGAAATTTATTCTCACACAGATTTATATGACTTCAAAGCTAATATCGAAGGTGCACAAAAGATTTATGAATTATTCAAACCAACATTAGAGAAAAAAGATAAAAAATTAAGTGCTGATATTCAAAAGAACTTTGATAAAGTGAATGAATTACTTGATAAATATAAAGACGGAGACGGATACAAATCTTATAATGATGTAACTAAGAAAGATAGAAAAGCACTTTCAGATGCAGTGAATTCTTTAGGAGAACCACTAAGTAAGATGGCTGTGGTTACAGAATGAGTAAAGTAGATAATCAATCATCGTCTTCTGTTTCAAGACGCTCATTTTTAAAAATGATGGGTATTGGTGGAGCTGGCGTAGTCATTGGTGCAAGTGGAGCAGGTAGTGTATTTTCATTTAAGTCAATGTTTGATACGCCAGAAGATGAAGAAAAAGATGCATATGAATTTTATGGCAAAGTACAAGCAGGCATTACAACACCAACACAGAAAACATGTAATGTCGTATCATTAGAACTTAAATCTAAAGATAAAAGTGCCATTAAGGATATGTTTAAACAATGGACTAAAATGGCGGAAAATATGACTGACGGCGATGCGGTAGAAAAGGATAGTAAGAATCCTTTGTTACCACCCGTTGATACTGGCGAAGCTATCGGTTTAGGCGCTAGTAAATTAACACTCACATTTGGTGTGAGTAAATCATTTATGAAAAAGTTAGGCCTTTCCGACAAAATCCGAAAAGACTATAAAGATTTACCACATTTTCCAAATGATCAAATAGACGAAGACTATAGTGATGGTGACATCATGATTCAAGCTTGTTCTAATGATGAGCAAGTGACATTTCATGCTGTACATAACTTAATTCGTCCGTTTAGAGATTTAGTCAAAGTAAAATGGTCACAAAACGGATTTGTATCAGTCAAAGGTAAAGAAACACCAAGAAATCTAATGGCGTTTAAGGATGGTACAGTTAATCCGAGAAAGACTAATGAATACAAAGATTATGTCTTTATTAATGACGGTTGGGCTAAAAATGGCACATATTGTATCATTCGACGTATTCAAATTCACATCGAAACATGGGATCGTACTGCATTAGAAGAACAAGAAGCTACTTTCGGTAGAAAAAGAAGTTCAGGTGCACCGTTAACAGGTAAAAAAGAATTTGATGAGTTGGATTTAAAAGCTAAAGATAGTACAGGAGAATATGTCATTCCAGAAGACGCCCATGCACGATTGGCAAGAGAAGCGAAAACTTCAATTAAAAGACGTGCGTATAATTATACTGCAGGTACTAACGAAAAAACTGGCAATTTAGAAACAGGATTATTATTTATTAGTTTCCAAAAATCACCACAACAATTTATTGATATACAGAATCATCTAGGTCATAAAGACAAATTGAATGAATATATTACGCATAGAGGTACTGCTACATTTATCGTATTGCCAGGCGTACAAAAGGGAGGCTACCTAGGTGAAACACTATTTAATTAAAATAGTAGTGATATTAATGATTGGGCTATCTATTTTTAGATTTACACCTGCACACGCCGAATCAGCCTCAATGAGCGAAACATATGTTGCGATTACTGATGCGAAATCGACAATTGCAGATAAAGATAAAAGCCAATCTGATAAAGCTAAAGCATTAAAAGACGTTAAAAAAGAAATTAAAGCGTTAAAGATTAATAATGATAGCAAAGAAGGCAAACAAGTTAATAGCAAGTTGAAAGAAGTAGAACATGCTTCATCAGACGATGCTAAAGCGGACAAACTTGGTGAACTGACTAAAGCGCTTATTGCTTATGAAAATCAACAATCTTCTAAAGACGCTTCAGGAAAGATTAAGGAATTACAACAAGCAGTTGATGCTAAAGACGCACCAATGAAAAAAGCCATCAAAGATAAAAATCACACAGAACTACAATCATTAAATAATGATTTAAATTCGATATGGACGAGTAATGAAACAGTCATTCGAAATTATGATGATGGTAAATATGGTCAAATTGAAGTTAATTTAATGCAATTAAGAGTTGCCATTCAAAAAGAGCCACTAGATACTGACAAAGTTAAAACTGCATGGTCAACGTTTAAGAACAGTATTGATACCGTTGATCAAAAGCAATCTGATTCAGACTCAGATAAGTATAAAGTTACTCAACTCAATGAAGAATTAGATAAAGCGATTGCTGGTATCAATGACAATGATTTAGATAAAGCAGATGCATCATTATCGCAATTTGTTAAAATCTGGCCATATGTCGAAGGTAAAATTCAAACTAAAAATAGTAGTTTATATACTAAAATAGAAGATAAAATTCCTTACTACCAAAGTATTTTAGATCAATCTAATAAAGACCGTGTGAAAAAAGGGTTACAAGAATTAAATTCAGAAATCAAAGATACGGTCGGACAAGGTGAGTATTCATTTGTAGATGTCATGATTATTTTCCTACGTGAAGGTATCGAGGTCTTATTAATTATCATGACCTTAACAACGATGACACGTAAAGTTAAGGATGTTAAAGGAACGTCTAGTGTAGTAGGCGGTGCCTTATTAGGTCTTATTTTAAGTATTGGACTAGGTATTACCTTTATCTATACGATTGGTAATAATGGCGTCGTAAGAGAAGGTATGGAAGCTATTTTAGGTATCGTAGCAGTGGTATTAATGTATGTTGTTGGTATTTGGATGCATCGAAGATCAAATGCTCAACGTTGGAATGAAATGATCCAGAGCATGTATAACAATGCGATGAGTAATGGTAATTTAATATTACTAGGTACAATTGGATTAATTTCTGTATTACGTGAAGGTGTCGAAGTCATTATCTTCTATATGGGAATGATTGGTAGTATTACTACTAAAGATTTTATTCTTGGTATAGGATTAGCCATCATCATATTAATTATCTTCGCATTTGCATTTAGATTTATTGTGAAACTTGTTCCTGTACGATTCATATTTAGAGTACTGTCTATCTTAATATTTGTCATGACATTTAAAATGTTAGGTGTAAGTATTCAAAAATTACAATTGTTAGGCTATATGTCTCAGCATAGTATTGAAGGATTACCAACATTGAGTTGGATTGGTTTCTATCCAAGTGTTGAAACCATTATTGCTCAAGTCATATTAATCATACTTATTCTTATATTCGTTTTAAACAATCGTAAGAAATAAATAAACATCTCGAATGAAGATATTAGACTTCGTTCGAGATGTTTTGCTGTTTATATGTGATTTTGGCGATGAGCATACTAAATTCAAATAAAAGAATTAAAGGTAACGTTAATAATAAATTAAGTACTAAATCAGGTGGTGCAATGATACTAGCAACTACAAAACATGCAAAATAAATATATTTACGATAAGTACCTAATTGGCGCGGATCAATTAAACCAAAATGCGCTAATCCTAAAAATAGTACTGGAATTTGGAATAAAAAACCAAAAACCAATAGCCATCTTATGAGTTCTCCTAAATATGCTTTTAAACCTATGATTGGTTCGATACTAAGGGCATCTGATAAGTTAATTGAAAAATTAATAATCAGTGGAAAACCAATAAAAAAGGCAAATATAACGCCAAGAATAAAAAGAACTGCACAAAAGATACTATATTTATAGATGAATTTGCGTTCATGTTGATGTAAGCCTGGTGCGATAAATGCCCATAATTGATAGAAAATCATTGGTGCAATAATGCAAAGGGCAACCGTAAATATAATCATAATATAAATTTGTATGGTTTCAGTAAACGAGAATGTGTGCAACGTCACATCAGAACGTTTTACATAATGTAAAAAAGGTTTAACCCACCAATGTGATGATAGATAAGTTATCACTGTTGCGATAATAAAGGCAATCAGAGTATGTACTAATCGTTGTCGTAATTCAGTAAAATGGTCTAATAATGTCGAGTTATTTTGATTGTTCACGTTGTGATTTTGATGCTTTACTGGGTGTGTCTGTAGAATCGTCGTCCATGTGTTCAGCAGCGGATTTAAATTCTTTTAATGTTGATCCAATAGCACGTCCAAATTGTGGTAACTTCGTAGGTCCAAAAATGATTAAGGCAATAATACTAATGATGACAAGACTTGTAGGTCCAGTAATTCCTAATACAAACAAATTTTCCATTTAATTCCATCCTTTATGAGTGTGATTGATTAATTATAACTTTATACTTATTGATAAAGATTATCAATAAGTATTTTACTTTTTAAAAGATTTTTTATAAAACTAAATACCGTTAGAATCAAAACGAGATGCTTGAAGTCCAAAGTGATTGCTTTGATTATGAAAATAATTAATAATAGATGAATTTTTTTAAGAAATAAGATAAAGTATTGTTAATCTACACGATTAAAGGGGGATTTATGTAATCATGAAACAAATAAGGGAAGTAAGTATTGAAGAAGTTGAAACATTACAAAAGATAGCGATAGAAACGTTTTATGAAACATTTGGACCATTCTATACAGATGATAATTTACAAAAGTACTTTGATAGTGCGTTTAATATTGAGACTTTAAAAAAAGAATTACAAGAACCGTTATCATTTTATTATTTTTTTACTGAAGATGACGATATTGTTGGATACACAAAATTTAATGTTGATGATGCACAAACTGAACCACATGGCCCCGATTATTTAGAAGTTCAACGTATTTATTTTTATCAATCACATCAAGGTGGAGGCAGAGGCAAAAAATTTATAGACCTTGCTGTTGAGAAAGCAAAAGCATATAAAAAATCCAAAATTTGGTTAGGCGTTTGGGAAAATAATCCTCAAGCCATTAAGTTTTATGAATCACGAGGTTTTGTTGAAACAGGACACCACGAATTTATTACAGGAGATGTTGTGGATAGAGATATTATCATGGAAAAGGAATTATAATTATGTATATATCTATGATTTGATTTGAAATCACATATTGAATTATTCGCATATCAGTACAAAGTCAGATATAATGATGACGTTAATTTTTTAATTATGATTAAAATAATTAGATAAATATAAAAAGATTTAACGTTGGAAAGGACGTATTAGATGCATTCATTGACGATTATTGTCACTTACTATAATTCAGAGGAGTATATTCAAAGTTGTATAGAAAGTATTAAGCAACAACGTACTCAAGATTTTGAAGTTATCATAGTTAACGATGGTTCCACAGATCAAACAGAGGCATTGATGAAAGAATCACTTAAAGATTATGATAAAAAAGTTAATTACATTAAATTAGAAGAAAATCAAGGTCATGCACACGCACGAAATGTTGCAATGAAGGAAGTAGAAACTCCTTATTTCATGTTCTTAGATGCAGATGATGAATTAGCTTCTTATGCAATTACTTTTTACTTAGATAAGTTTAATTATACAGATGGGTTAATTGCACCTGTGCATTCATTTATGCTTAAAAAGCCACAATATGTTGACTTAGACAAAGTAAAAGTTAACTATTTTGATGGTAAACGTAATATTAATTCATTTTTAAGAAAGCAAACAGCATGTAACATTATTTTTAGAACGGCTATCGTCAGAGCACATGATTTAAAGTTTAATGAAGATTTAAATGTGTATACAGACTGGTCATTCGTTATTGAGTATTCAAAATATGTTAATAAATTTATGAGAATTACGAATTTCTCATTCTATTATCGTGGAGAAGTATATGATCCATTTGATGGTAAGACATTAAGTGAACAAGACTTTGACATCTTATTCGAAGATTATGTCAAAATGTTCTATGATGCAATGGCACGTGTCACTCATAAAGAGACTAAATCATTTATTATTAATAAATTAGAACAGCAAATTGCGAGAGATTTTGATCCTACACATCATGATATTAAGAAACGATATGCTGCACACAAAGAAACACTTGTTGAACTTGCACGTTATTTAAATGTTAACTTGATTAAACATCAACATCTTATTAACAAAATTGAAACGATTCTATTAATGAACGAAGATACAGAAAAAGCATTTCAAGTGAATCAATTTAGAAAGACATTAAGACATGTTAAAAATATTGTTTTACGTAATAAGAATAAAAATCGCTCTATTTATGAATTAACAGATAAAGAAGACAATGTTAAGCCAGAAACGATTGTATTTGAATCATTCGGTGGTAAAAACTATAGCGATAGTCCTAAATATATTTATGAATATATGCAAAAATATTATCCGAATTATCGTTATGTATGGTCTTTTAAAAATCCTAAAAATCACGTAGTTCCAGGTAATGCGGAAACAGTTAAACGAAATTCAGAAGCCTATTATAAAGCATATTCTGAAGCGAGTCATTGGGTTTCAAATGCGAGATTACCATTATATTTAAATAAGAAAGAAAATCAAACTTACATTCAAACTTGGCACGGCACACCATTGAAACGCTTAGCTAATGATATGAAAGTGGTTCGTATGCCAGGTACGACGACACCTAAATATAAACGAAACTTTAATCGTGAAACATCAAGATGGGACTATTTAATTTCTCCAAACAGATATTCTACTGAAATTTTCAAAAGTGCATTTTGGATGGATGAACCTAGAATGTTAGAAATTGGTTATCCTAGAAATGATATTTTAGTAAATAGAGCAAACGATGAAGATTTTAAAAATGAAATTAAGAAGAACTTAAATATTCCTGAAGATAAAAAAGTCATTATGTATGCGCCAACTTGGAGAGATGACGAGTTTGTAAGTAAAGGCAAGTATTTATTTGAACTGAAAATCGATCTAGATAATTTATATCAAGAATTAGGCGATGACTATGTTATCCTTTTACGTATGCATTATTTAATTTCAAATGCGATTGATTTAACAGGATTTGAAAACTTTGCTGTGGATGTTTCTAATTATAACGATGTATCTGAGTTATTCTTAGTGAGTGATTGTCTCATTACAGATTACTCTTCAGTTATGTTTGATTACGGTATTTTAAAACGCCCTCAATTCTTCTTTGCATATGATATTGATAAATATGACAAAGGCTTACGAGGCTTCTATATGGATTATAAAAAAGACTTACCAGGTCCTATTTTCACAGAACCATATGAATTAGCAAAACAACTTAAAGATTTAGATAAGGTGCAACATGACTATCAAGACAAAATTGATGCATTTTATCATCGATTCTGTTCAGTTGATAAAGGCACAGCATCTCAATATATTGGAGATTTAATTCATAAAGATATTGAAGGTTAATCTTTATTAAAATAATACGAAAAATTAATAAAATTAGGGTATAATATTTATAAGTAATTAAATATTATGCCCTTTTTTATGTTTTTAATTATCAATGTAACTGCGTTGATAATAGGGTGAAGATGTTTGAATGGTTAATAAAAATACTATAGGAGGTTTTATTAATGAAGAAATTGTATACGAGTTTGTTAGCTTTATCCTTAATTTTAGGCGCAGCAGCATGTTCTAATGATGATAGTAGTAAGGACAAAGATAGTTCTAAGGATGATCAGTCAAAAACTGAACAGAAAGATAAAGCATCTAATGATCATTCAAAGGACAAATCGTCTGATAAAGAAAGCGATAAAGACGATAAAAACAAAGACAAAGATAAAAATGATAACGTAGCTTCAAACGATAGCAATTCAACAAGTAGTAACCAAGATAGTGATCATAACCAACTAGCGTCATCCAATAATAATGGAAGTAGTTCAGATCAACAAGCACAAAATACGAATGGAAATAATAATGGTGCTACAAACAATAATCAGCAACCAAGTAATACTAATAATAATCAAGGTACACCAAACCAAGGCTCATCAAACCAAGATACACAACAACCTACACAAGGTAATAACGGTTATGTAGTACCTTATCATGGTACTAATGCAGTTAATGTAGCAAGAAGCTTAACAAGAGATAATGTGAATCAATCAGAAGCCTTAAAACAATTACCAAACTTCCAAACTGCCTTAGATATTGCTAAACAAGAAGCTAATTTATATGGTAATCATAATAAAACGTATAATGACTACGGCATTGAAGGTAACAATGGTAATTACAGTTATGTATTTAGTTTTAAAGATCCACAACAAAATGGTGTTTATTCTATTGTTACAGTGAATAGTCAAGGTCAACCTGTTGTTGTTGATCCAGCTTATGGAAAATAGATTAAAATCTGAATTTATATAGTAAGAAAAAAGCGTATCACAAATTCTCACCATTTGTGGTACGCCTTTTTATAAAAAACTATTTTATTTTAGTTCATCTTGAATGAGTTGAGTTAAGTATTGTAATGATTGGTTATCCTTATTGATGTATGGATTATGATTTTTAGGAATCATATCATTGATTAAATCACGTGTTAACAAATCAGCATCTGTGTACCAGACATTAGATAAACTTTTGATAACGTCTTTATAAACACCACGTTCTTCGACATATTTTGTGTGATTCGGTGTGTATAAACAAACACGTTTATCTATCGTTAAAGCATCAAAAATAATTGAAGAATAATCTGTTAAAACGACATCAGAAATAAGCAATAGGTCCTGTGTTTCAATACCTTTTTGAGGTAAAATCACGCCATCAGGTAGCTGAGCTACACGGTCACTTTCAACGTGTCCTTTGAATATGACATTATATTTAGCTAATAATTGTTCTGAGATTGGTAACAATTCATCATCATGATGATCTGAAACCCATGTCGGTGCATATAATAGCACAGGTTTATTTGAGTCGCATCTTAATTCACGTTTAAGTTGTTCATAAAATGAAGACTCATTCAGTTTATTCAACAAATATTGCACTCTTGGATAGCCAATAGGTAACACGTGTGTATGATGTGTTGGGAAAGCTGAATGAAACATATCCATAGCTAGTTTAGAGTCACATACTAAATAATCTTGTTTAGCTAATTTATTATATTTACGGGCTCTGTAATTATAAATATTTAAGTTTTGATTTGGTTCACGACTATCTAAAAATAACTTTTTAATTGGTGTCCCATGCCAAAGCTGAATAATAGTACCATTAGGTTTGATGGCATCTGGCATATAGCTTTCAGTAACCACAACTTTAGCTGTTTCAATCATGGCTTGTGTTTCTGGATTATCAGGCGATATAAAATGTGGTCCTTGTCTATCATTTGTAACAAAATAAGTTTTAATCGTTGGATTACGTTTTACAAAGTAGCTAAATAAATATTTAGAATTGCCACGATAACCATAATCAAATCCGATAAAGACAACATGGTCTTTCAGTACCGATGTGTCTTTATCATATATATAACTTATTTCTCTATGTTTTTTTAAAGAATGATTTTTAAATGGTTTAAACATCCATTTGGGCAATTTGAATTTAGTGCTTAATAACACTGAATCTGAATATCTTAAGTCACTATGGTCATCAAAAGTGAATTTAGGAAATGGTACTTTTTGACGATGTTCATAAGCTATCGTATTTAAATAGAATTGATTGATTTTACTTATATTATCTTTATCAATAGATGACCAAAGTGCAGTACTTGTATGCATAGGTGCTTTGAAATCATAGACGACATGTCCATCGACAGCTAATTGTCCTTTTAAAATAGTAACTAAAGCTAAATCAAATATTGTTTCAATATTGAATTTTTCTAGGTGAGATAAGGCTGATTTAATTTCAAAAATCACGTTTGGATAATGATTAATATTTTTCACCCAGTCAATAAAATCGATGGTTTCAAGTCCAAAATAACGACAATCATTTAGATATGATTTGTCGATTGTATAATCAACAATGATTGAAGTGCTTTTTAACTCTACAGCTTCGAACATCTTTTGATGAATCATCATATCATTCGAATAAGGGGCAAAATGAGTATAACCTTCATCCAAAGCTTTCGTGAGTTGAATATCTATATTTTCTAAATTAGTAATATTAATTTGCTTTATCATATCGTTGACCTCTTTAAGACTAAATTTATTCTTTCTATTTTATCATGTGAGTCGTATGAATACATCACAAGGCACTTATTTTTGATTAAGTAACCGCTTACTCATTCGTTAAGCGCTTTAAAAGAGTTAGTGATTGAGAATATTATAAAATAATTGAGAAAAACTATAAAAACAATGTTGTAATTTTAACTAGAAGATGATATATTTTAATTGTGAAAAAGTTCACAAGTATAAATGGATAAATATTAATGAAGAATCACAATTACAGATATTCAATAATTTAATTTTGATATAAATCTAGCTAGAGACAACAAAATTTATAGTAAAGGAAGAGTCAAACTATGTTAGTAAATTCATTCAATCCATTTGATAACTTAGTGTTATCTAGTATTATTGCTGCAATTCCAATTATCCTGTTTTTATTATGTTTAACTGTTTTTAAAATGAAAGGGATATATGCGGCAGTGACAACTTTAGTTGTAACACTGTTAATCGCTATTCCGTTCTTTAAACTTCCAGTAGGTATTGCTTCAGGCGCAGTTGTGGAAGGTTTCTTCCAAGGTATTATCCCTATTGGTTATATTGTTATGATGGCAGTATTACTGTATAAAATCACATTAGAATCTGGACAGTTCTCAACGATTCAAGATAGCATTACGAGCATTTCGCAAGACCAACGTATTCAATTGTTATTAATTGGATTCTCATTTAATGCCTTTTTAGAAGGGGCTGCTGGATTTGGGGTTCCTATTGCGATTTGTGCATTATTATTAGCGCAATTAGGCTTCAAACCATTACAAGCTGCTATGTTATGTTTAGTTGCAAACGCAGCTTCAGGTGCATTTGGAGCTATTGGTATTCCAGTTGGAGTTATTGATACTTTACATTTACCTGGTGATGTATCAGCTATGGGCGTTTCTCAAACATCCGTATTTACATTAGTTATTATCAACTTCTTTATTCCGTTTTTATTAATCTTTATCATTGATGGATTCAAAGGGATTAAAGAAACATTACCTTCAATCTTAGTTGTATCTATTACTTATACTGTGTTACAAGCTTTATTAACAGTATTTAATGGACCGGAATTAGCAGATATTATTCCACCATTAGCATCAATGTTAGCTTTAGCATTATTCTCTAGAAAATTCCAACCTAAACATACGTTTAGAGTTCAAAAAGACGTAAAACCTGAACCAGTAAAACACCACAGTGCTAAATCAATATTATATGCGTGGAGTCCATTTGTCATTTTAACGATCATTGTTATGATTTGGAGCGCACCATCATTCAAAAATTTATTCTTACCTAAAGGTAAGTTATCAAGCTTAGTATTAAACTTTAATTTACCAGGAACATTTAGTGAAGTGGCACATAAACCAATTACATTATCATTGAACCTGATTGGACAAACAGGTACAGCGATTTTAATTACCATTATTATTACAGTATTGATGTCTAAAAAAGTTGGTTTTGGTGATGCAGGGCGTTTATTCGGTGTAACATTTAAAGAATTATGGTTACCAATATTAACAATTTGCTTTATTTTAGCTATCTCTAAAATTACAACATATGGTGGTCTAAGTAGTGCTATGGGTCAAGGAATTGCAAAAACAGGCGATGTATTCCCATTACTATCTCCAATACTAGGTTGGATTGGTGTATTTATGACAGGTTCAGTTGTGAATAACAACTCACTTTTTGCACCTATTCAAGCTTCTGTAGCACAACAAATTGGTACGAGTGGTTCATTATTGGTTGCTTCTAATACAGTTGGTGGTGTAGCAGCGAAATTGATTTCTCCTCAATCCATTGCTATTGCAACTGCAGCTGTTAAAGAAGTAGGTAAAGAATCAGAACTATTAAAAATGACTCTAAGATACAGTGTTGGATTACTCATATTCATTTGTATTTGGACATTTATCTTATCAGTAATATTATAAGAACAAATTAAAGAAGCATTTAAAAACTGATTTCTCGATTTTCGAGAAATCAGTTTTTATTTTAGAAGTTTATATGTTAAGTGAACATATTCATGAAGTCGTGGTATACGGCTTCTGCAGAATATGATTTCAGTGTTTCATGTCCTTCTTGAATGATGTGTTGTAGTTCCTCATCATTATGCATCGTTAGATCGATACGTTTAGCAAGTTGTGATGTATCATCATGAGTTACTAAGTAACCATTCTTACCACTTTTAATGATTGAATCAGGACCAGTATTACCATCGAAACTAATGACAAAGTTATCTTGTGCCATAGCTTCTAATATCACCATTCCAAATCCTTCGTTTCTAGATGGTATAACAGTGATTTTACTTTGAGCTAACTTTTGATTAAGTGATGGTGTGGCAGGATAAAGGTGTACAATATCTTGTAATTGATATTGGTCGATAAATTGTTTTAAATGTTCTTTCTCTTGTCCATCACCATATAAATGTAATTCATAGTTTAAATGTCTTAAGTCATCTTGAATTAATCTGATACTTTCTAATAAGAGGTCAAATCCTTTTTCGTATTCCAATCTGCCTGCTGCAAGAATAATATTTTTCTTTTGAGCAGCGATACGTTTATTATTAGCAATATTTGGCACTACATAAACGGGCGTTTTTAGTTTGGATTGATATATGGATTGATCGGCTGAAGTTAACGTAGTGATTTTATTAACATCACGGTAGGCATTAATGATTTGATTTTGGAATTTTTGCTCATGTGCATTAAAATTCATATGTTCCATAGCAACGGTAGTGACATTTTTATTCTGATATTTAGCAATTAAGATATTAAAACTTGCTCTTGTACCAATTAGGACATCCGTTGATACACGTTTGATAGCTTTTATCATCTTTTTCTCAACATAACTTGAAAATTGATTTAATCCAGGTTCATATTGAGATAAATGTTTAGGCTTTAACAAGGGTGTATATTTTCTTATTCGATTTGCTAAAATAGCATTAAAATGAGTTGGTTTTAAACGATAATCAACTAAATCTTGTACTTTGATGTCTTTGTGTAAGTTGAAATAAGGTTGATCATTGCCTCTAAAGACAGAAATAATCGTAACAGGATGACCCTTTTCAGCTAATGTGTTAGCTAGTTGTGAAATCGATTTAACTGTACCGCCCATGGCATAGATATTATGCATGAAAAATGTGAACGACTTCATTTGAACACCTCTTATATTTTGTGAATTTTTAATTATTATATCATGACATAGATTACGAAATAGATAAACGAATATGTTAAAATAGATATATTACCAATATTTAGAAAACATCTATTTGGTTGAAATATAGATATATATTAATTTCAATTTAATTATCCTAAGATGATTAATTGTAATTATATTGTACAATAGGTGATTGTTTTCATTAAAATAGTCATGTTATGGTACAATATAAAATGTTTTAAGTGTCATGTTTTAGGTAATGGATTGAGTGATTATGACTAGATTTCATGAATAATAAAACCAAGACGACATGATGTTTAGAAAAGAAAAACATTATTGATTTTATTTTTTTATCTAATTAGAAAGCGCTTTAATATAAGTCTAGATCATTTGATGTTTCATTAATCAACTAAAAAGGGGGACTGTATTTGTTATGAGTACACAACATAGCAAAACAGACGTCATCTTAATTGGTGGCGGTATTATGAGTGCAACACTAGGAACATTATTAAAAGAATTAACGCCTGATAAAGAAATCAAAGTATTTGAAAAGTTAAATCAACCTGGCGAAGAAAGTTCAAATGTATGGAATAATGCTGGTACAGGGCATTCAGCATTATGTGAGTTGAACTATACCAAAGAAGGTAAAGATGGATCTGTAGATATTAGTAAAGCGATTAAAATCAATGAACAATTCCAAATTTCTAAACAATTTTGGGCATATTTAGTTAGAACAGGTCAGTTAGAAAATCCTGAAAACTTTATCCAATCAGTACCACATATGAGCTTCGTTAAAGGTACAAACAATATTGAATTCTTGAAACGTCGTGTAGAAAGTCTTCAAAAAAATGTATTATTCGGTAAAATGGAAATTTCTGAAGATAGAAATAAAATTGCTGAATGGGTACCGTTGATGATGGAAGGTAGAACAGATGACGAACCAGTTGCAATTACTTATGATGAAACTGGTACAGATGTTAACTTCGGTGCTTTAACTAAAAAATTATTCAGTAATTTACAACAAAAGAATGTTGAAATTCAATATAAACACGAAGTGTTAGATATTAAAAAACAAAGTAATGGGACTTGGTTAGTTGAAGTAAAAAATTTAACTAATAATCAAGTAACAACTTATGAAACTGACTTTGTATTTATTGGTGCAGGCGGTGCAAGCTTACCATTACTGCAAAAAACAGGTATCAAAGAATCTAAACATATCGGAGGGTTCCCGGTAAGTGGATTATTCTTAAGATGTAAAAATCCTGATGTAATTAATCGCCATCATGCGAAAGTGTATGGTAAAGCAGAAGTGGGAGCACCACCTATGTCTGTACCGCACTTAGATACTCGATTTGTGAATGGCGAACGTTCATTACTATTTGGACCATTTGCAGGTTTCTCACCTAAATTCTTAAAAACAGGTTCATACTTAGATTTAATTAAATCAGTAAAACCAAATAATATCGTAACGATGTTATCAGCAGGTGTTAAGGAGTTTGATTTAACTAAATATTTAGTATCACAATTAATGCTTTCAAACGAAGAAAGAGTTGACGACTTACGAGTTTTCTTACCAAATGCTAAAGATGAAGATTGGGAAGTCATTACTGCAGGTCAACGTGTACAAGTGATTAAAGATACTAAAGATGCCAAAGGAAACCTACAATTTGGTACAGAAGTGATTACGTCAGAAGATGGCACATTAGCAGCGCTACTTGGTGCATCACCAGGTGCATCCACAGCTGTAGATATCATGTTTGACGTCCTTCAAAGATGTTATAAAGATGACTTTAAATCATGGGAACCAGCTATTAAAGAAATGGTACCTTCATTCGGTTTAAACTTATCAGAACATGAAGATGTGTATCACGCAGTAAATAAAGAAATTGTTAAATATTTAAAAGTTAAATAATAAAAGGAAAGCGCCTCTCTTATAAGTAGATCAACTACTAGTAAGAGAGGCGTTTTTATTAATGATTAGAATTAAATTTGATAAGCTTTTCATTAATGTTTTTGATTTCTTTTTTTGTTTTTAAGTAACTTATAAACCATATCAAGATGTAGATGCCTATGAAAATGATGGTGTATGAAACTAAACTCATCATTTTTAAGGGGAACCAACCTGCTAAGATTGCAAGGATAGTAAATGGAAAATAACTACATATAAAATGAACAAATGTAGATTTTGTAATACTCCAATCAGTAGCATTGAATATTAGGCTATTAAATGAAAATAAAAGACCTATTAGCATCCAAATAGACATTGATATTAACATAATGATAGGCTCTGAAAAATGATGGTAATAAATTGTGCCCATTGTTGAAGACGGTGACAATGGATGATAGTGTCCATTAGCATAGAGAAAACTGAAAAAATTAGAAAGCAATAATCCAATCATTAAACTAATGAAAAGGGATTTATAAATATTTTTCATAATGATAATCTCTCCTTAATTGATTTTAAATATCTTCTAGAGGAATAAGTGTAATCATCGTCTAAGTTCTTTAAATACATACGTATTAATCCGTTTGCTTCTAATTGTAGTTTAATAATGGCATGTTGATTAACAATTTCAGACTTAGATATACGAATGAAAGTGTTTGGGAGTTGTTCTTCTAACTCATATAGTCGGTATTTAGTATTGAAAACTTTGCCATTGGATACTGCTACAACTTGTTTTTGTTGAGTACGGAAGCTAGCGATATCTTCAATTTTTAGTTGGAATATATCTTCATCTAATTTGCCATTTATTTCGGTTAAACGATCAATGTCTTCAACAGTTTGAATTATTTTTTGTACACTTTTATCCATTTGTGGTGAATGGATTTCTACAAATTGCTTTCGTTCAGTGGGGCTAATAAATAATTTTAATTGCACAGGTGTAACCTCCTCTATATCAATCATTAAAACATAATAATTATTTGGAAAAGGATAAATAAAGATAAGCGGTTAATATATAAAGCTATGTGGTTAATTATCAAAGATAATAACCACATAGCTTTATTGCTCATTTGTGAAAGTATTATATATTTTTGGGCAAAATAATTGTAAAGGTTGTACCATCTTGATGGTTACTAGTAACGTGTATTTTTCCGTGATGGAGCTGGATTATAGATTGTGTAATAGCTAGACCCAACCCGTTACTATTGTCATCTGTACTACGCTTGTAAAAGCGCTCAAACAAATGAGATTGCTCTAACGTGTCGATGATATCACCTTGATTAGTAACTTGAATTTGAATGCCTTGAGCTATTTGTTTCAATTCAATATTAATGAGTGATGCATCGTAAGAATACTTGATGGCATTGCTAATAAGATTACTAACGGCCTGATGTATCAGTCTTTCATTTCCTAGGAAATAAGTAGACTCTAAATCTGACATCAGCATAAGTGATTTTTGATCGATAGCGTAATGTTCATGTCGTACAATGTGATTGATTAATTGATCGAGTTGAATATAATCCGAAAATGTTAAATGCTGTGCATTATCTAGTTCTGAAAGTAATAGTAATTCTTTTGTTAGTTCGCTCAACTGGTTTGTAATTTGATAGATATGATTAATACTTTGTTGACGTTCATTTTGACTTTTAGCGCGTTCTAAATCGACTAATGATTGTCTAATGTGTGTGAGTGGTGTTTTAATTTCATGTGATACATTCTGAACAAAATGTTGTCGCATTTCATCAACTTGCTTTAAAGATTGACGCATCGTATCAAAGCGATATTGTAGTGTGCCTATTTCATCTTGACGGGTCTGTTTGATAGGAGTGTTAAAGTCCCCATTCATTAATCTTTCTGTACCTTGTTTTAATTGTTTAACAGGCCTAACAATGGCATAGGTTGAAGCGATGACAAGTGAAATAGAGATTAATAATAATAAAGTTAAGAGTACTGCTAAAAATAATCTAAACTCACTAAATGTTTCACCAATATCAGGACGCATAAAGACAGCGACGATTTCGTGATGATTTTTAAATTGTAAACCTACAGTGTTATCCGTTTCATTATCGAAAAAGCCAGTTACAAAAAGTTCGAAAGACTTATTTTTAATACCATGATATTCGTTGCCATTTAAGACACTTTTAATATGACGTTGTGATAAGTTGTCTTTTCTAAATTTTGCACCATAGAATGTTTTTTTACCATCCTGATCAACTGTCATAATTTGATAATTCATCTGACCAAGATGTTTAAAATAATGATTAAGTTGATTATTATTGTCACTTTCAAAATCTCTTGATTCTTTTAACGTTGTCATGATTTTCGCATCATTAGACGCCTTTAAATTAAAATGGTAATAGATATTTGTCAAAATAAAACTAATAAAGGCACTGAATAATATGACAGTAATAGTATAGACAGCGATTCTGATATATAACGTTTTAAACATGATGTTCTACCTTATAACCTTGACCACGTACTGTTTTAATTGTCACGTCTGAATCTAGTTGCTGCAATCGTTGTCGCAATCGTTTTATATGTACGTCAATAGTTCTTTCATCACCTTCGTAATCATAACCCCATATTTTTTCGATAAGATGTGTCCTAGAAAATATTTGCTTTTCATTTGAAGCTAATAGAAATAAAAGTTGAAATTCTTTGTTAGGTAATGTCATCGTTTTACCATTTACTACTACTTCCATATAAGCTTGATGTAACGTTAAATTCCCAATCGTTAATGTTTCATCCGCATGGATGTGGTAACGACGTAAGACAGCCTTAATACGATAGATCAACTCTTTAACTTCAAAAGGCTTAGTTAAATAATCATCCGTCCCACTTATAAATGCACGTTCTTTATCACTAAGTGCATCTCTCGCCGTTAACATAATCACTGGTAAATCATAAACTTCTTTAATCATATGACATAATTCAAATCCATCCATCCCATGCATCATAATATCCACGATTGCAATATCGACTGGATGATTATCAAGAAAATGAAGTGCTTCTTCACCATTTGTATGCGTATATGTATAGAAATGTTCTTTTTCTAAATGTGTTACAACGTAATTTAATATTTTAGGATCATCATCTACAATAAGGCAACGATTCATATCCACACTCCTTTTTTCCTTTATTATACAATGAATAAATTTTAGAAAACAATGTATGCTTGAGTTCACATTCAGTTCACAAATGTTTCTTATGATACAACTATCAACAAACATAGTTTAGGAGCGAGTATGAATGAAATTAGCATGGAATGAAATTAAATTTTATAAGTTTAGATATGTATTAATCATGTTAATCATTGTCTTATTAAGCTTAATGGTGTTATTTATTAGTGGTTTAGCACAAGGACTAGCTAGAGAAAATGTGTCTATGTTCGATCAATTTAAATCAACACATTATATTACTCAAGATATGAAAGAACCTCAGATTGAAAAATCTCATCTATCATCAAAACAGCAAATGAAAATTAATAAGGTGATTAATATAAAGCCAACTCAAATGAATATACAAAGTTTAGAAGTGGCTGGTAATAATGATGAAGATGTACTCACAATGTATTCTCCACAAGAACAGCAATTTGATTTGAAGGAAGGACAACTACCTACAAAGAAGAATCAAATTGCAGTGAATCAAAAACTGACAGGTGAAGGTATTAAAATAGGGGACGATATTCAGTTCAAACACCATCAACAAACATATAAAGTTACAGGCGTTCTTGATGATGCAATGTATGCACATAGCTCTATCGTATTGATGAATCAAAAGGGGTTCCAGGATATTAATAGACTATATGCGTTATTTTATCCTGTTAACACACTATCTCAACAGGAAGAAAAGCAAATAAACGATATTCCAGGAATCAAAGTGACGAGTACCGGTGAATTGAAAGCAAACATCGCAAGTTATCAAGCTGAACAAGCACCTTTAAAAATGATGGTGATGAGTCTGTTCGTTATTACAGCAATCGTTCTGAGTGCTTTCTTTTATGTCATGACCATTCAAAAAGTATCAGAAATTGGCATTTTAAAAGCAATAGGAATCAAAACAAGACATTTACTGACTTCTTTATTACTTCAAATTCTAATAGTGACATTATTATCCGTAGTCATTTCAGTCGGTATAATTGCTGGTATTGCTATGATTTTACCTGTGACCATGCCATTTCATTTAAATACAATAAATTATATTTTAGTGATTGGTATTTTTATTATCGTTGCTATAGTCGGCGCATTATTATCATTTATTAAAGTTGTTAAGGTTGATCCAATAGAAGCAATAGGAGGTGGAGAATAGTGTCATTACAAGTTAATCATCTTGTGAAAACATTTGGTAAAGGAGATACTGAAACAAAGGTATTGAAAGATATTGATATCACAATTGAACCAGGAGAGTTTGTTATACTTTCTGGTGCTTCAGGTTCAGGAAAATCTACTTTA
This sequence comes from Staphylococcus sp. M0911, assembly GCF_003491325.1. Classification (NCBI taxonomy): domain Bacteria; kingdom Bacillati; phylum Bacillota; class Bacilli; order Caryophanales; family Staphylococcaceae; genus Staphylococcus; species Staphylococcus sp. M0911. The sequence continues at coordinate 593,437 of NZ_CP022881.1, forward strand.
TTATCCATTCTAGGTGGTTTACTTTCCCAAACAAAAGGAGAGATTAATTACCAAGGAAAGCCATTATTTTCAAATACTCGACGTAATACTGAACGTCGTTTAACGGATATTGGATTTATATTCCAATCATCTCATTTAGTGCCTTATTTATCAGTGAGGGATCAACTTACAATTGTAGGAAGAGAAGCAGGAATGTCTAAAAAGGAAGCAAATCAACGAGCGTCGAAGTTATTAATGGACATTGGATTATCAGACAAATTAAATGCCTTTCCTCATATGTTATCGGGTGGACAAAAGCAAAGAGTTGCGATTATGAGAGCATTGATGAATGATCCTAAACTGTTATTAGCAGATGAACCAACAGCTAGTTTAGATGCTAAACGAGCATTATCCGTAGTAAAAATGATTAAAGAGGAAATTATAAATAATGATATGTGTGGCATTATGGTCACACATGACCAACGATTGTTTGAATATGCTGATAAAGTCATTTACCTTGAAGATGGCAAGATTGCAAAGTATATCAATTGATAGAACATTTATAAAAAAGTGTCTTATGTACGTAAAAATGTAGCGTATACAAGACACTTTTTATTTTATCCATAAAATGATGATACTTATCCAAAATGTGAGTGCAAAATATATCGTTAAAAGTAATCGGTATTGATACATCACGCCTAAAAAGTCTCTAATTAAAGCAATATGGAAGAAATGATAAGGCGTATGACTGCCAACACCATAGGTTGGAATATCTAAATTTTGGGCTAACTTGAGTGCTCGCAATATATGAAACTGACTTGTGACACATACCATCTTTGGCATATTGTTAAAATATTGAAGAATAATTTCTTTAGAGTATACAAAGTTTGTGTGTGTATTAGTAGATTGTTGTTCTAATAAAATATTGTCATTAGGGACGCCTTGTTTAATCAAATATCGTTGCATTGCGATTGACTCTGGTATAGGTTCATCTGGCCCCTGTCCGCCTGATACAAGTAGTTGAGGCTTATGTTCAGAATGATGATAAATTTCAAGTGCACGGTCTAATCGTTCTTTTAACATTGGTGTCACTTCTTCAGTAAATATACCTGCCCCTAATACAATAATTAAATCAACTGATTGAATGAAATGACGTGAACCAAAGACAGATGACCATATGAGATAACAAAGAAATGCATATAATGTTGTAAATCCAATCAAACATAGCCATAATGCAATGCCATTAATAATAAGTAACGGTGAAAAGATAATATAGTAACAAGCACTAATAAATAACGTTAAGCGCATGACGCTCAAACCCATTTGTTTAATAAATTGACGACCACGCGGATTAAACAAAATAGCATGGTGTTTAAATAAACAAAATGAGATTAAAATAAGCATAAGCACCATCAATTCATATGGAATGCTATACGTAATGAGATGAAATATTAAATTCAAGAAACCTAATATAATAGTAGAAATAAATCCTGTCACACTCAAAGTGACGTACTGGTTAATTAATAATGACAAGACAATCATGATGATAAGTAATGTTAAAATCAAAGGAATCATGCGCGTGCACCTCAATATTGTATGTACATATAAATGTAGTTGATAGTAAATAAATAAGCAACTCAAAAGTTATTGTGATAAAACTGTTTTAAAGGTTTCATTTTATAATTTTTCTTGATATCATTTATAGGATGAAAAATAAATAATTTATATAAATCAACACGGTCTTGAGGATATATATATGACTAGACAATTAGAAGATCATATCGCATTTTTAGAAATGTTTATCAATAATGTAAATACTTTAACTGCTAAATTGTTGAAAGATTTACAAAATGAATACGGCATTTCCGTCGAACAATCCAATGTTTTAGCAATGCTTAATAATGAATCGATGACAATAAGTCAAATTACAGAAAAACAAGGTGTTAATAAAGCAGCGGTAAGCAGAAGAATTAGTAAATTATTAGATGTAGGATTAGTTGTTCTAGAAAAGCCCAATGCTAATATCGATCAAAGGCTAAAGTTTATAACTTTATCTAAAAAAGGCAAGGCCTACATGGAGAAGCGTAAAACATTGATTAATGATATCGCAATGGATTTTACAAAAGATTTCTCTTCCGAAGATTTAGATCAAGTGAGACATATCTTAGAAGTTATTAATTATCGAATGACAAATTACAGCTCTAAATTATCGTAAATATCATTAAATAAACACTATACATAATAGAAGTTTTAGGAATATAATTTGATAATAGATGAGTCATAAGACTAAATATGTATGTTGTTGGAAATCATTTAGTTATATAATGAAATTATCTGTAATAATAGAATGTATATTGATTGAATTATTGAAATTAATAATAAATTAATCGTTTTTAACAATAGATATAAATTGTAGATGGGAAATATTTTTTAAACTGACGAGTGTTTGGAAATTGAGTAGAGGTGATAAGATGAAACAGTGCCCTCAGTGTGGTGCTTCTGTGGAGAAGGATGCACACACTTGTCAAAATTGTGGCCAGTCAATAAAAAAAGAAACAAAGAATAAAAGTAAGCAAAGTAATAGCGAACAACATGAAAACAGCACAAATCAATCTTCAAATAAAACGACAAATATAAAGATTAGAAAGATTGTACCAGTTGCGATTATATTTTTTATTATCATCTTATTGGTCATTTTATTTTTCCTATTAAGAAATTTTAATTCACCTAATGCTCAAACAAAAATTTTAGTCAATGCGATAGACAATGACGATAATCAAAAAGTGGCTACATTACTCAGTACTAAAGATAATAAGGTAGATCCTGATGAAGCTTCGGCATATATTAAATATATAAAAAAAGAAGTAGGAATAAAAAACTTTATTAGAGATGTCAGAAATACAGTTGATAAATTAAATAAAAGCCATTCTAGCGTGGCATCTTATATTCAAACAAGGGATGGTCAAGATGTGTTACGCGTGAGTAAAAATGGGACACGATATCTTATATTTGATAATATGAGTTTCAATGCACCGACAAAACAACCGGTTGTCAAACCGAAAGTAGATACAAAATATGAATTTAAATCCGGTGGTAAACGTAAAAAAGTAATTGCAGAAGCGGATAAAACAACGCCATTAGGCCATTATATTCCAGGTAATTATAGTATTGATGCTACTAAAGAAACGAAGAATGGTGTGTTTAGTGGGAAACTTGACTTTGATTTTAAAGTTACAAATAGTGAGACCGTCAATGTGACTGAAGATTTTGATGAAGCACATCTCAACATTAAATTAAAAGGTGCATCTAAACTTACTGATAAATCAAAAAAAGTGATTATTAATGATCGTACGTTATCATATTCAAATTCTAAAGAGTATGGTCCATATCCGAAGAATAAAGATATCACTGTATCTGCTGAAGGTTCAGCTAAAGATAAAACTTTCGAATCAGAAACTAAGACCATTAAAGCTTCAAAACTTAAAGATAATACGACAATCACATTAGATTTCGATAGTGATGAAATTGATAAATATGTTGCTAAAAAAGAAAAAGAAGAAAATAGTTTGAAAAACAAACTCACTCAATTTTTTAGTGGGTACTCATTGGCATTAAATTCAGCAATGAATGAAAATAACTTTGATTTAATATCAAGTTACTTTAAGAAAAACACTTCATTATATGACACCATGAAACATCAATTAGAGAATAATCAATTAGTATCATTTCAAACAAATCAAGTCATAAGTGCAAGTCAAAGTGGAGATAAAGTGAAAGCGACGATCCAACAAATAAATGAAAATGGTCAATTGATTAATAAAGATTATGAATTAGAAGAAACATCCAAAGGTAATGATTTTAATTTAATTAAAGAATCTAACGAATAAATAGTAATGATGGGCGTAGGACATGTGATCTTATTTTAAATAACGAACACTGACCTGCGTCCTATTTTTATATGTAGGGAGAAAAATATTCAATTGCATAAAATAGAATGTATAGCGTAATATATTGATATATGTAAAAATCTAGCCATTTACTAAATAAATATTAAGGTGGTTTCAGAAATGAATCAGAAGGTACAATCGAAAAAGCAATCCCCTATATTTGTAATCATCTTAGGTGCACTTACAGCAATTGGTGCATTATCTATAGATATGTTTTTACCGGGATTACCAGAAATTAAAAATGACTTCCATACAACAACGTCAAATGCACAACTCACATTATCATTATTTATGATTGGGTTAGCGTTAGGAAACTTATTTGCTGGTCCTATATCAGATGCGACCGGAAGAAAGAAACCGTTATGGATATCCATGTTCATTTATACATTAGCAAGTTTAGGTATTGTCTTTGTTACTAATATCGAAGTAATGATTGCGTTACGCTTTATTCAAGGTGTAACAGGTGGGGCAGCTTCCGTTATTTCAAGAGCTATTGCCAGTGATATGTATAAAGGTAAGGAGTTAACAAAATTTTTATCATTACTCATGTTAGTAAACGGTGTTGCACCAGTTATTGCTCCAGCAATTGGTGGTATTATTTTAAGCTTCGCCGTTTGGAGAATGGTATTTATTATATTAACTGTATTTGGCATATTAATGGTTATTGGTTCTCTAACCAAAGTGCCTGAGTCTTTACAGGAAGATGAAAAAGATAGTAACGGCATTAAAGAAATGTTTAAAAACTTTAAACATCTATTAGCGACACCTAAATTTGTATTACCAATGTTAATTCAAGGATTTTCATTTATTATGTTATTTACCTATATCTCAGCATCACCTTTTATTATTCAAAAAATATATGGCATGTCAGCGTTACAATTTAGTATTATGTTTGCAGCGATTGGCATTACTTTAATTATTTCAAGTCAATTAGTGGGTGTACTTGTCGATCGAATAGAGAGACGACAATTGTTAAAAATTGTGACATATATTCAAGTACTTGGCGTTGTGATTGTAGCTATGACACTGCTTAATCATTTGAGTTTTTGGATATTAGTCATTGGATTTATTGTCTTAGTTGCACCGGTTACAGCAGTCGCAAGTTTAGGCTTTTCAATTGCTATGGATGAAAGTACAAAAGGGCGAGGCAGTGCTTCCAGTTTATTAGGATTGGTACAATTTCTATTAGGAGGACTTATGTCTTCATTAGTTAATGTCATGGGCGAACATAATGTAACACCTTATGTTGTGATTATTAGTATAACAGCAGTAATTATGATTATTTTACAGACTATTTATACGAGACTACAACGTCGAACATCATAATTGATTTGAGTAACGATACAAAAAATAGCCAGAAAATGAGTTATATATGCTCATTTTCTGGCTTAATTTGATTATCTTTGTAATTTAATTGTATTTGCTAATAGGTTTTCAGCAATTACTTCTGGAGACTCTTTGCAACCATTGCGTAACCAATAAAATATGACACCAACTTGTCCACCGATAGAATAGGTGATGAACAATGATTTATTTTGAATTGAATTTGGATAATCTTCAATCACATTTTCATAAGCAACTTTAGTAGCGTTAAAATATTCCATTGCTAATCCTTTATTAGGATATGTAATAAATATAGCTCGATAGAATGCTTCTTTACGTTTAATATATTTCGTAACAATTAAAAAGAATTTATATAACTTAGTTTTATCGACACGCACACTTTCAAAGTTGTTATATAAAGACTTGAGTAATTTCAAATATTTAGATAAATGATAATTTTGAATTTGTTCTAATAAATCATATTTATCTTTGTAATGATCATAAAAGGTTGAGCGGTTAACGCCACTATAAGCACAGATCATTTTAATCGTTATTTCGTCGAATGGATATTCATCTAATAAATCTATCATACTTTGAATAATTTTAAATTTAGCTCTTCGTTTCATAAGCAGTCATCTTAGTCATCAATCCGACACATTTTTTTAAAGTGTCGGTGTTTTTTTTATCTACATGTATCTATAATAGATAAAGTGAATTTTAAAAGCAAATAGGAGGATATATTCATGAAGAAAATGGTATTAATTAATATCATTACTATCATTGTGTTGATTGTTATCGGAGTAGTCGGTTTCTACTTCTGGAACAATGCAACGAGCTATGTTAGTACTGATAACGCCAAAGTAGATGGCGAACAAATGAAAATAGCAAGCCCTGCTTCAGGTGAAATTAAATCACTTGACGTTAAACAAGGTGAGAAACTTAAAAAAGGCGATAAAGTTGCTGAAGTTGTAGCTCAAGGCGAAGGTGGTCAATCTAAAGAGATGAGCATCAAAATGCCTAAAGACGGCACAATCGTTAAAACAGATGGTATGGAAGGTTCAATGGCTCAAGCTGGGAACCCAATCGCTTATGCGTACAATTTAGATGATTTATATATTACTGCTAACGTTGATGAAAAAGACGTTGCTGATATTGAAAAAGGTAATGACGTTGATGTTGATATCGACGGACAAAAAGCAACTGTAAGTGGTAAAGTCGATCAAATCGGTGATGCTACAGCAGCTAGCTTCTCATTAATGCCTTCATCTAATAGTGATGGTAACTACACTAAAGTATCACAAGTTGTACCAGTTAGAATTTCTCTAGATTCTGAACCATCTAAAAATGTTGTTCCAGGTATGAACGCTGAAGTCAAAATTCATAAAAATTAAGGGGGTCATTAAATGACAACGACCTTCATTATTGTTTATATTTTAATCGCGCTCATACTTCTTGGTTTGATTAATTTCTTCATCGTTAAAAGTAAGAAAAAATCTAAAAACCAAAAAGTGGAACAACGCTCAACAAAAGGTTCTGAGAGTCAATCATATCAATCTAAATTTAAAGCAAGTGATTTAGAAAAATCTGAGTCACAAACATCATCTCCAAATGATTTTAGTTCTACTTCTAATCACATTGAAGATGATAAAAGAAAACATCATTTCGAATCTATAAATGAATCGGATGATTCTATAAAGAATGAACAAGGGACGTTACGTCGCTCTGAAGACACTTCTCATAAATCAGATGAGGAGAATGAAGTTGACGAAGTTCACAAACCAATTAACCCTAACTCAGAAGAGGCTAGAGTTAATGAGAAGATTAAAAATCAACAGTCTGATTTTATCTTCGGTAAAGGTATCACAAGAGGTAAGATTTTAGCGGCAATGTTATTTGGTATGTTTATTGCTATTTTAAACCAAACTTTATTAAATGTTGCCTTACCTAAAATTAATACTGAATTTAATATTTCTGCATCAACTGGTCAATGGTTAATGACAGGATTTATGTTAGTTAACGGTATTTTAATACCAATAAGTGCTTTCCTATTTAATAAATATTCTTATAGAAAGCTATTTATTATAGGTTTAGTACTCTTTACATTTGGTTCATTGATATGTGCGATTTCAATGAACTTCCCGATAATGATGACAGGACGTGTTTTACAAGCTATCGGTGCTGGTATCTTAATGCCATTAGGTTCTAATGTTATTGTTACGATTTTCCCTCCAGAAAAACGTGGTGTAGCAATGGGAACAATGGGTATTGCCATGATTTTAGCACCAGCAATCGGACCAACATTATCTGGTTATATTGTACAAAATTATGACTGGAACTTAATGTTCTACGGTATGTTCTTTATCGGACTTGTTACAATTGCAGTTGGTTTCTTCTGGTTTAGACTGTACCAAAGAACAACGAATCCTAAAGCCGATGTACCTGGTATTATTTACAGTACAATTGGGTTCGGCGCTTTATTATATGGTTTCTCTGAAGCTGGTAATAAAGGTTGGGGTTCAACTGAAATTGTTTCAATGTTTATCATTGGTATTATTTTCATTACCTTATTTGTTATTAGAGAATTAAGAATGAAAGCACCAATGTTAAATTTAGAAGTTTTAAAATACCCAACATATACACTAACAACAGTGATTAATATGATTGTTATGATGAGTTTATATGGTGGTATGATTCTTTTACCAATCTATTTACAAAATCTACGTGGTTTCTCAGCGTTAGATTCAGGTCTATTAATGCTTCCGGGTGCATTAGTAATGGGTGCCTTAGGTCCTATTGCAGGTAAATTACTTGATACGATTGGTATTAAACCATTAGCTATTTTTGGTATTGGCGTTATGACATACGCAACTTGGGAATTAACTAAGTTAAATATGGATACACCATACTTATCAATCATGGGTATTTATGTTTTACGTTCATTTGGTATGGCATTTATCATGATGCCTATCATGACTGCAGGTATGAACGCATTACCAGCGCGTTTAATTTCTCATGGTAACGCATTTGTAAATACGATGAGACAATTAGCAGGTTCAATTGGTACCGCCATTCTTGTTACTGTAATGACTACACAAACAACAAATCATGTTGCTGCATTTGGTGAAGAATTGGATAAAACAAATCCAATGGTTCAAGACCATATGCGTGAATTAGCACAACAATTTGGTGGCGAACAAGGTGCCATGAAAGTGTTATTACAATATGTTAACAAATTAGCTTCTGTAGAAGGTATTAACGATGCATTCATCATTGCAACTATTATAAGTTTAGTAGCACTTATTTTAAGTTTCTTCTTACAAAGTAAGAAAAAAGCAGATGCATCAGCCGCTAAATCAAGAGCAGAAGACTAAGACAAATTGATTAAGAGATGACTTAATGAATAAAAGTATTAAATAGAAGATGATAAAAATTGTGTTGTGGGGGCATGATTTTTATGGGATCGGTATCGACTTCGATATCGATCCCATTTTTTTAGTCAGGCTGGGACATAAATATATATTTCAAGTTACATTCATATTTAGGCAGTAGTTGACTGAAATGAAGATATGCTTGTACCAAGCTTTTCATTTCTAGTCAACCTTGCCGGGGTGGGACAACGAAATAAATTTTAAGAAAATATTATTTCTGTCCCACTCCCACTTATGCCTTAGGAAAACTAAGGCGAACAAAAAAGGAAACGAAGTTTGTTATAGTAGTATTTTAAAGATTTTAAAATAAAAAGTGCTATCGGGGTACACATCTAATCAGATGGCTCCAATGGCACTTTATAATTATTTAATACGAATTCTTCTATTTCTAAAGAATAAACTAATGATTAACAATCCAATACTGCATGCTAATAAAATTAACGCATTATGGATGGCATCAGCTTCAGTCACAACTTGATCCGGTGATACTGATAAATAATATTGTTTAAATGAATCTGCTATTTTTTCAGCTAAGGTATGAATAATATAACTAAAATACATTGTAATAACTAACATAATAGCCAAGAATAACATGTTAATAACTTTTAAAGCACTTCGATTAAAGATAATCGTTAATATAGATAAAATCATACTAATAATACATAAAGCGAAAAAGGCGTAAAAGACCAATAATAAGCGGTCAATGGATTGTTGTAGTTGGTCTATATTACCTAAATTGATATTAATATTACCAACTTGAGTTACAGTATCTTGGAAATTTTTAAGTTGATGGAAATCGATGGTTTGTTTAGCGAATACAATGTTAAAGATTGGTTGATTGTACATGCTATAACCTGTAATTGCTGTTAGTACAAATACGATAAATTGAATGATCATACTTACCCAAGAGCGTTTTTTCTTACCATATTGTTTACCGCGATGCATTGGTTCATTTTGAAATGCATCATCAAAGTTTTCTAATCTTCTTTGTTGATTAGTCATAATGCTGCCTCCTTGAAAATAGTCATATCTTTATTTATCATTTCCAGTCTTATTTTGTTATAATAATGAATAATCAAAGACAATAAAAATTAGACAATTTATAAAATGAAATTCATGACTAAATTAAAATATACTTTAAATTATATCCCTTTTTAAGTTACGAATGTAGGTTTTTAATCAAATTGTTTTTTAATTTTAAAAATTGCAAAGAGGTAGGTTTAGTTATTTATGAAGAATCGATTCATGAACCGAGTGGTAAACAAGTATATTCTGCACAATCGTTCAATATTTTTCGACAATGATGAAGCAGTGGATAAGTTTTTTGAAAAAAGACAAATTGAAAATGAAAAAAAACATAAACAACCCTCTACACTAAATGTTAAAGCGAATTTAGATAAACTGATGTTAGGGGATATGCAGGTATTTAGATTTAACTTTAGACACGAGTCAAAAAGAAAAATATTGTATTTACATGGTGGTTATAATACGTTGCAACCTTCACCATTTCATTGGAGATTTATTGATAAGTTAACATTATCTACCATACATGAAGTGGTGTTACCTATTTATCCTAAAGCACCAGACTATCATATTGAAGATACAGAAAAAGCAGTGAGAGATGTCTATAATCAACTCGTGGATGAAGTAGGTGCTGAACATATTATTGTGATGGGTGATGGATCTGGTGGCGCACTGGCATTGAATTTAGTTCAAACGCTCATCGAAAATAATGAACCAGTACCACGCCAATTATATTTAATTTCACCATTATTAGATGCTACATTATCAAACAAAGACATCACAGATGAACTTTTAGGGAAAGATATATTAATTAGTCGTTTCGGTGTCAATGAGATTATGAAACGTTGGGCAGAAGGTGTGCCTCTCACAGATAAACGTGTATCTCCAATATATGGTCCAATAGAAGGCTTACCACCTGTTTATATGTTTGGTGGTGGAAGAGAAATGATCAATCCAGATATGCATTTATTTAAAGAAAAATTAGAAATGATGGGTCAAGAAATTACGTTCTATGAATATCCAAGAATGGTTCATGATTTCCCACTGTATCCAATACGAGAATCACATAAAGTGATTAAACAAATTACCAAAGCACTTAATAATAATTAAAATGACAAAAACGATGAGCAACAATCTATGTTGTTCATCGTTTTTGTTTATTCCATAATAGAATTGATATGTTTGATAATGAAATTTTGTCCCTTTGAAAAGTAAAGATCAGCTATTGTTTCCTCAAAGTGACTCGGAATATCAGTCAAATTACTAAATGAAAAGACTTTTTCAATATTATCATTTCTTATACGACTTGCTAATTGATTATAGTGTTCAAGGAATTGTTCATCTTCGTCATATGTTTCAAGTAATTGATTCATTTCATCTATGGCTTGTTTTTGTCCTTGTATATAACTCATACGTGTCGCACGTTTGAATAACTTGGAAGCAGGACCATTGATAGTCAACGCTTTTTGTTCGTTTAAGTCACTTAGTCCTACTTTGACATCATCATACAAATCTAGTAATTCGTTTTGGATGGTATAGCGGATAGATTCACTCATGATTGATCCCCCTTATGAGGAATACCAATACGATGACCTAATTGCTTAGGCCATTCAATTGTTAGTTGTTCTTGTTGAGCATAGCGCTCAATTTGTTGATAATAATCTTCTGGAAACGCGGCAGAACGGCGCTTGTTTTGGTCGATTCCCATCATCATGACTTCATTGGTTGCAGCAACTTCACCATCTTGACGAATCATTCTTAAAAAGAAATGAACGCGTTTATAATCGTAATCATAAATATATAATTCAACGTAATATTGTTCATTTAATGTTAGTTCTGATAAAAAGCTAGTATGTTCTTCAATTGTAAATGTTGTGTATTCATATTGTGCACGTTCATCTAAAGAAAGACCGTGACTATAATTAAAATCATCAATGACATCACTAAAAATGATATTATAGTATGCATCATGCATATGATTATTGTGATCGATAAAATCTTCTGTCACTGTTTTACTTACAGTAAATGTTTGAGACATGACTATTACTCCTTTATTGTTTGCTTGATACTTATTTTACTAAATTAAATTAAGACATACACGTAATTCAATTCATGATAAAATAAAAAAGAATTGCTTATCAGGGGGTAAAGAGATGACGATGACCATTCGATACCAAACAACTACCCAACCTTTAACTGAGGTGAGTCGCATAGAAGATGTTCCAAGTAAAGCGACAATTGTTTGGTATGATTTTGAAGATGCTACAGAGAAAGAAAATGAATTTTTAAGAAATCATTTTGACTTTAACTATTTAGAAATCGATGATGCGATTAATGGCATTCCTCGTGCGAAATACAAGGCATATGAAGACTATCAATATATTGTTTTTCACAGTATATTAACACATGATTATGCTGCTATTGCTTTAAATGTTTTCTTGCAAGGTAATACATTGGTAACATATCATCATAAACGCTTTGAATCACTTAAAAAAGTAGTTCAAGATAATCAAAAACATCATGTTTCTGATTTGGACTGTGCGGATATAGTGATACATATATTAGATAGCATGGTAGATAAATATTTTAATTTTGTTTATGACATTGAAGATAAGGTATATACATTTGAGGACAGACATGTAGATGATCGCTATAGTAAAAGCGTAATGGATAATGTATTCCAACTACGTTCTGATTTGATTAAAATAAAGCGAGTTTTATTCCCAATGCAAGAATTGGTAGATACGATTAAAAGTGAAGGTAAGTTAATTATCGATACAAAGCATTCTATGTACATTCAACATATTGATGACCATTTAATTAAACAACGTAATGTAATTCGTACATCTCAAGAAATGACAAATGAAATACGTGAAAATTACGAATCCTATACTTCATTTAGAATGAATAATATTATGCAAATCTTAACATTAGTATCTGTAATATTTTCACCTTTAACTTTTATTGCAGGTATCTACGGCATGAACTTTGCGTACATGCCAGAATTAAATTGGCATTATGGCTACTTTATTTGTCTATTTGTCATGCTAATCATATCAATTATTTTAATTATCTTCTTCAAAAGAAAAAAATGGTTTTAAACCTTGTAATTATAAAATGAATCATTTGGAAAAGGCGGTATAGTAATGAGTGACTTTCAGAGAGAGCAAAGAAAAAATGAACATGTTGAAATAGCGATGGCTCAACATGATGCTACATTATCTGATTTTGATAAAGTGAGGTTTGTTCATCATTCGATTCCAAATATTGATGTAGATGATGTAGATTTAACAACTAAGACGTCCGATTTTAATATGAAATATCCAGTTTATATTAATGCCATGACGGGTGGTAGTGAATGGACAAAACAAATTAATGAAAAATTAGCGATTGTTGCACGTGAAACGGGGCTTGCAATGGCGGTAGGCTCAACACATGCTGCATTACGAAACCCTAAAATGGCAGAATCATTTACGATTGTTCGAGAAACGAATCCAGACGGTGTTATCTTTAGTAATGTTGGTGCTGATGTACCTGTAGACAAAGCAGTTAAAGCTGTTGAATTATTAGATGCACAGGCACTACAGATTCATGTTAACTCACCACAAGAATTAGTGATGCCTGAAGGTAATCGTGAGTTTGCTAATTGGATGGAAAATATCGAAGCAATTGTTAAAGCAGTAAATGTACCAGTGATTGTGAAAGAAGTAGGATTTGGTATGAGTAAAGAGACATATAAATCACTGCTTAACGTTGGTGTTACATACGTCGATGTCAGTGGACGTGGTGGAACCAATTTCGTAGATATTGAAAACGAGAGACGTTCAAATAAAGATATGGACTATTTATCTAATTGGGGACAATCAACAGTTGAATCACTATTAGAAAGTTCTGATTTTCAAGATAAACTGAATGTCTTTGCGAGTGGCGGTTTACGTACACCATTAGATGCTGTGAAATGTTTGGCGTTAGGTGCAAAAGCGGTAGGTATGTCGCGTCCGTTTTTAAATCAAGTTGAGCAAGCCGGAATCACACAAACCATTGAATATGTCGAATCATTTTTAGATCATATAAAGAAAATAATGACAATGTTAGATGCTAAAGATATTAATGAATTAACACATAAAGATATGATATTTAATGCAGATTTGTTATCTTGGGCTGAGCAACGTGGTTTAGATATCCATAGAGGTTAATTATATTAAGATGAGATAAATAAAAGAATCCCGTACGTAAGACATGACCATGTCTTGCGTACGGGTATTTTATTATTGGAAAAATTGTATAAAGCCCATAACAATAATGACACCTATTAAGTCGATTAAGAAAGCACCGACAATAGGGACAACTAAATAGGCTTTTGGAGAATTGCCATATTTTTTAGTAATTACATCTAAATTCGCCATTGCATTAGGTGTAGCACCTAAACCATGACCTATAAATCCACCGACCATTACTGCTGCATCATAATCTTTTCCTAAACCTCTAAATAGAACGAAAATAGAGAACAAGATCATAAATACAACTTGTACAAGAACTATAATGATTAATGGTAAAGCTAATGAGTAAATTTCAGTTAGCTGAATGCTCATTAAAGCTAATGATAAGAAGATACCTAGCGAAATATCTCCAATTTGTTCGTTAATTTTTAGGTCAACAATGTTGAAACCAGCAGCTTCAGAAATATTACGCACGAATACTGCGACAAACATTGAACCTACATACATTGGTATATTAACGTTAGTTAAATCAGTAAATGTATTTCCAATATATGTACCAAGTGCCATACAGAAAACTAAAATCGTGAACTGTATAAAGAAAATTTGAGTAGGTTTATATTTTTCATGAAGTGATTGATTATAATCAACTTCACCATAATTTTTAAATGAATCGTCACTATGTTCAGGTTTTAGGTTATAACGTTTAATTAAGAACTTAACAACTGGTCCACCAATTAAACCACCAAATACTAAGCCTAATGTTGCGGCTGCAAGGGCGGCTGTGACAGCGGAATCAATCCCCATATCTTGAATGGTTTTACCATAAGCGGCCGCATTACCATGACCACCTTCCATTGACATTGACCCTGCAGTTAAACCTAGTAAAGGTTTGATATTTAATAACTTCGCTAATGAAATACCAATTACATTTTGACAGAATGCCATAATACCACAGAACATAAAGTACAATAGCATGACCTTTCCGCCAACTTTAAATAGTTTAAGAGATGCACCGAGTCCGATCGTTGTGAAGAATGCCAACATAAAGAAATCCTGTATAAATGAGGCATCTAATTTAATTTTTACAATATTAAATGAATCTAAGACAGCTACTAAAATAGCAAAAATTAAACCACCAATTACTGGTGCTGGAATACAAATTTTTCTTAAAATTGAGACATGATTAATGATCGTTTGACCAATAAGATATAAAATACATGCTAAACACAGTGTGGTAATAGCATCTAATTCAATCATTTTAACTCCCCCGTAGAAGTTATCCCAAAACCTATGTTTATGTGCTATTCAATTAAAATATGTAAGCGTTATAAAAAGCCACAATATCCATTATACATATGTGTGCACAATAAATCTAGTTTTGAAATTAATACCAATTATATTTCTGACTATTAATCATTAATCTAAAAAAGTTTTTATCTTTATTAATTTAAAAGTGTGGAAGAAGAGAATATGATTATTCGTAAGTAATTATTATCTAGTACCTTGCAATGTACAGTAGTGGGTGTTATATTATAGATACTAACTACTGTGTAATGTTCAGTACTGATTATTACACTATGGAGGTTTAACTATGAACACACAGTTTAAAAAGGGTGCATTAGAACTGATAGTCTTACTTATCATTAAACGAGAAGATCAGTACGGTTATTCTTTAGTACAAAATATTTCTCGTTATATGACGATTGCAGAAGGCACTGTCTATCCTTTGCTACGAAGATTGGTAAAGAACGGAGAACTATCGACGTATTATCAACCATCAAGC
The DNA here is from genome assembly GCF_003491325.1 of Staphylococcus sp. M0911. Classification (NCBI taxonomy): domain Bacteria; kingdom Bacillati; phylum Bacillota; class Bacilli; order Caryophanales; family Staphylococcaceae; genus Staphylococcus; species Staphylococcus sp. M0911. Next base: position 609,140 of record NZ_CP022881.1, read on the forward strand.
GAGGGACCAGCAAGAAAATATTATCGGCTTACCGATCAAGGTCAAGAAAGATTATCATTATTGAAAGAAGAATGGCAAATGTTTTCAAATGCAGTTAATACCTTTGTAGAGGAGAGTGAACGCAATGAATAAAGATACTTATCTAAAACAACTCATAAGTCATTTAAAACATATGGATAAAGATGAGAAAAAGGATATCTATAATGAGTACGAAACACATTTTGTAAGTGGTAAAAATGAAGGTAAATCTGAAGAAGAGATTGCAAAACATTTAGGAAATCCTAAGATGATTGCTAAAGAATTAAATGCTTCATTGGCTATTGATAAAGTTAATGAGAAAAAGAATGCAAAAAATATTTTGAGTGCTATTTTAGCGGTCATGGGTTTAGGATTACTTAATTTCTTTATTGTATTAGTACCGGCATTCTTTTTATTTATGTTTTTGCTT